>DAINQE010000007.1:40802-56375 GCA_036743055.1 Candidatus Sabulitectum sp. | reverse complement strand
ATGGGCGGCAAGCTGGTGCTTCAGACCCACAAGTTCTTCGGTTCCGTAGCCGACTGCCGGGCGGGAACCCGGGGCATAACCATCGCGAAGCTCCTGGAGGACGAACTAAGGGCCATGGACTCCGTGGAGATATGGCTGGAATCCATCGTGCTGGCGGTGTTCAGCGACGGCAAGGTGGGCATAAGGAGGCCCGATGGCTACAGGCTCGTGAAGCCGAGACAGCTCCTGGTTGCCGCAGGGGCCAGGGAGAAATCCCTGCCCTTCCCGGGCTGCACCCTTCCCGGCGTTTACGGGGCAGGCGCTTTCCAGACCCTGGTTAACCGCGACCTCATCCGGTGCTCCGAGAGGATATTCGTTCTTGGCGGCGGGAATGTGGGCCTCATAGGCGCCTACCACGCCATTCAGGCTGGGATGACAGTGGTGGGTCTTGCAGAGGGAATGGAGAGATGCGGCGGCTACAAGGTGCACGCCGACAAGATAGCAAGGCTCGGAGTTCCCATCTACACCCGCCACACCGTTCTTGCCGCCCACGGCGGCGAAAAGCTCGAAAGCGTAACCATTGCGGAGGTTGACGGTTCTTTCAACCCCGTAACCGGCACCGAGAAGAACTTCAGGGTGGACACCCTGCTGGTTGCCGTGGGTCTCAGCCCGGTGAACGAGTTTCATCAGAAAGCCCTGGAATTCGGCATACCAACCATGGTAACCGGTGATTCCGAGGAGATAGCCGAGGCCAGCGCCGCCATGTTCTCAGGCAAGATCCGGGGCAGGGAGATAGCCTGCACCCTGAAAGGCTGCCAGGTGGAGATACCCGACGACTGGGCGGAAAAGGCCGAGGTGCTCAAGAGCCCCGGCGGAAGGGTGGAGGAGTACATTGAGTCCCCGGACACCGCAGGTGTGTACCCGGTCATCCACTGCCTTCAGGAGATACCCTGCAACCCCTGCATGACAGTGTGCCCCAAGGGGCTCATAACAACTGAAGGCCACCCGGTCATGGGTCTTCCCGAATACAGCGATGGCTGCATAGGCTGCAGGAAGTGCGTGGCGGTATGTCCGGGCCTGGCGGTCACACTGGTGGACCGCCGGAAGGATATCGAGAACCCGGTGGTAACCATTCCCTGGGAGCTGGGGGAATGGATGGTAAAAACAGGTGATGCCCTGACACTTACGGACTGGGAAGGGGAGATCCTTGGCAAGGGCACCGCCCTGGGCCTCCGGGAAGCACCGGGATACCCCGGCACCATGCTCCTGGACATTAAGACCCCGTCTGGTATCGCGAACAGGGTCGCAGGGGTAAGGATCCAGACACCTGACCAGACCGCCCCGGAGGAATCCGTTCCCGAGCTCCCCATTCCCGACGACGCGATAGTCTGCCGTTGTGAGAGGGTCACCGCCGGGGAGATAAGGGAGATGCTCCGCCTGGGAGTAAGGGACTTGAACGAACTCAAGGCCAGGACCAGGGCGGGATTCGGCTCCTGCGGAGGCAAGACCTGCAGGACACTGATCCCCAGGATAATCCGCTCGGAGGGAATCCCCCTTGAGGAGATCACCGACTTCACCGAAAGGCCCCTCTTCGCCGAAACGAGGCTTGGTGTATTCTGCGGAAGGGAGGAGATCTGATGTACGACGTGATCATCATAGGAGCGGGCTCCGTGGGCACCCCCGCGGCCATGTCCCTGGCCTCCCGCAACGTGAGGACCCTTGTTCTGGATTCCGGCAGCTCCGCCGGCCAGGGCAACAACAAGTGCGCCATAGGCGGAATCAGGGCCACCCACGGGGAACCGGCCAAGGTAGCCCTCAGCCTTCATTCCCTGAAGACCTTCTCCACCTGGAAGGAGAAGCACGGTGACGACATCGGCTGGCACATGGGGGGTTACACCTTCGTGGCCTATGAAGAGGCCATCGCGGAGTCACTGAGGAAGATGATACCCGCCCAGCAGAAGGCCGGGCTGAACATCCAGTGGCACGGGCCTGAAAAGATCATGGAGATAGTTCCGGGCATCAATCAGGATGGTCTTCTCGGGGGAACCTTCTCCCCTGAGGACGGCAGCGCAAGCCCAATGGAGAGCTGCTACGCCTTCCACAGGTACGCTGTGAGACAGGGGGCCGAGTTCAGGTTCAACGAGGAAGTAAGGTCGATAACGAAGAACAGCGACTTCAAGGTCGAGACCACCCGGGGCACCTACACCGCCCCCATCGTCATCAACTGCGCAGGCTCATATGCAAGGGAGATCGGAGCCATGCTGGGTGTGGACCTGCCTGTGTACCCGGACATGCACGAAGCGGGAATAACCGAACCTGTTCAGAGATTCTTTCACCCCATGGTGGTGGACATCAAGAGGGCTCCTGGAAGCGCCAACTACTACTTTTACCAGTACAGCACAGGTCAGGTGGTGTTCTGCATCACCCCCGACCCGCCCAGGCTGGGCACGGGAACAGCTGAGACCTCGGAGTTCCTGCCCATGGTCTCCAGAAGGATGGTGGACCTCTACCCCAGACTTGCCAACCTGAAGGTAAGGAGAACCTGGAAAGGCTGCTACCCCCAGACCCCCGACGGTTCACCGATAATAGGGGAAACCGGAGTGAAGGGTTTCCTGGCCGCGGTTGGCATGTGCGGTCAGGGTTTCATGCTGGGCCCCGGGGTCGGTGAGGTTCTGGCCAGGCTGGTAACTGGAAAGACCTCCGATGAGGACCGCATGGTGCTTGACGCCATGGCCCTGAACAGGGAGTTCAGCGGAACGGAAGCACTGAAGTAGCGGATCAGTAAACAAGGAATCTTTGATGTATGGTCTTTTCTCCTGAAGAGACAGTAAGGAAATAGCAGCCTGAAGGGATCCGAGTTCCGTTTTGGCCCTTAACATCCCATTCTATCGTGTTGCTCCCAGAAGACTGAAAGCTGCGCGAAAGATCCGCGATAACACGGCCGCAAACATCATATACGAGAATTGAGTACTGACCTTGATCAGGAAGATTTACTTTGATAGAAAGCATTTCCGCTACAGGATTAGAAGATACACTGAGTACTTCCAGTGTTCTATTATCTTCAATCTGAGCATCAACTTGCTGATAACTAACTTCTTCGATTTCAGGCGAGCTGCAAAGAGAGTTGCTGGTTGCACTTAAGACAACGTTACCCATGAAGTAATGATCATATTCATAGTCATCTATAAAATAGACCGGTACTGTCCATGAGCTTCCGTTAAAAGTAGGCTCAGGATCGTTAGAGTTAATGTAATAGAATGTACCTGTTGGACGATGCGCCCATGCATCGCAGTACTCCCATTCCTCACGGTAATCCTGCGCCACCAGGTGACACATTTCAGCCCAGTATGATTCTCCCGTTTGCCCATTGATGAAATTCCAGCATTCATTGGAGTCGATAACATATAAATAGCCAATGTGCATGACCTGTCTGTATCTGATCCAAAGGTAATTGCCCGGATAGGAAGACGAGCTGTACGGATTGTAATTGACCCAGGTACGAGTATCATCTGGCATTATTTCAGCTGCCCCTCTGGAATAGATATCAACCTCAGATACAATGCCATCAAGATCAATAACAAAGATGTATTTTTCAAGAGGATTTTGAATGCACCGTAAATAAGTTCCACAGCTGTAATATATATAGCCATCAAAGGACATACTGCTTTCAGGATTATAAATATATGGTATATCATGTCTCGCAACTTCGGTTTCATTCACCTGTGCGAAGCACTCAAAGTGGTCACCTACATATTCAACATACCAGGTTGGATATCCCCAAGTATAAACATTGTCATGCTGATCATAGCTGGCCAAATCCCAGGACCCATCTGAAGAGCGTGGGCTGGTGATTGTCGAAGGATCTCCATCGATCATGTTTCCCGCAAAGTCAGTAAGAAGGGAAGAATGGGGAAAGACTATTGATATTGGACCTTGGAAAGTACTGGGAGGGGCAGAAGAGCACCTGTACAATTGCCAGAAACCACCTGACAAGCGGTCATGATCAAGCTCCCCAAACCTGTCGGGCCAGCAAGCTCCTGTTGGCATAGGTCGGCAATACCCGGCGTTCCACGTTTCTGACCCCTGAAGGAAAGCATGCATTGAAACATCGTATGGGGAAACATTTACAGGTTCGGAGTATCTAACTGCAATCCACAGTTCATTTCCTGACTCAGTGGGGTAGCGATTTGTGTGGTTAATGGGCTGAGAGCACATGTTCTCTGTGTCCTCCACCCAGCCAGAGGAAAAGTAGACTATAGGCAAAGCGTAAGGGCTTGGAGGTTTTGAGTATACAATAACAGAGTCAACATAAGGCATGTGATTATCAACAACAATCGGGCTTTCGGTATGAAACGGATCTTCAAGATCATCCCGAGGCAGATAAATCTGCTCTGATACCTGGGTTGTCAAAAATGCTGATCCATGGCTTGTGGCAGCTACATCAACAAGATACTCCCCATCAGGATAAAGAGAGAACTGGGAAATGGGAGAGAGTGGGTTCAACGGTCCGCCATCTCTATCTCCTCTTCGAAGACGAGTATCCCATCCACCGATACACATAACATTTGTGTCCCAGTAGTGCTTGTATGAAGGATTATCGAACTTCCATACATTGTCCCACCCAGTAGAACCAGTTGTGAGATTGCCTGAATTGGAAAGAATGTATGCACTGTTAAACCACCACTGCGATAACTCAGTAATGGCCTCAGATTCGCCTATGCAGTAACCGTCAAGAAAAACCGCTCTATATTCGTCTGTGTAAGCAGGGACGGAGAGATTTGTATCATAGGGAAGCTGTCCCTTCATCTCAAAAAGCGTTCGGTAGTTATAATCGTACTCTCTTGCGGATCGCGTATCAGTATCATCAAAGACGTTCTCGTAGAGAACTGGATCGTAAGTATTGGTGAAATAGGGATTTACCCAGGCGAGTCGATGCCCTATGCTATAAACGCCGCAACTGTCCCTGTTTCCTCCACCCTGGATGAACTCCGAACAAGGAGCCACAGCGAAGTCTACAACGCCAAAAACTGCCTCCTGGAACTCTTCAGATGTAATGCTGAGACCAAACTCCTCGGCGATCTCTTTCCCATCAGGAGAGAACCATATTCCTCGATTGCAGTTCTCACTCTCCTCGAGCACCCTTCTGAACCCCACGGTGTCATACCCGATTAAATCCTCCTGTGGGAGGTATTGTACTGGATTGACATAACCTTTCATAGCTGGTGCTTCTTCACCATTGTAAATCGCACCCGGCACCCAATCTCCATAGGATGAGCTGTACCAGACCCACATCCAATACAGATGGAAATGCCTGAAGATATTGTCAGGAGATGCTTGAAGATCAAGATTTGTGCCTGATCCAACGTAAGTTCCGGGCGAGTAATCTGCCCATCTCTCTGCAGTAAGAGGTTTCTCTATATGATCGATCTGCCACCCCCAGTTTGTGTATTCAGGATTATCCGGCCCGAATACAAGAGAACCCTGTGGAGAAATGTGAAAAGCACTTACAGGTGGCCATTGCCCGATGATGTATCCATCAGATGTCAATGGAGAATGGAGATACTCATTATCAACGGTGAAATCTAAGCCGGGATGGGGTCCCTCAGTGTTTGTGGCCCAGTCACCGAACCCGATTGCCATACTGACTGGATTACAATCGCCTATGAACCAGTCTAGTTCTACGGGCGCTTCCCAGGCGGGAGGATTGACACTGATGAGTAGTGATATCGTAAGATGAAGCATTAATTGTTCCACCTTATCTGGTTGATAGACATGAACGAGCTGTTTGGAAACGCGAGCATAATGCTGTTATTAGAAATGTGCTGAAATGCTACCGGATAGTAGTCCAACCACCATTCCGGACTGAAATTACCAGGGAATCCTATGACATTCTCAATGTGCTCAGATTGCCAGAACATAGCATTACCATTTACGAGACACAGGAAATTGTATTGGGGGTTAGAATCGCTTCTTCGAAGCAATATTACAGAACCATCTGAATGCGTGTAGAATGTTGGACCAAAACGTTGTCCTATTCTTCCATTTTGACAGCTGGCATCAGCACTAAATACTTCTTCGCCATAAATATCTGATACTACTAAGTGAGCTGTGTTGTTAGGGGGAAAGATTCTTTCACTTCCTCTTGATTTGAAGATGCCAGACCAGAGACTGCTTGTTGTTGACAGAGCAAGGGAGGTGTTCTCACTATATACAGTGTAACTCATGATCTGATCGCCTGATTCTGTTTCATAGGCGTAAAGGGCATCCGGGTATCTCAGAAAGAAGGTTTCCGTGTTCTCATTCATTCTGATCCTGAAAAGTGATGGTGGAAGATCATCGGTGTTCACGGGTTCATGGAAGCTCCATATCCTGCTGCCTGCTTCATCGAACCTTCCAATGGTGTTGTCATAGTACGCAAGGGTCACTTCGCCGTTTTCCGAGCGGACTATCTCGGGTAATATGCATGGGAACATTATGAAGCATTCTTCAGAAAGGTTCCGGTCGAGCATGAAAAGCGTGTCGTTTGAGAGATCATACTGTCCCCTGAGCCAATCACCCCGCTCCAGAAGTCGGCCATGAGCCAGAAAAGCGCTTGACCCATCGTTATCAACCCAAAAGACCGGTTCCCTGCCGTATGTGAACGTTCTATGGAGGCGCGATACCGACCGGTCCTCTAAGTTCACCAGCGAGAAGATGCATAGGGGGTCGTCCTCTGTTCCCACTTCAGCACCCACCATCGCATAGTTGCCGTTGTTGGAAAAAACTGCCGATTCGCAGTTCTGGAAGCCAACATGTATTTCAATGGGCTCAATCCCTTCCTCTACCACAACCAGTCTGTCGTGATAGAGTATGTTCACTCTCCATCTTACCTTCCCGTCTTCCTCCATGAAAAAAGGCTGGCAGGCAACGACCGTCACTTCACTACCTTCCCCTGCAGGGGGAGTTCCGTATGCAAGCAGGTCGATGGATGCGATCTCTGTAACCTCGACCCCCGGTGCTGTCCATTCACCGTCGGTAGCAGGGAAGACCAGTGTGTTTGAAACAAGCAGAAGATTGATGATGGAAAGATAAGCAGGAAACATATCGCACCTCTCATGTTAAATGGTATCAGCATTATTTAGATTAGAACACTTTATGTCAATCCAACTTGTCATGGAGTGTTTCATACTCTTCAGGAATACTGTTTCTGTTGCTGGCTGGACTCCCCCGCAGGATCCTGCAGGTTCTGCAGGGCACTTGCCTGTGGAGCCGGGAATTGGCATAGTGGCCCTCAAAGGAGGTTGTTATGAAGTATTTCCTGCTGCTTCTGGCGGCGACCCCGGCGCTGTGCTTTCCCTTCATGATCGGAGCAAGGGTATCCACACCGCAGATCGCTTCTTTTTCACTGACATACCGCCCCACCGACCTGTGGTTCGTTCAGGTGGAGCCTGGTGTGGGGGGTGGCAAGGCCGCTCTGGGCATTGGAGGAACCTTCGGCTACACCTTCGGGCTGGGGCTGAAGTCGTCCCTTCTATACACCTGGGGGAACCCCTGGGGGAACGTGGAGGCGGATCAGCTTTACGCAGGGGGCGAGGGGATACTGATGATATCCGGGCTCAACCTCTGCTTCGGGCTTTACAGCCATGTCAACGGGGATCACCCGGAAAAGGACATGCTGGTTTCTGTGGGGGCCGGGCTGGGTTTCTAGGGGTTCCGGTATATCTCCAGTTCCATTGCTGAACGGTTCGCATCGGGGTCGGGCACTGATGTGACGTCTTTTATGTTTCTCACATATTCTTGTGGAAGATCATTCTCCAGGGCACCCTGTACCACATGCTCCTTGTACCAGTGGAATGGTTTCAGGGTTTCGTCGCGGTTCACCGCAACATAGGCCAGCGCACTGAGCTTCCTGCCATTGTGGGTAACTTCCAGGGTTTCGGAGGTATAGCCGTATCCAAGGCCCTCGTACCTGTCCAGCACCGGCTTGTGCTCCGGATCTATCTCGTACAGGACCCCGTACACCAGGCTGTTTTCGTTCCCTGTGGGGCATACGTCGCACTTGGCGCTTCCGTCGGCCTCGCTGGGCTTGGTGAACGCAAGCATGTAGCCTCTGAGAACAGCCACACCAAGCCTCATCGCGGGTATCCTCCTGGTGAGCCTCTTCTCGGACATGTTGGAACCGTAGGCGAAGTAATACACGGAGCCTCCTTTAACCGGCGAATATACAAACAGAAGACAGGGTGTGACACCGCCCTGCTCATTGGTTAAATTGAACGCTGGAGGTGCCTGATGACAAGAAGAGGAATAGTCTGCGAGCTCAGGGGGCCCGACGCCCTGGTGGAGCTGGGCGGAGGCGAGGGCTGCGGGGTGTGCAGCGCCAGGGAGAGCTGCATGTCCATCACAGGGAAGACCCCTGAATCGAAGAAGGTAGCCGTTGAGAACCTGCTGGGGGCTTCCGTGGGCGACGCTGTGGAACTCGAACTCCCTGTGTCCGCAACGATGAAGGTCATATCCCTTACCTTTATCCTGCCCGTTGCCCTGCTCCTGGGCGGATACTGGGTGTTCATGCCCGCCGGCAGCGCGGCCGGAGCCCTGGGCGCCGTGGGAGGCCTTCTCCTGGGGCTGGTTCTGGCCCTGGTTTCCAACAAGGCACTGGGAAACAAGACCGGTTACAGATTGACCATGACGGCAATAGTGGAGAAGAACTGCCCTGGAACGGAAGTGACGAAGTGAAGGACAGGATAGCGGAAACCCTGGAGACCCTCGACTGCATGGGGGTGGACTACGGCGACGTGAGATGCGAGACCGTTAATACCGAAGTTACCATGATGCGGAACGCCAGGCTGGAGGAATGCAGCGCCGATGAGACCGAAGGCGTGGGTATCAGGGTGCTGGTGAACGGGTGCTGGGGCTTCGCCGCCTGCACCGGGTACCGCAGGGATGACATGGAGGCCGCCGCTGCGAGGGCGGTGGACGTGGCCAGGGCAGCAGGGGGAAGGGGAAAGGTGGAACTGGCTCCCCTGGACCTTCAGCAGGGGGTTTACTCGGGCCCCTGTGAAAAGGACCCGTTCCAGGTATCCAGAGAAGACAAGATCGGTCTCCTCCAGAAGGTCTCCGACGAAATGGCGGCGGACCCACGGATAAGGAGCAGCTTCGCCAGGCTGTGGTTCCAGAAGAGGGACAGGGTAATAGGGACCACCAGGGGGGACCTGGTGGAGACCGAACTGGTCTTTTCCGAGCCATTCCTTATGGCCACCGCGGTGAACTCCGGGGATGCCCAGAGCAGATCCCTCCAGGACGGAGGCAGGATAGCCGGCTGGGAATGGATAGAGGAATCGGGTATGGAACGATGGGGCGAGAAGGCCAGGGAAGAGGCTCTCATGAAGCTGCTGGCCGACGAGAGCCCATCAGGGGAGATGGACCTTATCCTTGACGGGCTGCACCTCTCCCTGACCATGCACGAGTCGGTTGGCCACCCCACAGAGAGCGACAGGGCACTGGGCTGGGAGGCCAACATGGCCGGCCGGACCTTCGTTGCCCTGGAGGACAGGGGCAGGCTGGTATACGGTTCGGAGCTGGTGAACTTCCTGGCGGACAATACCCTTCCATATGGCATTGCCAGCTGGGGGTGGGACGACGACCTTGTCCCGGGCCAGAAGTGGTACACCATAAAGAACGGTGTTTTTCAGGAGTTCGGTTCCGTCAGGGAGACGGCTCTGCTTGTGGGAAGCTCCTCGAGCCGGGGCTGCTGCAGGGCGATGAACGCCCAGTGCTTCCCCATTAACAGGCAGCCGAACTTCTACCTGGAGCCGCCTGAGAACGGCGTTTCTCCGGAGGATCTAGCCTCCGATGTTGCCCACGGCATCTGGATCGAGGGACGGGGCTCATTCTCCATAGACCAGAGAAGGGAGAACTTCCAGTTCGGCGGCGACCTGTTCTGGGAGATCCGGAACGGAAAGAAGGTCCGTCCGCTGAAGAAGGTCATATACAGGAGCGTTACCCCTAAGTTCTGGGGATCCCTGGACGGAATGGCCGACAGGGAGCATTTCAGGACCATGGGTGTTCTCAACTGCGGCAAGGGCGAACCGCCCCAGAGCGCCAGGATGACCCACGGCGCGAGTTACTGCAGGTTCAGGGGAGTGGAAGTTGGAGGCGGCAGGTAATGAACGACAGAGAGATGAAGGAATTCGTGGAAGCCGCGGTAAGGGCCGCGGGAACAAGGGATGCCGTCGCCGTTCTCACGGAGAGCCGGGAGGCTTCGGTGAGGTTCGGCCAGAATAGAATAACCCAGAACCTGGACGTTTTCAGAAGGGAACTGAAGCTCACGGTGGGAGACGGTGAGAGGAAGGCCACCCTGACCTCCCAGAGAATAGACATGGACGCCCTTCCGGCGATTGCCGGCGAAGCAAGGAGCCTTCTGGCCACCGCCTCCCCAGATCCCGAATACATGCCCTCTGTGCCCGGCGGAGCAGTGTACCCCGTTATACATGGAGCCTGGGACGAATACACCGCTGAATGCCCCGCCTCGCCCAGGATGGATGCGGTGGGGAAGGTGATCGACCGGGCCGAGGCGGATGGCTACCAGGCAGCGGGTATATGCGGCATGTCATCGGAGCAGACAGCGGTATCCACATCCACGGGGAACACCGGTTTCCACCGGCAGACCTCTTCGGCGCTCTCATTCACCATGGACCAGGGCAGGGCATCAAGCTACACGAGCCTCAGCGGAACTGGCTGGAACGAGATCGCGGTTGAGGACGCGGTGAACGAGGTTGCTTCCAGGGTGGCCATGAACATGGACCAGAAGGAAGTCCCCCCCGGGGAGTACAAGCTGATACTGGAGCCTGAGGCAACCTGGAACCTGATGATGTTCCTTCCCTGGATAATGGACGCACGGTCAGCCGATGAGGGCGTAAGCGTGTTCTCTGGAATGGAGGGAAAGTCAGTCACCGGCCCTGAGGTAACCATCTCTTCCACTTTGAACGGAGCCAGACCAGGCCAGCCGTTCAACGAGGAGGGTCTCCCCGCCGAGGACGCCGTGTGGATAGGGAACGGTGTGCTGAAAGCCCTTCCCTGCGACAGGTACACCGCCAGGACCACCGGAAGGAAGCCCCTCTTCATACCGGGGACACTGGACATGAATGGCGGCGCGGGTTCACTGGATGACCTGGTGGCGAAGGTGGACAGGGGCATACTGATACGGAGGTTCTGGTACATAAGGTTCGTCGATCAGAAGAGCCTGAAACTTACCGGGATGACAAGGGACGGGGTTTTCCTTGTGGAGAACGGCGGGATAACCGGAGCGCTTTCGGACTTCCGGTGGAACTGGAGACCCCTGGACCTCTTCAGGAAGATAGAACACCTGGGCGCAGGGGTGAGGAAGACCTACGGAACGGTGCCCCCACTGGTTATCGGCAGGGAGAGGTGGCCCTTCACCGACTGAGTTCGATCACCAGTGGAACCTGATGCCGAAGCAGGTCTCGCCTTCCATTGACCGTATGGGCTGGGTGTCGTGGAGGTGGTGCCTTATGAAGGCCACCATCTCCCCGTGCTCTGTCCTGTGCTTTGCGTAAACCTCCACATTGTGGCGGCTGCTCTCTCCTCCGTCCAGGTGGAAGTACAGATCCGACCTGAGAATGGTCCCGTAGAGCATGCTTCCGGCGGACAGCACCGGGAAGTCCAGATCAGCATGGAGGGACCAGTCGAAGATGTGCCCCTTCTGGAACGAGGGGTTGCTGGGTCGGTAGACCCCTCCGCTGATGGCGTATTCCGGTACATAGCCCCCGGGGAAGAACACGGGATGGTCATCCGGCACGGTCTCCACCGTGTTCGATACCCCCAGCTTGATGTTGTTCATGTACTGCCCGCATGTGTCGGCCATGTCAATGTTATGGAAGCATTCGTGGTCGGTGAACAGCGTGAAGAGAATGTCCCTGTAGTCCATTCCCACCGTTCCCCTGATGTTCCAGTGACCTCCGTATACGTTGAATGCGGTGTCCCCGTGACTGTCGCTCTTGCCCATGAAGGTTTCCACGCTGAGACCTATTCCCAGGGTAAGGGGCCCGTACCTGACCATGGTGACGTCGTCCTCTATCAGCGCCCAAACAAGATGGTTCTCGTCGGGGTTGAAGAAATACCTGGCGTCGAAGAATCCCTCGTTCTCCCCGGGGAACGAGACCTCCCAGGCGGAAAGCAGCCCCGCCAGCAGAAGGATCATTCCTTCTCCATATGCCTTTTCAGAGCCTCTATCAGGTAGGACTCGGGCTGGGAGCCCTCGGCGGAGAAGGTTTCGTTTATCACTGTCCTGGGTACGCCCTGTACACCGTATTTTACAGCTGTTTCCTGGAACTCGTTGGCCTCGATGGCCTCTGCGGTCACTCTGGGGGAGTAGGCGGCCATCCTGTGGGCCAGGACAACCGAAGGCGGGCAGTGGGGACAGGTGGGGGTTACGAACACCTTTATGTGCAGGTCCCTGTCGAGACCGTCAAGGAACTCCATGGTTGCCTTAGAGAGGGTCTCCTCTTCACGCCCGTTGTCTATGATACCGGTGAGCAGACTGCTGAACTCGTACCCGGCGGGAGTTCCATAGAACCTTACCCTTCCGGTGGACCCGATGTTAAGCGAAGGCAGCATACCGTCCCCGGATTCGTTCACGGATACCTTGAGCATAGGGGAGAGCTCCGCCAGTTCCATGAGTATGTCCTCGGTGTCACACTTCCCGGGTGCCTTGGCCAGGTATACGGGTACCTCCCTGGTCATCTTCTCGAAATGACCCTTTATCGCATTTCTGTCGTTCTCGGAGAGAAGCGCCATTCCTGTTCTCCAATCCTGTTCTAATCGTACGCCTGTATTCGGTCGAAGATGGCTGCAGCAGCCCGAGCCCCGTCGGAAACAGCGGTGACCACCTGGCGGAAGCCGTTGTCCGTAACGTCGCCCGCGGCGAAAACCCTGGGATTCGATGTGCCAACTATGTTCCTTGTTAGAACCGCTCCCTTTTCCGTTAGTTCCACAAGGCTGCGGAAAGGCTCGGTTGCAGGTTTCGTTCCCACGTAGAGGAAAACGCCGTCGGTCTCTACGGTCTTCATTCCACCGGGTGTTTCTATCACCGCTGCGGTAACGCCCTGTCCGTCACCCTTTATCTCCCTGAGGTGGGAGTTCCAGTAGGTGGTCACCTTTTCGTTGGAGACCAGCTTCTCCGCCAGATATGGTTCCGCCCTCAGCCTGTCCCGCCTGTGGACCAGGCCCAGTTGAGAGACCACATGGGTCAGGTGAAGGGCTTCCTTCACCGCGCTGTCGCCTCCTCCCACCACGATGGCCCTCCTGTTCCTGAAGAATGGGGCGTCGCAGGTGGCGCAGAAACTTACTCCCCGGCCGTAGTATTCATCCTCTCCCGGTATTCCAAGGGTTGCCGGCGCTGCGCCTGTGGCGATTATCAGGTAGTCGCCGTGGTATTCCCCGGAGTCGGTCCTCACCACTATCCCGTTCTCAGCTTCCTCAGCGGTTTCCACGGACTCCATCCTGAAAACCGCTCCGGCCCTTTCTGCCTGTTCCTTCATCTTAGCCGTTAGCTCCGCTCCGGCTATGGAGATGAAACCGGGATAGTTTTCGATCTCTGCAGTGAGGGCGGCCTGCCCCCCGGGCTTCCAGCTTTCGAGGACGATATGGTCCATACCGTATCTCGCCGCGTAGAGAGCGGCGGAGAGGGCGGCGGGTCCGCCGCCGGCTATGAGGACTGTGTGTTTCTCAGAAGCCATTTCGGACCCGCTTTCCACGAGATTCACGCTGAAACCCATGTCAGCCCAGATGACCCGTCGCCAGGGCCTCCAGATCACGCTTGAGGGTTGCCTTGTCCCTGAAGCCCACCATTCTGTCTATCTCCTTGCCGCCGTGAAAGACTATCATGGTTGGAACTCCCCTTATTCCGAACTGGTTGGCTTCCCCCTGGCTTCTGTCTATGTCTACCTTCACGAATGTCACCTTCGCGGAAAGGTCTTCTGAAAGGCTCTCCAGCACTGGATGAAGCATCTTGCAGGGCCCGCACCATTCGGCGCTGAAATCCACCACGGTGAGTTTGTCATTACCCGCAGCTTCAGTGGCGATCTGGCTTCCCTGTATCTCTTTTACCGGCATGGTTCTTCCTTTCGGTTCGAGTTGAATGATTCGTGAAAAACTGAGCATATTGTTTGCCTGTGATATCTGACTGCTTAGCAGCAGGATAGAGAACAGGCAACTCCGCGCCGTGTCATAGGGGCTGAACCGTCCGCCCCTTTTGTTTCATGACCGTAAAGTGTATTATGTGGCGTTACGCTGGGTAACGAAAGTACAGAAAGGGAGGATGTATGAAACCGATTCTCATAACCGCTTTTACGGTATGCACCGCCATGGCCTTCGGAGTTCCCGGAGTCCCTGATGTTCCAGATGCCGATATACCCGAGATCGAGATCCCAGGGATGGAGCTTCTCGACGAGGTGCAGATGAAGCTCGACGGCCTCATCGCCCAGACCGACACACTGAGGAACATCATACCGGACCTTGCGGTGCTGGACGATCTTTCGGTGAAGCTCGAGGAGCTCAGGGACACCGACCCTGAGATGGAAGCCCTTCAGGCGGAAATTGACGCCCTGAGGAACGAACTGGTGGAGGCCAGGGCACAGATCACGGCTGTAACAGACGAGATCGACGCAGAGGTAAGCACCATTCAGGCCACTGTAGATCAGTTCACCGAGGGTCTGCCCATCAACTAGACCAGGGGCTGGTGTTTTAGGGGCCGGGCTTCCGGCCCCTTTTTAATAGGCGCCGTCCCCTGCCGCCACCGCGGATGGGGTGAGAAGCAAAATAGCCAGGTCCATCCAGATTGACCAGTTGTCGACATAGTAGAGATCCAGCTTCACCATCTCATCGAATCCCAGGTCGCTCCTTCCGCTTATCTGCCAGACGCCGGTTACCCCGGGTATGGTATGCAGTCTCTTGAAGTCCCTTCGGCTGTACTCCTCAACCTCTTCAGGGAGGGGAGGCCTGGGACCCACAAGGCTCATCTGCCCTCTGAGAACATTGAAAAGCTGAGGGAGTTCGTCCATGGACCATCTTCTCAGGAACCTGCCCACCCTTGTGACACGGGGGTCGTTCCTTATCTTGAAAAGCGGGCCGGAGGACTGGTTCAGTTCCCTGAGTTCCGCCTTCCGCTCATGGGCCCCCTGTTTCATGGACCTGAACTTTAGCATGCTGAAGGGGGCGTTGTCCCGCCCCAGCCTTGTCTGCCTGTAGAAAACAGGAAGACCCGAATCGATCACAACGGCTGCGGCAGCTATGATGAAGACGGGAAGTAGCAGGATAATGAGCAGAGAAGTTATGATGATATCGGCGGTTCGCTTGAGAAGGAGACCCCCTCCTGATAAAGGAGCTGGAACCGATTCGACCAGTGTGGTCCCCCCCATGTGGGCAACCCTGGCGGTTAGGCTCACCAGGGAGAACACATCAGCCGCTATCTTGTAGTTGATGCCTGTCTTCTCACAGAACAGTATCAGCTCTGAGAGCTTGTCCGCCGGAAGGTTCCTTTCAGCAATCACCAGTTCCTCCGCGGAGCTGCTTTCAAGCAGTCCGCATACATCCTTCGCG
>DAINQE010000007.1:29087-40702 GCA_036743055.1 Candidatus Sabulitectum sp. | reverse complement strand
GCAAGGGTGAAGAGCACCGCCATAAGGGCAGCCCTGATGATGCCGGCGGTCTCTTCGATCATGCCCAGGCCGAACTCCTTGCGGTAGACGCCGAATACCGCCATGAAAGCTACCTGAACACCGCCGAGCACCAGGCCGCTGAGTAAATAGTGGTAGACAGAGAGACGGAAGTCGGTTCCCATGACGCCTGCCAGGAGGGAATGCCTGAACCAGAAGCCCCCCATGAAGACAAGGACGATCAGGAGCAGGTCAGACGGTGGAAGGACCCACAGAGCGCTTCTTCCTTTTTTCATTCGTCTCCTCCCCCTGGTCCGAGTCCCAGGGCCGTCAGGGGATGGGTGAGCAGGAACCTTGTCATGCTTCTCAGGTGAAGTCCCAGGGCGCCCTTTCTTCTGCTGCTTTCCCTGCTGCATACATGGCGGATCCTGGCCTCTGGAACATACCACACCTCCATGCCCCTTCTCCATGCCCTGTGGCACCACTCCACATCCTCGAAGTAGAGGAAGTAGCTCTCGGACATTAGCCCAACCCTCTTCCTTCCCTCCGGTGTCAGCCAGAGGGCGGCTCCAACCAGCCAGTGGGGTCTCACCGGTGAGTCTTCTCTGTGATAGCTGCGCAGGTGGCCTGCCGACAGACGGGCACCAGCGGGAGTTCCGCCGATGAAGGTCCTTCTGGCGGCGATCACCGGTGGAGTAGGCCAGGTTCTGGCTGTGGGCTGAAGTACACCGTTCCAGTCCTCCATGCCCGGCCCGAGCAGGGCCGCCCGGGGATGGGACTCCTGGAAGGAGAACAGCGTTCTGACGGCTCCGGGAAGGACCTCGGTATCGGGATTCAGAAAGAACAGCGAATCGCCCCGGGCTTGTCCGGCGCCTATATTATTGGCCTTTGAAAGCCCGAGATTGGTTTTATTGCGAACGAAGTTCACCCTGTCCGCGTAATCCTTCAGGACCTCTGCCGTGTGGTCCTTTGAATCGTTGTCCACCACCACGATGTCCACGGGCTTCTCATCAGGCTCCAGGGAAAGGATGGATTCCAGCGCCCTTCCGATCACTGAACCGCTGTTGTACGTCGTGATTATCGCTGACCATTTCATGTTGCGAATATAAAAAAGGGGGAAGGGCGGCGCCCTTCCCCCTGAACGGTATTCCCTATTAGATGGCCTTGTCCTTCAGAGCCTTGCCGGCCTTGAAGTAAGGAACCTTCTTCGCAGGGTATTCCTTTTTCTTTCCGCTTCCGGGAACGACTCCAACCCTTGCGGCCCTCTCCTTGATACCGAAGGTACCAAAACCGATGAGGGTGATCTTGTCTCCGGATTCGATCACGTTGCTGATGCCGTCGATGAAGGCATCAACCGCGGCGGCCGCATCCTTCTTCGAGAGATCGGCCTTGGAGGCCACATGGTTGATGAGTTCTTTCTTGTTCAATTCCCTACCCCTTTCTAATTGTTTAACACCAGAGCCCTTTGACCCGTTTACACTAGAGCAGTGAAAGCCCTGTGTCAAGTGTTCCCCGTGGTTAGAAACTGCTGGTGTGCTGTTCCACCTTGATGTCCGGGAATGCCTTTATGTTTATCCTGAAGTAGAACCCGGTATCAACATCCGAAACATGCCTCGTGAAAACCGCTTCCCAGCTGTCCAAATCCCTCATTATGGTATAATCCTGACTTATAAAATCTGATTCAGTTATGTCGTAGTAGGCGCGGTAGTTCACCGACCATCTGCTTGTGAGATCAACCGCGGCGGAAACCCTAAGCTTGTTCAGCTCAATGGCTTCTTCACCGATCTCCGGCCGCCAGTTGTGAGAAATGGTGAGTCTCCACATCAGCGGGGAGATCACCACCCCTGAATCCGGGCGTAGGGTGGGGTCGTTACCAGAGAGCGTTATCCCTGTTGTCAGGGAGAGATCCCGGGTCTCCCGGCCGTAGGGATCCCACGACCCGTCCAGCCTCGTGCTGAACCATCTCGCCGGTGTAAGATTCAGTGAGCCGGAGATCCTGGAGAATGCGTTCTCCCCCTCTTCGGCCTCAGGGTTCCAGGATGTTCCCACGGTAAGTTCCGCAAGGGTGTTCCTCTCGATGGTGCCCCTGGAGACCCTCTTGCCCTCGAGAACGTTGGCAAGGGAGAGGGCCACCACGGTTCCCGAGGAGGGAAGGGAGAGATCGCTGAATGAGTAGTAAAGCGAGTCGGCTGCTTCAGTGTTCTCCATGCCCTGTGTGGTAATGAACCTGTCAGGGGTCCAGGTAGCCGACACAGTAGGCGTTATGGTATGGCGAAGAAGGGAATGCCCCAGGAAGTCGGAGGCGAACAGGCCGTAGATGTCCGTTGAGAGCGCAAGTCCGGCGGAACCGTGGAACCAGCCGGGATAGCCGTTCCCCATCCTGTCCCTGTCGTAGAGAGTGCCCCTTCCCCTGATGGATGGGGAAATGGCCAGTATGCCCCCGAGCCTCTCGGAGGCGGAGAGATTCGACTCCAGTCTCAGGCCGGCGTTGTAGAGGGATGAATCCTCCCACTGGGTGCTTTCGGTCAGGTAGTGGCCGGAGAGGCTCCAGTAGAGGCTGTGCCATGGGCGTCTGTCCTCCGGGTCCGCAGGTGTGTGGAAGACCGGTGCCGATGGCAGGCTGTAGCGCAGGTCCGGTGCGGTGAGTTCCGAAAGGAGCTCGCCGTCGATGGTGTCCGGGAGGGCGTCAAGGTACTCGGTGTACTCCAGGTTCATCTGGGCGCTTCCACGGCCAAGGTTCCTGGAGAAGGAGAGCCACGAGCGGAGCTCGCTCTCCATACGCTCCTGGGGATCCTGCTGTGTCTCTTCGAGATAGGAGCGGTCGCTCACGAAGTTCCCGGTGAGCTTGACCATGGTGCCGTCGGGCAGTTCGTGGGTGTGCAGGGTCTCCACCAGCCATCTGTCCCTGCTGTTCTCGAACTGCCTTCTCCACTGCAGTCTCGTTCTTCCGTTCATCACATAGCGGAGGGAATGCCTTTCAGTTGCCGTTACCTGGAATCTGGTCTTCTCCATGAGGTCGGCGCTGAGCAATAGATCCGCGTAGTCGGAGAAACCGAAGTAATACCCCACTTCTCTGAGGTATCTGCCGTCCCTGGAAGAGGCTCCTATTGTGGGGATGGTGAATCCCGAGCTCCGGCCCCTTCTTATGGGGAAAACGGCGAAGGGTACCCAGAAGACAGGTGTTTCCTCGATGAAGAGGGTCACCGGCCCGGCAACCGCCTTGTCGTCGGGGAAGACCTTCATCCTGCTGGACCAGAAGTAGTAGTCGAAGGTGTCCTTCTCGCAGCTGGTGAACTTCACGTTGGTGAGGTTGAACTCGTCCCTGGAGAGCATGGTTATCGTTTCGGCGCTGTATATGGCCCTGTCGTAGAGGGAGGAGGTGTCCCAGGTCCTGGCGGTGGCGGTTGGCATATGGTAGACAAGGCCGGTCCCCCTGGCGGTCTCACCGGCATCGGTCAGCTCCATGTTGCCGGATGCGGTAACGGTTTCCCTCTCAGCCTCATACCTGATGGTATCGGCGGATATCCCCATTCCGGTGTATTCAAGCGAGGCTTCGCCGATAAGGATAAGGTTCTCGGAGTCGATGAGGAAATGCAGCGAATCCGCTGCGTAACCCATGCTCTCCATTGGAGGGACATCCAGGGAGTCAGGCTGGAGGATTAGGCCGAGAAGGAGTATCAGCATCTGCCCCTCGCCATTGATGCGGCTCCGAAGGCGCCGGCCTCCGGGGAGTCCTCAAGCATGGAGACACTCCAGGGATGCCTGCATCTTCGGAGGAACTCGGTTCGAGCCGGGATCCCGAAGTGCCTGAGACCGGCGGAAAGGCCTCCGGCTATGAAGAATCCGTGGGGGGCAAAGATGTTGGCGAGGTTTGCAAGGCCTATCCCGAACCAACGCCCGTACTCCCTGTACGCCTCGAGGGCCGCAGGGTCGCCACCGTGGGCGAGGGATGCTATCCCCCTGGGGGAGGATGCCCCGCCGGAAACCCTCCGGTAGTACCACTCGAGGGCCCTGGCCCCGGCGTACATTTCCCAGCAGCCCACCGAACCGCATGGGCAGGGAAGACCGCCTTCCCTGACAGTTGAGTGGCCGAACTCCCCTGCGCCTCCAGTACCGTAGACTATGGAGCCCTCGCTGATTATGGTTCCTCCGATGCCGGTTCCCAGTGTGATGAAGAGCCAGAGGCCCTTCCCGGGTATCTCGCCGGAGTAAAGGGCGCCTGTTGCGAAAACATTGCAGTCGTTGTCAAGCAGAACAGGAACTCCCAGCATGGCTTCCAGTATCGAGGCAACCGGGCAACCTCCCCAGCCCGGCAGGTTGGGGCTGAAGACGATCCTGCCGCCTTCCCTGTCTATGAGACCGGCAGCGCCGAGACCCACCCCGAGTGGTTCACTGTCCCACCGGCGTATTGCGGAAGCAGCTGCCTGAAGGACGCTTGCGGGCTCGGAACCCGCCCCTGTGGGGATTGAATCCGTGAGCTGGAATCCTCCCTGGACAAGTCTTCCGATCTTAGCGTAGGAGCCACCTACGTCCACCCCCCAGTAGCAGCCTCTACTCGACACCGATTATCTCGCCATCGATCACGGTCATCATGGGCCAGGAGACCCGGGATTCCGATACGGTTCCCAGAACGCAACGGCCGGATGCTCCGTAGTAGGGCGCCATGGAGGAGAGTTTCCTAGCCAGCCTGCTCCTTGTGGGGCTTGAGAGGCTGTCCCATGCCTCCAGGATTATCCCGGCGGCGTCGTATCCCTGGGCGGCGATGGCGGTGGGTTCCTGCCCGGTGGTCCGCGAATAGGTGTAGACGAACCGGGCTGTTTCAGGATAGAGCGAGGAAAGACCGAAAGCTGCGGTGAACACCGCTCCCTCCACGTATTCCCCTCCGTGGCGGAGGAGAAGATCGTCATCCCATCCCGATGTTCCGTACAGGGGTACCTCGAGGCTGTAGAACCGGAGCTGGGGAGCTATCTGAACCGCATCCCAAGCGGAGACCGGAAGGAATACAGCCTGGGGGCCGTTCGCCTTTACAACGGTTATCTGATCCCTGAAATCGGTGCTGCCGGGCTGATAGCCCTGGGATGACACCACGGTTCCGCCCAGGCGTTCGACCATGGCCCTGAACTGTTCAGCCTCGCTTGATGCCTGGGCCGTGTAGGGATAGATGATCCCGAACCTGGTATGCCCGGCGGTTCTCACGGCGTATTCCGCCACCGCCGCCGCCTGGTTGCCTTCGCTGACCACCAGGCGGAAAACGGGCTCCCCTATTCTGTCAACGTCGCCGGAGGTGGCGGTGGGGGTAAGCAGGGGGAGTTCCGCTTCTCTGGCAGTGGAAGCCACAGCAAGGGTGGAAGAACTTGTAAGGGGTCCCAGTACCGCGATGCATGAAGGGTTGTCCGCAAGGGTCTCAACTATTTCAAGGAGTCTTTCAGAGTCTCCTCTGGTGTCGAAATCCATGAGTCCCGGAGAGTTCTCGTGCATTTCACGGTGCCTGTCGAATGCCAGCCTGGCTCCGGAAGCCACCTGGGAGGCGAATTCCGACCCCTGCCCGGTGAGGGGAAGCACAAGGGCCACCCAGTATTCCTCAGAACCCTGGGAGCCGGAGATCTCCGGCCTTCCATAGGTGGCGTGGGCGGAGGGGTAGAGCCTGTCTATCTCCGCTCCGTACATAATTGCCCTCTGGGTGTCGCCTTCCCTGGCGTACCTCTTTTCGAGTTCCAGGAGTACGTAAACTTCGAACCAGGCCGTTTCCCTGTAGGAGGCAAGATTCTCGGTTCGCACCCTGCCGAGCTGCTCCCTGCAGATCTCCACCGCCGTTTCCGCCCTGCGCCGGTCCAGGGACTCCAGATCAGTTCGGCTCAGGGACTGGAGGGCAGATACCGGGGAAGAAAGCGCCTGGGCCATTGCTTCCAGCAGCTGTGCCATTGATGCGTGAACCCGGTTCGATGAATTCCTGTACTCTGCTGATACGGTGTGGGCTTCCGTGGGATTCCCCAGCTCCAGGAGGGCTTCTGCGGCACCCATCCTCCACACCGGAGCGTCCGGGGAGCCGGCTTCCTTCTCAAGCGCCTGACGGAAGAGGCTGAGCGCCTCTTCGTAGTCTCCATCGGAGAGATCTCTTTCCGCAAGGGCGGCCATCTCCGCGGCGGTGGCATCCTCGTCAACGTCAGGTCTGCACGATACGGCAGACAGTATCACCATAACAAAAAGAATGAAGGGTATTGTTTTCAAAGGGCCAGTCCTCCCGCTTCAGGCATACTTTCATCAGCATGAAATATCTGCCCAAAGCGTTTTTCATGCAACGGCAAAGGGGCCCCGGCGGGGCCCCCTGCCTGGAGCGGTAATGGGTTACAGACTGTCAGGTTCCTCCACCGCCGTGTCGGCGGGGATGAATTCCTCGATTGGTATCTCCATGTTCTCGATCATCCACTGGGCGTCGTCGGCGAGTTCTGACTCGGGATAAGTTTCCACCAGCACCCTGAAGGCTGCCCTGGCGGAATCGTAGTCCCGCATCTGCTCGCTGAAGGTGAAACCGATAAGGAACTGTGCCTGATCGCAGCGCTCATTATCCGGATACCTGTCGATGAAGAGCTTGAAGTACTCCACGGCGGTGGCGGGATCGGTTCCCATGGTCTCCTGGGCAAGGGTCATCAGGCTGTCGGGACCAATGCTCTCAGAAGGAAGGAACGCGGCTTCGTTTATCTCCACCTGATACCTCTCCCTGAGCATCGGGAATATGGTCTCATAGAGATACTCATTGACCATCTGCGGCCTCAAAGCTGCTTCGATGGATTCCCTCGCTTCCTCAAGTGGCTTCACGCCCTCCTCGAGCCTGTCGGTCACCATGAACAGGGTGAGCCCCTGATTGGTCCTTGCAGGGCCGAACAGGGTTCCGGGCTCAGCTGTATGCAGCGAGTCGAAGAAGTCCAGATCGCCGGATATGTAGGGAATGGGGGCGTTCATGGGGATCCAGCCAAGGTCTCCGCCACTGCCGGCGGTGGGCATGTGGGTGGAGTATTCGGCAACCGCGTCCTCGAAGGAACCCTCCTCCACCGCTGCCAGTGCGGCGTCCATATCCTCGGCGCCCTCGGTAACCAGAATGGAAAGCCTGGTCTGGGGGTCCTGCCTGTATATGTCACCCGTGTGGGCTTCGTAGTACTCCAGGATCTTTTCCTCGGGCACCTCAACGGCTTCCACCACGAATTTCTGGTAGTAGGCCTGTATGAGGGCGCCCTTCAGCGTCTCCTCGGCCTGACGTTCAGCCTGCTGGACCTGGGCAACGACGGAGCTGTCGCTTTCCAGGCCCTCGGCGATGGAGGCGAGCCTCATCAGTTCCCTCTCCACCATGCTGTTAACCACCAGGGCCTTGCCCTCCGGGGTTTCGTATGTGGGTCTCTGATAGGGGGGGATTGCCTCGAGTTCAGCTGCAACGTCTTCTTCCGTTATGCTCTCCCCGTTGATGACGGCGTAGATACCGTCGGCGGGATCCTCGTATACCGTTACCCCGTACTCCTCCTTCAGTTCAGGAAGGAACGTGTTCCTGAAATAGTCGTTCACCAGGGCAGGGCGCAGCATATCCTCGATGTTGCCCCTGACGTCTTCCATGGAGTCCCATGATTCAGGCTGCTGCTCACGCACAAGGAAGATGTGCGTTCCCATGTTGGTTTCGTAGGGGGGCAGTATGGTGCCCGGCTCGGCGGCAAGAAGCATCGCCAGGAGTTCCTGATCCTCGCTGATGTAAGGAATGTCAAGGTTGTCGCCTGCCCAGCCCATGTCTCCGCCGCTGGATGCGGTGGCGCTGTGCTCGCTGAGCAGAACGGCCACTGAGTCGAAGGGAGTTCCCTCGGCGAGCATGGTCTGTGCCTGGTTCAGGGCTTCGCCGCTGGTTACAAGAATGTGTGAAACCAGCGCCATGGGATAGTTGTAGTAAAGGTCGCGGTTCCTTTCGTAGTAGTCCTGGACCAGTGAGTCCGGGATCTCCACTCCATCGATTATCCTTGTCTGGTAAAGAACCTGGCCCATGGCCCTGGACCTGACCTCCTCTATCTGCCTTTCAGTATCGCCGATCATTGCAAGTACCATGGAATCCTCTTCCAGGCCTTCATCCATGGCGGCAAGTATCAGAAGCTCCCGCTCGATTATGTGGTCGAGGAGAGTTCTTCTTCCCCTGAGGCTCTCAAAGGCGCCCCTCTGGTAGGGAGGGATGCGGTTGATCTCGGAGTCTATGTCCTCCATGGTGATGGTCCTGTCGCCGACCCTGGCGGCCTCGTTGGCTTCCAGCGGATCCGAACCGCAGCCGGAGAGAACGATCAGTGTTGATATCAGAATGATTGCCAGCATTGCGGTCTTCATGCATTTACCCCCTGGTTGTCTGATGCGGGTACTTCGTATGAGATCAGGCCCCTGGCGAACTCAGCCATTGCGGCCTTCACGGCATTGTGCCGTGAATCGCTTATATCTGGGACCAGACAAGGAGCGCCGTCCCTGAGGGCCCTTACCCTTTTCGCCATGGCCAGGGCCAGTTTGTACTGATTCTCGCTCTCGGCTGAGAGCTCTTCGACCTTCTCAAAGTGCTTCATTTTGGCATCCTCCACTGAAGGAACTGATTAAGATGGATATTCGATTCGACCGGAATATACAAAAACATACCCCGGAGGATGGAATATGTTTCCTCCTCCGGGGCTGAAGGGCTTAAGCGGGGCTATTCCACAGGGTCCTCAGGGTTTGCCGCTTCAGGGGAATGATGCTGCATCAGCATCTCCCAGCGGGGTTCCTCCACGAGGTCGACCTCCCTGAGTTCGGTCTTGAGATAGCCGAGCTCTGTATAGTCCCAGTACCTGACCACGGTGATATTGTCGTTGTCTCCGGCCAGGGCTCCATCGGCCCTGCTGGGGAAGTTGAGGGGCTGACGGTAATAGACCTCGACCCTGGAAGAATCAGGATCCGATGTGGTATAGGCTATGAATCTCCAGGTTTGGACGCTGATGGAGTCTCCCCTTGCGCGGCCCCTTCTCTCAGGGAACTCCCAGAAGGTGAGAAGGGTGTCTTCCTCTATCTCGAACACATACTCTCCGCCCAGGGGGTCGGAAAGCTCGAATACGTTGATGTCCAGGTTCTCAACCTCGGTGGGCCTGAGAACCGATGGATACCTGTTGGCAAGATATGAGGCTTCCTCTTCGCTTACCCTGATGAGGGCCGACCGGGAGACATCGACCCTTTTGTTCTCCGCGTATTCGGGGAAGGGGATCCTCTGGAAGGTTTCCATCCAGTCTGCCTCGAGGAAGAGCGAATCGGGGTAGTCCTTGTCCACGAGGCCTCCCACAACGCCGCCGTGTCTGTCGAGATTGGGACATGAGATGGCGAACTGGGTTCCCAGGGCAAGTTTGGGATCATAATGGTACAAAGAGTCGGTGTAGCCGGCGGCCATGAGTGACGGGCAGACTGCCATGCTGTCGGCGAGGCCCGAGAATACCAGGAGTGAATCCATGGTGGGCGCAGGGGAGCCGGCGTACATATACATGTGATCGATGTTGGCCTGGGCAAGGGAAAGCATCTGGACCCGGCAGTTCTCGCGAGGAACCCTGTACATTTCTACTCGCTGGTGAATTCTGAAGATGAGCAACGCAGCAAGGAGCACGATCAGTACTCTCACAAGAACCTTTGAACCCATTTAAACCCCTCCGAAAGGTATTTAACTAATTGCTGTAAGTTTCTTCCTCAGGCCGTCTCCGTAATTTACGACGGTTACTCTCACGGTGTCAATAAGGTTTCTCCATGCGATCCGGAATTCACCCATGGAACCTTCGGGTCATAAGCGGAGACCTCAACGAAATCCCTGGAGTATGCAACCATCTCTCCGTAAGAGGCAAGAGATGCCCTTCGGGGCACATGAGAAGGCTCAAGGGCATTGGTGGCCACGCTGTCTGCCCTTGATACGGAAGATGCTGGCCCGTTAAGGGTTACAAGTGAAGGGGAGACCCTCGTGAAGCGAAACCTTGCCGGGATGCCGTCGGTGAATACGGGGCTTACCGGCGCTCTGGCCGTCACGGATGTGTCCACGGTACAGGTCACGTATGAAGGAGTTACGAACTCCACGTTCACCGGGCCGTCGGGGTCGGCCACCGCCGGCAGCACCGGGACCTCGGCTGGAACAGGGTATGCGGCGCTTCTCTCGGTAACGCATTCGGCGGTTATCTGCCCTGGAAGGCCACCTATCTGGAACATCAGCATTTCCCAGCCCCTGCCTGAATACCGTACCGTCACCGAGTCGGCTGAGGACGACAGGAGAACCATTCCGCTTCCCACGGACACCGAAAGGGGAAGTCTTGCCTCCACGGCGAAGGTTTCGGCATTGATGGCCATGCCCCATATCAGGAGTCCGGTTATAGCCGCAAGGATCACCCTGCTGCTTCGCTCAACTGCCGTCAGTCTTGTCTTCATGGCCCGGCGTTACGAATCCTATGGCTCCCCTGTCCTGCGAATCCTGCAGTGAGCCGTTCTTCTTCTCCCAGTTCTCCACCTGTGCGGTGAGCTGGGCCGCGAAATGCTTTGCCGCATGGGGGCTCATTATC
The DNA here is from genome assembly GCA_036743055.1 of Candidatus Sabulitectum sp. GTDB lineage: Bacteria > Fermentibacterota > Fermentibacteria > Fermentibacterales > JCC-6 > Sabulitectum. Next base: position 30,137 of record DAINQE010000007.1, on the reverse strand, counting down.
ACCCTGGATTTCAGGTTGGCTGCGGTTCCTCCGGGCATTACCCTGGCAAAGTCCAGAACGAATTCCGCCCTGGAGAACGCAACCAGAACCAGGTTGCTGTATGTCCCGTCCACATCCTCCGGCTTCACGTTTATTCTGGGCTGCTGCTTCATCTGCTCTCCTGTCTCCTTTCCTCTCCACGTATAATAAGAAAAACGGCGGTACCCATGCATGGGCGGGTATCGAACTGAACGGATATTCCCCGGAGGTTGCATTGATTCCCCAGGCAGGCGTTAAGAATGTGTTGGAGATGTTCAGTGGAAAAAGGGTTCTGGTGGCAGGAGACCTGGTGCTGGACCACTATCTGGAAGGAACCGTGGGCCGTGTTTCACCGGAAGCTCCCGTACCTGTGGTTTCCCTGGGGGAGGACTATCAGAAGTGGATACCCGGTGGTGCGGCCAATGTTGCCCTGAATGTGGTATCACTCGGGGGCAGGCCCCTTCTCGCAGGCGTGGTTGGCGGGGACACCCAGGGAGAACTCCTCCTTGACCTCCTTGCAGGAAGGGGAGTGGATGTTGGTGGAGTTGTGGTCGACGGAACGAGACCCACAACGGTCAAGACCAGGGTGATGGCCAGGAACCAGCAGCTCATAAGGATAGACAGGGAGAAGACCGGGGATATCTCCCGGGATGTGGCAGGCGTGCTCATGGAAAGGATCCGCGGAGCAGTTGGAGGCGTCCACGGCATCATACTGGAGGACTATAACAAAGGAGTGCTCACCGCTGAACTGATAGGGGAGATGGTGCTAATGGCGAACGAGTTCGGGCTGCCGGTCTCGGTAGATCCGAAGAGCAGGAACTTCTGGGAGTACAGGGGGGTGCATCTGTTCAAACCGAACCTCCACGAAGCGGAAGCCGCCCTGGGGATGGAGGCCGCCACGCCGGAGAAGGCAATCCTTGCCGCAAGAACCATAATGGACAGGAATGGCGCCGGTGCGGTGCTGATTACCCTGGGCGCTCTTGGGTCGGTCCTCCTTGAAGGCTCCACAGGCGGTGCCGTTCACATCCCGGC
>DAINQE010000007.1:20168-28987 GCA_036743055.1 Candidatus Sabulitectum sp. | reverse complement strand
GTGGCTTGCAGGAAGGCTTCCGGGGATAGGGTGGTCTTCACCAACGGGTGCTTCGACATTATTCATCCGGGGCATGTGATGATACTGGAAGCGGCTTCCGGCATGGGCGATTTCCTGGTGGTGGGTCTGAACACCGATGAATCCGTGGAACGGCTCAAGGGTTCACGAAGGCCGGTGCAGTCCCTGGAGAGCCGCGCAGCGGTACTATCGGCGCTCAGGTTCGTGGACTGCGTGGTCCCCTTCGGGGAGGACACACCACTTGAGCTGATCACCCTTCTCGAACCGGATGTTCTGGTCAAGGGGGGTGACTACTCCCCGGGAACGGTGGTGGGGGCCGACATAGTAACCGCCCTTGGAGGAGAGGTAAGGATCGTGCCCCTTTTCCCGGGGCATTCCACAACGGGGATATTGAAGGGAACCAGTTAGTGCCCCGGAAGCATGCCGGTTATCTGGCAGCGGGTTTTACCGTTCTATGGGCCGCCTCGATCCTCCCGTACCTTCTTTCCCCGCTGGGGGGATACCCCGTGGTCGATGCCTCCTGGCACATGGAGTGGGCCGGTGAGATAGCCCGGGGCAGCACGCTGATCTATTCTCCATACTTCAGGGCGCCATTGTATCCGTTCTTCCTGGGGGCCGTGTTCTCACTTACCGGCGTTTCTGTCATTTCCGGGGCGATTGCGGGTTTCATCCTCGGGCTGGCCTCGGTGATCCTGGTGTACAGGATAGTGGAATCCGGCGCAGGAAGGGGACCTGCGCTCTTCGCCGCTGCCATTGCCGGAGTCAACGGAGTATTGCTCTTCTATTCCGCCGCTCTTCTTATTACTTCCTTATATGCATTCCTTCTGCTCCTCTCCTTCAAGCTGTTCCAGGGTGACAGACCGTCCCCCCTTGCCTGGGCGATCCTGGGCCTGGCGGCGGTGGCAAGGCCTTCAGCGGTGCTGATAGCTCCCCTTGCCCTTGTGATCTACCCCGGGGTCAGGAAGTGGTGCTGGCTTTTTCTGCCTCCTGTCCTGGCCGTCTGGGCGGTGAACTTCTCCAGCGGCGACCCGGCCACGGTGATCTCCAGCCAGGGGGGCGTGAATTTCTACATCGGAAGCGGCCCCGAGGCGGACGGCTTTACCTCTTTCGCACCGCCGGCAACCGGACCGGGGACCCTGGATGAGACCATGCCCTATGTGGACAATGTCTGGGAGAGCAGCGTCAGACCCCTCGAGACCGGCACGGCGCCGTCGCAGGTATCCGCCTGGTGGACCCGAAGGACGCTGGAGCATATCGCAGGCGATCCCTGGGGAACCCTGTCCCTTTACACTGAGAAACTGCTTTACATGATCTCTCCGGTGGCGATTCCCAGCAACTACGACGTGTACTACTGCTCCCGCTATTCCCCCGTTCTCCGCATGCTCACAGGTTCCCCGGGATTCCCGGTGCACGGTCTGCTGCTCTGGATGCTCGTTCCAGGAGCGCTGATGGCTGGAGCTCTGAAGGTAAACGAAAGGGACGCAGGTCTCTGGGCGGCGGTCATCTCAGCGGGGGTGCTGCCCTTCTTCGTCACCGCGAGATTCCTTTTACCCGCTGTGCCCTTTCTGGTTATATTACTCGCCCCGCGATTCCTCCTCAGGCCTCGCAGAGCATTAATCGCAGCCCCTGCCGGGCTGGCCGCGGGCCTGGCGCTGGCTTTCCTCACCGGGCATACGGTGAGGAACGGAGGGGTCAACATGGCGTTCCACGACGGGATAGCCCATTACAGGCAGGGGCAGACGGAAATGAGCAGAGCTCTTTTCCTGAAGGCCGTGGATGTTGCCCTGGAAAGGGATGACGGAGTGGACCTGAACGGAACCGACGCATTGTTCAATCTGGGCCTCATCTCACTGAGGGACGGGGACCCGGAGGGAGCGGAAACCTGGTGGACACTTGCCCTGGAGAGGGATCCGGGTTATCTACCGGCGGCCAGAGCCCTGCTGGAACTGAGACATTGATCGACCGGCGTAGTTAAACAGAAGTCTGTGGAGGCTGTTTTGAATTTCAATACGATCATCACCACCTTTGCTCCGCTGGTTGCGGCGGGAACGGGAATCGTAGCCTGGCTTATTTACAGGTCAGTGAAGAGGATGCCCGAGGGCACTGAGAAAATGGCGGAGCTCGCCGCCATGGTACGCTCAGGCGCAATGACATACCTCAAGACCCAGTACAGGATACTCTCCGTTTTCGTGGCGCTGGTCGCGGTTCTCCTCTTCTTCGGCGTGAACAGGGCGACGTCTCTGGCCTTCATCGCCGGTGCCCTTTTCAGCATGCTCGCGGGTTTTGCCGGTATGCGGGCTGCCACCATGGGCAACGTGAGAACGACCAACGCAGCCAGAACAGGCCTTGGAGAAGCACTCTCAGCAGCCTTCGGAAGCGGCAGCGTGATGGGTTTCGCCGTTGCCTCCCTGGGGCTTCTGGGCGTCTCCATCTTCTATCTCGCCTTTCATGAAGTGGAAACGGTCAGGAACTTCCTCCAGGGTTTCCTGGGGCTTCCCGGCGTTGATCTCACCAGCATAGCCGGTTTCGGTATGGGGGCAAGCAGCATCGCCCTCTTCGCCAGGGTCGGTGGAGGGATATTCACCAAGAGCGCTGATGTGGGTGCCGACCTTGTGGGCAAGGTGGAAGCCGGGATTCCCGAGGACGATCCCAGGAACCCCGCGGTCATCGCCGACAACGTGGGAGACAACGTTGGGGACGTGGCCGGCATGGGCGCCGACCTTTTCGAATCCTTCGTAGGGTGCATTATAGCGGCCATGGTGCTGGCCTTCGGAATGGATACCGCAGACCTTTCCTTCATTTTCCGCGGTGAAGGTATTGAGCACCTGGGCCGCACCTCCCTGATCGCCCTTCCCCTTATCCTGGCCGCAATGGGGACCCTGGCGAGCCTTTTCGGGGCATTCTACGTGAAGCTCTTCAAGAAGGGCTCCCCGGATCAGGTCCTCAGGAACGGTACTTTCGTGAGCGCCATTCTTTCCATACTGGCCTCACTGTGGATGGTGGATGCCCTCTCCATAAGCATGGGAGTTTTCTGGGCGATTACCGCCGGGGTGGTTGCAGGAACGGCGATAGGGCTGATCACCGAGTACTACACCAGCGCGGGGCCGGTACGCAAGATCGCCAGGTCAACCGCCACCGGGCCGGCCACCACGATAATCGAAGGCATAGCCGTGGGAATGGAGTCCGCCGCGGCTCCGATGATACTCATTGCCGCCGCCATCCTTGTCAGCCATCATTTCGCAGGGCTGTACGGAATAGCCATAGCTGCCCTGGGCATGCTGATGAACGTTGGGATGACCATGTCCGTGGACGCCTACGGACCTGTGGCAGACAATGCCGGAGGTATCGCGGAGATGGCCGGTCTTCCCAGGGAAGTAAGGGGAAGGACCGACAAACTCGATGCCCTGGGCAACACCACAGCCGCCATGGGCAAGGGCTTCGCCATCGGTTCCGCCGCCCTGACCTCACTGGCGCTCTTCACGGCATACGCCGAGGTCACCGATCTTTTCACCATCAACATACTGAGCCCCAATGTGGTCGCGGGTCTCCTGATCGGCGGGCTCCTTCCCTTCATCTTCGCCTCCATTACTCTCCGCGCCGTGGGCAAGACAGCGATGAAAATGGTCCAGGAGGTCAGAAGGCAGTTCAGGGACATCGCCGGGCTCATGGAGGGAACCGCGAAGCCTGAGACCGAGAAGTGCGTGGACATCGCCACCAGAGGAGCGCTTCACGAGATGATCCTTCCCGGGATCATGGCCGTGGCCGTTCCGGTGATAGTATTCTTCGCCTTCGGCGAACACGGCCCGGAGACCCTGGGAGGTCTTCTCGCCGGATCCATAGTCACCGGGGTCCTCCTGGCTATCTTCATGTCCAACAGCGGGGGGGCCTGGGACAACGCGAAGAAGTACATAGAAGAGGGACATATGGGCGGTAAAGGCTCTCCATCCCATGACGCCGCAGTCATGGGTGATACCGTGGGAGACCCGTTCAAGGACACAAGCGGGCCCGCACTCAACATCCTGATCAAGCTGATGACCGTGGTGGCCCTGGTTCTGGCTCAGGTGCAACTGGCCTGACGCTGACCTGGAAAGGAATTAGAGATGAGTGAAACGCTGGAGTTCAACGAAGAGAACGTGAAGGCGAAACTGGAAGAGGTTCGTCCCATGCTCCAGGCCGACGGCGGAGACATAGAGTTCGTGGCACTGAAGGACAAAGTGGTTCAGGTAAGGCTGCAGGGCTCATGCTCAGGATGCGCCTTCGCCACCATGACCCTTCAGTTCGGAGTTGAGAAGACCCTGAAGAAGTACTTCCCGGACATGGAGCGTGTTGAGAACGTCCAGTAGGGGATGTGATTCCAGAAGACAGGCGATACTTCTTCTCAGGGGGAGCCGGGAGAGGCTCCCCCTTCCTCCATCCGACGCCGCCCTGGCCCAGCGTATCCACAGGGAAGCCGTTGTATGGAAAGGCTACCTCGACCATGTCATCGGCAGGTATTCGAAAACTCCCCTGAACAGGCTCGATCCGGATGTCCTGGCAGCCCTGCGGGCCGGTGCTGCACAGCTTCTGGTGATGAGGGTCCCTTCCCACGCGGCGGTTTCCGCAACGGTGGACGCCCATGGCCGCAGGAAGACCATGGGGCTGGTTAACGCCGTTCTCAGGAAGGTTGCCGCCCATTCCGACGAGCCGGAGCTGCCCCTTCATATCCGCTACTCCCATCCGAAGGTCCTGGTGGAGGGATGGCTGTCCATCTTTGGCGAGGAGAGAACGCGCAGGCTCCTGGAATGGAACAACACGGCCCCTGAACTGGGGGGCTATGCCTTCGGCGGCAGACCCGAAGGCTTTCAGAGGGGGAGGTTCCTGGAGGAATATGGGACCATTCCCAGGAAGGGCGTATTCTCGCCCCCGGAGGGTTTTTACCTTCAGGATGAATCCGCTGCGATCGTGGGCAGGGGGATGGCTGATCTCCCGGGCTCCCCGGTCCTGGAGATCGGAGCAGCCCCCGGCGGGAAGACCGCCCACCTTCAGCGGAAGGGGCCTGTCTTCTCCATGGACCCCAGCCTCAGAAGGATGAAGCGCTGGGGTGAGAACTGCAGGAGACTCCATTGGGAGGATAGCCTGCCCCTGATCGCCGAAGTTGAGGCTCTTCCATTCTCCACCCTTTTCCAGAAGGTGGTGGTGGACGCCCCATGCTCCAACACAGGTGTCTACAGGAGAAGGTATGACGCCCGCTGGAACTGGACGCCTGAGCTGTCATCGACCATGGCCGGGATACAGGGCAGCATACTGCAAAACGCTTCGCTGGCGGTTGCCCCCGGGGGATGCCTGGTCTACTCCACATGCAGCCTGGAACCGGAGGAGAACATGGAGGTGGTGCAGCGATTCGAGTCTTCCCACGGGGAATTTACCAGGATACCCTTCCCCGGCCCCTCCGAGCTGGTGGACGGGAACGGCACACTTTCCTACTTCCCGCCGGATGCCGGGATCGACGGCCTCTTCGCCGCAGCCTGGAGGAAGACAGGGCAAATCAGCTGATCAGCTGCCCGAGTTAAGCTCCCGTATTATCTCCGCGGCTATGCTCACCGCTATTTCCGCAGGGGTATGGCTTCCTATGGGTATGCCCACAGGGGTGTGAACCCTGGAAAGGGCTTCCCGTGTGAATCCCTTCATCTCCATCTCCTTCAGCACGTGGTCCGCTGTGGATCGGCTGGCCATCATGCCCAGATATCTCAGGTTCAGCGGAAGCATCAGTTCCAGCACACGGGCATCGTGAACGTGAGAATCGGTCATTATCACCACCAGCCCCTGTCCGTTGTCCGGAACGATGGATGCAGCCTGGGAATAGTCCATGGTGATCCGCTGCCAGGCGTCTTCGTTCTCTTCCATGGTATGGAGCCCTTCCCTGTCATCAAGTATGACGGCCCTCATGCCCAGGCTTGCGAGAATGGGGGTAAGGGCCCTGCTGCAGTGACCTCCGCCGAAAATGCAGACCACTGGAGGGAGCTTCAGATTCTCCCGGTACTCCCAGTAATCCTTACTTCCTGTGAAACCTTCCTTCTCCCAGGGGGAGGTCAGGAACTCCAGTCCGGCTGGAGAGATCCTGAATGATCTCGTTTCATTGGTAAGGGCATTAGCAGGGGGATGGGGAACCAGGATTATCCTCTGAGAACCGGAGCATATCATGCCTGTACCCTGATCCGGATCAGCGTCGGGACTGTGGCGGAAGGTCCTGATCAGGGGAGTGGAAGCGTTCTCCTTCAGCATCTCCTGTGCCTGCTCGATGACCAGGCGTTCCATCTCACCGCCTCCTATGGAACCCTTCGGAATGTCCTTATCGGGCACCGCCATCTTGAAACCGGTTTTCCCCGGACAGCTTCCGGAAGTTTCCGCCACAACACAGAGGATGGACCTTTTCCGGCTGTAGAGATCAAGCAGTTTCACTTGAACAGCACCCGGCAGAGAGGATAATAGACCGCCATGAGAGAGGAGAACACAGCACTGGAAAAGAACCTCCACTTGAGGGGGATGGAATTCTGAATAAGATAATTCACCACGAACACCACCGGAAGGTTAACCGCGAACCCCTTCAGGGCCACCGCAGCCAGGACAGGGGAAATCCCGGAGAAATCCCGTGAGAACAGGCATATGAACGCGAGGTGCCTGGTTATCCAGAGAGGGTTGAAATAGAGAACGGCCATGGCAGCCCTGGGGATCCCGGAATACCTTCCGTTTATCCACCTGAACCATGCGGGAACCTCGAAGGAGTATATCAGCCCTCCCACCGCCATTACACCCAGCATCCTCCACAGGGAGAAACCGCATGTAAAAAGGGCTGCGGCCGTATCTCCCGCGGCGTAGATCACCAGCCCCTTCAGAATGTCGGATCGCAGCCTCAGCCCCTGCTCCCTTTCCCGGCACTGAGTGCCATGAGCACCCTCTCAGGCGTCAGGGGCGCCGTGTGCTCCATGGGAACGCCCATGGCGTCCGCAATTGCGAACCAGGCGCCTATACCGTACATGAAGGGCGGCTCTCCCACGGCCTTCGAGCCCATCAGCCCAACCCCCGGCGGAAGTGTTTCTCCCGGAGCGAAGACCACGGTCATTTCCGGTATGGACCCTATCTGAGGCACCTTGTAAGTTGCCAGGGCGTCCGCCAGGAGCCTGCCGGTTTCCGCATCCCTGGCCACCTCTTCCATGGTGACCCATCCGATTCCCTGGACAAGACCTCCCTCCACCTGGCCCAGGTCTATCACAGGGTCCAGCTGACTGCCTCCGCAATGGACGATCTTTACGCTGTCGACCGTATAGGTACCCAGCAGGGTGTCCACCGTGGCTTCGGTAAGGGCCGTGCCCGCAACATGGTAGGCGAAGGGTTCTCCCTTGCCGGTCTCACCGTCGAAGTGTATTCCCGGTGTTGCGTAGTGTGCATGGCTTGAAAGGCTTATCCGGCTCCTATAGGTCTCGGCGACAAGATCTTTCCAGCCCGTCCCGGTATCTTCGCCGTTTACAAGAAGTCTTCCCTTTTCCACGGTCAGAGCTTCCTCTGGAACCCCCATCCTCTCAGCGGCGCTCCTGAGCATGCGCGTGAGTATCTCCCCGCATGCCATGGTAGTGGCGTTACCATTCATGTCCGCGCCGGAGCTGGCTGCGGTGGGGGAGGTGTTGGCGTTCCTGGTTGTGCTGGTGGCCTCGATCCTTGTGAGGGTTACGGGTATTCCCAGCACCATGGCCGCCGCCTGCCTTATCCTGGAGTTTACCCCCTGGCCCATTTCCACTGCGCCTGTGGATATGCCCACGCTCCCGTCGGTGTATACATGGACAAGGGCGCTGGCCTGGTTCAGGAAGGTGGTGGTGAAGGAGATCCCGAAGCACACAGGCATCATGGAGACTCCCCTGCGCATCCTTCCTCCGGCTGCGTTGAACCGCTCCGCTCTGTGCAAAGCATCGTCCAGCCCCATCCTTTCACTGCAGAGCTTCCATGAATCCCTTACCTCCTCGGCCCTGTATGTCATGCCGTAGGGGAAGCGATCCCCGGGTTTCAGGAGGTTCCTTTCCTGCAGGATGTGAACGGGTATTCCGGTCACGGAAGACGCTTTGCGAATGGCTGCTTCCATTACGAACATGGCCTGGGGTCCGCCGAACCCCCTGAAGGCGGTGTTCGGGGGCACATTGGTGCGGCAGCAGTAGCCGGTTGCCCTGACATTCGGCACGAAGTAGCTCCCCGTTGCGTGGAAGAGGGTTCTTTCCATCACCGCGGTGGAAAGGTCCCCAGCCGCTCCGCTGTCCTGGAAGTAGTCAACCTCCCAGCTTACGATCAGGCCGTTCTCGTCGAGACCCATGGTGTAGTCGCTGGTGTAGGGGTGTCTCTTCCCTGTGCACACAAGGTCCTGGTGCCTGGAAAGGATAAGCTTTACGGGCTTCCCTGTGACGAAAGCCCCAAGGGCGCTGATCACCGCCCAGGGGGTTGCCTGGTCCTCCTTCCCTCCGAAGGCTCCGCCAAGCCTGGGCACCTCCACGTGTATCATGTGGGATGGAATCCCCAGGACCCGGGCGGTGATCCTCTGAACGTAGGAGGGTCCCTGGGTGGAGGAGGATATCCTGAGCCCACCGTCTTCCAGCGGCACCGTCAGTGCGCTCTGGGTTTCCAGATAGAGGTGTTCCTGGGCCCCTGTTTCCGCGGTTCCGGAGACAACGAAGGCAGAGTGCTTTCGTGCCTCCGCCGGGTTGCCGCAGCCGATCGTCCTTGGGGGAACGATCAGCTCACCCCTGGAAAAGGCCTCCCTGGGATCCAGCACCGGCCGTTCC
>DAINQE010000007.1:0-20068 GCA_036743055.1 Candidatus Sabulitectum sp. | reverse complement strand
TCCCTTCCCTGAAGGAATGAGGACGCCGCTTCCAGGAACAGTGGATACGGATAGACTCCCCCGGCAGAGAGTGAAGCGCTGCGAACGGATGACCCCTGGAGAACCAGCAGGGCTGCGGAGTTCACCGAGGCAATGTCCAGGTACTCCCTCTTGCAGACCTTCAGCGCGGAGAGCCTTGCCCCTTCCCGGGGCAGCGGAAAAGAGATTGATTCGATGATCTCCCCTTCGTCCAGGTCTGTCTTTTTGTATCCCAGGTAGAACTCCTTCAGAGGAAGGGAGCGTCTTCCCGTGTGGACGGTTGCGCCAAGGGCCAGGAAAAGCACCGCCAGGTCACCGATGGGGGAGGCGTTCACGATGTTCCCGCCGATGGTGGCCAGGGACCTGATCTGCGTGGAGGCCACCCTTGCCAGGAAGCCGTCGATGTCAGGGAACAGCTCTCTGAAAACCGGGGACTCCCGTATCTCCTCCACGGTGGTTCCTGCGCCTGCGAGAACCATCCCTCCCTCAATATTGATCCCCGCCGGTGCCTGGATGAAGAAGGGCTCCTCCCCGGAGGCTCCTGCATCGGGGTGGACATAGACATCGGTTCCCCCGGCCACGGGCATCGTTCCCCGGGTAACGCTTCTTTCCCCGATGGCCCCCAGTATCGAAGGCACTTCGTTGAAGTATTCCGGTACGTGACCCTGTTCCACCATGGCGGCCACTCTGTCACTGCCCCCTCGAATACCTGCCATCACCGACTCCACCGCCCGGCGGACAGATGCGTATCCGGTGCATCTGCATATGTTGCCGTCCAGGGACTCCATGGCGTTCTCAATGGTGAGTTCCCTGCTCCCCAGGAGGAATCCTGTAAGGCTCATGATCATCCCGGGAGTACAGAAGCCGCACTGGGAGGCGCATTCTTCGACAAAGGCCTTCTGGAAAGGACTAAGTTTTCCCGGAGCAGAAATGCCCTCAATAGTCACCAGATGGCTGCGATGGACCGCTGAAAGGGGAAGAAGACATGAGCACACGGCACGGTAGCGCATACCGTTGTCCTCGAGGCTGCCGAGCACTACCGTGCAGGCCCCGCAGTCGCCCTCCCGGCAGCCTTCCCTGGTTCCGGTGAGCCCGGCTTCGTTCCTGAGCCAGTCGAGTACCCTGATCCCGCCGGGGCAGCCGGTAGTTACTGTTCTGTCATTAAGCAGGAATTCGATCATCTGACCCTCCGGCTGAAAAGATAACAGCCTTTTCACCCGGAGGGCAGTGGTCTTACCAGAGGGCCTTGATAGCCCCGAATGTGTACTGCTCCAGTGAGGAGGCCGGTGAGAACATAAGCCTGGACATCCTGGTATAGAGTGTTCCGGTGGGACTGCCCGCGTCGTTCTTGTTCATTAGCCCCCTGTTCGTACCGGTTTCCCACATGTAGGTGAAGAACATGTTGGAGCCGCCGACCCATTTGATCTCAACGAGGAGATTATGGGTTCCGTCGTAAAAGAAGGGGGTATCAAGTTGTATGGTCATCCACTGGTCTGGATCTGCGGACATTGTCTGGGTGGCGGTGGAGTAAACCCTGACCCTTGACCCCGGGACATAGTTGCTCTCGTAGTTGTCTGAGAGCTCATCGATCTCAGCAAGACCCAAACAGATCTCGAAGGAATTGTAGAAACCCTGTGCAGAACCAGAAGTACCGGCCCTCTGCCAGGAGATCTCCCCGATGGTCATCGGTCCCTGCATCTCTTCGGCAAGCGCTATCACCTGATAGCGGTTCTGGGAGCCTCAAGACGCGCAGAACGGGTCCATGCTGGGTATCTCAGGCGACCCTACGGTAACGCCGGAGGCGATGGACGCGATTGCCAGCACCGCCGCTGTTATGGTGATCCCTTTCACTTCGTCCTCCTGTCGTTTGAGTTTGTAAACAATACCAAATTGGTAAGAAATAGTCAACGAAACAACACAGGACCCTGGAAAGAGTTCCCTTTGCCCCGGGCAGTTTTCTTTTTAAGTTATGAGTACTGGAAGGGCAGGGAATAATGCCGGTCAGGACCAAGGCGAATCCCACGGCGCTGATCCTCTTTTCGGCGGTGATCGCAGCCTTTCTCGCAGGGGGTTTTCTTGTCCCTTCGAAGCTCCCATCCGGCGAGTCCAGCCCCCTTCCCGGTTTCCTCTTCTTCATGGGGGGGCTGTTCCTTGCCATTAACCTCATTCTGCTTGCCAGGGCGGCGGTGCTGAACAGGAAAAGGGCGTTCATTGAGGCGAACTGGCTTCAGGCAACTGCGAAGGTCACCGCCATCTCCGAGACAGGCACATACATCAACAGGCAGCCCAAGGTGGAACTGCGTCTGCTGGTTGATCCGCCGGAGGGTGAACGGTTCGAAGCCCGTCTTATCCAGGTTCTGCCCGTAACGGCGCTGTCCGGGTTCCAGCCGGGATCGGAAGTGAATGTAAGAGTGGATCCTGACGACTACAGCAAAGTACATCTGATGTGAAGGAGGGAAGAGGTTGAGAACGGTGATCAACTATGGAGTGGTGGGGATCTTCGGCGTCCTGATCCTGGGGTTCATCGTTGCCGGCTTCCTGGTGCCGGACACCGCAAGAACCGACGACGGCCATCCCCTAAACATCTTTTTCTGGGTAATGGCGGGCATGTTCGCCCTCTCCACCGGCGGGGTGATCCTCTTCGCCACCATTGCCAACAGGAAACGGGCCTACCGGGAGGCGAACTGGATGGACGCCCAGGCGGAGATACTGGAGGTCTCGGAGACCGGCACCTACATCAACAACCAGCCCAGACTCAGATTCAGGCTTCTAGTCCATTCTCCCGTTCACGGGGCAAAGGAAGTGGTTCACAAACAGGTCATCCCCCTTACCGCCCTTGCCCAGTTCTCCGCGGGTACAACCATTGCCGTGAAAGTCAACCCGTCCAATCCCGACGACATTCATATGGGCTAGACGCGGTGCACTCCCAGGGGGCTTCCCAGTTTAGTATCATTCCCGGAACACGAAAGGGAATGACATGGAGATAACAAGAGAACTCATCGAAAGAATGCCCAAGACCGACCTCCACCTCCACCTCGACGGTTCCATCAGGATACCCACCCTCATAGAGCTTGCCCGTTCCGAGAAGGTGGAGCTTCCCAGCACCACCGTTGAGGGACTCAGGGAAACAGTATTCAAGGACAGCTATGAAAGCCTCGACGATTACCTGAAGGGCTTCGGGTACACATGCGCAGTGATGCGCACCCGGGAGAACATAGAGCGCATCGCCTATGAACTGGCGGTGGACAACCAGAAAGAGGGCGTGCGGTACATCGAAGTTCGGTTCGCCCCGCAGCTCCATGCGGGGGGTTCCATGAACCTCCTGCAGACCATACAGGCGGTGGACGGCGGGCTGGCCCGGGCAAAGAGGGAGTTCAACCACAGGCCCAGCGTGATGCAGGGGGAGGAGCCCCCCTTCGAGTACGGCATCATCACCTGCGCAATGAGGTATTTCAACAAGCACTTCTCTGATTACTTCAGGGACATAATATCGGTCCACTCCTTTTCCACCGAGCAGAAGATCTTCGGCCTTGCCTCACTGGAGCTGGTGGGCGCCGGCATCAAGGCCAGGAAGGAACTGGAGATCCCGGTGGTTGGCATAGACATCGCCGGTTCCGAGAAGGGGAACCCCCCTGTGCACCACAGGGAGGCCTACATGCTGGCCCAGAGGAACTTCATAAAGAAAACGGTTCACGCCGGCGAGGCCTACGGCCCGGAAAGCATCTACCAGGCCATCACCGAGCTGGGAGCCGACAGGATAGGGCATGGAACTTCGCTCTTCAACCCCGATGCCATAAGCGACCCTGAGATCCTCGACAGGGAAAGGTACGTGGACGACCTGGTGCAGTTCATAGCCGACAGGAGGATAACCCTGGAGGTCTGCCTTACATCCAACATGCAGACCGATCCCAGCCTGGAAAGGCTGGAGGACCACCCCTTCCGACACATGGTGGACAACAGGCTCTCCTGTTCCATCTGCACCGACAACCGTACAGTGTCACACACCACGGTAACCGACGAGGTGTTCAAGGCGGTGAGCGCCTTCGATCTATCGATGAGGGAGCTGAAGAACCTGATCGTCTATGGCTTCAAGCGGAGCTTCTTCCCCGGCACCTATCGGGAGAAGCGGGACTACGTGCGCAAATGCATGGAGTACTTCGAGAGGGTCACCGGGGATCGAGCCTGACAGCGCCCAGGAAGAGCCTTTCGTACTCCACTGTCCTTGTGCGGTCTATCGACAGGGTAATCCGGCTTATGTCCAAATGGTGTTCCTCCGGAATGGGAAAGACCACCCAGCTTCCCTGCCGCCAGTATGGCTTCCATGTTTCCCATAGGGCATCTATCTCCGATGACTTCAGCATTCCGCCTGCCCAGCCGCAGAGGATCTCCTGTATCTGATCCTCCGTGAGACCTTCACCGGAAAAGCTCCAGTCGATAAGGCCTCTGGCCGGCGGGGAAAATGTCATGGCCCTCCCGTCAATGAAGTACAGGGCTTCCTCCGGGAATCCCTCACTGAGACTCGGAGATCCCCCGGAGTTCCATTCCAGGAAAGGATCACAGAAGTCGGAACCCACGGTGCATTCGTAGTAGATGTAGTTTGCGGTCTTGTCCTCATCAGGGAAGTACAGATCCAGCGAGGGAACCGCTTCCCACCATACGGAAGCAGCCTGGAACGGTCCGAAAACCGGGACCAGCTCCTCGTTCATGTGCCCGGATGAACCGTCAGCCTCGATGCGCCATGTTGCCTGAATGTCGGAAAGGTCCCATGGCTCGGGATACAGGAAAGTGAAGTTCTGACCTTCGGGCAGATTCACCGTGAAGGCACCGGTGAAGGGTTCCCCGTGTATCCAGACCACCGGAGCCTCGGCGCAGGCGTCGATGTCGCTCTGATCATAGAAGCTCATGCCGTCTCCCAGGCCTCCGGCCATGTGAGCGCCGGACTCCTGAAAGACCACCACGCCCCATTCGTGAACTATGTTGTTCAGGTATGGACCATCCATGGGTATCATCGTATCAACAAGGAACGGCATCAGCGGGATCATGACCTCTCCTTTCTTTTTCCTTTATACACAGCGAAGGGTCCAGTTATTCCCGGCAGCCGTTCATCAGGGGGTAGGTGTATCCGCCCTCCGGAGCGCTGCCCTTCTCCAGCCAGGTCCTCAGGTACTGGCCGCAGTTGCTTCCTATGCGGTTCTCCTCCTGCTCGCCTATGCTCACTATCACATCGTAGCCGGCTTTCTCAAGGGCTGAGACCACCGAGGCGGCGGAGTCGGGGGAGTCCGGGTCCACACAGGTAGAGAGGCCGTTCTCCATTGCCCGGCAGGTGGGGTTCAGTGGGGTGATCTTCAGAAGGAATACCTCGGGGTCGAAGTGTTCCAGCAGCACATCGGGGCAAAGGGGCGAATCCACTGCCAGGGCGAAGTTCAGAGTAACCTTCCTGTCGCCTGGCGACATGAACTCCTCGCCGTACCGGGCCATTTCCTCCATGGACCAGGTTTTCACCGGCACCAGCTTCCTTCGCCTTTCAGGGTCGGTGGTGTGCAGGGAGAACTGAAGCTGGAACCTTCCTCCCCTGTAAAGGTCGTTCTTAACTTGAATAAGGTCCCGGAAGAAGCGGTCGGTCCCCCTGGGAGCAACGGTGGAGATGGAGGGCATGAAACCAGGGGCGTCGATACTTTCCGGGAGCTCCCTGAGTACCGTTATCACATCCGGATTCAGCGCCGGTTCGCCCATTCTGGCGAACTGCACTTTGAACTGCCCTGCGGGAACCCTGAGGTCAGGATAGCGCTTTCTGACCATCATCATGATCTGGTCGGTGATCTCCTCCGCGGTAAGCCTGCCTCCGTAGCCTGTGCCGGCATCGCACATGGGGCAGCCAACCGGGCAACCGAAGAGGGTGGATACAAGCATAACCCACTTCTCCTCGATGGGTTTCGGCGGCTGAAGGGACTCAGCGCACTCCACCCTTCCTCCCCCGGGGTACTCCACAATGTAAACCCTTGCCAGGTCATCCCTGCCGCTTGAGGCCGCAACTATCAATTTCCAGTGTTCCCTTCAAGAAAGGATCTCACGGCCATTGCCGCCCTGACCCCCGCCGCCACCGCTATGGAAGCCTGTCTGTAAATGCCGCTGGTGCAGTCGCCGCAGAGGTGGTAACTACCGTTCCCAGGGGGCGAACATACAAGCTCCCGGGAGAGGAATGCCAGATTCGGTTCCCTGCCGCAGGCAACCACGACGATGTCCTCGGAAAAACTGCTGAAATCACCGTGCTCAGGGAACAAAGCTATCCGTCCGGAAGCCCCGGCCTGCTTGAGAAGGTGCGGCGAAGCCCCTTTGAAGCCGCTCCTGGCGTATACCCGGACCTCAGCCCTTTTCGACAGGTTAAGGGCGTAGTCCAGAGCGGCGTCACCGCCTCCAATCACAGCCGCCGAGGCGAACTCGGCCTTCCTTGTGCTCCGTACGCCGTGGTGAACCCTCTCCGGCGGCACGCCTGGAATGTCCGGCTTCACCGGAAGGGTTCCCGAGGCAACAAGCACCGCCTGTGCCGAAACAGTTCCACAGGTATGTTCAATGATGTATTCTCCTCCGGGCTCCCGCGAAAGCGAAGTAACCCTCTCACGGACAAGTCTTTGGGGACAGGGGAAGAGTTTCACCAGATCCTCTCCGGAGATGCCTTCGGGAACCCCTGGATAGTTCACCACGGAACCGGCTTCAAGCAGAAGCCCGCCGGGTTCACCCGGTTCGAACACCACCGGTTCGATCCCGTAGAGCGAAAGCTGATTCGCCGCGGCCATTCCCGAGGGGCCCGCTCCGATGATCGTAACTGTTTCAGCGGCCAACGCCAATCGCCTTCCTTACCGCCCCGATGCTCACCGGAGGCGTGAAGCCGTGGTTCAGGTTCAGGGTGGTCGCCCTGTGAAGGTCCATGTTCAGCGTTGCGGTACCGTTCACCGGGAACACCACGTCGTAGCCCCTGGTGAAGGCGGCCCTTGCGGTGGTTTCGCAGCACAGGTCCGTCATGAGCCCGGCAATCACCACGGAGGTAACGGAAAGCTGCTCAAGAAGCCCCTGAAGGGGCGTGTGCAGAAAGGCGTCGTACTGCGGCTTGTCCACCACCGCGGACCATGACGTGTCGAAGGAGCCGCATATCTCACTCATGGGGTCTTCCGCCGAGGGAAGCGTTCTCCACTTCCTCGCCATGGCCCCGGCATTCTCCGGGGTGTTCGAGTGCCTGGTGTATATCACAGGGAGGTCGCGGGATTCGAAGAGTTCCGCCAGTTCCCTCAGCGGCTCCACAAGGTCTGGAGCAGAGGGTACGAAGGCGTGGGAATCCGGATCCAGGAAGTAGTTCTGCATGTCAAGCACCAGCAGGGCAGGAACACCCGACTCAAGGGCGGGTATCCTCCTGTCATCAAGGTGTCCAGTAATCAGCCTGTGCAGGTATCTTTCCCGTCTCACCGCTCCTCCAGGGCCTTTTTCACCGCCCCGGCGAATATACCGGTCATAAGGGAGATATCCTCAGAGGTGGAGACCAGGGGCGGCCAGAGGTAGAGGACCGGCCCCAGCGGTCTTACAAGAAGCCCTTCCGAAAGGGCTATGGAAGCCGCCCTTGCCGCGGTTTCCCCGCCTCCGGCGGAAGCCTCTATCTCCAGCGTTCCCATCCAGCCCAGCGCCGCGGTCCGGTGAACCCCGTCAATCCCCTCCATGTCGCTGAACGCCTTACGGAACTCCACTGGAACCTCCGGTACCCCGGACTCGCTGAAGATCGAGAGGGCTTCGCAGGCCGCCGCCGCCGCAATGGGGTTTCCGGCGAAGGTGTGCCCGTGGTAGAAGGTCCTGTCCATCTCAGGGGTGCTCCGGAAGGAATCGTAGATCTCACCGGTGACCACCGCGGCGCTCATGGGCAGATATCCCCCGGTGAGGGACTTCCCCAGAATGAGGATGTCCGGCGAGATCCCGGCCAGGTCCGATGCGAACAGCTCGCCTGTCCTTCCGAATCCCACCGCTATCTCGTCGAGAATGAGGAGCACTCCTTCTTCGGTGCACAGCTCCCTGAGCCTGCGAACGTATTCGGCGGGGTAGATCCTTATCCCGGATGCCCCCTGGCAGAGAGGTTCGGCTATCACTGCGGCGGTGGTCGAAGAGTTCTCCCTGACAAGCATCTCCATTCCCTGGAAGCATCTTGTGCCGCAGCTTTCCGGGCGGAGCCCGTACTTGCAGTGGAAGCAGTGAGGCGATGGCGCCTGGGGCGACCTGTTCACCACATGGGCCACCGGCTGATGGAATCGGGGAACGAACCCCAGGCCAACGGCCCCCAGGGTGTCGCCGTGATAGCCCCCTTCAATGGAGATGATGGTCTTCTTTTCAGGCCTGCCGGTGTTCCACCAGTACTGCAGGGCCATCCTCACCGCGGCTTCCACAGCACTTGCCCCGTCGGATGCAAGGTACACCCTCTCCAGCCCCTCCGGAGTTACCCCCGCAAGCCTTTCCGCAGCCTTGTCCGCCATGGCGTGCGACATTCCCCCGATGATGGAATGCTGGAGCGTTCGGGCCTGCTGGACGATAGCGTTAACGATCCTGGGATGCCCATGACCAAGGTTAACGCACCACCAGGAACTGATCCCGTCAAGGTACTCCTTCCCGGAATCGTCGATAAGGCGAACGCCGCCGGCGGATGCCATTGCCGGGAACGATCTCCCCTCCATCTTGTCGATGTCGGAATAGGGGTGCCACAGGTGTCCCGGTTCACAAAGGCCGTTGCTCATTTCAGGAACCTCTCCAGCCGGTGGGCGGTTTCCCGGAACATCTCCACTGTTACTCCATCCGGGGAGAAGGGAATTCTGCCAATGACGGGGATCCCTCCGTATTCCTCGATTGCCCGGACATTCGCCGATGAAACGGGCTCTTCAGGGGGATCCGCCTGGTTCATCACCACCCCGGCAACCTCCAGACCCGCTGTCTTAAGCATTCGAAGGGAAAGCAGCGAGTGATTGATGCACCCCAGGCGGTTCCTCACTACAAGGACCACAGGCCAGCCCAGTTCCTTCATCAGGTCGAGCATGGTCCTTCCGCCCCCCAGCGGAACCAGGACCCCTCCGGCTCCCTCGGCGATGAGTGACTTCGCTGAAGCAAGCTTCCTCAAGGATGAGACGAGTTTCTGAAAGTCGATGGAAGCACCAGCCAGTTCCGCGGCCAGGTCCGGGGAGCAGGGGGTGGGGAAGCGCACAGGGCAGAGCTGCTCCTTGAGTTCCCGGGATACCACTGCTCCGCAGAGGGAAAGGGCATTGTCGAGATCGGGTGCGTTTCCGTTAACGCAGCCTGTTTGAACGGGTTTTGCAGGAAGAACGTTCAGACCGCGAAGCCTCATCGCCGCGGCAATTCCCCCCGTTACCCAGGTCTTTCCGGCGTCGGTATCCGTTCCCGTTACGAAAATGGATCTCAATCCCCGGATCTCCTCGCCAGAAGGAAATGAACCTCATAGCTGGCCGGCACCTCTCCGCAGGGAGCGCCGAACCTTTCTCCGTAATATCCCAGGGCTCGCCTCAGCGCAGCCGGGGACACATCATCCCCACGGGAGAGACCGGAAAGGGACGCGCCTATTCCGTTCACCGCTCTCACCGCGTCAGCAGGGGAGGGATACATCACTGTGAATCTTCTTGTGAGGCTCCCGGCGATGGCGAAACCCGCTTCGCTGAACACTCCGTTCCACTCCTCGCCGGAAAGGTAATCCAGTGAAGGGGAGGTGCATCCCGTACCGAGAAAGCTCGATTCCAGCTCCCGGAGCATTCCCGTCACAGGTATTGCGTGGGCCGTCCATCCGCCGGGGGACACTGCGTGGAACAGCCTTTTCCCGAACTCCTCAGGCCTTGCGAGCCATTGCAGAGCGCAGCTTGACACAGCAAGGTCGAAACTGCCCGGGAACTCGGCGGACTCGAAATCCCAGAGGGAGTGCCGGACCAGGGAAGAGGGATGAACCCTGGTCCGACACACGCTGACCATCCCCGGCGCGGAGTCGGTCAGCAGAATGCTTGATTCCGGAAACAGCTTCTGCAGTCCCCGGGACAGTATCCCCGTGCCGCAGCCAAGCTCAAGTATCCTCTGGCAGCGGAGGCCTGTCAGATGGCGGAGCAGTTCCCGGGCGATCATCCTGTGGTGAGCGGCGTATCTGTCGTACTGCGGCGCCGCCTTGGAGAACCTGCAGCGAATCCGTGCGGCATCAGAGGTTGAGTGACCCCTCAAGGTCCATCACCGCCTTTGCTATAAGGTCGCCATGGGTGACCGGAAGGATGTGCTGGCCGTTCTCCACGGTGATCAGCCTTGAGTTCGTCAGTATCGAGTCGGAAAGCTCCACGGCGGTTTCCCAGGGGACTATCCTGTCATCGGTACCGTGTATCAGCACGGCGGGAACTCCATCCCTGGGAACGGCCATGTGGTTGAACATTACCGATAGCCCTGCTATCAGCTCCTCCATTGCGAACCGGTCGGAGTTGTCCAGCAGTTCCGGCACCATTTCAGGAGAGGCTCCGCATTCCTTGAAGAACGATGTAAGGTAGGCGCGCCTGCTTCTGTGAAGCATTTTTGAGATCATGGAGCACATCTCTGGCTCCAGGCCCGGCTTGACCCCTCTGTCGTTCAGCGATGTCATGGAGGAGACCAGCACCAGACCCATGACCTCTTCGCCCATGGAGAGGTCCATGGCCATCTGGCCTCCCAGTGACCACCCCACTACGATGCATGGTTCGGTTATGGAGAAGTCGCCGGTGAGTACGGTGTTCCAGCTCACCGTTTCCGTATCCCTGAGTTCCCTGGATACTTCGCTCCATATCCCGTTCCCGGTTGCCCAGCCGCTTATCAGTATCTTCTTCACAGAAGGGCTCCTGTCTCCGACGCCGTTCTCGACAGATCCGCCGGGGTATGCGCCAGGGTCACCGAGAACCTCAGTCTGGAGGTTCCCGGGGGAACCGTGGGAGGTCTTATGGCAGTTACTCCTATCCCCCTGCTGGAAAGGGTCCTTGAAAGCTCCACCGCCGCGGAGGGTTCGCCCACCACCAGCGGGACTATCTGGGAGGAGGAAGAGGGAACGGAGGAAGACAGAGCGTACAGTTCCCTCCTGAACCCTTCCGCCAGGCTTAGAAGACCGGTTCCCAGAGAGGGGTCCTCCAGCACTATGTCCACAGCTTCAGCAGCGGCACCTGCGGAGGCCGGGGGAAGGCCTGTGCTGTATATGAAGGAGGGAGCCTTGTTAAGGATGTAGTCCCTCATGGCAGCTCCACAGCAGACGAAGCCGCCGTAGCTTCCCAGTGCCTTGCTCATGGTTCCGGTGAGGATGTCCGGCTTCACCCCGAGCCCTTTGCAGATGCCTCCTCCCCCTCCATAGACCCCTGTAGCGTGGGCCTCGTCCACGACCAGCAGGCACTGGAACTCATCGGCCAGGCTCCTGAGGTCCCTGAGGGGAGCAATATCGCCATCCATGCTGAACAGGGATTCCGTAACTATGATCCTTGTTCCGTCTGAGCCGTTCCTGAACAGCATCTCCCTGAGGTGGCCGCAGTCGTTATGACGGTATCTGATGACTTTGCCGCTGGAAGCCCTGGCCCCCGCGTTGAGGCTTGAATGGTTGAGCCTGTCGGAAAAGATCGTGCCGTTTCGGCTGCCCAGGGCAGTAAGCACACCCAGATTGGCAAGGTAGCCGCTGCCGAACACGAGGGCGCTCTCCATCCCCGTCAGCCTTGCCAGCCTGGTTTCAAGTTCCTGGTGCACCCTGAGGTTCCCCGCCATGAGCCTGGATCCCCCGGCTCCGGCTCCGTACTCCTGCAGTGCGCGGACAGCGGCGGCTGTCACCCTGGGGTTCCTTGAGAGGGCGAGATAATCGTTGGACGAGAAGCACAACCCGCCTTCATCTCCCAGGGTGAGTTCCCTGCGGAGCCCCTCATTTTCCAGCTTGATCAGTTCGTTGTCAGGATATGCCATGGCGGTAGCCGGCCTCCTCTATGAGACGCCTGTCATCTTCCAGGCTGCTTCCGGCGGTGGTGAGAAGATCCCCGGTCATGATCCCCGTTGCCCCGAAGTCGAACACCATGCCCTCCATATCCCCGAAGCCCTTCCTTCCGGCGCAGATCCTAACTTCCCTTACCGGGTTGACGAGGAAGAACATTGCGGTGATCCGAAGCCTTTTCTCCGGGGAAAGGTACTCTTCGGAGATCCTGGCCCCGTCCACCGGCACATAGAAGTTCAATGCGATGGAGCTCACCGGCAGTTCCGCCAGGGCAAGGGCCAGGTCGACCCTGTCCTCATCGCTCTCCCCGATGCCCATTATCCCCCCGGAGCAGACGGAGAGGCCTGCCCGGGACGCAGCTTCCACGGTGGACACCCTCTGTTCCCAGGAATGTGTGATGCACACCGAGGGGAAGTACCGTTCCGAGGTCTCCAGGTTGTGGTGGTATCTTGTGAATCCTGCGTCCTTGAGCTGTTTCAGTTCATCCAGCTCCAGAAGCCCCAGGGACGCGCAGAGTGGTGAGAGCCCGTTTCCCATGGAAGCGGCTTGGCACACCGTGTCCAGCTCTTTCGTCCCAACTTTCCCGCCGCTAGTCACAATTGAAAAACGGCCTATACCGGTGGCGCTGGCCCTTCTGTGCACGGAGTTCAGGGTATCCGCATCCTCCATGATCCCCCCGGGAACCCCTGACTGGGCGCAGAATCCGCAGTTCTCCCGGCACCCGCCGTTCCTGGCGTTCATTATGGCGCACAGATCCACAGTGCGCCCGAAGGCCGACCTCCCGGCGGCGCACATGTTCCGCACCTCATCCAGGGGAACGCTCTGGAGCACTTCCAGGGCCTCAGCCTTTCTCAACGGTATCCATCCATTTCAGGTAGTGGGTTTCCATGGCTTCAAGGAGCGTTACCGTCAGCTCAGCCCTGGAAGGGGTAGAGCCGGTGAGTTCCGTTATGGATGATGCAGGGGAGCTTGAGGGGTGGTGGGTTACGTTAAGCCCGATCCCCGCAACGGCATGGTGTATCCTGCCTATCTCGCCGCAGGCCTCGCAGAGTACGCCTCCTATCTTGTTCTTCCCGCAGAAAAGCCCGGCGTCCAGTACCTCCAGCGGCAGGTCGGGACAGGAAGCGTTTACCGCTTCCTTCATTGCCCTGAGGGCGATTTCCTCCAGCTTGAAAAGCATATCGGCGGGGACTCCCGGTTTAAGCAGTACGGAAAGGTAGAGGTTCTTCCCGGGAGGACTGGCCCAGATGCCTCCGTCCCTTGCCTTTCCCGCTGTCTGACTGTCTGCGGTTACAACGGTTCCCTGGGGGTAACCCTGGTGCCCCAGGGACATTGCCCGGGTGTTGGTGGAGGGTATCGCATCATGGTACTCGATCACCGAGCCGATAAGACTTGTTCGAAGAAGGGAATGGAGCACCTCTTCCGAGGGGAGGTCCGGAACCGAATCCAGACGGTAGCCCTTGTTGGTAACGGATGTGATGCCGAAACCCCGCTCCCTCAGGGAGTTTATGTGTTTCCAGACCGCCGCCCTGGTTATGCCCAGCCTTCCGGCTATCTCCTGCCCGGAGACGAAATCCCTGCTCTCCCTGAGATATCTTACGGTTTCAGATGAGTTGGAATACACTTCGACCCCCTTCCGGAGGGCGAAAATAGAGCATTGAACCCTGGTTGTCAACCACTGGTTACTCACAGGTTTACAACCTGTTCCTCCCCGGGCTTGTCCTTATATTGCCAGTGAAGGGAGTTGCAATGATGTTTTCCAGATTCACACCTGCAAAAGCCGGAGTTGCGGCGCTGACTGTGCTGGGGTTTCTTTTCCTGTTCCATCTCTGCGTGCTGCTGGGTCTTCTGCCAGACGGAGTGGTATGGGGAGGATCCGTCTCCGGGGAAGATGCCGTGACAATGGAGATCGTAGCCCTTTTGATCACTGTTCTCTTTGCCATGGTCGCAGCAGGCAGGGCGGGTCTGATACTGAGGACCCTTCCCGGATGTGTCTTTGCCGCGGGTTCCTGGGTCATGACCGTCTATTTCCTCTTCAATACAGCAGGGAATCTCTTCTCCGCCTCTTCCACGGAGAGGGCCGTATTCCTTCCTGTCAGCGTGGTGCTCTTCTTCCTTTCCCTTTTCCTGGCCGTGAAGGGGAATGAGAGATGAGGCTCTCTCTCTGCCTGATCTCACTTCTGCTTCTTCAAACCGGGTGCTTCAGCGATTATGACCACGATGTTCCCGATACGGAAGCGAACCTTGAAGGATTCAGACGGCACTTCCGATTCGAGCCGGACCAGGGGGTGGACGGCGTCTTCTACTATGCCGACGAACTGGGAGCCGATCCCCTTTATCAGATCGGCTTCAACGGCGACCGGGAGGTTGTAAGCAGGATCATCGATTCCCTGGGGCTTCAGCCCGGTGATCGCACCGGCATCTCTCAAGTTCAGGGAAGGGAGTTCCACTGGTTCAGGAACAGCGAACTCAGCGGGATGGAGGTCTACTCATCCGTATCCGGCGGCGGCGACCTTCTCAGATTTCTCTGGTACGATCCCACTTCCAGGAGGGTTCGTTACCTTGAGTACGGCATGTAACGGGCATTACATCGGCACGAGGTAAGTAACTTGCTTGAATACAGCAACTTGAAAGGGCTATCACTTTCAATGGGAAAACAGATAGATTCCCGGCACGGTTACCCGGTGGAAAAAGGAAGAAAGTGGTGAAATGAAGAGAATAGCCCCGAACGCCATTATTCCCAGCTCCGCGTACTCAGTACCCAGGAGACTGATCAAGGCGTACACCCAGACGCCCGACAGGACCCCCAGGATGGGGGACCTTATCTATGGGGAAATAGTCTCCCTGGGGTTCCATACCAGCCTGGAGAGCGTTTCCGCCAGGATACACACCATCCACGACAGGACAAGGGCCGTGTTCGTTTTCGGAAACAGGTACGCCCCCGACCACTACGAAGGCATGGTTCCCGATGCGCCATGCACCACCGTGGACATGCTGGCGCGAAGCGGCCTGGTGGGGGAGATGCTGAACCACAACGAGCTGATAGCGTCGCCCACCCAGGTGAAGATACTGGGCTATGTTTGCGATACCACCGGCCAGGTGGTGAACACCGCCGACCATGTTCTCATAACACCCAAGCGTCTGGAACGAACCGGTTCCGGCGCCAGGATCATACTCTGCATAGGCACCGCCATGAACTCGGGAAAGAGCTATGCCGCCGCGGCGTGCTGCTACGCCCTCTCCTCCATGGAGAAAAGGGTCAGGGCGGCGAAGATCACCGGTACAGCAAGCCTGAAGGACGTTCTTCTCATGCAGGACTGCGGCGCCCAGAAGGTGGTGGACTTCACCTTCTTCGGCCACCCGTCCACGTACATGCTCAGCGAGGACGAACTCTTGAGGATATTCCATTCCGTGGACATGAAGTACGGCAACAACCCCAGGAACTACCTTGTCCTGGAGTTCGCAGACGGCATCTTCCAGCGGGAGACCGCCATGCTGCTTCGGCACCCCATGGTCAAGAGCAGGATACACAGACTGATACTCTGCGCCTCGGATGCCGCCGGTGTAGCCGGCGGTCTGAAAATACTCAGCGACGACTTCGACCTTGCTCCGCACGCCATCTCAGGGGTCTGCTCCAGTTCACCCCTTGCGGTGAGGGAGATAGGCAGTTTCACGGACCTTCCCATACTGAAAAGCGTCGAGAGGGACTACAAGGCCATATACGGCCTCATCAAGTAGCTGAACCGGGGGCGGCGGCCTGAGGACCGCCGCCCCTGGCCTTCAGGCTGTTCCGTAGGCCGAGAGGTCCAGGAACCCGTGCCCGCTCAGATTGAAGAGCACCACTTCTTCAGAACCGGTCTCCCTGGCACGCAGCGCCGAATCCACCGCCGCGGCTATTGCGTGGGATGACTCAGGCGCTGGGAGGACCCCCTCAACCCTGGCGAACATCCTTCCGGCCTCAAGGATCCGCTCCTGCTCATACGCCACTGGAGTCACCATTCCCAGCTTCACCAGATGGCTTACCAGAGGCGCCATCCCATGATAGCGAAGGCCGCCGGCGTGTATGGGAGGGGGCACGAACCCCGCCCCCAGGGAGTACATCATGTACTTCGGGGTGAGACCTGAAGCGTCGCCGTGATCGTACATCAGCTTCCCCTTCGTGAGGGTGGGGCAGGCCACCGGCTCCACCGCGGTGAATCGGATCGCATCACCGCCGGTAAGGGTTTTCTCGATAAAAGGGAAGGCCAGGCCGGAGAAGTTCGAACCTCCTCCTACGCAACCGATTATCTCCGTGGGGAAGTCGCCCATTTCCTCCATCTGCAGTATTGCCTCACCACCGATCACCGACTGGTGCAGGCACACTGCGTCGGAGACGCTTCCCAGGCTGTAGCACCTGTCCGGGCTGCCAACCACCATTTCAACCGCTTCGCTTATGGCTATCCCCAGGCTTCCAGGATGCTCGGGGTCGTTCTCCAGGAAGCTCCGCCCCGACCGGGTGAGGTTGCTGGGGCTGGCGTGCACCCTGCCTCCGTGGATACCTATGAAGGTCTTTCGCAAGGGTTTCTGAAGGAAGCTGGCCCGTACCATGAACACGTCAAGGTCCAGCCCGAAGAGACAGCATGCCTGGGAGAGAGCGCTGCCCCACTGGCCGGCTCCGGTTTCAGTGGTTATGCCGGCATAACCTTCCCTGGCGGCGAAGAACGCCTGGGCGATGGCGGTGTTGCTCTTGTGGCTTCCCGCGGGGTTCGTGCCCTCGTACTTGTAGTAGATCCTCGCCGGGGTCTCCAGGGCCTTTTCCAGGGCCAGTGCCCGCACCAGCGGTGAAGGCCGGAATACCCGGTAGGCATCCAGCACCTCCCCGGGGATGTCCACCTCCGGTGCCATGGTTATCTCGTGCTCTATCATTCCGTCCGGGAACAGAGCCCGGAGCACCTCCGGGTTCACCGGATTCCCCTCGTTATCCACCGGCGGCGGGGGGAGGGATGGAAGGAAGGGCTTCAGATTCGTGTATCTGGTGGAAAGGAACTCGTTGTTCCTTGATGAATACCTGCGCATGGCACACTCCTTATATTATTGCTTTGAAACAATTTGCAGTTACGGTGATGTAAATGTCAGAGAGTGTTATTTATGGGCGGAGGAACCCGCCCACCAGCGCCATGCGAAAGCGCTGACAAGAACGGAACGGAGGGAGAAGAAACTGTTTTCCATGGGCGGTATCATGCATTCCCCGGTGGAATTGTCAAGTCTCAGCCTCGACAGACAGATAATCAAACACCCATGGAACAATCACAGGATTCATCGTATACTATCCCAGGAAGCCGGTGAAAGGAGCTGTCGGGTGAAGGTTTCAGGAAGGTTTTTCCTTAAGAAAGCTGCGGCGATATCCGCCAGGCTCCTGGGCATGGCCGGTGTGATCACAGCAGGCTGCTACCAGGCCGCTGAACCCACATACGGGGTTCCAGGATACAGCGTTACCCTTACAGGAACCATACGCTCCGCTGCGGACAGCACCGGTGTTGAAGGAATCAGGGTGAGGGCTTTCAGCCAGGAGGTCTCCCAGATCGTGGGAGAACAGGCCTTCACAGGGGCCGACGGCTCCTTTTCCCTCTTCGTGGAAGACTACGAGTTTGCCTATACGGATTCTATCGGGCTGACGGCGGACGACGTAGACGGAGCGGAGAACGGAGAGTTCTACACCTCAGATACCCTGCTGGCCCTGCCCACCGGCGACGACCCGGAACTGACCGTGGACATAAACCTTCAGCCTCTGGAGTGAGGTCATGGCCGAAGCCGTAAAACGGACACATCGTGGTCTCCTTAAGATGATCAGCAGGTTATCGGCCTCCCTGCTCGGAGCCCTGGGAGTTATCACAACCGGATGTGAGCAGATAGTCATGGCATACGGAATGCCACCCTGCAGCGATCACTCCCTGATCGTTCACGGAAGGGTGATGTGCGCACTGGACAGCACAGGGATCGATGATATACACCTGGGGCTCTCCCTTCCGGACCAGGAGGATTTTCAGCACGGCATGACCGACAACAACGGGGAGTACATCGTAGGTTACGATTATTCCATGCTGGAACCCTGGGAAATACCCGACACAATGCTGCTTCGGGCGGTGGATCCTCAGGGTGAATGGCCTGATACCTACCCTGATCTGGACACCCTCATCTGGGCTCCCTACATCGGGACCACCACCACCCTGACTATTGACCTTTACATGGAACCCTACGGGGAGGACTGATGGCCCGTAAAGCCCGCAAAGGCCTTCTCAGGTTCGCAGGGTGGTTTTCAGGAAGCATCCTGGGAACCCTGGGTGTGATTACCTCGGGCTGCGGATGGGCTGGTACCGATTACGGAGTGCCTTCAGCGGTGAACATCACTGGAACCGTGACTTCGGACAGCCAGCCGGTGCAGGGCATCCAGCTCAGGATGGTTCACAATGGATATCCCGATGAACTCGACATTGTAACTTCCGACGGCTACGGCCACTACTGGCTTGAGGCGGACCTTTCGCTGTTCAGCCTTCCGGATACCGTAACGGTGGAGCTCACCGACATCGATGGACCGTTGAACGGCTCTTTCCTGCCTGAAGACACCCTGCTTCCCCTGGAGCGGGATCCGGACATTCCCGACATGGTATACCTTGAAGTGAACTTCGAACTCGAACCCGACGAAGAGTAACGGGTGCCCAGCCTCAAGCCCGACCTGAAGAAGCAGTTCCAGCTGGAGCTTTTCAAACAGCACAGGAAACTCCTGACCGCCATCCACGACCTGAACTACCTGTTCTGGGAATGCACCCTGAGATGCAACCTGAACTGCGGTCACTGCGGAAGCGACTGCTTCGCATCCTCTTCCGTTCCCGACATGCCGGCGGAGGATTTCCTCAGGGTGCTTGAGTCCGTGAAGCGAAAGATGGATCCCGGCAAGATCACCGTTGCCATAACCGGCGGCGAACCCATAATGAGGAAAGACCTTGAGAGCGCAGGCGAGCGGATGGCTGGCATGGGTTATCCCTGGGGCATTGTGAGCAACGGCTGGGCCCTCGACCGGAGGAGGATGAACAGCCTGCTGGCAGCCGGGATGAAAAGCCTGACAGTGAGCCTGGACGGGCTGGAGGACTCCCACGAATGGCTTCGGAGAAAGAAGGGTTCATTCGCAAGGGCCGTTAACGCCCTTCAGTGTGCTGCGAACAGCTCCATCCCCGTCTTTGACGCGGTAACATGCCTGACCAGGCGCAACCTGGACCAGCTCCACCTCGTGAGGGAGCTTCTCACAGGCATAGGGGTGAAGCGCTGGAGGCTCTTCAGCATCTTTCCCAAGGGCAGGGCTGCCGGAGTTGATGAGATGAAGCTCACAGGCGCTGAGCTGAGAAGCGTCATGGAGTTCATAAGGGAGACCCGGGAAGCCGGGGTCATCCACGCGTCGTACAGCTGCGACGGCTTCCTGGGAAGCTACGAGAAAGAGGTCCGCGACGACTTCATGTTCTGCCGGGCCGGCATCGGTGTGGCCTCGGTGCTCATCGACGGATCCATATCCGCCTGCCCCAGCCTCAGGTCCGACTTCATACAGGGAAACATTTACCGCGACGACTTCCTTGATGTATGGGAGAACCGCTTTCAGGTCATGCGGAACAGGGAGTGGACCAGGACCGGAGCCTGTGCAGACTGCCGCTACTGGAAGTGGTGCCTGGGGAACGGACTTCATCTCCGGGATGAAACCACAGGCGAGCTCCTCATGTGCCAGCTCAGGGATATGGAGGAAGGGTAACCGTCAGCCCGCCCTGCCCAGCTCCTTCAGTATCTCCCCGGCGAAATCGGGATAGAGTGCCTTCAGGCATCCTTCGCACACCGAATGGGTCTTCTCCGCCGCCAGGAAGTCCGCCAGGTCGCCGGTGGCCGGCAGCCAGGTATTGCCCGCCCTAACCGAACCGCAGCTGGAGCAAACCTGAAGCGTCTGCCCCTCGGCGCCATGAATCGTTACTGCCATACGGAAGAGCCTCAGCAGCTCATCCTTGTGTATTCCCGATCTGAGATTGGTGCCCAGGTCCA
>DAINQE010000006.1:46860-74872 GCA_036743055.1 Candidatus Sabulitectum sp. | reverse complement strand
CCGTCCGCCGGGAACTCGCCGTAGGCGCTGAGGACATAGAGCCTGAGGACGGCGCTGTTCACCGTTTCCCCGGTATATGGTGACAAATCGAACCGGATCAGCGCGTTCCGCCAGTACTGCACATAAAAGCCCACCTGAAAACTCTGGGCGGAACCAAAGCATGAATCCGGCTGGAACTGCCAGACATCCGCGTCGTCTGTGGGAAAAAGTACAACCTGATCCGCCAGTGAGACGCATGCTGAGAGAAGAAGCGCAGGAACGGCGGAAAGGACTCCTCCCGCCCTCATCTACAGGTCCGTCCTGCCCCGGAGGAAGTCCTCCCAGGGAACGTACATCCCCGGAAGCGGACTCCACCACAGGATGGTGCCGTCGACGTACACCCTGAAGCGGTCTATGACAGGCGCGGTGTTCGGGTCTCCCCCTGTATCAGGGGTATGGACCTCCCTGAGGGCCAAGTCGAAGTAGTGGTCGAAGCTGCCGCTGCAGGTGGTGCTGTCTTCGTTCTCAACGATGAACATCACATGCTCCGGGAAAGGCTCTTCGTAGACCATGGCGTCGGTGAGGACGGTTATGAGATAGCCTGTCACCGTATCTGCATCGGGAGGCGGGTCAGGTGATAGAAGGAGGCACAGCAGAAGCATCATGTGGATCCCTCCAGGTACCCCCTCAGCTTCTCCATGGCCCTGCCCCTGTGGGAGACGCTGTGCTTCTCATCTGCCCCGGCCTCGGCGAAGGTCTTCCTCAGTTCGCAGGAGTAGAACACCGGGTCATAGCCGAAGCCGCCTTCTCCAAGGTGCTCGTGGGTGATGCACCCCTCAACCTCCCCTGTGAAGGTGAGTTCCTCCCCCTGCGGGGTAACCAGGGCAATAACCGTTCTGAAAACCGCCTTCCGTCTCTCACCCTCCTCCCCCTTGAGGGAGTTCAGGAGCTTCTCCGTGTTGTCGCGGTAGGTGCAGTTCTCCCCGGCGTACCTGGCAGTGTAAACCCCGGGGGCGTTCCCCAGGGCCCACACGAAGAGGCCGGTGTCGTCGGCGATGGCGGGCCTTCCGGTTGCCTTCGCAGCCTCCCTGGCCTTCAGGAGTGCGTTCTCCTCAAGGGTCGCCCCTGTCTCCTCCACGTCCCACCCCGGGAGCAGTTCCCCCACCGGGATGACCGTTTCCCGGAGCATGGCCCTGAGCTCTTCCAGCTTGTGGGGGTTGGCGGAGGCCAGGACAATATTCTTCATCACTCCCCCGCCGCATCCCTCTGGGCCGGTATGACTATTTCGGTTATGGCCTCCAGGGCATCGCCGGCCATTGAGAAAACCGTGTCCATGGGCACCGGGTCAGCCTCGGCGGAGGCCTGTATCTCTATGAGCCTGCCGTCCTCGCCGGCGACTATGTTCATGTCCATGTCCGCTCTGCTGTCCTCCTCGTAGCAGAGATCGAGAAGGGGTACGCCTTCCACC
This sequence comes from Candidatus Sabulitectum sp., assembly GCA_036743055.1. Taxonomy (GTDB): domain Bacteria; phylum Fermentibacterota; class Fermentibacteria; order Fermentibacterales; family JCC-6; genus Sabulitectum. The sequence goes on along the minus strand of DAINQE010000006.1, from coordinate 73,425 downwards.
ACTCCCAGACTGAGGGCGCCGATGTACTGCTTCCAGGGGTCCTTCTCCAGCTGTCCCGCCGAGAGGAGCCTGAGCACTGCCAGCCTCAGCGCAACCACGCTGCCGGTGATGCTGGCCACTCTGGTCCCGCCGTCGGCAACCAGAACATCGCAGTCCACCGTGATCGTCTTGTCGGGTATCGCCTTCAGGTCGATGCACTGCCTCAGCGACCTTCCGATGAGCCTCTGTATCTCCTGGCTGCGCCCCTTGATGCCGTTCCCGGTGCGGTCGCGGCGTATCCTCCTGTCGCCGGAGCCCGGGAGCATGTCGTACTCGGCGGTAACCCAGCCGCTGCCCTTGCCCCTGAGGAAAAAGGGAACGTTGAACTCCACGATTGCTGAGCAGAGTACCCTGTTTTCCCCCCAGGAGACCAGTACGCTGCCGTGGGGGCCGGGCTGGAAGCCGGTTTCCAGGGTTATGTCCCTGAGATGTCCGGGAAGCCTGCCGTCTTTTCTTTCTTTATCCATTGGTCCAGTTGTCATAGTATCCGTTCTATCTGTTTGAGGATATGCCCCTTACGGGGATACCTCCTTCGTAGTTCCCGGCGGCCTCTCCGGCCACGAAGGGGAAAAGCAGCGTGTAGGAGATGAACCTTGCCTCTATCGTCCGGACCACGGCGTCCCAGTCGGGAGCCCTGGGAAGGTCGACGAAACAGGTCTCTCCCCTTGAGAACGCCCATACATTATCGATCTCGCTCTGACCGTAGCCGGAATGACTGGCCCAGAGTTCCATGAGCAGCTGGAGCTCGGTGGCCCTGTTGGACTGGTCGGGCGCCTGGGGAAGCGAGTCCAGAACGATATCGCCCTCTCCTGAGATGTACAGCGAGCATGGAGTCGCCTTCCAGTCCGGGTTCCAGACTGCGGAGCCGGACTCGGTGAGTTCAGGGGGCTCGTAGGACTGCATGTCCGGTATGACCACCTCTACCGAGTCCTCGCCGTACCCCTCGTCCTCCATGGCCGCAGCAGGGGCCTCCAGGCCCATCTTCCTGTTCAGTATCTCCATTGCGGTCTTTGCCAGGAAGCCGAAGAAGGCCGCGATGAGCACCACTATGATGAGGGACCTGACCGCCCTGGATGAGGAGGCGGTGCTTTCGTTCTTCTTCCCGGTCATGGGTTCTCTCTTTCTGAGTAGTCCATTATGGCTTCTACAATAGCCTGAGCCGCGCGGAAACGGAAGTCCAGGGAAAGAAGGTTCCTCTCCTCCTCACAGTTGGAGATGAACCCCACCTCGACAAGGACTGCGGGCATGTAAGCCCCACGGAGTACATAGAAGCCGGCTCTCTTCACCCCGCGGTCCCTTCCTTGAGGGAAGGTATCCCTGAAGCCGCTCTGTATCCTCCCCGCCAGCATGCTGGACCGGTTCTGGAAGATGGACTGGGCCATGTCCGCAAGCAGGAAGGAAAGGGGATCGTCGGGGACCGGAGGGATCTCGTCCATCTCCAGTACCCCGTTCTCCAGCATCTCCACCGCCCTGGCGTCGTCGGTGCGGGCCCTGGAGAGGAAGAAGGTCTCGAACCCGCTTGCTTCCCTGTTCTCGGCGGCGTTGCAGTGTATGCTCACGAAGAGGTCGGCCCTGCTGGCGTTGGCAAGACGGGTCCTGGAGCCCAGGGACACATATTCGTCGGTGGTCCTGGTGAGGACAACCCTGAGATCAGGCATCCTTATACGGAGGAGGTCCCTTACCATCAGGGCTATCTCCAGGGTCCTGTCCTTCTCGTGGCTTCCAGCGGGGCCTATGGCCCCCGGGTCCCTCCCTCCGTGGCCGGGATCTATCACTATGCAGTCGAAATCCGCGAGCCAGGGCGATGTTCCCCCGGTCTCGAAGGCCTGGAACACCAGGGAGTCGGAGAACGATGTGGTGTCCGGAGGAGGTGGAGGCCCCTGCCAGGCAACCCCCGGGAGTTCCACCGGCTCATGGGCCCTGGCAAAGAGAAGGAACACCATGGAGTCGCCGCTGAGGGCGTAGTCCACATTTCCAACAAGGGGATCGAAGAGAACCGTGAAGGAGGAATCCCCGGCCTCCATCTGGTCTATCCACAGAGGAAGGGGCAGCGGATTCGCCGGAGTGACCTCCTGGTTCACCTGAACGGTTACGGATCGGCCGGAGGCCTCAACCGCAGCAGACAACCTTCCTGTGCCCGCCAGTTCCATCACCACGCCGTCGTACCTGGGGAAGATGGTAAGGGTGGCGGAGACCACCGCCGTTGCCAGGATGAGCTCCCTCATCTCTCCCTCAGGGCGTGCTTCATTGCCGCCTCTATCTTCCGCCTGCCGTCGCGGTCGGCTATGTCGGCGCGCTTGTCATAGTTCGTTTTGCCCCGGCAGAGACCTATCTGCATCTTGGCTATCCCCCTGGGGGTAATGTGGACATCGAGGGGTATCAGGGTAACGCCCTTCTCCTCCACCCTGCGCCTGATCTTCCGCAGTTCCCTGCGGTGGGCCAGGAGCTTTCTGGGCCTCAGGGGTTCGTGGTTGTCCCTGGCGAGGGCATACTCTGCGATGTGCATGCCGTGCACCCACAACTCCAGATTCCCGTCGAACTGGGCATAGGACCCCACCAGGCTGGCCTTCCCCTCCCTGAGGGACTTGATCTCGCTGCCCAGGAGCACCAGCCCCATCTCTATGGATTCCAGGATGTGGTAGTCGTGCCTGGCTTTCCTGTTACGGGCAACGACCCTTGTTTCTTCCGTCATGTCGTTCCTTTCTCGAGGAGGAAATATACCAGGGGGGATTGACTTCTGCACGGGTTTTTGCATAATTGCGCCTGCGATTGGTATCGAAGCCGTGGTGGCGGAATTGGCAGACGCGCCAGGTTCAGGACCTGGTGAGGGCAACCTTGTGGGGGTTCAAGTCCCCCCCACGGTACCAGAGCAGAGGGTCGCAGCCCAGGCTGCGGCCCTTTCTTATATTCCCCGGTACCCACCGAAGGGAGCGCCCATGGATATAGTCCGTTACGACCCTGCAAAGCACCTGGAGGACTGCCTGACAACATGGCGGGACTCGGGATGGCTGGAAAAGGGAATGGAGAAGGCCGCCGGGGAGTTCATCTCCTCGGGAAGCGCCCTGGTGTCCCTTGAGGGGGGGAGGGCGGTGGCCCTGGCCACATCCGGCAGGGGCGGCTTTCATCACTGCCTCCATGGGAGTGAACTGGATTTCTGCTCCATTAACACAGTGAATGTTGCATTGCACGGACGCAGGATGGGCCACGGCGGCACTCTCACCGCCTCTCTCCTGGCGGAGGCCGCCGAGAGGGGCGACGCCTGCGCCGGGCTGGGAATGTTCGAGCAGGGCTTCTACAACAGGCTGGGCTTCTCAAACATGCCCTACTGGAGGATACTCCAGGTCCGCCCTTCTGACATCGCAGTTCCCGGCGAACTGAGCTCCAGGCCCGTAAGGCTCACCGGGGAGGACTGGCGGGAGATCCACGACAACAGAAGGGAAAGGTACAGGTTCCACGGTTCCCTTAACCTCACCCCCGCTTATACGAAGGTGGCCATGGAGACCTCGCCGGGGGGCTTCGCCCTGGGCTTCAGGAACAGGGACGGGAAACTCACCCATCACCTGTTCATCGAGAAAATGGAGGGAGAGAACGGCCCCGTCTCGGTGGGATGGCTCAACTTCAGAAGACCCGCGGAGTTCACCGACCTGATGCTGGTGCTGGCTTCCATGGGGGATCAGATCGACCTGGTGAGGTTCTCGGAGCCTCCGGGCATCCAGGTGCAGCCGCTTCTCAGAAAGCCCCTGGCGAGCCGCAGAAGGACCCTGGGGGCCCCCGGAGGAAGGGTCGAGGTGCGTACCCTCTCCTGGACCCAGTGCAGGATACTGTCCGTGGAAAGCTCCCTGAACGGAATGAAATGCCGCGGGAAGCCGGTATCCTTCAACCTCAGGCTCCACGACCCGGTGGGAAAGCACCTGTTGGGCTCCCCGGGCTGGAGGGGCTGCGGAGGGGACTACACGGTTCACCTGTCAGTGGAAACGGAGGCATCCCAGGGATTTACCCACGGGCTGCCTGTGCTGGAGTGCTCGGTGAACTCATTCACAAGGTTATGGAACGGTTCCGCCAGGCCATCGCTGCTCCCTTTCACCGACCGGGTGGACGCCTCACCGGGGCTTCTTGAAATGCTGGACGAAGCCCTTCCCATGCCGGAACCATCATTCGACTGGGAGATCTAGTCCGGCAGGAGACCATCTCTTTCAAGCTCATCAAGCGTGGGATTGATCAGGTCCCTCTCCGAAAGTATTGGTTCCGGGTTCAGCCAGGGTATGGCAAGCCTTCCGTCGTCCCAGGCCACTCCCTGCTCGTCGGAGCCGTCGTAGTACCTGTCAACGGCATAGAGAAGGGAAGCTCTCCCCAGGGCCAGGAAACCATGGGCCACCCCCGGAGGGATTAGAACGCACCGGGAACCCTCTCCTGAAATGGTAAAGACCATGGTCTTTCCGAATGTGGGGGACGACCTCCTCAGGTCCGCCAGCGCCGCCTGGAACTCACCCTGGAGAGGTATCCACCAGTCATGCTGTATGCGGTGGAAGTGAAGCCCCCTGAGGGCTCCCTTCACGGTTCTGGAAAGGTTGAGCTGGGTCTCCCCGGGGTAGTTGCACCCGGGGAACCATGTGGAGCGGAACACCTCGCTGAAGCTGCCCCTTTCGTCGGGGAAAGCATCAACGTTCCCCAGCAGCACTCCCTGGATTTCGATTTCATCAGAGGCAATATTGAACGGCATGTGTGACCTTTCAGTTTTTCCGTGTCCGGTGATTATGGAGGAAAGGAGCCCCGATGAAAAGGGAAGAAAGGGCGAAAATGGTCGTCCAGGGTCTGGAAGAGCTCTATCCCGAGGCCTTCTGCAAGCTTCAGTACCAGGGGGTGCCCGAAAGACTGGTTATAGCCACCATCCTCTCGGCCCAGACCACCGATGAGGCGGTGAACAAGGCCACTCCCGGACTCTGGGAGCGCTATCCTGACATGGAGTCCCTGGCCGAGGCTGAACTTGAGGATGTCCAGGAGCTGCTGAAGACCATAGGCCTCTTCCGGAACAAGTCGAAGTCCATCGTGGGCGCCGCGGCGTGGATCAGGGACAATGGCCTGCCGGAAACCATAGAGGAACTTGTGAAGATCCCCGGCGTTGGGAGGAAGACCGCCAACGTGATAATCGGGGAGGTGTTCCACAAACCTTCCATTACGGTGGATACCCATGTGAAGAGGCTTTCCGGCAGGCTTGGCCTCTCGGGGAGCGACAACCCGGACAGGATAGAGATGGACCTGAAGGGTCTCATACCCCAGGAGGAACAGACGATGTTCAGCCACCGGCTGATAACCCATGGAAGGCAGGTCTGCAGGGCCAGGAATCCCAGGTGCGGCATCTGCCCCTTCGCCGGCTTCTGCCTCTACACAGAAAAGAAGGAGGGGGCCGTGTAAGCCCCCTCCCTCAGGCATTCAGCCTTTACTAGTCCATATCGGAGAGATCGACGCTCCAGTAGAAGCCGTCGCTGTCTACCCAGACCTCCCAGAGGGTGTAGGTGTCGTCGTCTTCGTCAACGACCTTGAAGTCGTAGTAGTCCCCTGCGGGAACGTAGAAGGTCATTGTCTCGCCGGGGTGAAGGAGCTCGGAGCCGAGACGGTCGTCGCCCCAGGGGGAATCGCTGGGATCACCGTAGATGTACCAGATGGTCCAGCTGCCAAGGTCGTTCTCGATGGTGATGGGGGCAAGACCGGCTGATGATCCGGAGCTGGAGGAGCCTCCGCCCCAGTTCTGCTCGCCCAGGTGGCCAAGGTCTACGACCATGTTCACCGTTCCGTTGACGCGGACGTTCCAGAAGGTGTAGGTGTCGCCGTCTTCGTCCTCTATCATCACATCGTAGGTGTTGTTGCTCACCGAGAAGCTTCTGGTGTTGCCGGGATAGATGATCTCGGTGGAACCCAGCCAGTCGTCGCCCCAGGAGTCGGAGGAAGATGGCGAGATGTAAACGTAGTAGAAATCGTAGCTGCCTGTGTCATTGGTGATATTGATGGTGCCTGCGAAGGCTCCCGCCACCATGAGCGTCAGCATGAGTATTGCGGATCTTCTCAAGATTACCTCCCCTTTGTTGCCTTTCGGCGTTTTCCTGTTTCAGAGTGAACAGGACACTGTATGGATAATTCTCAGAAGGCGGTTCGTTGTCAATGGCCGTCTTCCTTGGTGGTGATACTCCGGGGCGCCCCTCCCTATTCCCTTAGTATATTAACTGACCGCCGCAGTCTTTTTCACATGCCACCGGAGGGAACATGGACCTTGCAGGGCAGCTGAGGATGGGCCTGGGTGCCCTGAGAAGCGTTTTCGGGGCCAGGATACCCCTTAACGTGATGGTTTCCGTTACCGACAGATGCCCCAGCAGGTGCGCATACTGCCAGATCCCTTCCAGGTGCCGGCCTGACCTCTCCACCAGGCAGTGGAAACGGATCATCACCGAAATGGCCAGGGCCGGCACCATGCGGATCGGCGTATGGGGCGGTGAGCCCATGGCCCGGGGCGACATCGAGGAGCTCTGCGCCCACGCAAGGTCGCTGGGTATTTATGTGAGCCTTGACTCCAACGGTTACCTCATACCATCCCGAAACGGGATCCTTTCGAACATCGACCACCTGGTGCTCTCCTACGACGGCCCCAGGGAGGCCCACGATGCCAACAGGGAGCAGGGAAGCTGGGAGAAGGTGATGAGGGCTTTCGAGACGGCCTCGGGAAAGGTGCGCCTCTGGTCGATCACCGTTCTCACGAAGAACAACATCCGCTTCATCCCGGAGATAATGGAGACAGCGGAGAAATTCGGCTTCCTTACCACGTTCCAGACCCTTCACCACAACGACACCCTGGGAGGCAACACCGCTGAGATGATGCCCTCCCCCGGGGAGTACTCGGAAGCATTCATGGAACTCTACCGCCTGAAGAAGGCGGGGGCGCCCATCGCCTTGAGCAGCAGGTACCTGAAGGCGGCGGCCCAATGGCCCGACTACCGAAGGACCAGGCTGCCCCAGCGGTTCTACGGCCCTTCATGCAGGGCCGGGAGGACCTACTGCAACATAGACGTGGACGGCACCGTCTACCCCTGCTCCCTGCTCATGGGCGAGTACCCGGGGATGCTGAACGCCCTGGAAGTCGGGTTCGAGAAGGCCTTCCGGAACCTGGCCGACCATGCTCTCCCCTGCCACGCCTGCGCCGCGTCCTGCTACCCGGAGTACAACTACCTTTATTCCCTGAACGTTCCAGTTGCCCTGGAATGGGTAAAGGCCGTGAAGAGGACCGACAGGCTCCTCAGGGAAAAAGCGCAGGGTTCCGGCTGCAAGTAACGTTTTCAGCCTTTTGACGGTCCTTGTAGAAAAACAAGGAGGACTGATGAAAGGAACGATCTGCGCCGCAATATCCCTGACCATTCTGACTGTGGGATGTGAGAACACCGCACCAGGTACAGGAAGAGCTTCAGATGACCTGAACGCTCCCCTGTTGGAACTTGCCGTCAAAGGAGCCATAGGTCTTGAAATGGGGCCGCCGGAGGAGGTATTCGGAGCTGTAGAGGGAGTCGTCACAGGCCCGGACGGCAATATAGCTGTGCTGGACAGGGCTGCATGCTGCATCAGGGTCTATACCCCGGAGGGGGAATTCCTCAGGCAGATCTCCCGGGAAGGGAACGGCCCAGGGGAACTTGCCGGCAATGCATTCCTGACCATTACGGAGAGCGGTGTACTTGCACTCACCGGAGAGGGCAGCGAGATCCTTGGTGTTCACTTCTTCGACTACGCCACCGGCGAATGGCTTGGTTCCGAACCATCCTTCGGCTCTCCCCCCACATGTCTGGAGGGTGCTTCCGGAAACACCTACATGAGGAAGAACCTTGACCTGGACCAGTCCTCGGGAGAACCGGAGATAGTGATAACGGTCACCCTTGACTCCGTGGGCTCGGATCAGCCTCTGCTCACCTTTCTCGAGGAAAGGGTTCCCTTCGATCCAGGCGATATGGCCTCCATGGTAAGCCTTGTCTGGTTCGGGTATGACATGGCATGCGACTATGACGGCCACTACTACATCTCTCCCAGGAGCAGCACCGACGCCAGGGTCTTCGCCTATGATTCCCTGGGTGCCGAGAGCTTCACCATCGAACTGGATCTGGAACCGGTGCTTCGAACGCCCGAGGAGCTGGAAACGGAAAGGCTCATACTCACCGCAAAGGCGTCCGTGATGGGAGATGACATCCCGAGTCTGGAGCCAGATCCATACAAGCCCATGATCAGGGGGCTGGAGGTGGATGAAGAGGGGAATCTGTGGGTGCTCCTGGGAGGCCCTGTCTCCCCTGAGTTCCTGGTGTTCGACCCCTCCGGGGAACTCCATGCCAGGGCAACGGTGGAAACCGACCGCACAGATGGTTCTTCCTGGAACTTCAGCTTCAAGGGCGGGAACATCACCGCATGGGCCGAGGAGCCCCAGGAGGGCTTCCAGCAGATATGGCTGCTCAGTCCTCTGGAATGAACTCTATCACGAAGGTGTAGTTGCTGTTCAGCGAGTACTGGAAGCCGCCGTCGTAAAGCTCGCTTATGGCGTTCACCAGGGCGATGTCGGTGGTGGTTACCGAAACGCCGTAGAGTATGCCGGTGTGGGGATGCTTGGGCCGCCCGTTTACTACCCAGTTCTCCCAGTCGTACCTCACGTCCAGTTCAGGCCTGAGATCGAATGAGAAATCGTCCGCCAGGTAGGGCCTCAGCTGGTTCGGAATACCACCGGGGTAGTAGTCGGGGGGGTATTCCCCGGTCTGGGTGACGCACATCTGGGAAGCCGCCAGTATCACCCTGAAGTCGGCTATCACCCTGGCGGCCTCTGCTTTCTTGGTGATGTCCATGTACCTGGGCAGGGCGATGGAAGCAAGTATGCCGATGATCAGGATGACTATCATCAGCTCGATCAGTGTGAATCCCTTTTTCATGACAAACCTCCTCTGCCCAGATAAAGCAAGATAGATGCCAGAAAGTAAGAGCTGATGTACTTGCTAATCCTGCACTAATCTGCTATTCCCATACGCCTCAACGCATCCTCGGTCAGATACTTGCCGGGGTCCTCCCCTGAATGCCACACCAGGGTGGTGTCCGTGTGGATCACGGATACGGAGTACTCGCTTCCATTAACCGCGTACTCCACGGATGGGTCGTCCCACCCCAGGAAGTCCTCCTCTCCTGCGGGTATCTCCCCACTCCCTTCGATGTGGGAGTTAAGCTTGGATACGGTTATGAAGAGATAGCCGCCCATGTTCTCCACCAGCACCTCCTCAGGTACGTCCGGCGGGGTGTTCATCCGCCTGATCTCGTTCCAGGCCCGCCAGGCGCTTCCCGCAAGGACCAGGAGCAGAACAGCGGCGATCCAGTACTTGAATGCCGGGGGCTTTTTCCGGGGGGCTTTCTCCAGGCGCTTACCCTGCTCCCTGCTCTCCAGCTCCCTCTCGGCCTTCTCCAGAAGTCCTTCGCCGGCCATCTTTCCTCCTATTCTCCCAGGACCACCAGTCTTGCCGCCTGGCGTATGCCGCCGGCTGCTGTTACGTCCACTATATAGGTTCCCGATGGAATGCCTGAAAGGTCGAGGCTTCTCTCAGAAGGTTCCAGCACCCCCTCCAGCACCACCCTGCCGCTGAGATCGTAGACCGAGTAAGCAAGCTCCATATCCCCGGTACCGCCCCAGTTGATGGAAGAATGGCCCACTGCGGGATTGGGACCCAGGTACATGGTGCTCACCCCGCCCTGGGGAGGCGAGGACTGCTCATCCACGCCGAGGACGGCGGTGCTCAGGATCTTCGCCTGGGGATCGAACTCCACGGACACGGGCTGGAACGGAAGAAGGAAGGTCTCCAGCTGGTTCTCCTGGTCGTTCATGAAGGTTATCAGGGTGTCGGTGGAGGATCCGTGCACCAGGAACTCCACAGGCATCTGGAAGAAGTTGTCCACCGTCTGTATCTGGTCCACGGTTATGGTGAGAAGCCACTGCGCGCCCTGCTGCTCCCAGGCATATCCCATGTCGTATATGGGATATCCCTCCCCGTAGAGCCACTGTTCGAAGAACCAGTTCAGATCCCCGTACTGTGCCTCTGCGTGATCGATGAAGTCCTGGGTGGTGGCGGTGCTGTATGAGTGGGCGCTGAAATAGGTTTCATAGGCATTGAAGAAAAGGGTGTCCCCCATGATCATCCGGAGCATGTGGAGCACAGAAGCGCCTTTCTCGTAGGTGGTGTTGCTCCAGAGTTCGGCGGGTGTCTGGGGATCCACGATGGGGAAAAGCTCTCCGCTGTTCAGGTACGGCTTCATGATGTTGTTGACCACGTAGTCCAGATACTCTTCCTCGCCGCAGGTCTCCATCCATATCGCCTCGGAATAGGTGGCAAAGCTCTCCGAGAGCCACACGTCTGTCCAGTACCTCTCTGTGACGCAGTCGCCCCACCACATGTGGCCCATCTCGTGGGCCAGCAGCCAGTCGTAGTTGGTGTTTCCGTTCACAGCGGAAGCCAGATGATAGACCTGGGAAAGGTGTTCCATGTCTCCAATAGGCGTCTGAACGTAGCTGAACTTGCAGTCCCACGGATAGGGCCCGTATGCGGCCTCGAACGCTGCCATCATCTGGTCAACGTGAACGTAGGAACCCAGTGCGTCCTCCACGTCCCAGGAGTAGACATAGTAGAAGATCCTGGAATCGGTGGAATCGTGGAGAACCTCGTAGTCCGCGGCGCTCAGGGCGGCCAGATAAGTGGACATGGGCTGGGCCATGGCCCAGTGGTAGGTGAGGGTCCCGTTCATGTTGTCGGTTACCCCGGCTGAATCGCCGTTGGCCACTGCATAGAGGGTGTCAGGCACGGTGATATGGAAATCGAAGGTGGCCTTGTCGGAGGGCCTGTCGTGGCAGGGGAACATGTACTTCCCCATGGAGGGATCGGTGACGAACCCCACCCCCATGTGGTACACCGCATGGGGATGGAAGTGGAACCCGCCCCATGATTCCTCCGGGGGAGTTCCGCCGTAGGAGATCACCAGCTCAACGGTATCAGGAGGAGACACAGGACCTGGCAGCGTTATGAACAGGGAGTCCTCCACATGATCGTATGAAGCCGCGCCTGTCACTTCGGTGACGGTGAGCTGCTTCAGGTAGAGCTTGAACTCCGTGAGACCGCTCTCGGTGGGTACCAGAGTTATCTCCGCAACTGCGTCTATGGTCTCCTGGGCCCGGTCGATGTCAATGGAGAGGTCGTAGTGGAGAACGTCCACCGGTTCCAGTTCGAATTCCTGGTAGAGGGGTTCCAGAGATGGGGTAAGCGGCCTGGTGAGGACCATGGGGCTGAACCTGGGGCTCCAGGCACAGAGGAACACCAGCAGGATATGCATCATTCGCTCCAATCAAGAAGGAGGCCGTCAATGAACTCCCTGAGAATACTCAATCTGGGTACTACATCTTCGCTTATGTGCTCCACACAGTCCAGAAGCCTCAACAGCCGGCTTGCGTCGTTCCAGGCCGCCGTTCCCTCCTGAACGTCCTCCAGCAGTGGAACGAGGTAGGGCTTCAGTACAGGCAGCTCATACGGAAGGGCCGAGTTGAACATCATGTCCGCCTGTTCCTGGTAGGGGAAGATGTTCATCCTCTCACCCCTTCTCACGCTGGCCCAACCGTTTATGGTGTCCGTGGCAGAGTAGCCCCTGCGGAAGCTGTCCCTTACTATCCTTCTCATCAGCCTGCCGTCGGATGTGGACATCCTGGTCAGCCTGTCGATGTTCAGTGTGGTCAGGGCGCTTATGTAAACCTTGAACTTCCTGCTTGCGTCAACGCCCGGGGTGAGGCTGTCGTTCAGGCCGTGTATGCCCTCTATCAGAAGGAACTCGTCGTCCCTGAGGGTCATGGGCTCAACGCCGTCCTGCCTTGTACCCGTATGGAAATCGAAGACCGGCAGCTTCACCGTTTCACCGGTCACGAGCCTGGAGACATGTTCACCGAAGAGCTGAGTGTTAAGGGCTCCCAGGCATTCGAAGTCGTAGCTGCCGTCCTTGTTCCTGGGGGTTTCCGAGCGGTTGTGGAAGTAGTTGTCCACACTGATCATCCTGGTTCCGAACCCCTCCGCCCGGAGGTAGGTTGCCAGCATCCTGGTAAAGGTGGTCTTGCCGCTGCAGGAAGGTCCGGCGATCATCACTATCCGCTTGTGAGGGAACTCATCCCCCAGCCTGCTGACTATCTGAACGATCCTGCGGTTCTGATAGAAGTGGCTCATCATCACAAGCTGCCTGCCGCTGTCCTCCCGTATCCTGCGGTTGAGCATGTCCACCGTGTGAACCCTCATCCTGGATATGTGCTTCTCCTCCAGGTCGAGTTCCCGGGAGAGTTTCGGGCTGTCCATGTAAGGAGCGATCTCCGGCCACTTGCCGCTTCCCGGGAAACGGAGGAGGAAGGCGCCATCCATGGGTTTCAGTTCCCAGACGGTGAGCCAGGAAGTATCGGGAACGGTGGGTCCCATGGCGAACGCCCAGGAATCCCCAAGGGCATTGGCCTTGTAGTCATCCTTCCCTTTGTGCCATCTGGGCAGAAGTGAGTGTTCGCCCACAAGCCCTAATGCTTCTTCCGAAGACAATATATAGTGATCGATGGGCAATGCTTCCTCCACTATGGCGGAGAGCTCCCTCTCGATGGCCGCGCAGGCATCCCTCTCCCCTCCTGCCCCCAGGCCCTCTATCCTGAACCTGTAGCCCAGGCTTATTGAGTGCTCCACCCAGAGCCTGCACTCGGGGAACGCCCTTTTCACCGCCTGGTCCAGCGCCAGTATCAGACCGCGCCTGTAAACCTCCCTCCCCTCGGAGACCCAGGGGGGAACGGGCTCTCCATCCACCGATCCAAGGGGCATCGTGATGCCGGAGATGTCACGGACGGCTATGGACTTTCTGCTTCTGAGGAACTCCTCTTTCATTGGTCTTCCTTTCGTTCTGTCAGGTGATAATACACCGCCAAGGGGTTTCGGGGAAGCCCCACTACGACAGTCCCCCTGGATACTGCGATAAGCTATCATTTCTTCCGGTGGTGATTTGTGCCATGGGACACTTCCCATTTGAAACGCTCCACAGCGTATGGGATAACTCCCTTTCATGGCTGGACCTTCCCCCTGGGAGGGCGGATACTCCTCCGCTTTTTGTCATTAGTCCTGTTTTAATTTGCCAGTAAAACGACTTCTATAAAAACTGAGAATAGCGGGGCCTTTTTGTGGGAGCACGGCTTCGGTTCCGATTCTTCTTGGGATCATCTCTTCTTTTAATGGTCAGTTACAGGTCATGGGCCAGTCAGGTTGGCTCTATTGACCCGGGAACGCTTTTTCGCCATTGTATTTTTCAGGCGAATGGAGATGAAAAATGACGGTACTGCTCATTCTCGTTTCAACGGTGCTCACCTCCTCTCCCCTGCTGGAGGTAACCGATACCATCCAGCGCGGGGGCACCGCGGTCTACACGGTCTCCCTGGGGGAAGAAACCGTTTACTGGATAACTCTGGTCTCCCTTGAGGGAGCCACCGACCTTAACCTGGCTGCGGTCTCCGAGGAGATGGATTTCGACCACTTCATGTCCCTCCCCTATGGAGAGGACTTCATCTACGCGATGGAGTTCGCCGTCGCCACCGGATTAACCGATGGAGATGAATCCGTGACCGTTTCCGCCGCATACTCCGGGCCATTCTATATAGTGGTCCACGACGCAGGTCATGGCGGCGGGGAGTACTCCCTCACCCTGCACTAGAGCGAAACACAGTTGTCCACCGAAGAACTCACCGTCCTGGAGCTCAACCGCTCTGTAAAGGACCTCCTGCACCGCGGTTTTCCAGGTGAATTCTGGGTAAGGGGGGTCGTTACCGGGCTCAGGCAGGCCTCCGGCCGGGGACACACCTATTTTCAGCTGGCGGACCCGTCACCCCCCGGAGAACAGCCCCCCGCCGTGGTGGACTGCGCACTTTTTGCCGGGGACCGGGCGGCTATCTCCATAGAGACCGGCCGTGAGGGGCGGGTCTTCTCCCTTGAGAACAACTCCGAGGTGCGGATACTGGCCGCAGTGAACTTCTGGGAGCGGAACGGCAGGTTCCAGATAGTGATGAAGGGCTACGATCCCTTCTTCAGCGGTGATTCCCAGGCGATACACCTTGCCAGGCTGGTGGAGAAACTTGGCAGGGAGGGAGTGCTTGCGGAGAACGGAACCCTCCCCTTCCCCGCGGTGCCGCTTACGGTTGGCCTGGTCACTGCGCGGGGCACCGCCGCCATGAGAGACTTCATGAAGACACTGGAGGAATCTGGTTACCCATTCAGGGTATATGCAAGCAGCGCAACCATGCAGGGCTCCGAAACGTCATCCTCGGTGTGCGGGGCCTTCAACCGCCTCCTGATGAGCGGCATCTGCGGAACCCTGGACGCAGTGGTCCTTACAAGGGGGGGCGGGTCCGCAACCGACCTGGCCTGGTTCAACAGCGAGGCAATAGCAAGGACCATAGCCCAGCTTCCCTGGCCGGTTATCTCCGCCATAGGCCACGAAGTCGACACCACCCTGCCGGACCACGCCGCCCACACAAGGGCGAAGACCCCAACCCACGCCGCCTCGCTTCTGGTGGATGCCGTGGCCGCCTTCGACGATTCGGTGAGCAGGCAGGCCAGGATCCTTGCTGGTTCGGTGACCCCGAGGCTGAGAATGGAGAAGATGCGGCTGGACGGCCTGGTTTCCCAGGCAATGAGGAACCTGGAGACCGTCCCGGAACGGGGAAAGAGGACCCTCGAGGAGATCAGATCCAGAATAGCCCTTGCTGCGGGAAACAGGTTCAGGAGAGCCGAGAGGGAGCTTTCCGCGCTGGACGCGGCGGTGGAGGTACGGAACCCCGAAAAAATGCTCCAGCTGGGCTGGGCCGTGGTGAGGGACCTCGAGGGAAAACCGGTGGGAAGCGCCCGCCGTATCTGCCCCGGGGACAGGCTGAGGATATCCATGAAGGGCGGAGAAGTGCCCGTTAGAGCGGAGGAAAGGGATAAATGACCGAGAACTACACCGCAATGCTGGAGGAGCTCAAGGGCATCGTGGAGAAGCTCTCCAGGGAGGACTGCCCGGTGGAAGAGCTTGAAGGCCTTGTGGAAAGGGCTTCCATGCTCATAAAGACAATGAAGGAGAAACTGAGGAAGACCGAGGAATCAGTGAGCGGAATGCTCAGCGAACTGGAGGAATGACCGGCATCCCGAAGTGTGTGTAGCCGTCCGCCCCCGTTATCCTCACGGAGAACACTTCGCCGGGTTCATACCCTGTTCCCTCCAGTATCACCATCCTGTTCCCCCTGGTTCGCGCCGCCGTCTGACCCTTCACCCTTGCCGGGCCGGTGACCAGCACCGTCATCTCCCTCCCCAGAAGCTCCTTCGATCTCTCGATGGTGATCTCCCTCTGCAGCTCCTGAAGGACCGACAGTCTGGAAAGCCTCTCCTTCACAGGCACCGGGGGTTTCAGCTTAAGCGCTCCCGTTCCCTTCCTCTCGCTGTATCTGAAAAGGAAGGCGTAGTCGAAGCGCACCTCCTCCAGGAGGGAAACGGTGTCCTGAAAATCCCCGGGGGACTCCCCGGGAAAACCAGCTATGATGTCAGTTGACATGACGATGTCCGGCATCAGCTCCCTGAGCATGGCAACCTTCTTCATGTACCCGTTTCGGGTATAGCCTCTGTTCATGGCCTTCAGTACCGAGTCGCTGCCTGACTGGGCCGGAAGATGGAACTGATTGCAAATGTTTTCCCTGGAAGCCATTACCTCGGCGAGCCCGGGTGTCAGGTCCCGGGGATTGCTGGTTACGAAACGCACCCAGCAATCACTGCCCGCGGCGTCGGAAACCATCTCGAGGAGTTCCGGAAAGCCTGTGTCTCCGCTGCTGTAGGAATTCACGTTCTGACCCAGGAGCGTAACCTCCCGAAAACCACCGGCAGCCAGCTTTCTCACCTCGGAGATTATATCGCTGGCGCTGCGGCTCCTCTCCCTTCCCCTCACGTAGGGTACGATGCAGTAGGTGCAGTAGTTGTCGCACCCCCTCATCACGTTCACGAAGGCGCGGGGGAACTGCGTCCTTACCGGCGTTACGTCCTCGTATTCCTCGGAGCACTGGTCCACCTCCGCGGTCCTCACTCCCTCCGTCATCAGTTCCGGTATCCTGTGGTAGGCATCGGGCCCCACCACCAGGTCTATGACATCCACCTTCTCCAGAAGCCTCTCCCCATGCTCCTGCGCGACGCAGCCGCAGACTGCCACAAGTGGCTTCGAGCCGCATCCCGCCATGCCTGCCAGGTGGGTTATCCGCCCCATGGCCCGTGTTTCGGCGTGTTCCCTCACCGCGCAGGTCACGACGAACACCGCTTCCGCATCCTCGGGATCCTTTGTTATCTGGTGCCCCGCCGATCCCAGGATACCGGAGAGTATCTCCGCGTCGTGCACGTTCATCTGACAGCCGTAGACCTCTATGAAGCACCTCACCCGGGAACCACCAGTTCCATCACCAGACCGGCGAATACGGGTATTCTCAGATTGTCATCCAGCGGAACCTCGAAGAGCTCGGCAAGGGTCGCGGCTATGGCCCCGGCCACCAGCCCCTGGGGTGTGAGCCTCCAGCCCATGTTGCCGGAGAGCTGAAGCAGGGGAATGGAGACCAGAAGGCAGCTCAGAAGCGCTGCGAGGCTCCCCTCCAGCGTCCGCCCGGAAACCAGTGGAGTGGTGCCGAACTTCCTGCCCACAAGGGCTGCGAAGGAATCGCCGGTGGAAAGGAACACCAGGGCTGCCACGGCTATCTCCTGGCGGAACACGAGTATGGTAAGTGCTGCGCTGGCAACGAGCACTGTGGAAGCCGCCATTCCGCCCTCCTGCTCCTTGCCCCTGAGGACCTTCCCGAACAGTTCCAGGAAGAACCTTCGAAACACCCGGTTCCTGGAGCGGAGCAGGTCGACGAGGAAGAGCGCCACCCCCAGGGCCGCCAGGAAAAGAACCATCTCCCGGCGCTGAAAGAAAATCGCCGATATGGGGATTACGATGGAGCCGAAATGAATGCTCTTGCGGAGTATTTCCTCGATGTAGGCCATTAAGGGCTAGAATCCCACTCCTGCGGAGATGCGGTGGGTGTTATCGAGCTGGTCGTGGCTGAGCCAGGCGTAATCCAGGGAAACGGGATAACCGCTTATGGGAACCGTGAAGCCCAGTCCGGCGGTCATGTTGCCCTCGCTGGAACCCAGCCGTATTCCCACGGTGTTCTTAATCATGAGTTCCGCACCGAGATGGGTGTCGAGGCTTATGCCTGCCCCCGGGATGCTGTACTGGGCCGCGTACTCCCTGCCCTCGAACCTGAAGTCGCCGTCGGCGGCGAAGGTTATCACCGAGTGGAACCTGGAGACCGGCCATGTGAAGGATGCGCCCAGCTTCGCAGTGGGAGAAACGCTTTCCGTGACCCCTGAATCCCAGAACATCCATGTTCCGAAGGCGTCCTGCAGGTTCAGGCCCACTGCGAAGGATTCGGTGGGTGACCACTTCACTCCTGCGTCGAGGCCCACTCCCCAGGCGCTGTAGGTCATGAGCTTGCGATATATGATCTTCGAGGTTGCCCCCACTGCAAGCTGATCGGAGAGCTCCCTGCCCCATGAAAGGTAAAGGGCGTTGTCCGAAGCGCTGTCCCAGGTGATGCGGCCCTCGTCGTATATGAGTTCCTCCCCGGGGTCCCATTCTCCGTTGCCCTCGGTGCCGTCGGGGTTGGTGGAGGGGTCGAAGTCGTCGTTCCCTGAATCACCGGGTTCTCCGGTGCCGTCCTCGCCGAAAACGCCGTCGGAGCCGGTGTCGTACCACTGAAGGTCGCTGGTATCGGCTATCTTGCCTGCATCGGTGCGGAAGAAACTGGCGGCATACACGTCGCCGGCGTATTCCTGCGAGTATGCCAGGTAATCGTAGGAGATGAGACCACCGAACCGTTCGGAGTGCATGAATGCCGCGGACCTTCTGTCAGCGGATGGAAGACCTGCGGGGTTCCAGTAGGCTGCGGAAATGTCGTCGGCCACCGCCGCGAACGCACCACCCATGGCCAGGGCCCTGGCCCCTGCTCCGATGTACATGAACTCGCCTGCGTACTTGTCGGCAAGTGCAGGCACGGCCATAGCCGCCAGAAGAACCGCCGTGGTCTTTTTCACAGTGAATCACTCCCCGTTCACATAGCTGGCAAAAAGCTGCCTGTCCTCGAACCTTATCCGGGTGAAGAACAAACCTATACCCCAGTTACCGTCGGGAAGTTCCTCCTCTCGTATCACCACCGCCCTGGCCATGACCTGATGGTCGTCGAGATTGATGGATACGTCAACCCTGGTAAGGTCTCCCAGGGGTTCGTCGCAGACGCAGTACAGACCGGAAGCGCTTACGTTAAGCGCGGTGACCGGCCTGCCGGGCATTCCCTGGGTGCCTATCACAACGTCAATGGCTCCCTGGTACCGCTGTTCCCGTCTTTTCTCGGAGATTCGTTCCTGTTCCAATTGAGCTCTTTCCTACCCCTACCCCGTGAATTCCTCGGCCGCCTCCGGTCTTGTCAACATTACTAACCCGAATACACCTACAATGGTTCCGAACGGGACCATCAGGCATAATATAGCATCAACCACGATACAGAACATACGGTTCCGCCTTCTGCGGATGTTCGTACCGGCCTTTATCGACATTGCTCCCAGGGTGAGACAGAACACGGTGATGATCACACCAATGGCGCCGAATATCCAGCCCATAGCCTCTGGAGGAGGGGGAGACTTGGCGGTGCCCAGCGTTCCCGTTCCCATGAGTATGCCCATGACGATGTACAGCACCCCGATGAGGGAAAGCAGGATCTGAAACCCTCCATACACGTAGTGAAAGACCGATACAAGGGTCAGAACATCGTCGGACACAACTGGTTCTCTTATACCTTCCACATTCTTCCTTTCCAGCGTCTGTATCATGCTCATAGTATTGGAATTAAGCAAGCACCTCTGTACGCATTCTTGAAATAGAGATTTATCTCGCTCATTGACACGGTTCAACAAGAAATGTATGCATCAATTGGTAAGACTCATAGAAGAAATCACAGCAACCTTAGGTAACTAGAAAGCAAACTCGAGACCAGGAGGAGAAAATGCATTGCTCAAACTGTGCAGCTCAGATTGATGAGAAAGCCATTGCTTGTACTGGCTGTGGCTTACCACCAAAGCTTAAGCGTAATTTTTGTTACAATTGTGGTGCAAAGACAAACCCAGAACAAATAGTATGCACAAGTTGCGGGGTTTCTCTTGGAAAATCCAAGGCAAACTCTGTTGGAAGCAATTACAAAACTAAAACTGCCGCAGGTCTTTGGGCTATTTTTCTTGGAGGTTTAGGTATACACAAGTTCTACTTGGGAAGTTGGGGCTGGGGTATTGTATATTTACTTTTTTGCTGGACATACGTGCCTTCATTAATGGGGCTAATTGAAGGTATTGTGTATCTTACAATGGACGATAGTAAGTTTGATGCAAAATACAACTCAGGAGAAGATGGGGCGTTTAGATTCTAATCATTTGATGATACAAAGTTTCCAATGCTTGTCATGCAATCAAGGAGGTTGACAAAGCTCTAATTTCGCAAGATGTTGCCATGTGCTTTTAGGTGCATGTGAGACGGAGTTTCAACTCTTGTTTTTGAGGAGGTAATCATGGCTGAGTATGGAATCTCCACCAAGGAGATCGAAGAGGGAAAAACCATGGGCGGAATCGCCTACTTTGGTATAGTTGGATTCCTCATCGCTTTTTTAACTAGTAAGGAAAACAAGTATGTTGTGTATCATGCACAGCAAAGCCTCTTAATGTCCCTTATAGGTATTGCGGCAGGAATCCTTAATGTCATCCCCATCCTTGGGCAGATAGTCTTCATTCTTGCTTGTATTGGCCTATTCATACTCTTCATTATTGGACTCATGAATGGCTTTAAAGGCTTGGTCAAGCCTCTTCCCCTAATCGGGGAATATGCATTCAAGCTCAACCTTCTGAAGCCAGAAGAAGCCACCTCTGCCGCTCCTCAGGCCCCCGGTTCACCGGATGTAGAATAAAGTCAGCGGCTTTTTTCTCCCGGGGGGCGGTTTTTATCGCCCCCCCATCTTTTAAGGGGATTCATATGGCTGGGACATTCAACATCTGCAGGCCGGACGGCGACTAGCAGGGACGGGAACGGGAAGCGACAGTGGCCATTACACCCGCACAGCTGAACTACATAAGGAAACTCCTGGCCCAGAAGGCCACGGGCAGGGCGGCGGTGGCCATAAGCAAGATCCACCCGGCGGACATCGCCGACCTGTTCTCCGTTAGCCTTACTCCGTCGGAGACCCGGATGCTGGTGGACCTTCTGTTCAACCAGCTGAAGGCCGGCGACGTTCTCTCGGAGCTTCCTGATTCCCTGCTCACAGAAGTTCTCGACGAGCTTGACGACGGGAGCATAGCCAGGATACTCAAGAGGCAGGATCCCAACGACGCCCTTCAGTTCCTCTCCAGGATTGAGCCCCAGAGACACGAGCCCATACTCAACCTGCTTCCCGGGGCGACCAGGTACAGGATAGAGCAGCTGCTCATCTACCCTGAGGACTCATCCGGTCAGTACATGGCCTCGAGCTACATGTCCATCCTTCCCGACATAACCGCCAGCGAGGCAGTGGAACGCATACGGGGGCAGAGCGAGGACGTCGACGTTCCATTCTATGTGTATGTCACCGACGAAGACCGCAGGCTCCTGGGGGTGGTCCCCCTGAGGAGGCTGGTCACCTGCCCCCCGGACACGTCAATAAGGGAGCTCATGGTGGAAGACCCCTTCACCGTGGACGCCACCGACGACCGTGAGGAAGCAGCCGCAATCGCCCGCAAGTACGACATAATGGCGGTGCCAGTGGTGGACGACAATCACCATCTCCTGGGAGTGATACCGGGAGATTCCCTCTTCGACGTACTGGAAAAGGAAGCCACCGAGGACATGTTCCGCATGGCCGGCCTCTCGGAGGAGGACAGCGTCTTCACCCCTGTTCCCACCGCCTTCCGGCAGAGGTTCCCCTGGATACTGGTGAACCTGGTCACCGCCTTCGTTGCTTCAACCGTAGTACGCGCCTTCGAGGGGACCATCGCCCAGGTGGCCACCATCGCCGCCTTCATGCCTGTGGTGGCCGGGATGGGGGGCAACATCGGCAACCAGTCCCTCGTGGTGATCACAAGGGCCATCGCCCTGGGAGAGCTGGACTTCTCCAGCGCCGGAAAGGCCATCATGAAGGAATCCAGCCTGGGTCTGCTGATGGGTCTCGTGGCGGGAACCGTGGCCTCGGTGGTGGCCTTCACCACCGCCGGCGACACCGCCCTGGCCCTGAGGCTGGGCCTTGTGATACTCATCTCCATGGTGGCCAACATGGGACTCGCCGGTCTTCTGGGTGCAGGCATTCCCCTCACCCTCAGGGCAATGGGCCGGGACCCGGCCCTGGGAAGCAACATACTCCTTACGGCGTGCACCGACTCCATAGGTTATCTCCTTCTGCTGGGCCTGGCCATGGCCATGATAACCTGACATGACCGGAAGCGAGAAGAGCGCGCTTCTCAGTGGCTCATGCGCCAGCCCCCACTCCATCCTGGGAATGCACAGGAAGGGTGAGGGCATAGAGGTCAGGGCCCTCTGCCCCGGCGCTTCGAAGGTGGAACTGGTCTCACATCTGGGCGTGAAGGTGATGAAAAAAGCCGATCCGGGCGGAATATTCACCTGGGAAACCCCCGGGCCATCCGACTTCTTCGCGTACAGGCTGCGTTTCACCCTGGAGAACGGTTCCTCCTGGGAGACCGCTGATCCCTATTCCTTCCTGCCCCAGCCGGGGGAGCTTGACCTTCACCTTTTCAGCGCTGGAAAGCACCGTCAGCTTCACAGGCTCATGGGAGCCAGGACATGGACCGCCGGGGAGACAAGTGGCACACTCTTTACGGTGTGGGCCCCCAACGCCAGGGCGGTGAGCCTGACAGGCTCTTTCAACGACTGGGACCGGAGGAGGCACCCCATGAGGAGCCTTGGGTCCAGCGGGGTCTGGGAGCTTTTCCTGCCCGACGCCGGGCCCGGGGACTACTACAGGTTCGTGATAACCGCCGCCGACGGAACGGTGCTGGAAAAGTCGGATCCCTACGCCACCTGCTTCGAGAAGAGGCCCGCCAACTCCTCCATGATATCGGATCCCTTCTCCTTTCAGTGGTCCGACGGTGAGTGGATGGAAAAAAGGAGGAGCAGGGATCCTTTCACGGAACCCATGTCCATTTATGAGGTTCACGCCCCCTCCTGGACCAGGCGGGGTCATGATTTCTGCACCTGGAGTGACCTTTCGAACTGGCTCATCCCCTATGTGAGGGACATGGGCTTCACCCACATCGAACTCCTTCCGGTCATGGAGCATCCCTTCGACGACTCCTGGGGCTACCAGGTCACAGGGTTCCTGGCCCCCACCAGCAGAATGGGCAGGCCGGAGGATTTCTGCCGGTTCGTGGACAGCTGCCACGCACAGGGAATAGGAGTCATACTCGACTGGCCACCGGCCCACTTCCCCGCCGACGCCTGGGCACTGGCCCGCTTCGACGGCACATGCCTCTACGAACACGAGGATCCCAGGAAGGGCTACCACCCCGACTGGAACACCCTGATCTTCAACTACGGCAGGAACGAGGTGCGCAACTTCCTTTTCGCAAGCGCATTCCAGTGGCTGGACACATACCACGCTGACGGCATAAGGATGGACGCGGTGGCGTCCATGCTCTACCTGGACTACTCCCGCAAAGAGGGCGAATGGCTGCCCAATCAGCATGGCGGCAGGGAGAACATCGACGCGGTGGAGTTCATAAAGGAGCTGAATCATTATGTGGGCACCGAGTATCCCGGCGCTGTGATGATCGCCGAGGAGAGCACCGACTGGCCGGGAGTTACCAGACCTCCATCCTCAGGCGGCCTTGGATTCCATTTCAAGTGGAACATGGGCTGGATGAACGACACCCTGGAGTTCTTCAAGGCCGACCCCGTTTACAGGAAGCACATGCTTGACAGGATCACATTCAGCGCCGTGTACGCCTGGAGCGAGAACTACATCCTTCCCCTCTCCCACGACGAAGTGGTACACGGCAAGGGTTCCCTCCTGGGCAGGATGCCCGGCGACAGAGGTCGGCAGCTCAGGACCCTTCTGGCCCTTCAGTGGTTCTTCCCGGGAAAGCAGCTTCTTTTCATGGGAGGTGAAAGGGCCCTGGAGAACGAATGGGACTTCCGTGCGCCCCTCCCCGAAGGCGACCCGCACATGAAGCGGTATGTTGCCTCGCTGAACCGTTTCACAAGGGAAATGCCCCAGTTCCACAGGAAGGACTGCTCGCCGGACGGCTTCCGCTGGGTGGACTTCTCCGACAGGGACTCAACGGTAATTTCCTTCCTCCGCTTCGCCGACGGCCTCCCCCCTGTACTGTGCGTGTTCAACATGACCCCTGTGGAGCGCCGGGGCTACAGGGTCGGGATTCCCCATGGGGGAAAATGGAGGACCGCCTTCCACAGCGAAGCGCCTGTAAGCGGAGAGATGGAAGCTTCGAAGCAGTCTTTCCACGGCCTTTCCCACTCGCTGGTGCTGGACCTTCAGCCCCTTTCCTGCACAGTGCTGTCACCCCTATAGGGGTTTGCGTATACTTCTTCCACGAAGGAGGCGCTTATGAGATCGCACACGAAATACCTGTGGTTCGACACCCCCTCCAGGGTGGATTTCATCAATATCACCGATCAGGTGGAAGAAGAACTGCTCGCCAGTGGTATACAGGAAGGGCTGTGCCTGGTGAACGCCATGCACATCACCGCCAGCGTGTTCATCAACGATGACGAGCCCGGCCTGCACAGCGACTACAGGAGGTGGCTGGAGGAGCTTGCTCCCCACGACCCCGGCAGGTACAGGCACAACCTCACCGGAGAGGACAACGGAGATGCCCACCACAAGAGGCAGATAATGGGAAGGGAAGTGGTAGTGGCGGTAACAGGCGGAAAGCTGGACATGGGCCCATGGGAACAGATCTTCTACGGCGAGTTCGACGGAAGAAGACGGAAAAGGGTACTTGTAAAACTTATCGGAGAGTGAGGAGAGAGATGAGAACGATTGCTGCAGCGGCAGTGCTTCTGGTCCTGACCCTTGGCTGCGACGGCGGAGCCGGCGGAGCCGCGTCATCACAGTATCAGCCCTATCCCCCGTCCATCAGTGTTACCGGAGTGGGCACCGCAACGGGAATAGCCGACATGGCGGTTATAAACTTCAGCATCAATGTTTCCGACGAGGATCCCGGCGACGCGGTGAGGGAAGCCACCGAAATGGCCGAGTCCGCCATAGAGGCCGCGGTGGACCTGGGCATAAGCGAGGACGACATCGAGACCGTTGGCTACAGCATCTACATGGAGGACGTGTACGACTACAACACCTACGAGTACACCGGTGAGAAGGTCTACAACCTCACCCACTCCTTCGTTGTCAATGTTCGCGACATTGAAACGGCGGGAGAGGTACTCGCCGCGCTGGTGGACGGCGGCGCCACCACCGTGGGAGGCATTCAGTTCACCGTGAGCAACCGTGACGAGCTGGTGGCGGAGGCCAGGACCCTGGCCCTGGAGAACGCCAGGACCACCGCGGAGCAGCTGGCGGAAGGGCTTGGAATAGACCTGGGCGACCCGGTGAGCGTAAGCGAATGGACCGATTATTACGGTTCCTACGACCCCTACGGATACGGCTACTACGGCAACGGGGAATACTATTACGACGCTCCCCCGATCTCCCCGGGGAACACCGGCGTGACCATGAACGTTTCGGTCTCCTTCGCCATAGACTAGAGCATGCTCCTTCTCAGCCTTCTGGCGGGGTTTCCCTTAGTGGAAGCCCCGCCTGCTGACCTGGACTCCTCCCTGGCCCTGATAGAATCGCTCATGGAGGCGGCTGAACCGGCTCAGCTGGGAATGTTCTTCGCTGAGATAGGTCTCGAGGCCTCCCCAGACGAAGTTCTTCTGTGGGGTCCCCGGGACTTCTACGACATGGTGGTGGACTTCTCCCCGGCTGCCCCGGACTCCGGAACCCCCGACTCGCTGATGCCCCTTGTGAGATCACTGCCTCTCGAGCTCCTTGAAAAAACGGAGGAGGCGGAGGTAACTATGAAGCATGGAAGCAACGCTTTTTCTATGTGCCATGCTGTTCACAGGCTCCCTCTCCATTTCAGAGGTCTGCTCCAACCCTCCTGACGAAACCTCCGGGGAATTCGTGGAGCTTCACAACGGCTCCGCCGACACCATCGACGTATCAGGCTTCACCATTACCGACGGCGACGCTCTGGATGACCTTTCGGGCTGGTCGGGCTCCTTCCCCCACAGCGGTGTGGTCCTCGAATCCACGCACATTCCCCCGGGCGGCTATGCCGTGCTCCTGGAAGAGGGGTACGTTAATGACCCCTGGCTGGAGTTCGCCCCTGGAACGGTGATCCTCACCACAGGCGACAACGCCGTCTGCAACGGTCTCGCCGCCTCATCGGATCCCCTCACCCTGTTCCTCTCCGGTGGAACCGGTCCGGAACATGTCGCTTCCACATTCGGCACCCCTGTGGATGCCGAGAACTGGGAAGACCGCGACGACGACGGCCTCGACTCCATCCCCTTCGACCCGGGAGAGGGGAATACCCTTTTCAGGTACCCGCTGGAAGCCCCGGACGGTGAGGGCTTCTGGTTCCAGGGCGCCCCCACCCCCGGGGCGCCCCCCGACCAGCCGCCGGACACCTTCGTGATCTCCATCGATTCACTTTACGTAAGCCACACCGATCCCATCCCAGGCACCGGGGTCACCTTCGGCGCCGTGGTGAGCTGCTGGGGCACCGCATCCCCGGATTCAGGGGATGTCATCCTCTACCTCGACTGCAACGGAGACTCCTCGGCACAGGCCGGGGAGGTGCTCCTGGCAACCCCCGCCCAGCAGCTCCAGCCCGGTTCCAGCGACACCATCCAGGTGCTGTTCGCGGCTCCGGAACAGGGCTGGTATCCGGCGGTCTGCATAGCTCCCGGGGTGCAGGAACGCCTGCATTTTTCCACCGGCGGAGGTGTGAACCCTGTGATCACCGAGGTAATGGCCAACCCCCTGAATGAAGACACCGAAGAGTTCATAGAGGTGCTCTATACGGGCCCCGGGGCCTTTCCCCTGGCGGGGTGCTCCTTCACCGACGGCGACGCAGTGGATCAGATACTGCCATTCCAGAACGGCGGTTATCTCCTTCAGAACACCCCGGGGCTCATAATCGACCCTGAATACCAGGGCAGCCTGGCCATTCCCCCTGGAACTCCCCTTTTCACCCCAGGGAACACCACCCTGGGCAACGGCCTCACCGCCGACGACCCCGTTCTCCTGTACGGCCACGGCGGAACATCCCTGGAGCATCTTCTCAGCACCGCTGGAACCCCCATTCTCAACGACGACCCCCTCCT
>DAINQE010000006.1:0-46760 GCA_036743055.1 Candidatus Sabulitectum sp. | reverse complement strand
TGGAGCATCTTCTCAGCACCGCTGGAACCCCCATTCTCAACGACGACCCCCTCCTCTGCGACGACGACGGCCTCGACGGAATACCCTTCGATCCGGGGAACGGCCATTCCATCCAGCGCATAATCCCCCTGGGTCCCGATGCCGAGTACAACTGGCAGGCTTCACCCCCCGGGGGCACCCCTGGCACCGTGGAAGAAAACCCCGGCTGGGCCGACCTGGCCACCGACACCGTGTACATCGCCGCCGGCAGCATAACGGGGTGCTTCTCCAACTGCGGGGTCTTCCAGGCCCAGGGAGAGGTCATCTTCTACTCCGACCTCAACGGAAACACCAACCCCGATGTCGGTGAAGTGCTGCATCAGCAGTCAGTCACCCTCTCCCCGGAAGAGAGCCAGGCCGTCCAGATACCTTCAGCCCTTCCAGACAGCGGCATCTTCATCGTTGCGGCAACCGTCAGCTGCCCGGAAGACACCATGGAATCCAACGACACAAGGTGGGTTCAGTTCCTCCCTGAGTACCCGGCGTGGCCGGTGATTACCGAAGTGCTCTGCAACCCCACCAATGAGGATTGCGACGAGTTCGTCGAGGTCTTCTTTCCGGGCCCCGGGCAGGCGGACCTCACCCGGTTCACACTTTCCGACGGCGATTCGGAAGACGATATCCTGGCGATCTCTTCGCCATTCCTCACCCCGGGCACCTATGCGGTAATACTCGACCCCGAGTACGAGAGCGGTGGTCAGCCATACTCCCTGCCCCCTGGAACTCCTGTCTTCCACCCGGGCAACACCACCATAGGCGACGGCCTCTCTGGAACCGACCCCCTGATGCTCCTCCATGACTCAACCGCCGTTTCCCAGTACGGAACCCCGGAAGACCCGGGCGACGGCATCCCCTTCGACCCGGGAACCGATCTCAGCGTGGAGAGGCTTTCCCCCGCCCTCCCCGACCTCCAGTCGAGCTGGTACTCCTCTCCCTGGGGCCCCACCCCGGGAGGTCCTCCCGAGAACATCACCCAGGGGGTCGACTACGCTGCGGTACCCATATGCTTCCACCCTCCCATGGGGCCCGATGGAACGAACACATCCATCACCGCTGGAATGGTATCCCAGGGAACCGACTCCGTCTCCCAGGGTCAGCTCACCATCACAATTGCCGCGGGTGAGGAAACCCTGGGAACCTTCAGCCCGGTACCGCCCGGGCTGCAGGACACCGTGCTGGTATCCCTCCAGTGGCAGTCCCAGGGAGAGGATCTTCCGGTAACCGCCTCCATCTCCTGCGCCCAGGACCAGAACGGCTCCAACGATTACGCCGTGGCTGAATGGAACCCGGAGCCCACGGTTTACATCAACGAGCTTTTCCACAGCGAACCCGAGTGGGTGGAACTTCACAACGGCACCGCCCATGCGGTGGAGCTGTCCTCACTCACCCTCTCCGACCCTTCTACCGAAGCTCTGCTTCCCCAGGGCATCATCGAGCCCGGGGGCTACGCGGTGCTCACGGAAGACCTGAACGATTTCGCCGCCATGTGGGGTCAGCTCCAGTGTCCGGTGCTGGAGCCGGAGAGCTGGCCCACGCTGAACAACGGAGGAGACAGCCTCTTCCTCGCTTCCCAGGGAACGGCGCTGGATATGGTGCCCTACCTCTCAGCCTGGGGCGGCGGCCCCGGAGAGAGCCTGGAAAGAAGGTCCGGAGAAGCCCCGGGTTACCTCCGGAGCAACTGGGGAACCTGCATACAGGGAGGCACCCCGGGAGCCGCCAACAGCATAGGCGAAACACAGTCCACCCGTTTCCTCACCCTCACCCCGGCTATCTTCAACCCTCCGGACACTCCCCTCACGGTGGAGATAGGCCTCCCCATGCAGGCCTGCAATGTTACCGTAAAGGTATACGACACCAGGGGTATGGAGCTGGAGACCCTGTTCCACGGCATATACCCCGGGGAGCACCTGGTCCTCACATGGCAGGGCAGCGGTTATCCCGTTGGCAGATATATCGTTTACGCCGAAGCCAACTGCTCAGGCCAGGTACTTTCCGATGCAGGGGTCGTTGTGCTGGCAAGGCCGCTGGAGTAATATTCCCCTGAAAAGGTACGAAATCCCCGCCCACGAATCGAAAGGCAGATCATGATAACTGCCCTCTTTGCGATACTTGCCCTTGTCTCCTCAGGCACCGACCTTCTGCTGGTGGAGGGCGACCTTCGGGACACTGACATCCCTGAGGACGCCTCCGTTTACCACGTTTCGGAGAACTGGTTCATGCTGGCCGGTGAGCAGGCTCAGATCAATGGTGAAACCACCGTTCTGGATTCCGGAGAGTGGAGCCTCGACGACTACGCCCTGGTCCACCTGAGAACACCTGGAGACGAAACTTCAGCGGCATCGGTGGGAGAGGTTGTCTTCATAAGGGGCAATACCGCCCTGGTGAGGACCACCGGCATCCAGGGCGAGATAAGGGCCTATCCCGGGGTGCACCTCGTACAGCCCCTGAGGGAATACAGGGAAACCGCGCCTGCAGCAGGCCTTCCAGCCCCCCTGAGCAACCCCCTCGTCACCGACATCGTACAACAGGTGAACCAGGATTCCCTGATAGCCACCATACAGCACTACGAGGACTACCAGACCAGGCTCTGCGTCACCGATCAGTTCTATAATTCATGCACATGGACCAGGGACAAGCTGATCTCCTACGGACTCACCGCACAGGTGGAGGAGTTCGACTTCACCTTCTACGGAAACCCCTACACCAGCTGGAACGTAATTGCCGAGCAGCCCGGGCTCATCGATCCCGATGTGATCGTGATCATCTGCGGCCACCTGGACTCCATCACCATGTCTAACCCCTATGAGACCGCCCCGGGAGCCGACGACAACGGCAGCGGTTCCGCCACCGTGGTTGAGGCTGCCAGGATCCTCTCCGACCACAACTTCCGCTACACCATAAGATACCTGTGCTTCGGAGCCGAGGAACTGGGGCTCATCGGAAGCGACTTCTATGCCCAGGAAGCCGCCGCCAACGGAGACTCTATCATCGCGGTGATGAACCTCGACATGATCCTCTACGCCCCAGATTCCCTCAGGCAGCTCTTCGTGCCCTACAACACCCTCTCCCAGGAACTGGCCATGAACATGGAGACCATAACCGCGACCTATGTGCCGGAACTGGAACTGAACGTTCAGTATTCTCCGGGCACAACCTACAGTGACCACGCCTCCTTCTGGCAGCAGGGCTACCCCGCCCTCCTGGGCATCGAGCAGGGTGTGGATGAGAACCCCTGGTATCACCAGGAGACCGACCTGCTTGCCAACTACATGGAGTTCTTCCCCTTCGGCACCGAATGCGCGAAGGCGGCCATCGCAACGGTGGCGGTTTACGCCGACCCCCTGGGAGAGGGCATCGAGGCCGGTGATACCACCGGCGCCGTGTTCAGCTCACTGGGGCCCGTGCCTGCCTCATCGGTACTCAATGTGATTCTGGCGGGTACCGGCGCAGCTGAGATAACCCTCTATGACGCAGCCGGGAGAACCGCAGAAAGGGTAATTGCGGAACCGGGGCAGGGAGAGGTCACCATGGACCTTACGGCCCTTCCCGCAGGCGTCTACCTCCTCAGCGGCAGGGCCGGGGATCAGAGCGATTCCAGGCTGGTGGTCATAACGAATTAGACCGATCCTGAAACAGTATCCCCGGCACTGGAAATCGGTGCCGGGTTCTCTTTTAAACTGCAGTGGCGGGCATCATTTATAGAAACCGGCACATCCTCAACTCAGCTAATCAGCAGGGATAAGTCCGATAACGCTGAAGCAGGCACCGCACTCACCTGACTGCTCTTCGTCTGAAGTGGAGATGTATTCGTCAAGAATGACAGTGTTACCTTCCAGGGTGAGAATGTGTTCGCTGGCAGACCATCCATGTGGCAGATCACTTACGTGAATAAGCAGCATTCCGTTTTCTGGAAACAGATTAGATAAGAAGTCCGCGTTTGGGCGTACATACACGAATACACTGTCAATCATCTCCGGTGATTCGACCAGATAGAAATCGTCATCCGAGTACTCGAACCATTCTAACCACATGACATCGTCACCGTAAAAACCCTCATCAGATATCTGGGCCGGCATGAATGGAAGCGTCTTCGTATACCTGGCTGTGGAGTGATCTGTTTTGTCTGAATCAAACACACAACCACTTAACAGCAAACTAAGAACGATAATATACGTACTAAATTTCATTCTGATACCTCTTCCAGCTGTCTCATCCGAGTATGCACCGAATCTAATCTATGCTTTTCATTGACTGATCATTCATATGACAGTGTCGCGATGAATGTCAACATTACTTGAGAAACTAATATTGCTTGAGAAGCAGTATATGAATCGAAGAAAGAATCCGAGTAAGGACCACCTGGTAAGACAATCGCCATGATGTACCTATGAACTCCTTCACATTCCGAATCCAGTCTGCAGCAGAGATCATCCGGTTCCGTGTTCAGCTCCGTGGGACCGGTGCCGGCGTCATCAGCACTCACCATAGTGCTGTCGGCTTCAGGGGAAACGGAACTGACCCTCTGCGACGCAGCCGGGAGAACAGTGGAACGGGCAATCGCAGAGCCTGGGCAGGGAGAGGTCACCATGGACCTTACGGCCCTTCCGGCAGGCGTCTACCTCCTCAGCGGCAGGGCCGGGGATCAGAGCGATTCCAGGCTGGTGGTCATAACGAAATAGACCGCTCCAGTATCAGTATCCCCGGCACCGGAGATCGGTGAGAACTACAGGAGAACTATTACAGGCACTCCACAGTTTCACAGTTTACGAACTGGAATGTAGCAGGTACAGCGTTCCGTTGAACAGTATTGGATGCTTTCAAACTCCTACTCGGTAGCAATGAAACGACGAGTGCCTGAGAACCCACCTGATGTCATCCTGCAAATGTAGAGTCCAGGAGGAAGTTCGCGCAAGATAATGTTACCATATCCAGCTGGATATCCAGAAGCATTTGCTCTATCAACAACACGGCCGGAAATGCTGAAAACTGTGAGTTCAACATCGTTAGGTTCGACCAGAGAAAAGCGCGCAACAGGCCGACCGTTTACTGGATTCGGAGAGAATGGCAAGAACTCAATTGATCTTATAAAAGGAAATTCCTGATCCTCTACTCCATTTTCATTCCATGACAGGGTTATATCATAAAGAACTGGTGTTAAGGACGGATCAGAAGTATCCATGACCACTCTGTACTGAACATAGTGATAGTCATCGGGAAGGATCCCCTCCAGACTGCAGGGATTCCAGAGAGTGTCAGACCATTCGGGCATTGGGGATTCCCAGCCGGTTTCAGTTGCTCTAACCTGGAATCCCAGCTCCGTACCTGCTTGACAATCGCTGTTCCAGCTGATCTCACTCCAGCAAAGTGCCGAACCAGCCTGTATTTCCAGCAGACTGGACTCAAGAGCACCATTAGATTCATAGGAGTTCAAATCCCACCAGGTGACGTCAGCATAGTTACCTCCAAGCAAATCAACATCACCATCACCGTCTATGTCTATGGCGAACACAGATGTGGCGTAAACGGCTTCATCTATCATATGCTCTGACCAGCTATACCCCGATCCATCCACATTCTCCCACCAGGAGATTATACCTGAACCAGCATGTTCAGATCCAAGCACATCTATATCGCCATCACCGTCTATGTCTACAGAAAACGCAGACTTGGCTCCGTCAAAGTCTCCGTCTATCAAACACTCAGACCAGTTAATCCCCAAGCCATCTACATTCTCCCACCAGACAATCTTATCTCCGACACTCGCGGTTCCAAGCACATCAATATCGCCATCAGAGTCGATGTCCGCGGCGAACAGAGACTCGGCTCCATCGAAGTCTCCGTCTATCAAATGCTCTGACCAGGTATCTCCCGAACCGGAACCGTTCACATTCTCCCACCAGGTAACTTCATCTGCGCTAGAAGCAGCTCCAAGCACATCCATATCACCATCAGAGTCTATGTCTGCAGCGAACAGAGAACTGGCTCCATTATAGTCTCCGTCTATCAAACGCCCTGACCAGATACTTCCCGACCCGTCTACATTCTCCCACCAAGTGACGTCATCTGCGGTATAAGATGCTCCAAGCACGTCATTATCACCATCACCGTCGATGTCCGCGGCGAACACAAAAGTGACTGTTTTAAAGTCTTCGTCAATCAAATGCTCTGACCAGCTATCCCCAGAACCGTCGGTATTCTCCCACCAGGTTATTTCGCCATCCCAGAATGCACCTGCAAGCACATCTTTGTCTCCATCACCATCGATGTCTGCAGCGAATAGAGAATAAGCTCCATTAAAGTCTCCGTCTATCAAATGCTCTGACCAGCTATCCCCAAAACCGTCAACATTCTCCCACCAGATGATTTCACTAGTGGAATATGATGCTCCAAGCAGATCGATATCACCATCATCGTCGATATCCGCAGCGAATAGAGAATTGGCTCCAGCAGATCCTGCGTTGACTTTATTCTCCTCCGGCCCCAGTAGAAGAGAACCCTCATAGAAGGACCAATCGACCCCAGTGTCCAGAAGAAAGTCGCTACCAAGATCAATCACCGGCCCCAAATTCCCCGACCCCCCTGACCAGTCGGTTTGTGTTGCTGTATCGGCGAAAGCATACATCGCAAAGGCAAGGAAAACAGACGGGAATATTCTCAAGACAAACCTCCTGAATAATCATGATATAGTACTTGATTTACGTCAACAGTTGATAGCGGGAGAACATCTTTGACAGAGCAATTGAGATCGGATGGTGAGTATGAAGGTCATCTTGGCGAGGAATCCAGTACTGGATATTTCGCGAAACAACTGTGATCAGTTAGATAATACTGCTGGGAGTACCACCGAAAGGCAATAGAACCAATCGTAAGTGCATTTCGATGGAAGCGTAGTGGTGAGGCCTATCAGGTGGAACACTGCTGGATGGCTTCTGTGATCTTCTTCCTGTAGACCTCCAGGTTCAGGTTCAGGGCTATCTTCTCCGCCCTCCTGTATGCGTTGATGGCCTTATCCGAAAGATCGTTCTCCTGGTAGATCGCCGCAACGGCGATGAGGCTCTCCATGGTGTTGTAGGTTCCCCCCAGTTCCCTTGAGAGCTCTTCGACCATCTCCATCGTATGAAGGCTCTCTCCGGTACCCATGGCCTGCTGAACCCTGCCCAGGATGGTGTATGCCGTCTGAAGCCCCCAGCTCGAATCAAGCCCGTCGAAGATCTCTATGCTTCGGTTCACATGAGCCAGGGCTTCATGGTAATGCCCCAGGATAAGCCTTGCCCCGGCGGCGGAGAGCTCTGCCAGCCCGGCGTACAAGTCTTCTCCTGAAACGCCGGCGAGCACCAGGGACTTCCCTGCGTACTCCAGGGCTTCCTCTCCCCTGCCCACGTTGAACATCACGTTCGAGAGGGTGATGTAACCGGAGAGGAGGTTTCCCCGGTCGCCGGCTTTCAGGCAGGCCTCAATGGACTGCCGTATGAAGTACTCTGCGCCGGATGGATCGTGAAGGTGATTGTAGATGTCGCCGAGACCGCCCAGCGCCATTATCTCCAGCCTGGGTTCACCGGATGACCTGGCAAGGTCCAGTGCCCTGGTCATATGATCCCTTGCCCTTCCCAGGTTGGCGGTCCTCATGTAGACCACTCCAAGCTCGTAGTGAACCAGGGCCCTGATGCTGGCCTTATCCGCTTGAAGCGCCTCCTCCAGCACAGGAACGGCCCTGTCGTAGCAGCCGCTCCTCGAGAGAACGGCGCCCTGGTTAACAAGACAGAGGTGGTGGATCTCAGGCTCCCTGCCCCTGTAGAGGCCTGCGGCCCTCTGGAACAGTTCGGCGCCGGCCTCCAGCAAGCCCCATCTTACCAGGTATCTCTTCATGGGATTCAGCAGGGAGCGAAGGGACGTGACATCCCCTTTTTCCATGAGCCGGTGCACCCCGGCCACCACATCCGGCGGTGAGGGCGACCCTCCCCTCTCCCTGTGGTCGGTACCTTCATCCATTTCGTTCAGGAATCCGGCGATCCACATCGCATGGGCGTCGGCCACCTGTTCCTGCAGGCCGTAGGACTCACTGAGCATCCTCTTCCCGAACTCCCTGAGCAGCGGATGGAGGGAAAGAACGCCGCTATCCTCCCGGTCGAGGATGGACTTCCTGCAAAGACCGTTGAGCGTACCCGGCGACGCCCCGGCTACCTCGCCTGCGGCCCCGGCGGAAAACGCTCCCCTGAACACGGATACCCCTGCGAATGCCCTTCTCTCGTCAGGATCCAGATGCTGCCAGCTGTAGGAGAACACGGTGCGCAGGTTCCTGTGACGCCGCTGATCGTGATCTCCATCCACATCCAGCAGCGCTCCTCCGCTTCGCAGCAGCTCCAGTATCTCCACGGGTTCCTTCTCCTGGGTCATGCTCGCCGCAAGCTTAATGCCAAGGGGAATCCCCTGGAGCTCCCCGCATATGGCGGAGATGGTCTCATAGTCGTCGTACCGGGTGCCTGCTGCGGAGAGGAAGAGCCTTACCCCGGGGGAGCGGTCAAGCTCATCAGGTCGCGACGGGCTGCTGAAGCCGCGGAGGCGGATCTCCCTTTCTCCCGGAATGCCAAGTCGGGTCCTGGAGGTTACCAGTATCCTGGATTCCCCCGCAGCGGCCAGCCTGTCGATAACCGAAGCGGCGCTGATGATGTGCTCGAAATTGTCCAGGACAAGCAGGATTCTTCTGCGGTGAAGTGCGTTGAAGAGCTGTTTTTCGCCTATGCCGGTTCCCCGGGACAATCCCATTGAAGAAAGGACCGCCGGGACAAGTTGTCCCGAGTGCTCCAGTTCCTCCAGGGGAACGAAAACGCCGCCGCCTGGAAACTCACAGGAAAGAAGGTCCATGATCCTGGCCGCCAGGGTGGTCTTGCCCATTCCGCCGATGCCTGTGATGGTAACCACTGAAACACCAGGTGACCTCAGCAGCCTCCTGAGTTCCCTGATCTCCTCTTCCCTTCCGAAGAAGTTCGAGGCGGGGTTCATCCTTCCCTCGTTTCCTGCTGACCTCAGCCTGCGGGGACAGGCTTTCTAAAGTCTCTGCCGGAGCTTCTCTATCATGTCCTTCGTCATGGAGGCCAGGTCCCAGTCCGGGCTCCAACCCCATTCCTCCCGGGCTGCGGAGTCATCGATGGAAGCGGGCCAGGTATCAGCGATACCCTGCCTGAAGTCGGGCTCATAACTCACCTTGAACCCCGGGATGTGCTTCCTGATCTCAGCGGCAAGCTCCCCTGCGGTGAATGACAGCGCTCCCAGGTTGTACTCGCAGCTGTGTACCAGACCATCCTTTTCCGCTTCGGCAAGGTCTATGGTGGCCTTGATGCAGTCGGGCATGTACATCATGGGAAGCATGGTGTCTTCCTTCACGAAGCATGTATACTCGCCCTTCTCCACAGCCTGGTAGAAGATGTCCACCGCATAGTCGGTGGTGCCCCCGCCTGGAGGGGTTTCACTGGAGATGATGCCCGGGTAGCGGAGACCCCTGATGTCCGCGCCGAGCTTCTTTACGTAGTAGTCTCCCAGGAGTTCGCCGCATACCTTCGTGACACCGTACATGGTCTTGGGTTTCAGGACAGTTTCCTGGGGCGTGTCGAACCTGGGGGTCTCGGGTCCGAAGGCGGCGATCGAGCTTGGTATGACCACGGTTCCCAGCTTGAGCTGAACCGCTGCGTCCATGATGTTGATGGAGCCGTTCATG
The DNA here is from genome assembly GCA_036743055.1 of Candidatus Sabulitectum sp. Taxonomy (GTDB): domain Bacteria; phylum Fermentibacterota; class Fermentibacteria; order Fermentibacterales; family JCC-6; genus Sabulitectum. The sequence continues at coordinate 37,009 of DAINQE010000006.1, read as the reverse complement.
TTTACGTTCCAGCACAGGGCCGGTTTTTTTTCCCCGGTGGCACTGAGGATCGCCGCCAGGTGATAGACCGTGTTGATGCCGTGCTCGCTGATGTAGCTGAAGACGGCTGTCCTGTCCGTAACGTCCAGGACTCCGCAGGGACCAGTCTCCTTCAGCTTGCCACCGGGCTCCCTCAGGTCGGTGGCCAGTACATTGTCGCTGCCGTATCTTCTTCTCAGTTCAAGGGTAAGCTCAGAGCCTATCTGTCCCATGGCTCCGGTAACGAGTACTTTTCTGGTCATTGCTTCTCCGGTAGTGTTGTTTCTGTTTGGGAACTAGTGTGCCGTACCGGCCAATTCATAAGCGTTTGCCGGGGTTATTTCAAGTATTCTGGTGCCTGTTTCGATCATGTCCGCCATTGAGGCGTCCACCAGCCTTCCGAAGGCGGTATAGCGGCAGTCCAGCCTCCTGTGGTCGTCCAGCATTATGAAGAACTGGCTGCCTCCTGTGCCCGGTCCGGAATCCGCCATTCCCACGGCTCCCCTGGTGAAGGGTTCTGTGTTGTGCTCGGCGGGCAGCACGTATCCCGGCCCTCCGAACCCGTTGCCCTGTGGGCAGCCGGCCTGGGCCACGAACCCGGGGATCACCCTGTGAAAGTAGATGCCGTCGTAGAAACCGCTTTCAGCAAGGTGCCAGAAGCTGCGGCACGCCGTGGGGGCCGCATCCTTCAGAAGCTCCATCTGGAAATCCCCTTCGGTGGTGGAGATCACCACAGCGTCGGGAACCTCGCCGATGGGAGGCAGATCCTCCGGAGGGCCCTCCGCCGGCATGGCGAAATCCCTTCCAGAAGCGTCCGCGGCTATTGCCCTCACCATCAGGTAGTCGTCGGTGAGGAGGTAGTCGAGCCTCTCGTCGGGTATGGTCCATCCAAGGTCGAGCAGCGCCAGGAGCGCCGCCGCCCTTACCGCCGGGTCCTGATCGCGGTAGAGGAACTCCTCCAGGATGGGTACCTGTCCTATACCGGAAAGGGCTTTCTGCCCGATGGGGCCAGGAATGAACGCCATCTCCAGCAGAAGATCGGATCTTCCCGCGGTGAGCGCAGCCTGAAGCCTCACGGCGGGTGACTGGTCGTCCAGCATCCTGAAGGCTGTGTTGGGGCTTACCGTGATCACAGCCGTTCGCACGTACCAGCAAGGATCGTTCATGAAATCCTCGGCTTCGTCGGGAGGAAGGGTAAGCACAAGGTAATACCTCTGCAGAGCGGTCAGACGGCCGGGGTCCACATCCGGAGGCGGTGTTCCCGACTCCGATGCGTACCTGAGCAGGGAAGTAAGGTTCGCCGGGGACGGTACATCCCCGGGCACTGTAAGCCCGGCCCTTCCGGCGAGCTGCCGCCAGAGGTTGCGGGTTCCGGTATCCAGCTGGTCCCATTCTGTGTTAACGGCTTCCGAGAGTTCCAGAATACCGTCGGGCTGCATTCCGAAGGCCATGAGGTGGAGCTGCCTCAGGATCGCTTCGTCGAAAAGCTCCGGGCTTTCGGGCAGCAGGAAGGGATCTCCGAACTCCATTGCCACAGGTTCCTGGGCTGATGGAACCGGATCACCCAGAACCATTTCCGCCAGGGTTTCCAACGGGGATAACCCTGCAAGGATGCTGAGAACCGTAGCTGACAGCATGAAAACCTCCCTGAGAATGCGTTCACCTGAAAAGTAAACTATAATTCATGACCGGCGTAAACGCCGGTTGCTGCGAAAGGAAAGGCTCATATGTCAGAAACGACCATCGAAAAGGCCAGAAGAGGCCGAACCTCGGATACCCTTGAAGCCGCCCTCGAGAACGAACACCTCTCCACAGCTGAAGCCCTCGAGCTGATAGCTTCAGGAAGGGCCGTGATACCAGTCAACCGCACCAGGAACATCCCCAGACCCTGCATGATAGGCGGCGGCAGCAGAATAAAGGTAAACGCGAACATAGGAAGCTCCATGGACCACGAATCCATGGAGGAAGAGATAGAGAAGCTCAAGACCGCCGTGGCACACGGAGCGGATACCGTTATGGACCTGTCAACCGGAAAGGCATGGAAGAACATCCTGCACAGGATAACCGGCCAGAGCCCGGTCCCTGTGGGAACGGTGCCTGTCTACCAGGTGTTCGGCATTGCCATGGAGGAGGGCCGGGAGGTGGCCCAGGTGTCTCCTGAGGAGATATTCTCCGCGGTTGAGGACCACTGCCGTGCCGGTGTCGACTACCTTACACTGCACTGCGGTGTGACCCGCAGGTCGGTGGACCTGCTCCGGAAGCAGGGCAGACGGATGGGAATGGTCTCCAGGGGCGGATCCCTCATGGCCGAGTGGATGGAGAAGCGCGGCGAAGAGAACCCCCTGTACGCCAGGTTCGATCAGCTCACTGAGATACTAAGGGAGTACGATGTAACCTACTCCCTGGGAGACGGCCTTAGACCCGGCTGCATCGACGACGCAGGGGACCGGGGGCAGATAGAGGAACTCATCTCACTGGGAGAACTGCAGAAAAGGGCCCTGGCTGCGGGGGTCCAGACCATGATAGAGGGTCCCGGTCATGTTCCCATGGACAGGATAGCCGAGAACATGAGGATACAGAAAAGCCTCTGCGGAGATGCCCCGTTCTATGTGCTGGGGCCCATCGTCACCGACATAGCCCCAGGATACGACCACATTACCAGCGCAATCGGAGGGGCCATTGCCGCATGGCACGGAGCGGACTTCCTCTGCTATGTGACCCCGGCGGAGCATCTCCGGCTGCCCAATGTGGACGATGTCAGGACAGGGGTTGTAACCGCCAGGATAGCCGCCCACGCGGCGGACCTTGCCAGGGGAATCCCCGGGGCGGCTGAAAAGGACAGGGCCATGGCGGACGCCAGGGCATCCTTCGACTGGGAGGCCCAGTACCGCTGCGCCATAGATCCTGTCACTGCCAGGAAATACAGGGATGAAGCCCTCCCGGAGGACGGGGACGTGTGCTCCATGTGCGGGCACCTCTGCGCCATAAAGACCAGCAGAAGGGCCATGGAAACCGACTAGTCCGGCTACCTCACGATGTCGTCGGTGTAGTAGAGCGAAGAGGGCAGTACAGGGAACTCCACTCTGGTCCTGTACACCACGAACTCGTCAGGGTCCCACCTGAGGCACTGGAAGACATCCGAGAGCATCTCGGAGTATGCCGGTATGAGGGGTGTGTAGGCACATCCTATCCCAGAGCCTATCATGAGGGGCTTTATGTCCATGGGCACAGTGTCCCTCTCGGAACGGTACACAAGGGCCCCGCCCCTTGTGTAGTAGTCGAAGAGCATACGGGCCTTGGGGTTGCCTGCCATGGTCTCCGCCATTGTCTCGTGAAAGAACAGGTCGAGCACCAGGTTCTGCACCGGTGTGTATATCTTCACCGAAATTTCGTGATGGGTCTCATTTTCATGGGGCTTCACAGGGAAAATGCCCCTGGAAACCGTTCCGGTTACTGTATCTATCAGGTTGGTGTTCCCCACCGGCCCTTCCGCCAGTTCGTAAACAGGGCCGCAGCTATGGGATGTTACGGCCTTCAGTTCTGGCAGGGGGTCGCTGCAGTACTTCTCGAGGAAGGGGACTCTCTCCATGAGGTTGCAGGCCGGGCCTGACCCTCCGCTGATAGTTTCCGTGAAGAACTGCTCGTCATGGGCGTTGCCGGTGAAGAAGCACGGAGTATCTATGACCCACTTCACGCCCGGGCGGTTCCTTCTTATGTCGAAAAGTCCCTTGACCTCCGCCACATCGAGCATTCCATCGGTGGCGGAGGGCCCGAAGAACCAGGCATCCATCTGGGTCTCGGCCTGAAGTCCGAGAAGATGGCTCTGGGCGTACCATGCCTGCTTCCTGAGGGTATTGAACGCCTGATCCCGTCCGTCCCTGGAACTGGCCATGAGCATCATGTCCATCGACTGCCTGTCGCCGGAGTGCTTGTCGATTATCTCGTAGAACTCCTCAACCGCGGTGAGGGCGTCTTCCAGGTATTTCTTCTCTACCCCCTTGCCCCTGCAGCTTTTGATGAACCTGCCGAAGGAGTGTTTTCCGGGAACGAACTGAGCAGCGAAGAACAGGTCGTCCTCGTGTATGATCTTGTAGATCCGCCACCCGAGCTTCTTGTCGAGACCCAGGACCTGATAAACGTCGTGGGGGCTGTCTATCCTCTCTGGAAGTCTGCTCACCACTATCCCTATGGCTTTCCGAAGCCCGAGGATGGTCCGGGTTACATCCTCCTGAAAAAGCGTCATGCTGTCAGCCATGATCCTCCAAACTCATAAAAAATGCATTTTATGGAATATCTGCATAAAACCGCCGGTGAACAAGGTTATTCGCCTCAGAACAGCCCTGCGAACAGATCGTCTCCCGGTGATGAAAGCACAGCAAGCTCCCGCTCACCCCCGGCGAGGAACACCCGCTGTGAGGCGAGTATCTCACGGATCTTCCCCTCCCCAGCGGATATCCTTCTCTTGAGCTCAGCAGGGGAAACAACGGTGAGGTGCAGTTTCCTGGCGGCCTCCTCGGTGAACTCAATCGTGCACTGCCTCACGGCGTCCATGGTGGTATCCCCCACCACCATAAGGTCCACAGGAGAATCCTCCCTGGCCGTCCCCTTCGCGTAGTCGCCGTATATGAAGGCCATGCCAACGGGATCCCCGCAGGACTCAAGGCAGTGACTGAGAAGGTCAACGAGACCAGTGGTCTTGGAGAAAATGGATCGTATCTCCCGGTAGATGAGGTTTCCGGTATCAGCCCTGAAATGGACCTGATTGCCCTGCCTCTCACGGATGAGTATTCCAGCCTTCGCCAGTCTGGAGACCTCCCGCTGCACCGCTCCCCTGCCGCAGTCGAGCAGCCTTATGAGTTCCAGCAGATAGAACGAACGCTGCGGATTGAGAACGAAAGTGGAAAGAACCTTCCTTCTCACCTTCCCGAAGAGCACCTCGCCGATAAGCTCATTTTGATTATTACTCATATTGGGTACATTAGTACTTTTTTAGGGTATGTCAATACCGGCGCTTCAGTTAACTGAGTCTCGAACTCAGTCTATGATCCCATTGATCCGCCCGACTTCTGTGAAGGCCGCTATGGCCCTGTCAAGCTGCTCCATGGTGTGAGCGGCGCTGAGCTGAACCCTTATTCTGGACTGGCCCACGGCAACCACCGGGTAAAAGAACCCTATGGCGTAGACTCCGTGATCCAGAAGGTCGTCGGCGAACTTCTGGGCCAGGACGGCGTCGTTCTCGTAGTCGCCGAACATTATGGGCACTATGGCGGTGTCACCCTCCAGAATCCTGAAGCCGGCATCCTTGATCCCCTTCCTGAAGTAAGCCGCATTGCGGTGTACCCTGTCGCGGAGGTGGGTGTTCTCCTCTATGATGTCCAGCACCTTGAGCGTTGCACCCACCACCGCAGGAGCAACGGTGTTGGAAAAAAGATAGGGCCGGGACATCTGCCTGAGCCATTCGATCAGTTCACGCCTTCCCGAGGCGCAGCCGCCGCTCGCCCCGCCAAGGGCCTTACCGAATGTGGTGGTGATAAGGTCGACCCTGCCGAGGACATCGTGGAGTTCATGGGTGCCCCTCCCGGTCCTTCCGATGTAGCCGGTGCCGTGGCTGTCGTCCACCATGAGAATGGCGTCATACCTTTCGCAGAGATCCACTATCTCAGCCAGGGGGGCTATGTCGCCGTTCATGCTGAAAACCCCGTCGGTTGCCACCATCCTGTACCTGGCTGCCCTGACCTCGTCGCTGCTGAGAATGGCCTCCAGACCGGGAAGGTCCTTCCCGTCGAAGCTGTAGGTACCGGTTCCGGTGCGGTTGTGGCTGTATATGTATCTTTTCGCCTTGCATAGCCTCACGCCGGAAATGATCGAGGCGTGGTTGAGCTGGTCGGCGATTATGGCGCTGTCTTCGTCCAGGAACGGCTCGAAGACCCCGGCATTGGCGTCGTAGCAAGCAGCGTAGAGTATGGTGTCGTCGGTGCCAAGGAACTCGGACATCCGTCGTTCCAGTTCCAGGTGTATGTCCTGGGTGCCGCATATGAATCTTACGCTGGAGAGTCCGTATCCTCTGTTCTCGAGGGTTTCCTCAGCGGCCTTCAGCACCTCAGGGTGGGAAGCCAGACCCAGATAGTTGTTGGAGCAGAAGTTAAGCACCCTCCCTCGCTTCACGGTGGTGATCTCCGCACCCTGGGGGGATGTTATTATTCTTTCAGTCTTATAAAGACCCTGAGTCTTCCTTTTCTCTATTAGTTCGGTCAGGTCTCCGTAAAGCCTGCGTGACATATCGTTCCCTTCGTGGATGTTGCATTTCGGGCCGTGGAGGACCGCATCACGGCAGGGCGATTATAACAGGGGTGAAAACCCGGGGTCAAAAAACACCGGTGTCAGAGGTATTCAGGCCAGATGTGCTTGTATATCAGATAATTATGGCTTACTATCTCCACGTACTTCTTCGTTTCATTGTACGTGATCCTGCTGAAGAACTCCTCGGTGGAGTCAACCCCCCATCCCCATCTCAGAGCGTTGTGGGGCCCCCCGTTGTATCCCGCCAGGGTGCCGGGAACATCCCACCGGAAATCCCTGCCGTATGAGGAGATGCATGCTGCGCCATACATGATGGATGTTCCGGGATCATAGAGGATGTCCGGGGAGTAGGCATCACTCCATCCGTTGTCCCGGGCTATGTATTCAGAGGTGCTGGGTATCATCTGTATCAGCCCCCTGGCTCCGGCGGTGGAGTAGCAGGATGGCTGGAAAGCGCTTTCCTGCTTCATTATCGACCAGAGGAGGAGGGGATCCATGCCTGAACGCTGCGATTCCCTGAGCACCTCGTCAGGCCATGCCGCCGGGTACCTGAGACGCCATAGGTCAAGGGGGCGAACACTTCCCTCCAGGCTCCACATCCTGTAGGCGGCCCACGGGCCCCTTTCCCATACGTCGTTGGCAAGATAGAACGGAGCGAGCCTGTGTGCGTCGCCAGCCTCTTCCTCCGCTGCCCGGAAGAGGTCGAGGGCCCATTTCCTGCAGCCGGCCTCCATGAGGAAAACGCCGTCCCAGGCGCTCTGGGAAGGTTCCGCCTCGGGACGACCGTTCCTGGCCATCCACACTCCCAGGGGTTCGCTGGTGTACTCTGGAGCCCAAGGAGGAAGCCCGAGGTAATCCCTGGCGAATGCCGCCGGAAGACTTTCCGGCTTGTCGTTGATGAGTCTCTGAAGCACTCCCCTGCCGGTGGAGTCTCCCATCTGAAGCAGGAGCACTCCGTACCAGTATCTCGAGGAAGGTCTGTAGACGCTCTGGGTCCACCGTGCATTGAAGTTCCCGAAGGCTTCAGCGGCCTCGGCCGTCCTTCCTGTTTTCATCAGGGCAAGGCAGATGTAGAACTGGGCGTCGTCGGCGGTGGTATTCCCGGGGTATCTTGTGATGGTCTCGGTGAACCAGGGGATGGACTCGGCCCACCGGCCGTTCTCCGCCAGGAGGCTGCCTGCGTACCAGGGAAAGTTGCTTATCCTGCCGTGGTTCGGCCAGGTGTCCCTGTAGAAGGAAAGGGTTTCCATTCCCTCTTCAACGAGGCCCATGGCTCCCAGGCTCCTGGCCAGATTGATGGCCGCGTCCGGGGCGTCTTCTCCCCCGGGCCATGTGTCCAGGTATCTCCTGAGAAGATCAGCGCTTTCCTGAAAGAACCCGAGCCTGTCCCTGGTGCGCCCGGCCAGGTAAACGACCCTGGGAGGAGGATCCGCGGAGTTCAGGGCGATGTCGTAAACCTCGTTCCAGAGACCTCCTGAATAGAATGGATCCGCGACCGCGGCGGCCAGGACCGCATCCGTGAGAATGGTGTCCCTGAGAAAAGCGTAGGCCGCGGCGTGCATATCCCCCGCGGGCCAGAGCTGGAAGGACCTGAGAAGGTCCGGTATGCCCTGTTCGCCCAGGGCCATGCCCCTGTGGTGGAAGAAACGGGCCATGAGTTCGTCGGAATCCAGGGCCTGGGCGGCTCTCCAGCTTTCCTCCTGACCCTGGATGTCACCTGTGCCCAATGCGGCCCTGTACCTGCACAGCAGAAGGTCCTCGCCGGCGGAACCGGGCAGGTCGCCGGAGAAGGAGAGGAGAGTTTCCGCCATTACGGGGTCCAGGGTTACTATGGATTCGGCGGCCATCAGGGCGAGGTGTCCCGGAAGTCGGTAAGCCCCGGTATGAAAGCCGGGGAGAAGATCGCTGCAAAGCGCGCTCCCGCCTTCCCTGAGGGCCCTGTATGGTGCGTGGGGGTCCGATCCCGCAGACTCCAGCAGAACCCTGGCCGCCGCCGGGAAAGCACCGTCAGAGGCCTCCAGGGCCCTTTCAGCCAGGTTTATCCTCTCAGGGGTGCCCGGGGAAAGGAGCAGGGCCGCCGAAAGGTAAAGCTGTGCCGCATCCTCCCGCTGCCCTTCGGACAGGAGTGAATCCGCCACCCTTGCTCTGTCCAGTGAGGTTTCAGCTGCGGACGGGGCCTCCACCACCTCCCTCGAGCAGGAAAGCAGCAGGAGCGAGAGGAGAAGGATGTATCTGAACATCAGGTTCTAATCTTCCTCACAGCCGTATTCAGCAAGCTCCGCCTTTATCTCAGGGTTGTCAGGAGCTCCCTTCAGAGCGGTCTCCAGGAGCTCAACGGCTTCGTCATGCCTTTCCAGGGCCACAAGGGCCCTGGCGTAAGCAATGGTGGTCCTCACCGAAGGCTCGCCGCTGAGGATGGTGCTCTTGAGGAACTGAATGGTCTCCTCCGCCCTGGCGGTCCTGACCATGATCATCCCCAGACCGGAGAGGGCAGGCTCCAGCTCAGGGGACTCTCCAAGGGCCTTCCTGAAAAGCTTCTCCGCCCCCTCGAGGTCATCCATCGCCGCAAGCACATTGGCGGAGTTGCAGAGGAGATCCGGGTTGTCGGGCTGCTGCTCCAGGGCTTCGTCGAACAGAGCCTTGGCCTCTTTGTACTCTCCGTTGTTGAAGTGCTCCACAGCCCGGGAATTAAGATCGGTGATAAGGTCCTCCTGGGCCCTGTCGGCAAACCTGGAGGTAAGTTCAACCATCTGGCCGGTCATGTCCGTATTGAGTTTCAGCCCCTTCTGAAGCTCGTTCTTCACATCTTCCAGGGAGCCCTCGGTCTTCTCCAGGGATTCCTCGGCCTTCTCCAGTATCTCCCGGGTCCTGGTCTGAAGCTCCTCCATGGAACCGGCGATCCTCTCCCCCATGGCGTCAAGCTTACCGGGGATCTCGCCGATGGCGGCCACGGTATCCTTGCCGGAGGCTTCCAGACCCTCCCTCACCTTTTCAAGAGAACCTCCCAGCTCCTGGGCGAACGTTCTGTCCTCGGCGGCTTTTTTCACTTCGTCGAGTGTGTCGGCGACCTTCTGGAACTTCTCCTCGATACCTTCCAGCGAAGGAAGGGGAATGTCCTTCACGGCATTGGACAGTTCCTGAATATCCTTCTTGAGTTCTTCGGGGTAGGAGCCTTTTTCCAGGGCCGTCCTTATCTCTTCCAGCCTTTCGGTGACCGGGGTCATGTCCACCTGGGAAGCAGCTGCGGCCTCTCCTTTGCCCGAAGCGGCTCCAAGGGTTTCCCGGATCTCCTCCATCTTTTCCAGGACCGGCTGGAGGTCGACCTGAACGGCAGCCCCTGCGCCTCCGCCTGAGGTATCCCTCTCCCCTGAGAGGGCGCCGTGGATGAGGTCGAGCTTCTCCAGTATCGGCTGCAGGTCCAGGGCAGCCGACGCACCGGTCTCGGCCGGCGGGGCGGTTGAGAGGGTCTCGTGAATGGCGTCGAGTTTGCTGCCAAGGGCGTCGATCTTGGTGCCCAGACCCATTACGACCCTCCCAAGCTCTATCAGCAGCTGTTCAGTGGTCAGTTCTTTCGGCTTGTCTGCCATTTTTCCCTCCAACTTTCGATTACTTGATGCTATATGATATCAATGCAAGTTTTTTGCCTTTTGCTCCTGGTTCACCGCTCCTGAAAAGAACATCAGGGTGCTTCTCCGCAAGCAGCCTTGCCGTTGCCGCTGAGTCCAGCTCCCTGCCCATTGAGTGAAAGCCTTCCATGAGCCTCTGCAGCAGTGCGGGATCGGAGGTTTCTTCATAGCCCTTCTTCCAGACGCCGCAGGCCGCCCTGCGCTGGCCTGCCATCCAGAGTGCTTCCCCCCTGGCCATTGCAGGGGCATCGGGAGGCATCTCCCCGGGGCGGTTCGAGCGGAGAATACTTTCCGGAGTAGAAGACTCCCTGTCGAGAAGGGCGACCTTCTGCCTTACCTTTGCAAGAAGACCGGAATCCCCCCTTGCCAGGGGGAACGCATCGGAGGTCCTTCCCGCCAGGAGGAGAAGGTCCACCACCTGCTCCACGGTCAGGGAACCCTCCTCGCCCGCGGTGGGAACATAGATGTCTACTGTTTTTCCGGCTGCGGCTGAACAGGATTCGGTACCAGCTTCAAGGAGCTTTACGGCGAAATCATAGAGGGCTTCCCTGGCACCGCACCTGACCAGCATGTCCCCGGCGGCTTCTATCTCATCTTCCGATACACCTTCCACACCATCGGGGAAAAGCTTCTCGATTGATTCGCCGGCCACTTCCCTGTTCGAGCAGAGGGAAAAAAGGTCGGCCCTCCACTCCCCGCGGTCCATGGCATCGGACAGCAGTTCCTTCGACCTGTCCCTTCCGCCTGCGGCCAGGATCTTCCTTATCCTGTGGACCCTCTCCGCGTATCCGGCTGAGCCGGAAAGCTCCTCCAGCTGTTCGAGGGCGTCCAGGGCGTTCTGGGTTTCCCATCTTTCCACTGCGGCGTCTATCATGGATTCCGGAATGGAAACTCCCTTTGGAAGGGCTTTCGCGGAGAAGGCAAGGGGATCGCACAGAGCCAGGGCCGTGAGCATCTGAACCGTTTCGTCTTCGCTCTTCAGCGCCGCCACACGACCCGCCAGAGAGGGATCCGTACATAACGCGGCGGAAAGGAGCTCCGCGGACTGGAAACCCTCTATGTGGGAAATGCCGGCTTCGGCGGCGAAGAGCATACCCAGGGCGTAATGGTTCTCCAGGGAGTAGCCGGCTCCCTTCTCCACAAGCTCGGACGCCATTTCCGAGCTTCCTTCCAGTGCGGTGCCCGCCGCTGCCCTGTAGCCGTCGGCGTCACCGGTGTAAAGCCTTGCAAGGGCCAGACATCCATGGATCATATGGGCTCCGGGAACCTCGGCGGCGGCTTCCTCGAGAAAGACCAGTACGTCAGGGTCATGGAGGATGCCCCGGAGTGTTTCAACGGCACCCTTGATGTTCCCGGTCTTGAGCTCCGCCCTTGCCAGTGCGATGGCCGATGCGGAGTTGCCCTCGTCCATTCCGGAGAGGGTTCCGAGAACGGCCTTGGCCAGCGAAGCGGTCTCCTCGTGGGAAGCAGCCCGGGACAGGTGCTCGGTGGCCGCGGTCAGGTCTCCTGAGGAAACCGCCGCGCAGCCCTCCAGAAGGCTGACTATGTTCATCCCTGAGACTTCCAGGCCCTTTGCGGCCGCCGCCGCCGTACCTGGCTTGCCCTGTTCTATGAAATACCTGAGCCTGAACAATGCGGTTTCGTCGGGGTCGGGAAGACTTACCCTTGATGCCAGGTCGTCCATCCACTTCTCCGTCTCCCCGGTGGAGAGCAGCGGAAGTATCTTCGCCACCACTTCTCCCCTGCCGCTGTCGTTCAGTGTCCTGAAGACCTTTTCCGGTTTCATGGCGGCAACGGCGGAGAACGGAAGCGAGGCCACCAGATGGGTGACCCTGTCCAGCAGTTCCGTTGACTCCATGGCCCTGGAAAGGTGCTCGGAACTCTCCCCGGGCACCCCTGCGACGATCTTTGCCGCGGCCAGTACCAGCTCCGCCCCAGGGGAATCCGGAGTGAAACCGGATTCCAGTATTTCCGCTGCCCTGTCCTTGTAAACGCCGCTGTCGAAGACCACCAGACATCCACTCTCGCTGACCTTATCACCGGATATGATCAGCTCCAGCCAGTCTCTGGCGGAATCCTCCCCGGTTCCGCTTGCGGCTCCCGAGGCAGCCCTGAGCCTTCTGAGCTCGCGGTGTTCCCCCATGAGGTCGTCGAAATCGGATAGTACGGAGACGATATCCTGTTTCGATTTTACGTCCTTCCTGGCCGCCAGATGCTTCAGTGTAGCCGCGGCTTCGCCGCCGCGGTTGAGTACAAGCAGAACCACTGCCAGCAGGGTGAGGACCGCCGCGCTTGTCCTGTCGCGCTTCAGAAGAAGCTGCAGCTTTTCAAGCACCCACTCGGGCTCGGTAGCCACGCTGAGGGACAGGATGTTCACGGCTTCATCCACCGTGCCCTTCTCCACAAGGAATTCACCCAGCTTGCCGGTTACCATGCCGTCCCGGTCTATACCGCTCTTGATGAAGCTTCTGCAGATGTCCACAACCGGCGATTCAGCCACATCGGGACATCCGAAGGCCCTCTCGATGGAATCCAGGGCCTGGGTGTTCTCTCCTCTGAAAAGCCTCAGCCTGGCCTGAAGCAGATGTACCCTGGCGGAACCCTGGGCGCCTATCACCAGACCGGTGACCGCCTGCTCCAGCATGGATGACTCGTGGCCGCCCTCAAGGAGGGGATCCAGCATGAGGCAGGCTTCGTTAACCCTGCCCGCCTTTGCCATGAGCCTGGCAAGGGAGATCCTCGCCTTGGATGTTTTGTCTCCAGGTACCAGATCTTTCTCAACAAGGGATATGGCCCTGTCCAGGATATCCTTCTCAGCCTCGTAGAGACCCGGCAGCTCCGAGACGGCCCGTTCCCTGTCGCCGATGGCAGTGAGCACCTGTATCCGCTTCAGGTTCACTTCCATCTCGGTGCCTCCGGTCCTGGCGGCTATCCATCCGCTCAGCCTGGAAAGACTTTCCTCGGGAAAACTGCAGCGCTTTGCCGCGTCCACCAGTATGTCCATTGCCGCGGAAGGATCCCCCCTGTGCAGGGAGATCACCGCCCAGGCCAGGATGCGCTCTATGCCCTGCCCCAGCTCTCTTCCCCTTGCACCGCTGAGGGCCTGGGCCGAAGACTGGATCGAGTCGGCGAACCGGCTGACGGTAACCCTTTCCGTTCGGCCCAGTATGTCCATGAGACCATTGAAGTCCCGCTGATGAAGACGGCTTTTCCATATAACCCTCAGGAGTTCGATCGACCTGGGGAACTGGGCCTGCTTCTCTTCCAGGAGCCTGGTCACCGACATGCGGAGGTCGGAATGGGTCTTGATTATCCGCTCTCCGATCCGCCCGCCCAGATCGGGATGGCCTATGTCCATCAGGAAGGGAACCAGCTTCGCTGCAATGTCATGATCTTCCAGAAGGGTTTCGAGCTCTTCCTCCACCATGACCGCCGCCTGGTCCACCATATCCCCCGCGGCCAGGTCCTGAATCTTCTTGAAAGTTCTCTGCGCCTTGGATCCAAAGAGAAATGACATGACACCTACTCCGGTTTGATAATTAAGGTCTCCCCTATTGACAAAGACGATGATTCCTTATCGTTCAGCTGCATTATCTGATCCACGGAAACCCCGTACCGCAGGGCAAGGTCCCACATGGTGTCCCCCTCGGCTACCGTATGGGTCACCTGGCTGGCGGCCCGGACTATCTCCACCTGGGCGGTGCCCTCAGGCGGGATCCCCCTGAGGAGGAGGGTCTGCCCGGGGAAAATGGTGGTGGAGGTTGTTATGTCGTTCCACGCGGCCACTTCCCTGGAAGATACACCAATGGAGGCGCCAATGCCCCCCAGGGTGTCCCCCGCACGCACGGTGTAGCTGTAGAAGCCCGCCCTTTCAGCTGCGGCGGAGTTCACGGGTACCCTCGAGGTTCCCGGAAGGAACATGTACTCCCCCGGCTGGGGCATCGCTCCGGAGTTCGCCGACATGAGTTCGCTGGAACTTACACCCAGGGCCTCAGCCACCGACGCCCATGTGTCTCCGTGCTTCACCAGGTAGTCCCGTCCGTTGATGGACCATGCCGCCTGAAACGCCACGGATGCCCTGGATGACGGGACCACCACCTCCCAGTTCCTCTGTCCGATCGGTGTCCTTTCCAGGAGGAATCCCCTGTTAAGGTCCGCCATCACGTCGGGGTCTATTCCGGATTCCGCTGCCAGTATCCGAAGGTCCAGCCCCGGTGGAACCATTACCACGGCCAGGTCCGGTGTGTCCGGCTCCCGGCCCCTGAGGGCCTGCAGCGCAGCGGAATACCTTGGTACGAAGGCGTCGGTCTCCCCTGGAAGCTCTATCATTCCGTACTCTTTCCTGGATGCGTTGGCCAGGGCCCTGTCAACCACTCCCTCACCGCAGTTGTATGCGGCAAGGGCGAGATGCCAGTCGTCGAACCTTCGGTGAAGGTAGCCGAGATACTCGGAGGCTTTCCTGGTGGAAGCCGCCCAGGAGTACCTCTCGTCCACCTCATCGGTCATGTTCATGTTGAAGTGTCTGGCGGTTCCGCTCATGAACTGCCAGGGCCCTGCGGCGCCCACCCTGGAGTAGTCGCCTATGTAATAGCTGCTCTCCACCCAGGGAAGCGCGGAAAGGTCGGCGGGAGCCCCTTCGCTCTTAAGGATCGCCTCCAGGAGCCTTATCATTCCCCTCTCTGCGGGACAGCTTTCCGGGGAATAGTTAAGGTCGCTGAGATGTGGTGCATGAAGGGGTATCATCTCCCCGGCATCACCGCTGCCCACCCCGTGAAACAGGGGCACCGCAGGGGTCTGGGCCCGGGCCATCGGGCTCTCATCCGGCTCCCCTGTACCGCTTCCCGGGGGCTGAACCAGGGTTCCCGGACGGTGAAGCCGCGTGCCGGAGCACCCTGAAAGCAGTAATATTACCGGCAGCGCCAACCGCAGGATCGAACGAAACCACCTGGAGGGGAAAACAGCATGAAAGCCGGAATCGTAGGAGCAACGGGACTCGTGGGCCGGGAGATGCTTTCTGTTATTGAGCAACGCAACCTTCCTGCGGATGAAATCAAACTGTTCGCATCGAAAGCGAGCACCGGCAGAACACTGGATTTCAGGGGTTCTGCCCTTCCTGTTGAAATAATAAAAAAATCCTCCGTGGAAAAGGGCATGATACTCCTGGGTGCAACCTCCTCGCAGGTGGCCCGGGAATGGGTTCCCATGGCCCTGGAGGCGGGAGCGACGGTAATAGACAACTCTTCGGCGTACCGCATGGACCCCGGGGTGCCCCTTGTGGTCCCTCAGGTGAACCCGGAGGCGGCTGGACAGGATGATCGTCTGATAGCCAACCCCAACTGCTCCACCATCCAGCTGGTGATGGCCCTTGCACCGCTCATGGAGGTGGCACCCATATCCTGGGCTGCCGTATCGACATACCAGTCGGTCTCCGGAGCGGGAAGCCGGGGAATCGGGCAGCTGCAGGCCGAGGAAAAAAGCGGTCCCTCATATGGAGGATTCCACAGGAACGTGGTATGCGAGATAGGCGAGCCTGAACATGACGGGTACACATTCGAGGAAAGGAAGCTCGTCCACGAGACCGCGAAGATACTCTCCTCATCCTTCCCGGTGTATCCATCCTGCGCCAGGGTTCCTGTGATGGTCGGGCACACCGAATCTGTAACCGTCAGCTTCACCCGCCCCGTTCCCTGCCGGGTGGCTGCTGAGGCTCTGGCCGGCTTTCCCGGAGTAGTGGTGAAGGAAAGGGGATTCCAGCCCCTGGGAACGCCTGGAACGGACAGCACCTTCGTTGGAAGGGTACGGAACCATCCCATGGACCCCTGCATAGTTCAGTTCTGGGTCACCGCCGATAACGTGAGAAAGGGCGCAGCCCTCAACGCCGTGGAGATAATGGAGATGCTGCTGAAAAACTGAAGGCCCCGGGAACCCGGGGCCTCCTGTCTTGGAGATCAAATCTTACTAAAGGTCCAGATCGCCGTCGTCGAGCAGGTCGAAGTCGTCTTCCAGACCCTCCTCTTCGTCAAGGGCGGCTCCGCACTCTTCGCAGAAGAGCTTCTGGGGCGGGTTCACATGGCCGCAGGAAGGGCAGGGAACGGAGTCGTCTTCGGTTTCCTCTTCCAGGGCGACTTCCTCGTCGAGTTCCAGTTCATCCAGGGAGTCAGCTGCTTCAGCGGCCGGCTGCGCCGCCGCAGCCGCGGCAGCCTTTCCGGCTGTTGCGTCTTCCACGTCGCGGAGGACCTTCTTCATGTCGCCCAGCTCTGAACGGTAGCCGTCGAGCTCGTCGGCGGTCTTGTTCCGCGCGCCGGTGGCGTCGTCGAGTTCCTTCTGGAATTTGGGGTCGTTCTCGTCGTGCTCCCGGAGCTTGGCCCTTATCTGGAGCTCTTCCACGAGATCGGATTCGCTCTGGTGCTTCTGCTCGAGTTCGTTGATCCTGGCTGTGAGGTCGCTGACCTTGTCCTCAAGGGAGCCCTTTTCAGCGCCGAGGCTGTTGAGGACCTCGTTGAGCTGGTTGTCGTAGTCGGCCTTTATCCTGGAATAAACCCTCTGGTTGGTCTCCTTCTTCATGGATTCAAGGTTAGCCAGCCTGTCGGCCAGTTCATTCCTTCTTCCAAGGAGATCCTGAATCTTCCTTTCGAGCGCCATTACCCCTCCATTCCAAAGAGCTGTTTTCTCAGCGGTTGCATTGCATTGGGTTATTTTTCTTCATTATCAACCTGTTGTCAAGGTTAGAACAACGGAGGCCATGGACGCCAGGGGATCACCTCCGGTCTTCAGTTCGTGGTCGGCGGAAGCAAAAGCATCTAGGCTGGAATAATTTGCACCGTATCTGCCCCTTGCAGCCAGAGCTTCCACGGCTTTCCATCTGAATGGTGGAATGCCCAGTTTTCCCGAGGCCTCTTTCGGCGATACCCCTTTTTTCATCATTTCACCGGCCGCTGCCACCTGTTTCCACTGGCTATACAGCAGCGCAAGGAGGCGGATCGGCTCCTCTCCCGCCCCCAGGAGCAGGGCCAGGGAGGCCAGGGCTTCACCCCTTTTGCCCCCCAGGACTTCTTCGCAGAACCTGAATGCGGTTGTCTCCCTTTCCCCCTTCACCGCTCTGTAAACATCAGAAGCTGATGCTCTGCATCCCTTTCCATGGAATATTGCAACCCTGGTGACGGTTTCCGCAAGCCTTTCCAGCCTTCCGGAGGCTATCACCTCCACAGCCTGCGAACCGTCCCTGGTGAACGAGATGCCCTCTTCGGAGGAGAGCCGTTTCGTCCATGTCCACATGGCCGTGGGAAATGGCTCCCAGCAGGTGAATCCAGTGCCCGCCGATTCCAGGGCCTTAATGAATGCGTTCGAAGGCTTCCTGCCGGCGGTCCTGGCGAAGAGGATGTGATCGGAACCGGCCTGAACGACCTCTTCGAGATCCTTCCGGTCGGACCTGGGGAGCTTGTCGACCTCTGTGATGATAACGAGTTTGCCGGAGCTGAAGAGGGAGCCCTCACTGAAAAGCGCCTTCAGGTTCACCTCACCCATGTCATCAGGGGAAAGGCGCACCGTTTCCATGCCGAGGCCAGCCGCCCTCCTGCGGAGAAGGTCCAGGAGCCTCATTGACTGGTAATGCTCCTCTCCGGAGATCAGGAACACATCTCCAGGGGATGCGGAAACGACTTTCTTCTCCATTTCAGCGAAGTTTTTTACTACCAATGCGGAACACTCCCCGGCTATTGCCCCTCACCTGTGATTTTGCTTATTTTCCTGCCTCAAATTAACAGGGGGGACCTACAATGCTGACCTGGTTCAGAGACAATGCAAAGATATTCCTAATTGCCGTGGTTGTCATCTTCGTGGGCATGATATTTCTTCAGTGGGGACGGGGCGGCCTCGATGGCCCGGGTTCCTCCAGACTGGCCATGGGCACCGTCAATGGAGAAGAACTCGAGCCGGCCATGTACGACGCTGCCCGTCAGGAAGTCTACGCCACCATGGAAAACCAGATGCTCAACATGGGCTATCCCAATTCCGAGAGCCAGCTGGCACTGATGTACAACGACATAAACGAAGCGGCCTTCGACCTTATGGTCGACAGGACCCTTCAGCGGGAATACCTGGAAAAGCTTGGCTGGGAGCCGGTGAAGATGTCACTGGCGGAGAACCTCCTGGCCGCTCAGCTTACTCTGATGGGCATACAGGACCCCACGGGATACATGGCCGAGTACAGGAACGACCCCAACTACGGTGCCACGCTCATGCAGCTTGCCGGCCAGGCCGAAAGGTCCATGTTCGGAACGGCCGTCTCAATGGAGAACATGATATCCGCCGACGAGATCGAGTTCATGATAGAGGACGCCATGTCATCGGTGAGCGCTACCTACATCCCCTTCAGGGCCACGCCTGACATGCCCTCAGAAGATGAACTCAGAAGCTTCTATGAAAGCAATCCGGAGCTGTTCACAAGGAGCCCCGGTTCCAGGCTCCGCTTCGCCGTGTTCCAGATCGTACCCAGTGCCGCCGACCTCGAGGCTTCCATGGCCATGGTGGATTCCCTGGCCATAGCCGGGGCAGGGAACCCTGACACCCTGAACATTACCAGGGAACAGCTGGAAACGGTAATGGGATGGAACCTGGACATGGCCCCGGGAGAAGTCTCGAGGCCCTTCACCGCCCCGTCCATGGCCCGCTCCGGAATGCAGGCGACACATTCCGTGGAACTGCTTTCCACCTCGGAGGCCCCCACGGACACATCAGGCGCCCTGGACACCCTCACCATAGTCCACTGGGAGGTTCCGCTCTACCCGGGGAGGAACACGGTCAGGCAAGCGTTCTGGGACATAGAGGCCGCCGCCGGGAACATCCTCGCCGAGCAGGTCCCCTTTGTGGAAGATTACCAGTTAGCCGACTACGGAGAAATCACCGTAACCACTGAAACGGTACCCTCGCAGGAGATCCCACAGGCCCTTATCTCCTTCGCCACAGACAGCATCTGGACCGACAGCATCGGCCCTGTGTTCTATCTTCCATCCTACTCCGGCGGATACCCGGCCCTTATGGTGGCCAGGAAGATGGAAACCATACCGGGAGGGCTCGTGGGTTTCCAGGAGGCTCTGGAGTCCAACGCCATACTGCTTGAGTACTACACCTCCCTTCAGGAGGAGGAGTCCCTGGATGCCGCACGGCAGGCAATGGATCAGATTCTCGCCTCCGGCATCAGCCTTCAGGGATACGCGGAAGCCGAATCGCTGGAAATTTATGATTCCCAGCAGTTCAGCCCCGCTTCCGTAAGACAGTGGTCTTCCTCGCAGGAAGCTGCCTACAGGGGATTCCTGGGATGCCCGGGGCTGGCTGACGCAGCCCTTTCCTCCCCTGAGTTCACCGTGATCGGACCCTTCGTGAATAACGGTGTGGCCTACCTGGCTGAAATTACCTCGAGAACAGGCACCCAGATCCCCGAGGACAGGGCCCAGCTCGCCGGTTTCTACCTCTCCATGCAGGGCAGCTATTCCACCAGGTACAACGCAAGTCTCCTGGAGCACCTCAGAGAGAATTCGGTGATAGAGGACCGTCGTGAGGAATACTACACCACAATGGATTCCCTCAGGGCTGAGTACGCCGCGAGACAGCAGGAGGAAGCCGGGAACGGGGACTACTAGTCCCTTTCGTTCCTCCTGAGAAGAAGGTACAGGAAGAAAGGTCCGCCCAGGAGGGACAGAAGTACCCCTATGGGGAGTTCCGCCGGCGAGACCACCACCCTGGAGACCACATCGGACCAGACCAGCAGAACCGCGCCTCCCAGTGCGGACAGGGGGAGGAGCCTCCTGTAGTCACCTCCAGCGAGCCTTCTCACGGCGTGCGGCACGATAAGGCCTATGAAACCCACCGGCCCCACTGCCCCCACGGTTCCCCCGGCCAGCAGCGCCGCGGCCAGAAGGAGGATGAAACGCTCCCTCAGGGTGTTCACTCCCCTGGACTCCGCCATTTCGGTCCCCGTGAGGAACTGGTTCAGGGTGCCGGTCCTCATGAAGGCAACCGTGATCCCGGCGGCGAAGAATGGAAGAAGGAAAAGAACCCTTCCATAGCCTGCAACGGCCAAATCGCCCATCATCCATCGGACTATCTCCACCAGCCTTGAAGCGGGGCTCATATACTCTATCAGCAGCAGGAAAGAAGCCCCCAGGAGGTTCACGGTGACACCCGCAAGGATCAGGCCGGAGGGATCCCTCCTGCTCCTGCCGGCTATGAACCAGGTAAGGCATCCGGCGGCCAGGGCTCCCGCCGCCCCTGAGAGATACACCAGGAACACCGGGATCACCGCGCCGGAAAGTATCAGGACCCCTGCGGTGACCCCTGCCCCGGCGCTTATTCCCAGTGTGTAGGGGGTTGCCAGCGGATTCCTCAGCACCGCCTGAAGCACGCATCCGGAGACTGAAAGGGAGGCTCCCGCCACAATGGCCAGAAGCACTCTGGGCATCCTCAGGTCGATGAGTATCCTGCCGGAGGCCCGGATCCCGGCTGGACCGGTTATCAGCGAGAGTGCTATCCCGGCGGCAAGGAGGATGATAAGAACCCTGGACAGTGAGCTTATCCTCTTTCTCTGGGACAAACCACCCACCCCTTCCCCGCCGGATTCCTCACCACGGTGATACCGCTTCCGTAAACCTCTGCCATCAGGTCGCCCCGGGAGAGTATCGAGTCAGGGCTTCCGAATCCCGCCGGTCTGCCCTCTGAGAGAAGGAGTATCTGCTGGATCGAGCCTCCGGCCATGCCTATGCGGTGGGTGGTGGCCACGATGGTCCTTCCTCCGGCGGCAAGCCGGGAAAGTATCTCCCAGAGTTCCGCCGCGTGTCCGTAGTCCAGGGACGATGCCGGTTCATCCAGGAGGATCACAGGCGTCTCCTGCGCAAGCACCCCCGCAAGGTTGACCAGCCTGAACTCGCCTCCTGATATCCTGTTCACCTGTTGGTCAGCGAGCTTCCCGGCGCCCACCAGTTCCAGGGCTTCCATGGCAGCGGCCCTGTCGGAGGGGGAATCCGCAGACCAGGGATCCCTGTGGGGATGTCTCCCAAGAAGGACCGTCTCCAGACCTGTGAGGCCGTGGGGAACAGGGGGGAACTGGGGAAGGTATCCCACCAGTGCCGCCCTCTCCCGTCTTTCTATGGTGCCCAGGGGTCTGGAATCAAGGAAGGCTCCCGGATTGGAAACCGTTCCCGGAAACCCCATGATGCCCTTGAGAAGTGTGCTCTTGCCGCTGCCGTTGGGGCCTATCACCGCGGTGACACAGCCTGGAGGAACGGTCATCGTAACGCCTGCGACGATGCCGGGAGAATCTTCGTAACCGGCCTGGAAATCCCTGAGGATCAGTTCAGACAGGATATCATCTCCCTCACCGTTTGGGGAAGCCTCGAACCCGGGATCAGCAGATGCTCACCGGTGAGCGGGGTGACCCCTTCAGTGGAAAGCCCGTTGGCGGACCATCTCTCCATTATTGCCTCGGGATCTCCGCCAGGCGCCAGTATGATGACCCGGTCCGGCGCCATGGCCAGAACACCCTCCACCGATACGGAGGGGTAGCTGCCAGCGTCAGGGGCCGAAAGGACACAGCCCGATCCGGTAATGATGTCTGCGATGAAGGTCCCCCTGCCCGCAAGGGTTATGGCGCCGTCCTCTTCCAGGTGAACCACCGCCATTACACTCAGGGTTTTTCCGCTGAGGCTCTCCCCGGCTGAATCCAGGGACGATTCCACCAGATGCCTGAAGCCGCTCAGGTCAGCCTCCGGATAGAGTTCCTCGAGCCTCCTGGAAGACTCCATCACATCCTCCAGTGAGTCGAAGGAGTATGTGTAAAACGGGATCCCCATCCTGGAGGCGAGATCCCTGAGAGCTTCGCTGCTTCCAACCGCATGGATCGATGTAGCGCCGAGTTCCACGATGGTCTCCAGTGACGGGGAAAGGTAGTCCCCCGCCACGGGGATGTCCTGAACCCCAGGCGGCCATGTGGAGAATCTGTCCACAGCGGCCAGCCTGTCCCACGCTCCACCCTCGAAGAAAAGCTCGGTAAGGGAGGGTCCGAAAACCACCGCCAGTGTGTCCCCGGAGGTGGATCCTGGGGCTTCCCCGCTACCCCCGCAGCCAGTCAGTGATGGAAAAACCCCGAAGATTAGCGCGAAGATGGTCCAGGGCTTTCTTCTCAATCTGCCTCGTCCTTTCTATGGAGACCCCCAGTACCCTGGAAATGCTGTCCAGTGTCTGCGTTTCTCCGCCGAGCAGTCCGTACCTCATCACCAGAACGAACCTGCTTCTTCTGTCCAGCCCCTCCATGGCATCCTGAAGGGTCTCCTCCCATGTGGATTCCTCGGGGGAGGGCAATGCACCGGGTATCTTCTCCGACAGGGGAATGCCCGAATCACCCGCCGGTTCCGTGATGGGAACCACCTTCTCCGACAGGCTGAGTATCAGTGACCAGTCCACGGGGTCGCCGATCTCATCCTGGAGTTCATGGGGAAGGGGATGCCTTCCTTCCCTTGCGGCGAAGTCGTCCATGATCTCCCTGATGTAAACCGATTTCCGAACCGCGTGGGCAGGCAGCCTTACGAGCCTCTGCTGCCTTTCCACCGCGAGAAGGACCCTCTTCTTGATCCGTATGAGCGCGTAGGTGATGAAACCCCTGCTGCCGGTGAAATCGAACCTTCTCACCGCGTCGAGGAGCCCCTCGCAGCCCTCCTGGACAAGGTCCATCTCCTCCAGTGCGCCGGCGAAGCCCGAGGCGTAGCGCCTTACCACCATTCTCACCAGCCTGATATTGCCCTCTATGATCTCCGCCTCGGCGTCCAGGAGTTCCTCTAGGAGAGCTTCCGCCCGTTCCCTTTTCTTTTCGTCGGCCAGGAGCAGGAGCTTTTCCCGTATCTCCGTGTGAAGCTTGTTCCAGCGGTTCCTGCCCAGGTCGGCGTCATCCAGCCCGGCCATGGAAGCCAGTTCGCTGCGAGCCGTGCGTATCCTGTGTGCCAGCACGGCTTTCTGCCCGCCGTGGAGCAATTTGCCGCTCCCGTCCGCCGGTGAGGGTCTACCTGGCATCCATGCCACCGCCGTCGCCCAGGTCTTCCAGTATCTCGGCGGTCCTCACAGGGTCCGCGGTGGCCAGTTCCTCCAGGAGTTTCTTCCGCCGGGGCATCTCCCTCCGTTTCCTCTCCACGGAGCGCTTCAGTCTGCTGATCTCATCGGTGGTGGTGAACTCCAGGAAGCCGGAGATGTCAGCGCACAAGCCTGACATGACGGTGTCCATCTCCCCAAGCATCACGGTGGCGTATCCCGCGTCGAGCTGGTCCTTGAGTTCCGCCAGTATCTCCCTGCCGGTGACCGAGAGCATGTCCCCGGGCTCCAGGAACCTGATGAGACCCCTGTCCAGCCTTCCCCCGGCGGTTGCCGCCCTGAGAAGCGTCTTGTCGCCTGAGGAGAGGTTCCTCCCACCGGTATCGGCGGCGGCGCGGGAAAGTGGTTCCTTTGTTGCCGATGCCTTGATCAGGGCGGTCCTGGAAAAGCCGGTGTGCTTCTCTACCTTTTCCAGGAGGTCCTCTTGAACCAGGGGGCTCGAGGCGGATGATGCCACCTCGAGGAGTCTTCTGGCAACGGCAACCCTTCCGCTTCCGGACATGGCGTTCCCGCCAAGCAGGGAAACGCAGAAGGATACGGGATCCATGGCGTTCTCCAGGAGCTTCTCGAACTCGGCGGGGCCGTTCTTCAGGACGAAGTCGTCGGGATCCATCCCCCCGGGGACCTTCACGATCTCAGGGAATCCCCCCTGGGACATGATCACCTCGGAAACCTTGACCGAGGCCTTGTTCCCCGCGGCGTCGCCATCGTAGCAGATGAAGGTTCTTTCAGCCATCCCCATCAGGTTCCTCGCCTGCCGTTCGGTGAAGGCCGTGCCGCTGGCGGCTACGGTTTCGTGGAAACCCTGGGAAAGGAGCCTGGCGTGGTCGAAGTAGCCTTCCACGAGGATGACCCTCTTCTGCTCCCTGGCATGTTTCTGAGCCCTGCTGTACCCGTAGAGGAAGCTGCCCTTGGTATAGACCGCGGTCTCCGGGCCGTTGAGATACTTGGCCCTGGCGCTGTCCAGTGTCCTTCCCCCGAAGGAGACCACACGGCCCCTCCTGTCCCTGATGGGAAAGATGAGGCGATTCCGGAAGAAGTCATATGGTCCGCTTTCCCCGGACTTTACCACGCCGGCCTCGACCATGGATGAAACGGAGTAGCCCTTTTCCTGAAGGCGGGCGAGGAGTGCGTTACCCCCCGGGGCATGGCCTATGCCTATCCTCAGCAGGTTCTCGTCGATCCTGCGGGTCTGGAGATACTCCCTGGCCTCTCTGCCCTCGGGACCTCTGAACGATTCGGTGAAGAAACGCTGCGCTTCCTCAAGGAGTTCATATATCGGTGATCTGAGTTCCCTTCGCTCCCTGCCTCCGGCTATCTTCAGTTTCATGCCGGTCTGCTCGGCGAGTTCCTCAACCACTTCGATGAAGTCAAGGCCCTTGTAGCGGCCCAGGAAGCTGATTATGTCACCGCCGGAGTCGCATCCGAAGCACTTCCAGGTTCCCCTCTCAGGAAAAACGAAGAAACTGGGGGTCTTCTCCCTGTGAAAGGGGCAGAGCCCCTTCCATGAGCTTCCTGCTCTTTTCAGCTCCACGTACTGCCCGATGATGGACACGGCATCGACGGAATCCTTGAGAAGCTCTATGTCAACGGGATTGTATCCCATGCTTCATCCCCTCAGCAATACGATCGAAGCTCCGGCGCCGCCCTCCTCAGGCGGGGCCATGGATACCGACCGCACCCTCCTGTCTCCCCTGAGCCAGTCGGTAACCCCCTTCATCAGCCTGCCCTTTCCGTGAACCACCCTCAGCCGCCTGAGACCTGCGGCGACGCAGTTGTCCATCTTTATATCGAGTTCGGCCACTGCCTCGTCAACCGTCAGCCCGATGAGCATGGCTTCAGGCCTTTCCTCCGGCGTCCTGTATTCCGACGCGGAAGCGTCCGCAGGTTCGGGGGTGCTGACCTTCTCCAGATGGCACTTCTCCTTTTTCAGGAGCATGGAGCCCAGCCTTACCATCACCGTGGAACGGCTTACCTTCTCCACCCTCCCGGGCTGAGGCCAGCCCTCCACCTTCACCGCGTCCCCTACGCTCAGGTCCGGCAGGTTCCTGTCATCAGCCGTCTCCGGGTTATCCGCCTGGTCCGCAGACAAGTTCCTGGCCATCTCCCCCAGTTCGCGCCGGGCCCTCAGCCGCTGGTCGCGGTTCGAGGTATCTGAGATGGTGGCCAGCAGGGAATCTGCCTTCGACTCGATCTCCCTGAGCAGGCGGTTCCTCTCCCTCTCCGCCTCAAGCTCCATTTCCCCGGCCTTCCTCTCGGCTTCCCGGAGGTTCCTTCGCAGGGTTCTGGCCTTCTCTTGCAGTTCCTTCCTTTCCCTCTCCAGGAGCAGGAGTTCCCCGCTCCTTCTTTCCTCGAGGTCCCTGAGGCTTGCCACAAGGGAATCCAGGCTGAAGGAGTCGCCGGCGAGTTCCGAGGCCTTCCCGGTGATCTCAGGGGGAAAACCCGCTATTGCCGCTGCCTCCAGGGTGCAGGATGCTCCGGGAAGATCAGGGATGAAGCTGTAGCCCGGTGTAAGGGTCTCAGGGTCGAAGGACATGGATCCGTTCAGGAACCCCTCCTTCTCCATGGCCAGAAGCTTCAGCTGCCCCATATGGGTGCTGACGATGGCCCTTGTGCCCGAATCGGCCATCCTCTCCAGGAACACCGCCGCCAGCGCGGCGCCGGTGACCGGGTCGGTCCCCGCTGCGGGTTCGTCTATTATCGCCAGGGTCTCGCGGTCTCCATGGTCGAGGATCATTTTCTGCTCGGAGAGCCTGGCGGAATAGGTGCTCAGGTGCATGGAGATGGACTGATTGTCCCCCATGGAAACCATCACCCTGCTGAAGAAAGGCATGGTGGACCCCCCGGAAGCGTGAACCCCCAGACCGCCCCTGGAGCAGAGGGAAGCCAGGGCCACCGCCTTGAGCAATACACTCTTCCCCCCGGCGTTAGGGCCGCTCACCACCAGGACCCTCCAGCTTCCGGGCAGCGACACATCGCTTCTCACTGCGGTCTCAGGGGGAAGCAGGGGGTGAACCAGACCCCTGAGGTTCACCGGGCCCTCCTCGGGAAAAACGGTCTTCCATCTCCTGTGATACCTGGCCCTGGCAAAGATGGAGTCCAGTTCCACCGCGGTTTCCAGTGCGTCGGTGAACTCCCCTGACCGCTCCCTGAGCATGGAAGTAGCCTCCCTGAGGATCCGCCTTCTCTCCTGCTCGTAGTCCATGGCGGCCTCCTGAAGTTCATTCCCCGCCTCCACCAGCTGGGCGGGTTCCATGAACACCGTTGCTCCGCTGTCGGACCTGTCGTGTATGATCCCCCGCACCGATCCCTTCCTGGAAGCGGCCACGGGAATGACGAACCTGCCGGAGCGCATTGTCGGAGGGGCGTCACGGAGAATACCCCTGCTGGCGTAGTCGGCACAGATGGAAGATATCCTGGAGCTCAGAGACGAGCGCAGCGAATCCATTCGTCTGGCAAGTTTCCTGAGCAGAGGCGACGCGGACGGCGAAAGTTCGCCGTCGGGTGTGGTGATCGCAAGGAGGTGACGGGAGAGTTCCCTGGAAAGGGACACTCCCCCAAGGAGATCATGGAGCACTCCTGGAATTTCTTCCCTGGCCGCGTCGGCCCTTCCGATGAAGTCAATCAGATCACTCATGAAACTCCCCGCTGCACGAAGCAGCACGGGATCCAGGGCTATGGAGCCGTCCTCGAGGCTTCCGGCCGTTTCAATGGCGGTACCCAGCGAAGAAAGAGCCGGTTCCAGTGAAGAACCGATGAGATCCGATGCGTGGAGGGTCTCCAGCATCAGTGTCCTGGAGGTCTCCCTGTCCCCAGCCGGTTCCAGGGACATGACGCGACCCCGGCCAGCCTCCGTGGAAGCCCCCTCGGCCGCCATTTCCAGTATGCTCCTGAACTCAAGGCGGCGAAGACAGGCCGGCTTCATTTCCCGGGATTCCTGAAGGAAGGGGATTCCTCCAGTTCCTTAAGGAGCTCCTTCTCTTTCCTTTTCACCTTGCCCGGAACATGGATACCGACCTCCACCAGCAGGTCTCCCCGCCCGCGTCTGTCCAGACGGCCGATGCCCCTGTTCCTTACCCGGATCCTGCTTCCAGCAGGCGTTCCCTGGGGAACCTGAACGGAAACCGGTTCACCGTCGGGAGCGGGTATCTCGAAATCGGCTCCCAGAACTGCCTGGGGATAGGAAACCGTAAGGGGGTAGACAAGGTCGTCCTCCTCCCTGGAGAAGGGCCCGTAGTCTATGTCGTTCACCAGAAGCCTCAGGTCACCTGGAGTTCCGCCCTGTCCGGGATGGTCCCCCTGGCCCCGAAGCCGTATGTAGTGCCCCCTGGTAAGCCCCGGGGGCAGGTCCACAGCAATGGAGGTCTTCTTCTTCTCGTAGCCCCTGCCCCTGCAGCCGGGGCACATCTTTTTAGGGACCCTGCCCGCGCCCCTGCAGACCGGGCATTCCTTCACCGTTCTGAAGCTTCCCAGGAGGGTGTTCCTGGTGGTGGATATCCTTCCGGCTCCGCCGCAGTGCCTGCAGCTCTCGGACCCGGCTTCGCTGTCGGCTCCGGTCCCTCCACAGGCTTCGCAGGCTGAATTCCTCTCAACCTGTATCTCCCGTCGCCCGCCCAGGACCACCTCTTCCAGCTCAAGGTCAACACGTACGGTTACATCGTCGCCCCTGACGGTTCCCCTGGAGGAACCACCGCCGGAAAAGCCGAAATTCTCCATGAACGCCCTGAGGGCGTCGTCGAGGCCAAAGCCTCCGAATATGTCCTCCATGCCCCCCATTCCCGAGGAACCGGGTTCCCCGGTGGTCCCGAAACGGTCATAGGCTTCCCTCCGGGAGGGGCTGCTGAGGATCTCGTAGGCCCTTGCGGCCTCCTTGAAACGCTCTTCGGCCTTTTTGTCGCCGGGGTTGCGGTCGGGATGGTTCTTCATCGCCGCGGCCCGGTAGGCCTTCTTGATCTCTTCGGGGGACGCGTTCCTGTCCACACCCAGTACTTCATAAGGATTCATGGCGTGAAATATACAATCAGCAGGCTGGTATCACAAAAAAACGCCGCCGCAGTGGAAGGCTACTCCTCCGGGGTCTCTTCCTCCGACCCGTCGGTCATGGATTCCAGGAACTCGGCGGCGGCCTGCTCTTCGTCGGACTCGAAGACGGCAACGAGCTTCGCCACGGAATCCGTGAGGGACCGCAGTGTGCTGATGGCCTTGCCCAGTATCAGTGCGTCGTCGCCGTCCCTGAGCTTCTTCAGCTCCTTGACCGCGGCTTCCAGCTCCTCCCAGGACTCCTTCTCCAGCTCTTCCCTGGCCACCTTCAGGGTCTTAGTGGCCCTGTATATGGCTTCGTCGGACTCGTTCCGAAGCCCCACCAGCTTCATCCGCCTCCTGTCAGCCTCGGCGTTGGCGGCGGCCTCCTTCTTCAGCCTCTCGATCTCGTCGCTGGAAAGGCCTCCGCTGGGGTTGACCTTGATGCTCTGCTTCTGGCCGGTGCTGGTATCCCTTGCGGATACGTTCAGGATGCCGCTGGCGTCGATCTCGAAGGTAACCTCGACCCTGGGCTCTCCCCTCTTGGCGGGTTTGATGCCCCGGAGCTCGAAGGTTCCCAGGCTTCTGTTCCCGTCGATGAGGTCGCGCTCCCCCTGGGCCACGTGAACCCCAACCACCGACTGGTTGTCGCTTGCGGTGGTGAATATCCTGCTGTTCCTGGTTGGCACCGGGCTGTTGCGCTGGATTATGGGGGTCATCACGCCGCCCAGGGTCTCCACGCCCAGTGTGAGCGGGGTAACGTCGATGAGCACAAGGTCCTTGCGCTGACCGGTGAGCACGGAACTTTCTATGGCGGCACCCAGGGCGACGACTTCGTCGGGATTCACCGACTGGGCCGGCTTCCTTCCGAAGGTTTCCTCGACCAGCTGCTGCACCATGGGTATCCTGGTTGATCCGCCAACCAGAACCACATGGTCGAGGTCTTCCATCTTCATCCCCGCATCGGATACTGCGTCGAGACAGAGGGGTATCGTTTTCCGGATAAGGTCCCCGGCCAGTTCCTCGAAGAGCTTCCTGGTGATCTTTATCTCAAGGTGCACAGGGCCGGATTCGCCGGTTGCTATGAAGGGCAGGTTTATGTCGGTCTCCTGGGCCATGGACAGCTCGCACTTTGCCCTTTCCGCGGCCTCCCTCACCCTCTGGGGGGCAATGGCGTCCTTGTTCAGGTCTATACCGGTGTCGGAGAGGAACTCCGCCATTATCCAGTTAACCAGCTGGGTGTCGAGGTCGTCGCCCCCCAGGCTTGTGTCGCCCAGGGTGGCCTTTACCTCGAAAACCCCTTCCACCACCTGAAGGATGCTTATGTCGAAGGTGCCTCCGCCGAAGTCGTAAACCGCTATCCTGGTCTTACCCTTGGGCTCCAGGAATGCCAGAGCGGCGGCGGTGGGCTCGTTGAGCACCCTCTTCACGTTCAGCCCGGCTATCTTGCCGGCTGCCTTCGTGGCCTCCCTCTGAACCTCGTTGAAATAGGCTGGAACGGTTATCACCACGTCGGTGACCTCTTCTCCCAGGAACTCCTCCGCGGTCTGCTTCAGCTTCTGCAGTATTATGGCGGAGACCTCCGGAGGGGTATAGACCCTGTCCATGACCCGCACCGCCGCGTCGCCGTTGGTGTTCTCCACTATTTCGTAGGAAACCGTGTCCACCTGATCAACCACCTCGGAATACCTGCGGCCCATGAGCCTCTTAACGCTGCTGATGGTGTTCCTTGGGTTGGTAATCGCCTGTCGTCTGGCTACAAGGCCCACAAGCCTCTCCCCCTTGGCGGAGAAGGCCACCACCGAGGGCATGACCCTGGAGCCGCTCTTGGACTGTATGACGGTGGGATGGCCACCATCGCTGAAAGCAATGCACGAATTGGTTGTGCCAAGGTCTATTCCGATGGTTCTTCCCATATCTGCTCCCCGCTTTGCGCTGAAATCCGCTGGCGCCCCAGGGGTCAGCGAAAACACTTACTCCAGACGAAAAGTATTCCCTGTATCAACCCTTGTCAACCTTTAAAAATCAACCTCTTTCGGAGAACCCGCCACACCCCTCTCGCATATGATGGAGGTAATTAACTCCACAGGAGTTACGTCGAATGCGGGGTTCCATGTTCCCACACCTTCTGGAAGGAGTATCCTCCCCCCCAGGGAGGCCAGTTCTTCCCGGGACCTTTCCTCGATCACTATTGCCGAACCGTCGGGGGATCCCCTGTCGAAGGTGGAGACCGGAGCCACGATGTAAAAGGGAACCCCTGCGCTGGAAGCGGCAAGTGCCAGTGAAAGGGTGCCGATCTTGTTGGCGGAGTCCCCGTTCATTGCCACGCGGTCGGCCCCTGTTATCACCGCGTCAACAGCCCCAGAGCGGAGGAGCGAAGCCGCCGCGGAATCCGGAATCACCTTCACCGGTATCCCTGCCCTGGCGAGTTCCCATGATGTAAGCCGGGATCCCTGGAGCAGAGGTCTTGTTTCGTCGGCGTATACCTGCGTCAGCTTTCCCCTCTCCGCCGCCTCATAGATCACCGCCAGCGCGGTTCCCAGCCCGGCGGTTGCCAGCCCCCCTGCGTTGCAGTGGGTGAGCACGGTGCAGTTGTCAGGGAGGAGATCACAGCCCAGAGAGCCCATTATCCTGCTGGCCTCAAGGTCCTCCTCCTGAAGCCTGGCGGCATTCTCCGCCAGCAGCTCAAGACCTTTCTCCCTGGAGGTGCAGCTCTTCACTATTTCCCTCTGGAGGTCCAGGCAGTGGAACAGGTTCACCGCGGTGGGCCTGGTGGATGCAAGAACATCCAGAAACTCCATGCACTCTTCACGGAAACCCTCGCCGGCAGCGGTTTCCGCCATTGCGATAACCGCTCCCCAGGCGGCGGCAATACCAATGGCCGGGGCTCCCCTCACCGCCAGGGTCCGTATGGCCTCCGCCAGCTCGGCGGTGGTGCCGCACTCCAGATAAACCTCCCTGGCCGGGAGCTCCCTCTGGTCCAGCAGTACCAGCTTTCCGTCATTCCACTTCAGTGTAGGGACCGGCTTCAAATCAGTTCTTTCCTCTCTTCTCGAGAACAGCAAGGCATATACTGAAAATGTCCTCAGGCTCCATCATACGCCCTCCACCTGTGGTACCGCAGGCAAGCACGCCCTCCACCGGCCCGGCGAGGGTGATCCCCCTTACCTGGAGGGTCTCGGCGTTGGACCGGACCGCGGGGTTGTTCCACATCCTGGTGTTCATGGCAGGGGCCATCACCACAGGCGACGCGCATGCCAGGAAGGCAGCGGAGAGCAGGTCGTCGGCAAGACCCATCACCGCTCTGGCCATGAAACCCGCCGTTGCCGGGGCCACCACCATCAGGTCCACCGAATCGGTGAGCGCTATGTGGGGAATGAAGCCCGTGGCTCCCCCGGAAAAAATGTCGGTGTGGCAGGGACCGCCGGTTACGGCGGAAACCTGCACAGGTGTAATGAATCGAAGGGCGCCGGGAGTTAGCACGGCGTTGACCGTGTGCCCGGCCTTCCTGAAGAGGGAGCCCAGGGCGCAGGCCTTGAAGGCCGCAGCCCCGCCGGTAACTCCCAGAAGGATCTCAGCCATTACCGTTCCCCTCCCTGTTCCTTCTGCCTATCTCGTTGATTCCCATGAGAGTGAGTTCAGGGCAGACCCTGAAGGAGTGGCGGCAGTGCATAGCCAGCCCCTTTCCCCATCCGCCGGTGGCCCAGAGAACAGGCTCCTGGCCCAGCTCCGCCGAGAGAAGGTCCACCATATGGTCCGCCGCTCCGGCGGCGCCGTGGAGCACCCCTGAACGAACCGCGTCCGCGGTGGTCCTGCCCGTGGCGGAAGCGGGGAACTCCAGATCGATGGGGCTCAGCCTCTCCGCCTTCTTGAAAAGCTCCCCCGCGGCTGTGCCTACCCCCGGGGAAATGGCTCCCCCGGCGTATCTGCCACTGGAGTCGATAACGTCGAAAGTCGTTGCCGTTCCGAAGTCTGCCACTATCGCAGGAAGACTTCCCGCGATAACCGCGGCACAGGCATTGGCGAGCCTGTCGGGGCCGACTTCATGGGGATATATGTAGTCCATCTGTATTCCGGCGGTGGTGTGATTCACCTCCACAGGCCTGATGCCCAGCCTTTTCTCCGCCATGCTCACCAGGGAATGGCAGACCTGGGGAACGACCGAAGCGAAGCACATGTCCCCGGGCAGTCCGTGACCGGATGTCCTGAGCAGGGCCTCCAGTGTTATCCAGAGTTCGTCGGAGGTCCAGTGAAGGGTCCTTATGCGCCACTGATCCAGGAGCTCCCCACCCTCGAAGAGGGCCAGGGCGGTCTTGGTGTTACCCACGTCAACGGCCAGCCTTGTCATTACACTCCCCCCGGGATATCCCAGTCGAATCCTATGTCGCTGCAGCGAACGGAGTGGGTAAGGGCACCGGAGGATATGCCGTGAACCCCGGTGAGCGCCACTTCCCGCAGGGTATCCAGAGTGATCCCCCCGGAAGCCTCGAGGTAGATACCGGAGCCCTCCGCCATGGCAACCGCCTTTGACAGGGTTTCGGTGTCCATGTTGTCCAGCAGTATCCTCTGGGGTTCGAGCAGTATTGCCTCCCTGAGCTGGTCCAGCCCGTCCACCTCTATCTCCACTGGAATTCCCCTCTCCCTGAGCCTGCCCATGGCCGGCCCCAGCTGGGCAACACCCCCGGCGGCGGCCAGATGGTTGTCCTTCAGCATGGCCATGTCGAAGAGGGAGAACCTGTGATTGGTTCCCCCGGCGGTCCTCACCGCGTACTTCTCCATTGCCCTCATGCACGGGGTGGTCTTCCTGGTGTCCAGTATCTCCACGCCGGTTCCATGGCACGCCTCCACGAACCGTGCGGTCATGGTGGCGATGCCGCAAAGCCTTCCCAGGATGTTCAGGAACACCCTCTCTCCCCTGAGTATCTCTCCCGGTGTGCCGCGTATCACCGCTATCGCTCCACCGGCGGGTACCCTTTCCCCTTCTGCGGCCAGAGGGGTCACTTCCGCACCGCCCGGGAGCAGCTGGAACACCAGCGAAGCGTGGGGCAGGCCTGCAAGTACGATCCCTTCCCTTGCGTTCACAGTGCACACCGCCTGCCGGTGGGCCATACCTCCCAGCGCCCATGTGGCGCTGTCCTCGGAGGCTCTGTCCTCCAGCAGGGCGCATTCCGCCACGAATCTGGCGTTCTGGAGGGAGTCGGTCCAGTCCTCAGGTATCTTCACCTGCGGCCTCCTCCCGACGGAAAACGGTCCTTCCCCTCCTGACCGTCCTCTGCACTGAAACTGAATCAAGGCCGGAGAAAGGGTCGCCGTCAAGGCAGACCAGGTCGCCGGGCCTTCCGGGGGCAAGGGAAGCGGCAAGATGGCCGCATCCGGATATCTCCGCCGCTGAAAGTGTATAGGCCCGCAGGGCCTCATGGGTATCCAGGGCGAGTAAGGCGTCGCGGTGACGGAGGGCTCCCCTGAGGCCGAAGATGGGATCCAGCGGCATGCTGTCGCTTCCGAAGCCCAGGGAGAAGCCGCCGTCAAGCACCAGCCTGAAGGGATTGAGCCTGACGGAACGCCCCGGGGGCAGCAGCCGGTCGTACATTCCACCGGGTCTCTGCCACCTCTCCACGAAATTAGGCTGCATGCTGAAGATGTGGAAATCCGGGTCCCAGCCCATGTCCCATACCGGCTCAAGGTCCTCACCGTGCTCTATCCGCACCGGGAAGCCCCTTCCCAGTACATCGAATGCCCTTGCGGAGACCCGCTGAAGCTGGGCCAGGGCCCCAGCGCCAATTGCGTGGATCACAGGAACTTCTCCGGCCTCGGCGCATGCCAGGAATCCCCGAAGAAGCTCATCGTCGGAATGGAGCAGGTTCTCCCGGGAATAAGGGTCCACCGCGGCATTCCCGGCGCCGAAGGAACCGTCGAGGAAGAACTTGCGCATCCGCTGGCCCGGGAGTTCAGGGCTCGGTCCATCGCCGTTAACCACCCAGGCTATGTCAAGGTCGGGTGCAGCTTCGATAAGGTCCAGGGCGTTGGCAGGCTTCTCCACTGTGCAAACCCCGGTAACCCCGGTTGAGTGTATCTTGGCCGTAACGCTGACCACGGCTTCCCGGGCCTTCTCCCTGTCCGGCGGGAAATGCTCCGAGAATTCCATGACCGGTCTCTCCCTGAGAAAACCCGTTTCCCTGTCCATCCATTTCGGGTCGTGCTCCATCAGGGCCATCATTGCGGAATTGGCCAGCGCGGCATGGCCGCAGACCCTGCAGAGGAACGCCGGGCGGTTCCCGGTGACCGCATCGAGCTGGTCAAGCGTGGGCAGCCTGCTGTCGCTCCAGGAGCTCTCGTCGAAGGAATCGCCCCTGATAATGCCGTCTTCCCCCGCCCTTGCATTTTCCCACACGATCCCCAGAAGGTCCTCGGCGGAGCCGGCGGTGGAAAGGTCCAGGGACAGCTCCTTAAGGACCATCCAGGAAAGGTGGCAATGGGCATCGAAGAACGCCGGCATAACGAAGTCGTATTCCGGAAAATCCTCCGGTTCCAGGGGAGCGATCCCCTCCACCAGCCCTTCACGGTCAAGGGTCACCCTGGCGTTCTCCAGGGTTCCGCCCTGTCCTGTCCAGAGCCGCCGTGCCTTAATATCCCGCATTCCCGCTGTCCTGTATGTATTTGAACATGAGGTCTATCACTTCGTTCCTTACCTCGAGCTTGAAGAACATCCTGTTGCTCCTTACCTCTATCTCCTTGACCTTGCCCCTGATCTCCGCCTCCAGAAGGCCTCCCGAGGGCAGGGGCATGTTCTTGTCGCCCACATAGGTGGCGTCATGGTCAAGGTCCTTCATCTCCAGCACCCCTATGTTCAGCGGGTTGTCTATGGCGTACCACTTCTTCAGGAGGATGTAGTTGTTCCCCTGTATGGGTACCGGAGTTCCGAAGAAGGTAACATCTATCCTGGTGGTCTCACCGCTCCTGGTGCGGGCCTTGTCATAAACCTCGGCGTGGTTCCTGCCGGTCTCCTTCGCCACCAGCAGGGCCTGGTCGGCGGAGACGATCAGTTCAGAGCCCGAGACCTGCTCGGTTGACGCCACCCCAAGGGATATCTGAACCGAGAACTCCCTCTTCTCGCCCTGAACAACAGCCTCCACCCGGGAGTTCTCCACCGCCCGGCAAAGCCTCTCCGCGGTGGCGGCCCCCTCGGCGAGGGAGGTGTTGAGCATAAGCACCGTTATCTCCTCGCCGCCGTACCTGTAGGCCTCTCCCCGGAAGCGAACCGCCTTCCGCACCGTGGAGGCCACATGCCTCAGCACAAGGTCGCCCACATCGTGTCCGTGCTTGTCGTTGAACTTCTTGAAATGGTCGATGTCTATCATTATTGCGCAGAGCGGGAGCCCTGCGGTACCCATGGACCTGAGCAGCATGGGAATGTCATGATCCAGTATCTTCCTGGGGGGCATGCCGGTAACGGCATCCTCCTCGACCTGCCTGGGGAATGTCACCCTGTCCATGTCCGGATACTTCTCCCCTCTTAGGGTCAACCATACAATAAAGCCTGGAAGCCCAGGGTCAACGGTCCGTTGACCCTGAAGAGGTGAATATGTAGAGTGTAGGCGGCGAAACAAACACCTTCAATTGCCCGGAGGGAGTGTACATTGAAATTGGCGGCATTTTCCACGGCGCTTGCCGCGCTTCTCTTCGCCGGCTGCATAGGCTGGAGCGGCGAACAGCGACAGGTGATAGAGAACTACAGGGACCTGGGAACCCATGCGGAGCAGGGCAGCTGGGGCAGGCTCATGTCCGGCCTTACCAGCGACACCGAGGGTCGCCTGGAATCCCTTGCGGAGCTGTTCACAGAAGGCGGAGCCCCCTTCGAGAACGACGCAGAGCTTCTCCTTGAAGCCCTGGCCGTGGAGACAGACATGCTCATCTTCCCCGAAGCGGTGATCTCGGTGGAGATAACCGGCGAAAGGGCCGTTCTCACCGCGGAAGAGCGGGGAAGACCGGTGGTCTTCCTGTTCCGGGAGGAGTCCGGCGGGTGGAAGCTGGACCTTCTGCAGCCCCTTGACTCAATGTTCCAGGACCTTTTCCAGGGTTCCCCGGGGCCGGGCTACGATCCGGTGATCCCCTCGGTGATATCAATGGGCAGCGGACCCTGCGTCACCACCGTGAAGAACTCTCTCCAGGGTACGGCGATACACCACGCCTTCTTCAGCCCCAGCGACAGCGATTCCTGGGGGGACGATCTCCTGGGGGCCAGCATCATTGGCACCGGAGGGGAACTGGTGCTCAGGGTGGAACCGGGCACCTACGACATCCAGGTTTACGACTCCGGCGGACACTCCTATACCCTGTGGCAGGTTGAGATCGACCAGAACGGTGTACTGTGGGAGGTTACCGAGGTGGACAGGGACCCCTGATCCGGCCCCTTTACCTCAAGCTCCGGTTTTTTTATTATGCGCATCGTGTATAAGCGGAGAGGGCATTCCGCGCTTTCAAAAAATGGAGGGGTCTCAATGAAGAGAATGGTAATGATGCTCGCGGTGGTGCTTGCATTTACCGTGATCTCCGCCTGCGGCGGCGGCGACACCGGCACGGTTCCCGTTAAGATAACCAACGACCTTGGCGCCTGGGATATCGAGGAGGTCTACATCGATCCATCCGACGAACCCTGGGGTGAGAACCGCATCTCAGACATAATGGAGCCCGGCGACGATGTGACCATACGCGTCCCAGCTGGAACCTACGACATCAAGGTGGTTGACGAGGACGGCGACAGCTACACCCTCTGGGGCGTTGAGATCGGCGAATACCAGTGGGCCGTCACCCTGGCAGACATAGATTAGCACTGGAACTAGGAACGGTTACCGGAAACACCAAACTGAACGACCCTCGACTACAAGTCGAGGGGTTCATGAACCGTCGATTTGAAA
>DAINQE010000005.1:75421-77382 GCA_036743055.1 Candidatus Sabulitectum sp. | reverse complement strand
CCGCGGAACCGGGGGAATAATCCATGCGCGTTCCCTGTATTGAACAGTGTACTCACTGAAAGGGGTTCTTATGTACAGAAAGATCTTACCGATCACACTGGCCATGTTGCTTGCCGCAGCAGGCTGCTCCCTGCTGGGCGGCGGGGGTCTCAAGCCCGGGGATACCGCCCAGGGCGACCTTTCCACCGGTGTTGAACTTGATGAGCTGATACCCGACGCCGAAGAGGTCCTCCTCATGGCAGGCATAGCAGTCGAGGACGACTGGCCTGCCATGGAGTTCCCCCTGGCTGAAACCGATGAGGGTGTTTCCATTCTGATCGAGGAAGACGACATCGATCCGGTGATAGCGGTCATCGACGCCGACGGGAAGATACTTGCGGTGGGAGACGACTGGGACGGCGAACTTGACGCATTCGTGAGCCTGGATAAAGTGACCGCCGGTGCAAGGGCCGTGGTGTTCGACGCCACAGGCGACGATGGTGAGTTCCTTCTCGAGGCCGGCGAGGCCGAGGACTTCATGTGGGCCCTGGAGACAGGCGACGAGATGGAGGCCTCCATCCTTCGCGACAAGGACGGCGAACTCTGGAGCGATTACCTCTACGACTCATACGACATCTGGAGGGAGAACTGGGAGACCTGCAGGGCCATCCCTCTCGAGATAGACGACGATATGTGGGTCCGTGTCGAGGTGGAGAGCGATGTGGACTGCGTGATGGCCATAATGCTCGTGGACGGCGACGACCTGGAGTACCTCGACTACGACGACGACACCAACGGCATGAACCCCGTTTACGCAGGGGAGATGGAAGCGGGAAGCTACCTCTGCATAGTTGACACCTATGGCGGCTCTGAGGACGCGGAGTTCACCATCACAGTCACCGAGCTGGATGCCGACGAGATGTCCGCGGACATAGTCGAGGCGGAGGAACCCGACACATGGTACACCGGCGAGTTCAAGCCCGGATCCATGGTAATGGCCTACTGGCCCGAAGCCGGCGACTACTGGGGCGTGTACCCCGATGAACAGGTCGTGGTGTTCGAGTTCGACATACACGAGGACGGCGAGTACATCTTCGACGTATCGAGCTACGATGACACCAAGATGGCCATCATCGACGGCGACAGCTACATGATAGACTACAACGACGACGGCCCCGAGGGTCTCAACCCTCAGCTCATCCTTCAGCTGGCGCCGGGTAGCTACGCTGCGCTGGTGACACCCTATACCGAAATGTCAACGGAGTTCGTGGACTTCAGGTATACCCTCGCCGCTCCGGTTGAGAGGGAGCGGGGCTTCGCCCCCATGGAGTTCGACGAGTACAGGAGCGGAAACGTGTACCTGCACCTCGTGGTCGACCCCGGCGACACCTGGGAGGTGTACGCCGAGAGCGACACCGACCTTACCCTCACGGTTGTTGACGGAGCAGGAGAAACCTGGTTCAGCGACGACGACGGCGGAGACTTCAACCCCTGGATGGAGCTCGAAGCCACCCAGGAGAACGCCGGAGCCTGGCTGATCGACATCGAGTCCTACGGCGGCAGCGGCATCAACGACAACGTGCACTTCGTCATAAGGCCGGTGCGCAATCAGTCCGCAAACAGCAGCGCTCAGATCGAGATAGACATCTAGAACGGGATACCATCGGAAGCAGAGGGGTCCGGGCATTCGTCCGGACCCCTTTCAACTTGAGTGAGCCTGTTCAGATGACTCCATGACCTGAGCAGTTCCTCAGCAAGGGAAAGGGTAAGACAATACTACCATGATTCAGGCTTAGTGTACCTGGTTCCATCAGCTCCGATGAATGGATCTGGCAACTGATTCGCAAAGTAGGCCCGGGGCTTTATCGTCATTGATTCCGGAGCGATTTTCTGCAGTTCCTTGTTCTTCCTTCGGTATGGGAACAGGAAAAAGATCGTCTTTGTGGGGAATAGTTCTTTGCAGGTTCTCACCGCTGGATTGA
>DAINQE010000005.1:30024-75321 GCA_036743055.1 Candidatus Sabulitectum sp. | reverse complement strand
TGAAGATTGCTCGATTCATCGTTGTTAGATATTAAAGAACCCGCTGGGCCGCAACCCAGCGGGGGCCAATAAGCACGAGCCTATTGGGGATGAAATCTGAACAATCAATAATCTTCCCGTTCATAATGGTCAACCCCGAGCAGGTGCTACAGTTCCTGAAACCGGGACAGTTACTCCGTGGCAGAGGAACACCAGGAACGATTTCACCTTTTTCCCGGTGGCGGTTTCCAGAAGATCACGGTAGAGGAGCTGGTGGTCCCGGTAGAGGTCAGCGGCCTTCCCCGGGTCTCCCGCGTCGGTCTTGTAGTCCACCGCCTCCAGGATGCCGTTCCGCTCGAGGAGCAGGTCAACGTAGTAGAAACGGCCCCCTGAGGTTATGGGATACTCCCGTCCCACCACCCTTGCCCCCTTAAGGTCGTATGCCTGGAAGAAAGCCATAGCGTGGCTGATGGCTTCCTCGGGGAACTCCAGTATGCCGTAAAGCCTTTCCCTGTTCTCGTCGATCCAGTTTCCGGGTCGCTCCATGTCGATGTGCTGGAGGATGCCGTGCACCTCCGTTCCCAGACGCATGGCCCGTCTGCGGGTCCCGTCGCTTCCCTCAAGTGCGAAAGGGAACAGCCTCCGGTAGGGTGCCCCCGGTGACGGCGGCGGGGGGTGGGGAAGGGTGTCCCCCTCTCCGGGAACCTCCATGAGTGGGATCTCTTGAGTGCCGTGGTCCCTGACCCCCGCAAGGGCTTCGTGGATGATCCCGCAGGGCGTGGCGGGGTTGGCTGAAGGTTCCAGGATGATGTCCAGCCGGTCCCTGGCCCTGGTTACCGCCACATAGAGGAGCCTGCGGTACTCGGCGAGGCTCCTGAGTTCCTCCCTTTCCTTGAGGGATGGATAGTCAGCGGACATGGCATCGCCGAGTTTCAGGCCAAGCCTGGACTCCCTTTCATTTTCGAGGACGCCACTGCGGACTCCTCCGAAGCCGGATCCCGGGTTGGCCACGATGACATGTTCCCAGGCCAGGCCCTTTGCGCTGTGGATGGTGGTGACGGTAACGGCTCCGGTGGACTCGTCCGGGGGGGTCACCGGTTCCTCAGCGCTCATGGGAGCCCGGCCCTCAAGGGACTCCAGAAGACCTGTGCAGTCACCGGTCTCCTCCGCGTGCTCCATTATGAACCGCATGTTCGCCAGCCTGCGGCCGGTCTGGTATCCGCTTTCCCTTATGGCCCCGAGGAGGCAGGTGTTCCTGTACAGGTGCCTTATGAAAAGCTGCGGCGGAAGGACCAGGAAATCTGTGCGGAGCCTGGACAGGACTTCCAGGGCCCGGGAGATATCCTTCGACGGAGCGTCCCCCATGCGCCACCTGGATATCTGAACATCGTCAATCCCGAAGAAGATGGACCTGAGGGTCCCCACCAGTGCGCCGGGGTCGCTGGGATGCAGCATGTGCCTGAGCAGCAGGGCGGTATGGACTACTTCGGGCCTTTCCGCGAAGTCCCTTCCCGCTTCCACCCTGTAGGGGATGCTCCTCCGGTCAAGCTCCCTTAGAAGGCCGTCCATCTTCGTTTTGGTCCTGAAGAGAACAGCGGTTTTTCCAGGTTCGCCTATCAGGTCCGCTATCCTCACCGCCTGGAGGGCTGAGTATGTATCGGCCTTTTTCCTGTGCTTCAGCTCCGGGAGGACATGGACCGTTACACCCTTCCCGTCATCAGCTCCCGGGGCTGGTTCGATGGGGCTGTAGGGGCTGGCGAAGGGAGCTTCCCCCG
The DNA here is from genome assembly GCA_036743055.1 of Candidatus Sabulitectum sp. Taxonomy (GTDB): domain Bacteria; phylum Fermentibacterota; class Fermentibacteria; order Fermentibacterales; family JCC-6; genus Sabulitectum. The sequence goes on along the minus strand of DAINQE010000005.1, from coordinate 73,567 downwards.
GTGAGGATCCCTTGAATAGAGCTTCTCCGAATGAGTTGACGAAGGAGATGATCCTGCGGCAGCTCCTGAAGTTGACCGTTATGGTCCTGGAAAGGGCTTCTCCTTCCTCCAGCCGATCCACCGTTTCCTTGTATGTCTCCATGTCCGCGGAACGCCAGCCGTAGATTGACTGCTTGGGATCCCCTACCACAGTGAGCTTTTCGGCGAACCCACTGGCTCCCAGCATTTCCCGGAAGAGCCTCACCTGAACCAGGCTGGTGTCCTGGAACTCGTCGATGAGCACCTGGTCGAACTTTTCACCCAGGATGCTCCTGAGTTCCTTCGAAGAGGATACACCCTTTTCAGCGGCGTACAGAAGGTCGTCGTAGGAGAGTCTGGAGGGGTTCGAGTCCCATTCGCTCCTTATGTGGCTGAGGAAAGGGAAAACGAGGTTTTCCAGGGCCGGCAGAACGGGCTTCATCGCAAGCCAGCCCCTCATGGATTCCAGGTCGGACCTGTGCAGCCTGAGTTCATCCCGCACCTCCGCAAGGGCTTCCGCGCCTCCCCAGGCTGACCTTGAACCCCGGTTCAGGGCCACGGACGAATCCAGGTCGCCGCCGGCGAGTTTCTCCGCCGCCTCCAGTATCCCCAGCCTGAGCTTGTCGGTCCGTTCGGCGCATTTTGCCGCAAGCAGCGGAAGCCTTCTCTCCCAGTGGTCCCTGACCTCGGTGAACCTCTTCTCCATTTCTCCCAGGATGGCGGGGTCCTTTATCCAGCGGTGTTTTTCCATGGCTTCCGCGGTGTCCAGGAGAACCCTGGAGCCAGGGCGCCGAAGGCCCGTGGATGCCCCTCTCAGGGAAGCTGCATCCGCGGAAGCCAGGAAAACGTCCCACAGCATCTCCAGTTCGGATCTGCTGAAATGCCCCGGTTCCGTGGCGAACTCGGGCAGCCCGCCGCAGAGGTGGTAGTATTCACGGAGTATCCGTGAGGCAAAGCCGTGTATGGTGTGGATCCAGGCCTGGTCCATAACCGCGGCCGCCTCCGGGGGCAGGGTTTCCCTTATCCTGAGCCTCAGCTCGCTGGCGGCGGCTTCGGTGAAGGTCACCACCGCTATCCTGTCCAGGGGGATCCCCCGCCTGACTATCTCGGCTACCCTGCGGGTGAGAAGGGTGGTCTTGCCGGTTCCTGCGCTGGCCTCCACCACGACGCTTCTTCCGTACTCATTCGCAATTTCGCTGCGGACCGGCTGATCCGGGGGTGTGAACGAAGGCATCGGTCAGACCCCCTTTTCCTTCCCGGGGAACACCCCGGCCCTTATCTTCTCCACTATATCGGTCACAAGTTCCCGGAACTCAGGTTCAAGCGCCAGTATCTCATCGGAGGAGACCTCTTCGATGGTCAGGTCGCCGCTGCCCTCGAGATGGATGTAGCAGGCGGAGGAAACCTGCTGCCAGCGGTTCTCCCTGGCAAGGAAGTAATAGAAAGGCAGCTGAAGCAGGTTCTTCTTCAGCATGGATGAGGCGGTGCAGCCCCTGGGCCGCCCGGTCTTCAGGTCCGCAAGCACCAGGTCTCCCTGGGCGTTGCTGAACACGAGGTCAACCCTTCCCCGGGCGCTGTAACCGGCCACGGTCCCGGTGAGCGACTCTTCGGTCAGGTGAATCCGCCAGTTCCTTCCGGATACCTCCGCAATGAGCTTCTCTATCCCGGATACCGCGTGGTCGGTCCATATATCCGCAAGCTCCGCCGATCCAAGAAGCTTTACCAGCCCTGCCCCTTCGGCAAGCTCCATTACGATGTCCCTGACCCCGTCAGCTGAGACCAGCGCTCTTTCCACGGCCGCGTGGATGATGTTTCCCCTGCTCAGGGGATCCGGTTCGGACCTTACAGGGAACGGATCGGCGGTCTGGACACGCCAGACCCTCTCCGCCAGGAACCGCGCCGGGTCCCGTAGATAGCTTTCCAGCAGTGTTGCGCTCACTGGTTCCGGATCCAGGAAGTCCGGACCGATCATACCGCAGTGAACGGCTGCAGGGGATGGATCCTCCGGATCGAAGAGCAGCCTTTCCCTCTGGGCCGCAAGGGAGCTGGAGAGGAAGGGGGGATCCTCCGGGATGTCCAGGGTTAGCACCGGCATGGCGGAAACTGTTCTGTGCTCCACTGTGCCGCTTCTCGCCAGGGCCCCCAGAAAGGGGGAGAGCGCCAGGGAGTTCCCTTTTTCATCGGCGTTCCTGGCAAGGATGACGAGACGGTCGCCTGCGGCCTCGAACACCTGCCTGAGAAGGAAGGCCTCTTCGGTTTCCCTGTCCTTTGGCGAGGGCATCTGAAGCAGTTCCTTCATGGGTACGGTGAGTCTGGGATCGTTCACCGTTCGCGACGGGAACCTGCCCTCTTCCATACCGGTGAGTATCACCCCCCTGAAAACAGTACCCCGCACCCTTTCCATGGGGAGTACGGATACCCCGCCCGGAACGCCCTCCGCAATGGTAACCGGCTCTCTGAGGGCCTTCTCCACCATTTTGCAGAAGACCCTGAAGGTGACTTCAGCCCCTTTTCCCAGGAGGAAGAGGCCCGGGGGAAGCAGTTCCTCCCACAGGTGGGGACCGCAAAGCCCGGTGAGGGTCTCCATGAGCATCCTGTGGTATGCCTCCGGGGCCGCTATCTCAGGAATGCTCCGGAAGAAGCCGGCTATGGTCCCGGTGAACGGGAATCCTGTGGCTGTCATGGAATCCTCGCCGAACCTGGCTCCCTCGCCGGCGGCCCTGCGGGAGTACTCCCAGGGATCGGGGGTTCCGGGGGCAGTGATCTGCCCCATGGCCAGAAGGTTCTCCACGGCGGTGTGGTGGAATCTGGAGTCGGGAAGCTGAAGCAGCCTCAGTACGAACCTTCCCCGGGGCAGTTCCCCGGCTTCCGCCCTCAGGTCATCGGAGCAGGGGATGCCCCTGCAGTGGAGATCCTCCCTGATCCTGTCCCCGTCGGGGCCGCTGGCGATCACGGCTATCTCCCCTTCGGGAAGCCCCAGCTCCGCTATTTCGCCGGCCACCGCGGCGGTGAACGCTGATCCGCTGCCGCACCTCGTCAAACGGATGCCCGGGGTTTTCTGGACAGCCTTGCCCGTGAGCAGGTTCTCGCCGAACTGCGCCATGGCGGAGAGGGGGATGCCGGCATCCACCCTTCTGATGCCATCCCCGCCACTGAGCCTCATGAGGAAATCCAGCGTTCTGCTGAAAGCCTTTCTCCAGTGATGGGAGGGATGGACCGGGGAGAACCAGTGAACCTCGGTGAGCCCGCAGAGCATTTCGACATATCTTCTCTGCCCTGGATTCAGGTCGTAGAAGCCGTAGAAACAGACCCTCCGGTACCTGACACCCTCGCCGGGACCCTTCAGTACGGCCCCCTGGGGGGTCCAGGGAAACAGCCTGTCCCTGTGGGACTGGTAGTCCTGGAACCCGCGGGCAGTGTCCATGAGCTGCTCCCCGGGTTCCTTCAGGCTAAGTACGCTCACCTGGAACATGTCAGGGGTGATCCCCTTGTCCACAAGCCCCTCGAAGAACGAAGCGGCGGAGGGGGCGGCTGCGGCTCCGAAACCTGCCAGATGGGCCAGTGCAATCGACTGGGGCGGGGACGCTCCCCGGGAAAGGGGACCCCTGGCAAGGTGTTCGGCAAGCCTGGGGATGCCCGGGAGGAAAACCGTTCCGGAAATGGTTCCCTGAATCAGGGAGGCGAGCCTGGCAGACTGATGGTAACCGGCGGTGACCACCGCAGCAGGGGATCCGTCGTAACTCCGGGAAAAGTGATCGAGCCAGGTTCGTTCAAGGGCTCTCCAGTGGCCAAGTTCCACCGAGAGGAGGGCCACTAGGTTACATCCGCCTCTTCCATGGATTTCCAGAGGCGCTTCCTGTCCCTGGGCATTCTGTAGGTGGATCCCCCGATTATGACCTTCAGCTTCTGCAGGGGTATCCTCTCGAAGAACTCGTTCCGGGGGCCGTCGCCGTAAACATCCTCAAGGGCCAGTTTTTCCGTGCCCGCCACCACTATCGGGGTGATCTTCGCCTCCAGTGCGGCTTCCACTATTTCGGCGGTGCCCACCTTGTTCACGAAGAAGGTCTCGCTGATACAGTCGGCCCCAAGAACGGGAACGGCTTTCTCCTTGATGGCGGTGCCCGCTCTGGAATCGGCGATGAGCTTGACCTTGAAGCCGCTGTTCTTCAGGAGGGCCGCGGCCTCGACCCCCTCCTCCCCGGGCTTCGAACGGGTCTGGTAGACAAGGTCGATCCTGTTCTTCCTGTGCTCAAGGGCCCTGAGGACGCTTCCGCTGTTGGAATGGCAGAGTATCCTGTTCCCTGAACTGGCCAGCGCCTTGTAGAGCTGCATTCCGGCCTCGGCCGATTCTGTGCGTATCTGTTTCTGCAGTTCCTTGGCCACTTCTATCTGCTTGAAGAGCGGTTCCTGCTCGAGGCTGTTGGCCAGGTAGTGCAGCGAGACCATGTCCCCGGCCCTCTCCCGGAGCTGATCGGGAAGGTCCGCTCCCTTGAGGTAACCAAGCACGATATGGTTCAGCACTTTTATGTATATTCCGGTGGCTCCGGATTTTGTGTCCTCAGTGATTTTGTCGAGAATCTCTTTCATTGGAAACGGGACTCCTTTCCCCAATTATGGCTCCTAATAAGAAGAGAAATGCCGGCCGTCAACTGCTGAATCTCAAGCGCAGGATGAACGCCCTGGAAGACCAGTCGAAAATGCCCATTTTAAGGCGGCGGGAGGCTTCTCTGCTGATGGAGCTCGGCCGGGGCTCCGATGCGGTGGCCATAGCGGCTTCCCTGGCAGGGGAGGACACCGATGGCAGTGCCATGGCATTCCTGGCGGATATCTACAGCCGTCTTGGCAGGTGGCGGGACGCCGAGGAGTGGTTCACAAAGGCGTTCTCGGCGTGTCTGGACGCAGGCAGGGAGGAGAAGGCCCTGGCCATGGCGTCGGGTCCCATGTTCCTGCTTGCCGAAGCCCGGGGAGACCACGCAAGGTGTCTCGAGGTGGCCCCGTTCGATGTGCTCCGGGCAAGGGCGTCCAGGCTCGGAGGAACCCCGTTGGGTGAGTACGCCGAGCCTCAGGGATCCCCCTGGAGGGAGATACATATCCTTGAGGCGGTTCACAGGGGAGCGGATCCCTCCCTGCTTCTGGGAGTGCTCGACAGCTGGAGCTGCGGCGAGGCCGAGTGGCGGTGGAGGATACTTTTCGAGGGGAGCGTACTGTTCTCCCGGGGACAGCGACCCGGCAGACAATGGAAGAAATACCTCTCGGAAACCGGAAAGACGGTCCTCGACCCAAGGTATCACAGGGAGAGGAAAGAGCTGAAGCGCATCCTGTGCTGAGGTTTTGTCAAAAACTGTCCGCGGTAGTATCTTACCTCCGGCTTTACCCGGGAAAGGAAGTGCCTTGAAGAAAGCTCTGATAACCGGAATAACCGGTCAGGACGGGTCATACCTTACGGAACTGCTACTGGACAAGGATTACGTGGTTCACGGCATCGTTCGCCGGGCAAGCAGTTTCAACAGGCAGCGCATCGAGCATCTGATACAGGATTCCGAGATATACAACCAGCGCCTTTTCCTTCACTACGGGGACATGACCGATTCCAGCGCGCTGAACCGGATAATCGAGAAGACCCGACCCGACGAGGTGTATAACCTGGCAGCCCAGAGCCACGTGGGGATATCCTTCGGGGTTCCCGAGTACACATGCGACGTTGATGCGATAGGCGTGGTCCGCCTTCTCGACGCCCTGAGGGAGACCGGCATGGCCGGCACCACCCGGTTCTACCAGGCCTCCACCAGCGAGCTCTTCGGCTCCAGCCCCCCGCCCCAGAGCGAAACCACTCCCTTCAGGCCCAGAAGCCCCTACGCAGCGGCAAAGCTCTGCGCCCACTGGATGGTGGTGAACTACCGGGAAGGATACGGGATGCACGCATCCAGCGGCATCCTTTTCAACCACGAGTCCCCGAGAAGGGGAGAGAACTTCGTAACCAGGAAGATCGCCCTGGGGGCCGCCCGGATCAAGAAAGGGCTTGCGGATTCCCTTACCCTGGGGAACCTGGATGCCAGACGCGACTGGGGGCACGCCAGGGATTTCGTAAAGGCCATGCACCTCATGCTTCAGCAGCCCCGGGGCGACGACTATGTGGTGGCCACAGGAGAGATGCACTCCGTCAGGGAGTTCCTCGAGGAGGCCTTCGGGCACCTCGAGCTGGACTGGCGGGATTTCGTTGGAACCGATCCCCGATACACCAGACCCACCGAGGTGGATGCCCTCTGCGGCGACCCTTCGAAGGCAATGGGGGTTCTGGGGTGGAAACCAGAAACAGACTTCGCCTCCCTTGTGAGGGAGATGGTCGACGCCGAAATGGCAAGGCTCGGCTGAATCCGGAGGAAAACATGTCAACAGTAAGACCCTTCAGGGGCCTCAGGCCCGGCAGAGAGTTCGCGGAGAAAATCGCTTCCCAGCCCTACGACGTTCTGGATTCGGACGAGGCAAGGGACATAGTTAAGAGCAATCCACTGAGTTTCCTCAGGGTGGTCAAACCCGAGGTCGACCTGAGCCCGGATATCGATCTCCACAGCGAGCCGGTCTACCAGCAGGGGGCCAGGAATCTCAGGCGTCTCATGGAGGACGGCCTGATGAGCCAGGATGAAGCTCCGTGCTTCTATTTCTACAGACAGATAATGGGTGACCATTCCCAGACCGGTCTGGTTGCCTGCGTTTCCGCCGAGGAGTACGACCGCGACATCATCAAGAAGCACGAGTTCACCAGGAAGGACAAGGAAGAGGACCGCATCCGCCACATAGAGACCATGAACGCCCAGTGCGGCCCCGTTTTCCTCACCTACCCCGACAAAGATGGAATAGATGCGGTTCAGAGGAGGGTCTGTTCAGGAGAGCCCGAGTATGACTTCACAGCCGACGACGGCGTAAGGCACACCCTCTGGGTGGTGGGCGATCCCGGGGACATCACCGCCCTCGAGGGGGAGTTCGCCGGCGGGGTTCCAACCCTCTATGTTGCCGACGGACACCACAGAAGCGCCTCCGGTGCCATCATAGCCGCCAGACGCAAAGCGGCGAATCCCGGACACACCGGGAGGGAGGAGTACAACTACTTCCTGGCGGTGATATTCCCTGAGACACAGATGAAGATCATGGCCTACAACAGAGTCGTTCAGGACCTGAAGGGAAGGACCCCCGAGGAGTTCCTCGCCCAGGTGGAGAAGTCCTTCTCCGTGGAGAGTACCGGCAGGGCGGAACCCTCCGAGTGCAGGGAGTATTCCATGTACCTGGGAGGCCAGTGGTACACCATCAGGCCTCTCCCCGGCACTTTCCCCGCCGATCATCCGGTGAAGGGCCTCGACGCCAGCATCCTTCAGGAGAACCTCCTGGGGCCGGTGCTGGGCGTTGACGATCCCAGGACCGCCTCCCACATCAATTTCGTGGGCGGGATAAGGGGAACGAAGGAGCTTGTGAGGCTTGTGGACCAGGGCCGCTACACCGTTGCCTTCTCCCTCTACCCGGTTTCCGTGGAACAGCTGATGGCGGTGGCCGACAGCGGGAATGTGATGCCGCCCAAGTCAACATGGTTCGAGCCCAAGCTCAGGAGCGGGCTGGTGGTGCATGTTCTCTAGGCACTCGGTTCTCGCCGCCGCTCTGCTTCTCCTGGCGCTGGCAGGGTGTTCCAACCACCCGGCCTCCGACTCGGTGAAGGCCTTCACCATGGCAATGGCCGACTCCGCATGGTCCAGGGGGTGGAACATCCTTACCCCCTCCACCAGGGCCGCCTGGGATTCCACCGCAGCGGTGATGCAGAGGTTCGGCTACCAGGAAAGTTCCCATTACCTGTCCACCCTGAGCGTACCTGTCACCGCCGAGGAGTTTCCGGAGATGGACGGCGAGATGCTCTTCACCCGGATGGCACAGTCCTCCCCTGAGATCACAAGGCTTTCCGACACCGTCAGGGATGTGGAGCTGAGGGATTCCCTCACCGCCCTGGTAACCGTGGCCACCGTCGACGGGGATCAGGTCATACCGGTACGGCTGGTGGAAGGGGACTGGCTCCTGGACCTCACCTCCCTCACGCCGCCTGCCCCGGAACCGGAGTAGACCCTTGGAAGGAAGGCCCCTTTGCTGAGGAGAATTACCTCTGAACTCAGGGAGTCCGAGTACAGGAGGCGCCAGTTCAGGGCCGGTCTTCTGTATGCTCTGGGAGTGGTGGTCTTCGCCGTTATCGCCGGGGTCCTCTTCAGGCAGACCCCCAACCGGCCTCCTTCCGGGAGGATGGAGATAGTCAGCGACTTTCCCGATGGAACATGGTTCAACACCCCGGAGCCCCTGAGCCTTTTCGGCCAGCTCCGGGGTCACATCACTGTGGTCCTCTTCAATGACTTCAACACGCTGTCCGACCTGGAGGACCTTACCAGGCTGTCCGCCATTGACACCTGTTTCGCCGACCTTCCCGTGGCATGCCTGGTGGTCTGCGCAGGGAGGAACGTGGCCATGACCGATTCCCTGGTCCAGCAGTGGCAGATAGGGTTCCCGGTGATCGCGGACCCGGATTTCCAGGTGATGGAGAATTTCGAGGTAAGGGCGCTGCCAGCCGTGCTGGTGATAGACACCGCCTCCAGGATAGCAGCCCGTTACTACCAGGGCTGGAACCTGGTGCCCCTGGAGGGAGTTATTTACGATCTTGTGGACCAGGGGATCGCAACAAGATCCCTGGCCGCCGAAAGGAGCCCGCTGCTTCGTGGCCCCGGGCCCGAAGCACCTTAGGGTCCTAACCCCGCAAAACATCGGAGGATGACATGATAGAACCCCACGGAGGCGTACTCATAAACAGGACCATGAACCCCGGAGACATTCCGGATGGGGCTCCTGTGCTTACCCTGAACGAGCGGGAGAAGAACGACCTGGAGATGATAGCCTCCGGGGCCATGAGCCCCCTTGAAGGCTTCATGACCAGGGAGGACTATGGTTCCGTGGTGGATGACATGCGCCTGCCGGGGGGACAGGTATGGACCCTCCCGGTGGTTTTCGCCGCCAAGGACGGTGATCCCGCCGTGAAGCCCGGCGACACGGTTAACCTTGCCTGGGAGGGACGGATCATTGGCACCATGGAGGTGGCCGACGTCTTCACCGCGGACCTTATGCACGAAGCTGAGGAAACCCTTCTCACCACCGACGACGCCCACCCCGGTGTGGCCTATCTGAAGAGCCTTTCCGGTACCTATATCGGGGGCAGGACGATGGCCCTGGACACCAGGGACGAAGAGCCCTTCAGGGAGCACAGGCTCACCCCGGCGGAGACCAGGGCCCTCTTCAGGGAGAAGGGCTGGAAGAGCATAGTCGCCTTCCAGACCAGGAATCCCATCCACAGGGCCCACGAGTACCTGCAGAAAGTCTCCCTGGAGCTGGTGGACGGCCTGCTGGTGCATCCCCTCGTTGGCGCCACCAAATCCGACGACATCTCCGCGGAGGTCCGGATGCGCTGCTACGAGACCATCCTGGAGAAGTACTATCCCGCGGACCGCACCGCCCTCAGCGTTTTCCCCGCCGCCATGAGGTACGCCGGGCCCAGGGAGGCGGTTTTCCACGCGATCCTGAGGAAGAACTACGGCTGCACCCACTTCATCGTGGGAAGGGACCACGCCGGGGTCGGGGACTACTACGGCACCTACGACGCCCAGGAGATATTCGACCGCTTCTCCCCGGAGGAGATAGGGATCGTTCCCATGAAGTTCGAGCACGCCTTCTTCTGCAACGCCTGCGACGGCATGGCCACCGCCAGGACCTGTCCCCACACCGCCGATGACAGGGTCTTCCTCTCCGGCAAGAAGGTCCGGGTAATGCTTCAGAACGGGGAACTCCCGCCGCCGGAGTTCACAAGGCCGGAGATCGCAAGGCTACTGATGGAAGAAGCGGGGAAGAGCTGACCCGGGGGAGCAGACGTGTTCCATCTGCTGATCACCGCCGCTGTCTCGTGGACAGGCATGCAGGAGTGCATGGATCAGCTCCAGGCTCATTCCCCGGTGTCCGACATCTCCGTTGCGGAGAACCTGACGGTACTTGAGGAGAACGCCGAACTGGCCCTGTGGACCAGGGAGAACACCCCATGGGGACCCCTGGTCCCCGACAGTGTATTCCTCCGTTATGTGCTTCCCGCCAGGGTAAGCCAGGAACCACTCGTGGCCTGGAGGCCGGTGTTCATGGACGCCCTCCTTCCGGTGATCAGCGGGTCTGAGACCGCCGGGGAGGCTGTCCTGGTGATATCCTCCTGGTGCGACAGCATCATCGACTACGCACCCACCCAGTACAGGGACCAGTCGCCCTTCGTCACCTGGTCATCGGGGATAGGGCGATGCGAGGAGATGACCGTGTTCTTCATGTGCGCCCTGCGCAGCGTGGGCATTCCCTGCAGGCAGGTCTACACTCCCTGGTGGAGCACGGTGGACGGCAACCACGCCTGGCCGGAGGTCTGGACCCCCGACGGATGGGCATACACCGACATTTCCTCGGAACTCCAGACCCTGAACGATGCCTGGTTCACCGAGAGGGCCCGGAGCACCGCCCTTGTGGTTGCCATGGTCCCCGATTCCCTGGGGGGAGCGCTGAGGTACTACGGAGACGCCTCCTCGGTGAATGTAACCCGTGACTACGCGCCGTCGGGCATCCTGGTCCTTGAGGACCCGGATGAAAGCGTAACGGTATCGATAATGAACTGGGGCAGCTATAGACCCCTGGCGGTGATGGATTCCCTTCATGCTTCCATAGAGCTGGGGGACGGCTCATACCTGCTTACCTGGGGATGGCCGGTGAACTCGCAGCATGTGGATGTGGCGGCGGGTGACACGGTAAGGGTCCGGCTGGCCGGGGGTGACCTTCCCGGACATATGGTCATGAACCTCAGGGAGGATGCGGCATGGTGATGCTGCTGGCCGCCCTTGTACTGAACATCGACAGCCTTCTTGCGGACACTCCGGGGAACGCCGGGGTCTGGACCGGCTACATGGAGAACTGCACCGGGGATACACTGGAGTGCTGTCTCTACCTGCTGAAGAACATTCCCCGGCTGGACCGCCTGGAAATGACCACAGAAGCCCTGGACGACCACATCCTCCATTCCCTTCCCTTCAGGAGCGGTCTGCCGGACAGCGTGTTCCTTCCGGGCCTGCTCCTGTACAGAACGGCGGAAGAGCCGGTTTCCAGCTTCAGGGGGACCCTGGGAGGCTTCTGGGATTCCCTGGGGGCATCCGAACCCCGCGAAGTAGCGGAATGGGCGGAAGAGAACCTGCAGGTCCTTTCCCGGAGGTATCTGGGTGGAATGCAGGATCCCATGCAGGTCCTTGAGTCCAGGGCGGGCACCCCCGGCGAGATCCAGGTGTTCCTGGCGGCTTCACTCAGGGCCATGGGGTTCCCGGTTAGAACGGTAACCGGCTGGTTCGCAGGGGAGAGCGGCGGCGAAGAGAGCTGGCTCGAGGTGTGGGAGAACGGCCGGTGGTCTCCCATGAGGGAGGATTTTACCGGGCTGATGCTGGCCGCAGGGGGGAACGGAGGGCTCCTCACCGGGAACTGCACGGAAACCTTCACTCTGATCGTGGAACCTCCCGGCAGCTCCTTCGGGGAGTATCTGGTTTCCCTGAACCTTCCTGTGGACGGCCGTTACCTGCCCCTGGACATGGCCCTCTGCCCGGACACAGTCCAGCTAGGCTCGGGGAATGTCCTCATCTGCCTTTCCCGAAGGCTCCCCTCCGGGGCGGTAGAGGTATGGAACTCCTTCATCTCCCCCCTTCCCGGAGATACCGTTCACTGGGATGCCTCCGACCTTGTAGCGAACCGGCGCTAGGAATATCTTCCATTCATGAGAACACTTATGATGGCCCTTCTTGTAACCGTTATCGCCTGTGATACCTCCGGGCCGTCTTCCGGGGGATTCTCCATTACTTCCATCGAGTTCGCCGGGGGTGTGACACCCGGATTCCTGCTAGAATGGGGAACCGCTGAAGAGGGGGCGGTCTACCGCCTTTACAGATCCGCTGAACCCGGGATTGCAGCCGATCCGTCAAAGGCTGTCCTGGCGGGTACCACCACCGCCACCCTCTGGACCGATACGCTGGGTCTCTTATGGGGAACGGAGTACTTCTACGCGGTGAACGCCGGCCAGGGCCTGTGGAGCAGCGAGGTATCAGCGGAGGTTCCCGGTTCACCCTATCCTCCGCCGTGCGTCCTTTCCCTGGAGAGGACCGCCTTCACCGACTGCCATGTTCAGTGGACCGAAGCAGAAGGTGATTTCGCCTCCTATTCCCTCCTGAGGAGCGAGTATCCGGGAACGATCCTCTATGCAGACACAGTTTTCACCACCACTTCCAGGGATTCCACATCCTTCCTGGATCACCTGGTGAACCCCGACCGGAACAGCTATTACTCCCTATGGGTCACCGACTCCGCCGGTCTTTCCACATCCAGCGGCGAGGAGGTATTCACCCCGGGGGGGGATGTTCCCTGGAGGGTTTCCCGGAGCATCACCGTCCACGGCCTACAGGCCAGGACCTATCTCGTTACCCCGGACGGCGGGCGGATGACTGGTTCAAGGATCTTCAGCGGCTATTCACTGGCCGGCGTGTACAGCACGGACGACGGGCTTCCACTGCATGAGGAAGCCCTTTCCCCGGACTTCGTGATCGAACTGGAAGGCGGCAATCTCCTCGTAAGCCACCTGACCGGGCAGGGGCACCGCCTGTCGCTGTTTTCATCCGGCTTCGGCGATGAGCTGGTGTCCACCGAATTTCCCCCGGTTCAGTGGGCGGTGATGACCGATGCGGGGATACTTCTCGGATGCGGCTCGGCTTCCCATCTGGTGGACCCGGCTTCCCTGGAGATACTGCTCTCGGCGGCCTGGGGCTTTTTCAAGGGAGTCAGCTCCCCCGACGGGCAGCGGCTGTTCCTCCTGAACGGAAGCGGGGTTCTGGCGGTGAACTCCTCGGACCTTTCCATAGAAGGGGGGATTCCCGGCGGTTATCTCGATGTTCAGATCGGTTCGGACGGGCAGCTGAGATGCACCAGCAGCCAGCGGCTGGAGGTGTACGACACAGCCAGCCTGTCTCCGGTGAGGACCTTCGTTTTCCCCGAACCAGCCGCCACCGATGCCGTTGCCGCGCTGCCGCCTCAGGCCGACCTTGTCTATCTGCCCGTGGTGGAGGAGGGCGAACTGGTCATAAAGGTCTGGGACAGTGTCACCGGTGACTCACCTGGAACCGTTCAGCTCACCGGATCCGGCTTTGAACAGTTATGGGACCTGGTCCCTTCTCCCCAGGGGGATTTCCTGTGGTGCATGGGGCTCGAGGCCGACGGCACCAGGTCGCTTTTCAGGATATCCGTCGCCTCCCCCTGAGGGATGCCTCGATGATCACTCCCGCCGCAACGGGAAGGAAAGTGATCACCACCGATCCGTAGAGTACGGATGCGGTGTCGTAGTCTTCGGTGCCTCCGAAAAGCAGCCCCAGAACGATCAGCAGCCAGAAAAGGGCCGAGAGGGTCAGGAGAGCCCTCCCAAGGACCTTCAGACACCCTCCCCGGGCGGGCATGACCCTGGCTGGAGAGCCGGTGACGGACCTTCCCTCTGAAAGGGCCCTTCCCTTCCTGAGCAGTTTTATGCCCACTATGAAGTTCAGTACCACCAGCGGGATCACCAGAAGTGCCGCCGATGTCCCGGAGAGGACGAAGGTGTCATACAGGCCGTGGAGGAACCACGCTGCAAGGAAACCCTTAACTATGCCAATTGCCCTTTTCTCCCCCGATCCATCGAACCTGGCCTGTCCCAGGTACCAGCCCATGATCACCCCTGTGAAGGTGTGGCCGGGTATGGAGGTGAGTGCCCGGGCGATCCCGACCCCCGCTCCGTGCTGTAGAACGTAGAACAGGTTTTCGGAGAGGGCGAAGCCTATGGAGGCGGTCCCCGCGTAGACGATCCCGTCGTTGGGTTCGGTGAAGTGCCTGCTTCGCCATACGAAAAGAAGCACTATCAGGAGCTTGGCGGTTTCCTCCGCCGGGGATATCACCAGGAATGACTGCAGTGCCGACCCGGCAAGACTCGGAATGGAGAAAACGGGATGAGACAGATATGCTGCCTCCAGAAGGGCCACCGGGAACACGGAGACCGATCCCAACAGGAGGATCCGGAGGACCATGCCCAGAGGTTCCGGCTCGTTCCTGTCATACCTGAGTATCCAGACCAGGAACAGTACCGGGGGAGTGACTGCCAGCAGAACCGTGATCAGTGTTCCCAATGGTGACATCCCGTTTTCTAGCCCGAGTAGAGCCTTTCGCTGGCGAACCTGGGCTCGCTGGTGACGTTAATGCCCAGGCTCCGGAGGCCGCTCTCGTCACCTGAGGAAGGCATGTGGGTCAGGTGGGCCTCGCAGTTCCTCAGCTCGGTGAGCATCGCCATCCCCCGTGCCGCATGGGTGGATGTTGCGGCGCTTACGCTGAGGGCTATCAGCACTTCCTCAAGGTCCAGTCTCAGGGGAAGTGAGCCTATTGCCTTCTTCAGATTCCTGATGGACTGTATGGTCTCGGGAGAGAGGAGATGTGTTTCCTCAGGGATTCCCGCCAGTTCCTTCACTGAGTTAAGCACCGCCGCCGAGGAAGCATGCATCAGCTCGGAGCATCGGCCTGTGAGGATGGCTCCGGTGCGGAGCTGGATGGCAGCCGCCTTTATCTCCTCTCCGTTCCCCTCCAGGGATCGCTTCTCAGCCTTCTCAACCACAGGTCTGTCGTACCTGGTGAGGTTCAGATCGTTCATCAGGAGCTCGATCTTCTCCACCGTTTTTTCCTCGGCGAGCCCCATGGCGTATTCGCACCTGTACCTGAAGTACCGCCGTATGATCTCCTGCTTCGCCGCGTGGCGTACGGCGTCGTCGTTCACTATTCCGAACCCCACCCTGTTCACACCCATGTCCGTGGGAGAGGCATAGGGGGCACTGCTGCCGGTGATCTTCTCCAGTATCCTTCTAACCAGGGGGAAGGCCTCCACGTCTCGGTTGTAGTTGATGGATACCTCGCCGTATGTGTCCAGATGGAAGGGATCCACCAGGTTGACGTCCTGCAGGTCGGCGGTGGCGGCTTCGTAGGCTTCGTTCACGGGATGCTTCAGAGGGAGGTTCCACACTGGAAAGGTCTCGAACTTGGCGTAGCCGGCATCGATGCCCCTTCTGTGGTCATGGTAGAGCTGGGAGAGGCAGGTGGCCAGCTTCCCGCTGCCCGGGCCGGGGCCGGTGACGACCACAAGGGGTCTGGAGGGTTCGATGTAGTCGTTCCTTCCGTAACCTTCCTCGCTCACGATCAGGTCCACATCGGTGGGGTACCCCCTGGTGTAGTAGTGCCTGAAAACCTCCACGCCGCGGCGCTTGAGCTTGTTCTCGAAGGCAACCGCGGAGGGCTGTTCCCCGAACCTGGTGATAACCACCCCCCTGAGCTCGATGCCCCGTGAGCGGAAACCGTCGATGAGCATCAGGGCGTCGGAATCGTAGCTGATTCCGAAATCGCCGCGTATCTTCCGCTTCTCGATGTCGCCGGCGTAGATGCAGAGTATTATCTCGGCCCGGTCCCTGAGCTTCTCGAGGAGGCGGATCTTCACATTGGGATCGTAGCCGGGAAGGACCCTGGCGGCATGGTGGTCGTACATCAGCTTTCCGCCGAACTCCAGGTAGAGTCTCCCGCTGGAAGCCTCGACCCTCCTGATTATCTCCCCTGTCTGTTCCTCGAGATACCTGTCGTTGTCGAAACCGATGGTCTGTATCAAGATGCCCCCTCCATGCGGTGAATGAACGGTAAATGCAAGAATACCCCGGGAAACAGGTTCTGTCAAAACCTTTTTTAAGGAAGTACCGAGTGAAGATATTTCTTCTTATTATGTTCCCGCTGAAGGGAGTACCGAGTGAAGATTTTTCTTCTTCTGGCAGGAGGTCTGTTCACGGGGCTTGGAGTTCTGGGGATATTCCTTCCCCTGCTGCCCTCCACGCCGCTTTTCATCCTGGCGGCACTCTGCTGGGCCAGGAGTTCCCGCCGCTTCCACCACTGGCTCCTTCACAACCGGTTCTTCGGCGGTCATGTGAAGAACTACCTTGAGAAGAGGGGAATGTCGGGAAGGCAGAAGGCCTTTTCCCTGGTCACCCTGTGGGGAACCATACTGGCATCGGCGCTGCTTTTCGCTGAAGCCCTCTGGCTGAAGCTCCTCCTCCTGGGAATAGCCCTGGCGGTCACCATTCACCTCCTGAGCCTGAGGACACTGCGGGACGAAGACTAGACCGTCGGGCCGTACCTCTCCTCCAGTTCCTCCACCAGCCGGGATATCCATTCGGATATCTCTCTGAGTTTCCCCGGGAGCTCCTGGATGTTTCCGGCGTACATGAGTTCGCTGACCCTGCCGGCCACCTCCGGGGGATACTCGGTTCCTCCGTACCTTATGCCGAAGTCGTACTTCGACGGCCTGTACTTCAGGTTGAGCAGACCGGCCAGTCTTCTCTGGACCAGCCCCTGATACTCCAGCATTGCGTCTATGGGATTTCCGCGGAGTATCTGCTTCTCGGTTTCCGCCAGGCTTATGGGAAGGGTTTTCACCATGGCCCTGAAGAATCCCAGGGTCCTGGTGAGCATCTCGTCCTCCGGAGTGGGAACAGGGTTCAGGATGTTGCCGCGGTTGAGCCAGATCACCGATTCGCCGTGCCTGTCCGGTTCCATGAGGCGGTCCTCTGCGGACCTTTTCTCCACCAGAAGGTCCACATAGAACAGGGGAGGGTAGTTTTCGCAGAAGTAGTAGCACTGGCTGTGACCGTGCCAGGAGGGCTCCGGCACCCTGAAGGAGGTTTTCACGGGATAGTGCCTGGCCAGCAGCTCCTCGAAGAGGCGGAAGGTTTCCTCCACCCTCTCGTCCTCCACCACCAGGCCGAGATCGAGATCGGAGAGGTCGTCCAGCCTTCCCGTGGCGGCTGAACCCCCTTCCCATATCCCCAGTACCCAGGGTTTCCCCTGGAAGAGGTCCATTATCCTTTTCTTGAAAGCAGCCCTGAATTCCATGGGATCCATGATGCTATTCCACGATCAGCCAGGGGGCCATGTAGAGGGGACCCCGGGCGTTCAGCAGGGGATCCCCGGCGAGTTCGTTCAGGGCCCCTGATACGCTGGCACCCTGGAAAAGGCTCATGGAAAGCGTTCCCAGCCCGGAGACCCTGGGGAACACCACAAGGTCATGGTCACCGTCTATCTCCGCAATCCTTGCGGCGTGGGCCACCGCGTCGACAACCCCTCCGTTGTGGTCCACAAGGCCCAGCTCCAGGGCGTCCTTTCCGGACCAGACACGGCCCTGGCCGATGGCGTCCACCTCGTCGAAGGTCATGTCCCTTCCCCGGGCAACGGTATTGACGAAAAGCTCGTAGCCCTGCCTCATGCTGGCGAACTCCCTCTCCCACTGCTCTTCGGTGTAGGGCTCGTAGGGGTTCCTGGGGCTGCCGGAGGGCTCTATGTCGACCCGCTCCACGTTGATGCCAAGCTTCTCCAGCATGTCGCCGTAGGTGATCTTCCCGCTGATTATCCCGATGGAGCCTGTAATGGTCATTCTGTCTGCGAAGATGGCGTCTGCGCCGCAGGCCATGTAATAGCCTCCGCTGGCGGCCACGCCGCCCATGCTCACCACCACCGGCATCCGTTCCCGGACATTCTGCACAGCGTGGTGCATGTCGTCGCTTGCCAGGGCGTCCCCACCGCCGGAGTCTATCCTGAGAACGATAGCCCGTACCCCTGGCGTGGAAGCAGCTTCTTCAAGCATCTCCGTAATCGTGTCGCTTCCCATGTTCCGGCCCATGAGGCCGCTTCCGCTTTCGCCGTTTATGATGTTGCCGGTGGCCACCACAACGGCAACGGCGGGTTTGCAGCCCCATCTCGAAGGCTCCCTGGGAACCGAGGAATAGAAGCCCGGGGACATGGTGTCCACGGACCGTCCGATTGCGTGTTCCACGAAGTCCTGGAACTGGTCCTGGTACAGCAGTGTGTCCACCAGGGCCGTTGTCACCAGGGCCTCTCCGGAGATGGGGGAGTTCTCGAAGAAACCGGCAAGCTGCGCCGGTTCGAAGCCCCTTCCCCCGGAGATGCCCCTTATCTGCTCGGCCTTGATGGTCTCCATAAGGGTGGTCATCGCCTCGATCTGCGCGTCTGAGATTCGATACTCGGTGAGCATGTCGCTGGCGTTCTTGTAGTCGCCTATGTGCATCAGATCGGGATATACCCCTATCTTGTCCAGGAAGCCCCTGAGGAAGAAGGTGTATCCGCTGTATCCGCTCATGGAGACTTCCCCGGCGCGGTGCATGCATATTGCCTCGCATGGGCTTGCGGCATAGTAGGATCCGTTCCCGGCGCTCTCCATGTATGCGAACACCGGCTTCCCCGCCGCTCTGTAGCTCTGAAGGATCTCCCGGAGTTCCTCGGACTGCGCCGCGTTCAGGGAATAGTCGGACATGTCCAGCATGACGCCGCTTACCTCCGGATCCCCGACGCCCCTGGAAAGCGCCGCAAGCTCCTCTGTGAAGGAGGGTATCCTGGGTCCCAGGAATTCCCTGGAGGGGAGCTCATCGGCCCGTTCCGTGGAATAGGAGAGGAAGTCGGGCAGGGGTTCGATGACGCTGGGCCTGGGGTTGTCGAACATGAGTATCTCCGCAGTGGAGCCCACGTAGTTCCCGTCGGGTATCTCGGCACCTGCGGTTATGCCGGTTCTGCCGAAGTCCAGCTGCAGACCGGCTGAGAAGGAATCGTTGTCGCCGTAGGAGGCCCGGATGGCAACACCGTCGAGGAACCTGGCCTCGGCCCCGGCGCTCCACCTGTCCGGTATGACCCCCGACTCGAACCTGTAGTCGCCGGTGAGGGTCAGCCTGTGGTCTCCCAGCGGGCGCAGGGCCAGGCCGGTTATGTAGCATTCGTCTATGTCACCGGTTGCGGTCCTCGCCGTGGCTCCCAGACCGATGTGGGGATCGGGTCTGAGGTTCAGGCCCAGTGTGAAGAACTTCTCTCCGTTCTGGGGATGATCCTCCACGGTGGGATCGTACCAGGTGTAGCCCACGCCGGCGGACATGCTCCTGAAGCTGTGGGAGGCGGAGGCGGTGAACCTTCTCAGGCTCTGGTCGTCCTCCCACCATCCGGCGAATCCGCCTGAGGGATCGTCCAGCGTTACCCTGTCGAAATGCTCGAAGGTGCTGTCGCTGAAGATGCACCCGATCCTTACCGAAGAACCGTTGAGCCAGGCCGTTCCGGCGGGGTTCACAAGAACGGCGTTGTCGGCCTCGGGATATGCAGTCCACCAGAACGGGACCGAAGGACCCGGGGCGGGATCCATGGCCCACCCCAGCAGCGCGAGGGCTGCAAGAACCGAAACACTCACGATAGCACCACCTTCCGGGTTAAAGAACCTTCAGTGTAATTTAGCGAAAATCCCACCGGCGGTGCAAAAACTAAAGGGCGCTGGAAAACCCCGTGGATATCACCATTCCCTCGTCGCCCCAGCCTGCGTCGAACCTCATGCTGGCCTGCTCCCCGGCCCCTATCCTCAAGCCTCCGCCGAAATCGTGGTGGTACCCGTTCTGGAAGACCTCTTCCAGGGATTCGCCGGCTCTCCCGGCTTCAGTGAAGGCGGCCAGTGAGAGGGAGATCGCGGTGCGGCCCTCCTCGTCCTTCAGTTCAAGGACCTTCTGGCTGACCTCCAGCTGGAGGATGGTCCAGTAAGAGCCTGTGAACCTGTGGTCGCTGTAACCCCGGAAGTCCACGTTGGAGCCGATCCCCGGAGCGTATGGCACAGGAGTCTCAGCTGCATTGAAGTGCCTGTGAAGCCTTCCCGCGGCTGCGATGCCGCCGTTGTGCCAGGGATTCAGGGAGTATCTCGTCCTTCCTGTGATCCCCGAGTATGAGACCTGCCCCTCCTGGAAGAACCCCCTGGCCTCAAGGAGCAGGGTTCCGGGCCCCGCGTGGGGAAAGACCGCCGTGAGCCCGCCCCCAAGCCCTGCTGTGAAGGTCTCGTCGAAGACCTGGCCGGGCATTTCGTCCCACACCGGAGACTCCTGGATGTTAAACACGGTGGAGAACCTGCCCTCGGCGCCGACGGTGGCGAAGAACACTTCCGACAGGGGGAGCGAGTACTCAACCTTCAGGGCGTACATCTCCAGGTCCATCCCGGCGGAGCTGTCCGGATCGGTGCCGTTCCCCCATCCGAGCCACTGCTTGTCGAGGAGTTTCCTGGATTCCAGGGAAGCCTGAAGAACGCCGCTCTGGGTGACCAGTGTAACGGAGGGCTGGAACTTGATGACCCCGGCGGTCCCGTAGTAGGCATCCAGGGAGACCGAGCTTCCTGGAAGGGAATTCTCGAGTCCGCTTATCACATATCCGCCCAGCAGGAATCCTGTGGCGGAGGAGTAGCCTAGAATGGGAAGGGCGGTTACCGCCCAGGCGCAGACCGCTGTGAGCGCGAGTATTCCCGGGGTTTTCCTCATTTTTCCTCCTGAAGGTTTATTATTTTCTGGAACATACTTGCCCCCGGGGATTACAGAAAGCCGCCGGGGCCGCCGATACTCCTGTGGTCCTTCAATGGTTATATTGCGACAAACCGCGGATACTGGAGGTGGGGTTGAAGAAGCCGCTTATCGTTATACCCACTTATAACGAGCTGGAGAACATCAGGGAGATCATACCCAGGCTGCTGGACCTTCCTGTGGGAGCCGATGTGCTCGTGGTGGACGATTCCAGCCCCGACGGCACCGGGGACGCAGTTCTTGCTTTCCGGGATACAGGCAGGGTTCACCTGCTTTCCCGGGAGAAGAAGAACGGGCTTGGTCAGGCCTATGTAGCCGGTTTCGGCTGGGCCCTGGAGCATGATTGCTACGATCCGGTGGTGCAGATGGATGCCGATTTTTCCCACGATCCGGGCAAGGTTCCGGAACTTGTGGGAAAGCTTTCGGACTTCGATCTGGTAATAGGCTCCAGATACGTCAGCGGAGTCAACGTGGTCAACTGGCCGCTGCACAGGCTGCTCCTTTCCTGGTTCGCCAACAAGTATTCCAAGATAGTAACGGGTCTCCCGGTGAACGACGCCACAGGGGGGTTCAAGGCTTTCCGGAGGTCCGCCCTTCAGAAGCTCGACCTTGCATCCATAAGGTCCGACGGCTACTCGTTCCAGATAGAGGTTACCTACAAGCTCCACCGGGCGGGGTGTTCCATAGCTGAGGTGCCCATCATCTTCGTTGACAGGCATTCGGGCACATCCAAGATGTCACGGTCCATTGTGTGGGAGGCTGCCTGGATGGTATGGCACATACGTTTCCCGTGGCTTTTCTGACGATCTGAGAGGACAAGATGCACATTCTCCTTTGCATGCTGCTGTCGGCCGCACCCCAGTGGGATCTGCTGACCTCCATTTCCTTCGTTCACAAGGCGGTTTCCGCACCGGGCGGAGGGGTCTGGTGCGCCTCCTCCGGAGGGGCTTTCCATTACTCCATGGACCAGGGGGTCGGAACCCTTTTCTCCTGCCCCGAGGATCTTCCGGTGCCGGACTGCAGGGACGTTCTCGAGGATTCACAGGGAAGGATGTGGTTCGCCACCGACGGAGGCGGTCTGGTGATGTTCGACGGATCCTCATGGCAAACCTATTCCAGCTTCGAGGGCATTCCCGGCGAAGGAACCGTTACATCCCTTCTGGAAGCTGCCGGTGAGATCTGGGTAGGCTGCATGGGCGGTGTGGCCCACGGGAACGCCCAGGGATTCACACCGGTGGGCGAGGCCTTCACAGCCACCGATGTATACTTCATGTCCCAGAGGAACGACACCCTCTGGCTCTGCACCGACAAGGGCATCTATTCCCTGCATGATCCTGAAAACCCCCTGAATCCAGCTTCCTGGAACCACTGGGTGGAAACCAGGGAGATGGACCTTGAGGTTGTAAGAACCGGTTCAACATCAGTTTACGCCTGCGGGAAGAGCGGTGCCATCGAGCTTCCAGCCCAGGGGGACCGTTTCGACTTCATACTGGACTACTCCACCGTATCAGACAGCATGGTAACCGATATACTCGAAACCCCCGACGGCCTTTTCGCGTCGGTGCACGGAGAGGTGCTGGTAAGGGATCAGGAGAACTGGGCTGTCTCCGGCACCAGCCTTCCATCAGCCAGATGGCCCGTGGCTCTGTTCACGGTGGACGGAACCCTCCACGCGGCTTTCAGCTTCCAGACCAGCATCATCGATATAGGCAACTTCAACTCAGGCATAGGGCTCTATTATCTGGCCGAGTCAGGTAAGTGGACTTACTCCGGGATCCCTGGGCTTCAGAGCAAGAAGCTTCACCAGATGGCCGCCCTGGCGGATGGCCGGGTATACATCGGAAGCTATACCAGGGGGCTTCAGGCCTGGTATCCCGGCTACGGCTGGAGGGGCTACGGCGAGGAGGACGGCATGCCCAACACCTTCCAGACCTTTGCCGTGTGCGAATCCTACTCCCAGGGAGTGTGGGTTTCCTCCTATCACCACGGGCTCTCCTGGGTCCGTGACAACGGAGACTGGGACTCCCAGGGGGACACCATCATTACCTTCGTGGCGGACACCCTTGAGTATCAGAGCCCCCAGTCCACCATCGTATACTCGGAGATAACCAACAACCAGCCTGTTATGCTCGCCGTTCAGAGCAACGGCAACTGGGCTGCCTTCAGACAGTTCGATCCAGGGGGCCATCCCGAAGAGCCCAGCGGCATCATGGGCTTCAACGGGGATCCACTGGGAACCATGAACTGGGCCTCCAGGACCGGGGGAAGCGGTATAGCCTCCATTGCCGTGAGAACCGTATACCCTGTTTCCGACGACAGCCTCTGGATAGCCTTCGAAGGGGGGCAGGGCTGCCAGCTCCTGATTCATTCCGGGAATCCCTCGGATCCCTCCCAGGACCAGTGGCGACCCGGGCAGGGACAGGCGTATACATCCTCCAGCGGTCTTCCCTCATCGGATGTTTTCTGTTTCCTCGAGGTGCCAGGTGTCGGTCTTCTGGCGGGCACCTCTTCCGGTCTCGCCCGATGGACCGGCTCCGGCTTCGCCCAGTACTCGGACATAACGGAAACGGTGAAGGCCATGGAGGCCGACGCCGCCGGAAGGATCTGGTGTCTTGGCGAAAGCGGCGTTTACAGGGTTTCCCAGGGCTCGGTCTCGTTCTTCAACGGAATCAACAGTGATTACAAGCCATCTCCCCTTTACAGCTGGGAGTACTCCGCCAGGGACCCGGTAACCGGAGGAGTGTATTTCTCCTCCGAGCAGGGACTCTGGCTCGTGAGCCAGTCCGGAGGAGGAGAAGGAGGGGTTTCAGGGGTAAGTTTCTATCCCCAGCCCTACCTCTCAGGAGAGGGAGCGCTGAGGTTTACTGGCCCAGGGGACGGCAATCCGGTGAGGGTGGATTTCTTCAGGCTCGATGGTTCCTTCGCGGGATCAGCCGAGGCCCCTTCCGTTTCCCAGTGGGCCTGGGACGGAACCCTTAACGGCAAGGTGGTCGCATCCGGGGTGTACATGGTGATGGTCACCTCCGGCGACACCGTTTACCAGTCCAGGATCGCGGTGGTAAGATGAGCGGTATGACGGTAAGGAGGATCACTGAACAGGACAGCAGCGTCTGGGCTTCATTCACCGAGGGATCCAACAACGGTACGGTGTTCCACACGCAGGCCTTCCTGGACTACCATCCGCCTGGGCGTTTCGAGAATCATCATCTCATTATCGAGAGCGCTTCAGGCAGAGTGGAGGCCATCGTTCCAGGCGCCCTCTCGGAGATCGACGGGGAGATATGGTTCAGAAGCTACCCGGGGGCCTCGTACGGGGGGCCGGTGCTGGACGACAGGACCGGTCTCGACAAGGTGGAGCGGCTTGTGGACGAGCTTCTGAAATACTGCAGGAAAGAGGGTTTTGCAGGGCTGGAGATCACGCCCCCCCCGGTCTGCTACTTCCGCCGGCCCCACAACTACCTGGACTTCGCCCTGGTGAAACGGGGATTCGGATACAGGAAAAGGGAACTTACCGCGGTGATAGACCTGGGAAGGCTTGGGGAGGAGATCGACCTTGCATTCTCAGAATCCGCCAGAAGGGGTGTCAGGAAGGCTGTCAAGTCCGGGCTCCATGTGGAGGAGGACAATGACTTCTCGAGGTTCTACCCTGTACTGGCTGAGAACCTGAAGGACCGCCATGGGGTCAGGCCTACCCACACCCTTGAGGAGCTTCGTCTTCTTGACCGCCTGCTGGGTCGCAACATGGTCAGGCAGTTCATCGCCGTGGACGGGTCCGGAGAAGTCCATGCGGGAATGGTGATGTTCCACTGCAACCCCAGGGTGACCCTTGCCTTCTACATCTCGCATAATGAGAGGTCCCAGTCCATGAGGCCCGTGAACCTGGTCTACAGGGAGGTCATAGACTGGGCCAGGAAGATGGGCTACCATTACCTGGACCTGGGGACATACACCCTGGACATGGAGGTCAACCACGGCCTCTGCAGGTTCAAGGAGTCCTTCTCCGCCAGGGGTCTTTTCCGGAACACCTTCAAAGGCAGGGTCTGAACCCCATGCGTTTCGGGTATCTCCTGGCCTGGGCCGGGCTTCTCTGCGCTTTCTTCGCAGGAAGGCTCACCACCACCGATGTGGCAGCCCAGTATCAGGTCGCCGAATCGGTTTTCGGGGAAAGGGAGCTCTTCACCTCCGAGTACGGCTGGCAGGTCTCAGGGATAAGGTCTGATTCCTATGTTCCCCATTCACCCGGCTACTCGCTGATACTGCTTCCCTCAGCCGGAGCCGGGCTGCTCCTGGGGCTTCCCGCCGGGAAGGTCCTGGCCGCGGCCACCAACGCCATGATGAGCATTCTCCTGGTGGCGGGCATGAAGAGACTTGCCGACGGCTTCATGGGTCCTGTGGACACGAAGAGGTTCATTGCCGTGATGGTGGGAACCATGGCCCTGATCTACGGCAGGATGCCCTATGACATGACCTCCGCTGCCGCCCTGGCCCTCTGGGGAGCCTGGTTCATCCACTCCGGAAAACCCGTTCACGCCGGGGTCCTCTTCGGCGCAGCCCTCCTGGTGAGACCTGACATGATAGTGCTGCTTCCGGTTTACATCACCGACAGGAAACCCGGGGATAACCTTCTGCACATGGCCGCCGGCGCACTGCCCTTCGTTCTTGCTCTCCTTGCCTACAACCACTACAGGTTCGGGTCGCCCTTCTCCGACGGTCACTCCCAGGATCCCGCCATTTCCGTGGACCTCTATGGAAAGGGTATTCCCGGTCTGCTCTTCAGCCCGGGCAAGGGGGTCTTCTGGTACGCTCCCCTTACCGTTCTGGCGATCTTCTACTGCGGCGACTGGAGGTTCTGGAGCCCCTTCGTCTTCTCCCTGGTCCTGCATGGCTTCCTCCACGACTGGACCGGCGGAACCGGCTGGGGTCCCAGGTTCCTCTTCCCGACCCTCCCCGTTCTCTTCATGCCCCTTATGCGCACCGGAGCCGGGGCCAGACCATTCAAGGTACTGGTGGCGATTTCCGCCGCGATAGCCCTGGCCGCAGGCATCACGGACACCAACCGCCTGGAACGGTCCCTGGGAATGGACGATTTCGACACGCAGTCCAGACAGGCGGTGATATGGAGCCCGCACCGCTCCCCTCTTCTTCACACCCTTTCCCTGCCGGACATCGGTTCCCCGGACCTGCTGGGATACAGGATACTGGGTATTCCAGGCGCGGTGATCCAGCTTGCCGCCGGCGGCGCTGTTTTCGCCTTTGCCCTGAGAAAGGGGTGCTCCAGTTGAAGGTGCTTCATCTCTCCCCCCAGAACTACACCGGCATCCTTACCCTGTACGTGAGGGGACACAGGCATCTGGGGCACCAGAGCCGCCTTGTTACCTTCTACAGGGCAAAGAACCTCTACCCTGAGGACATCTGCCTTAACCTGCCCTTCGTCGGCCCCATGGAGTGGCTGTGGAAGGTGAAAAGGCTGATTCGCAGCGGAAGCCTCAGGGTCCCCTTCACGGGCACCACCGAAAGGATATTCTGGAGCCCTTCCCGGGCTGAGAGGGTCCTGATGGCCCTGCGTGACCTGGCCTGGACACCTTATGTGAACAGGGCTTCCACGAAGTATGGGCTCAAGGACTTCGACATCTATGTGCTGGAAGGGGGAATGAGCTTCTTCCGGGACGGCCGTGACATCAGGGAGTTGAGGGAGAGGGGTGCCCATATCGTCTCCAACTACCACGGCCTTGACCTGAGGATGAGGGGGGCCATAAAACCAGTGTGGGACGCCACCGAGCTTCACACCACCTGCGAGTTCGATCTTTACCTGCGCTATGATGAGCTGGAATACCTTTTCCTCCCCTTCGACACCTCACTGGTTCCCCCGGCCGCCCCCCGTGGCGACAGGATACGGATATGCCACGCTCCCAGGATACGTTCGGTGAAGGGGACCGAGGAGATCATAAAGGCGGTTGAGAACCTTTCCCGAAAACTCCCCGTGGAACTGGTGCTCATAGAGAACATGTCCCACGCCAGGGCCCTTGAGCTCAAGGCAACCTGTCACATCGCGGTGGACCAGGTAGCCACCGGAGACATGGGTTACGGTGTGAACTCCCTTGAGACCCTTTCCATGGGGATATGCACCGTCACCAGCCTTTCACAGGCGTATATCGACTTCATCCCCGACCATCCCTTCGCGGTGGCCGGGCCCGGGGATCTGGAGAAGGTCCTGGGCGAACTGGCCTCCGATCCGGAACTGAGGGAAAGGTACGCCGCGGCGGGCCCCCCCTGGATAAGGAAGACCCATCACTGGAAGACCGTTGCGGAGACGATGCACCGCAGATACCGCGAGCTGGGGTGGGAGAAGTGAAAAAGGACCTGGCAAGGGAAACCCTGCTTTACGGTCTTGCGATGATAGTCAGCGGGCTTGTTCAGTTCGCCTTCCTGCCCTTCATGAGCACATTCCTTACACCGGACCAGGCGGGTCAGCTGGGTGTTATCAGGATACTCAGCGAGGTAATCGCCGGCATAGTGGTCCTGGGTCTCCCCGCCGCCGTGGTGAGGGCCTGGCATGCAACCGACGCCCACAGGGCCCTGCTGACCCGGTCGATCCTGCTTCCCACTGTTCCCCTGGGGTTATCCGTGATCTCCGTGCTGATATGGGGCGGAGGAATCGCCGGGATCCTGAAGCTCTCTCACCCCACGCTGCTTTTTCACGCCCTCGCCCTTGGGGGAGGGGTCGCCATGCTTCAGGTGGCCCTTGCCATGCCCAGGGCCAGGGGAATGGCGGGGACCTACTTCACAGTGCAGTTCGCCAGGGGGTTGATCTCCCTGGGTCTTCTCTTCCTTCTGCTCAGGGGGACCTCAGGCGGCGGTTCTCTGGTGGCCTTCCTGGAGGCGAGGTGGATCCCAACCATCGCCGCGGCGTTGTTCACCATCGGGATGATGTACAGGCTTACGGCATCATCGGCAGGGAGAAACGTTCCCCGGGGGTTCACAGGGGAGATACTGGCCTTCAGCCTCCCCCTGGTACCCGCCAGCCTTGCCCTCCTGGTTCTCTCCAGCGCCGACATGTTCATGCTTCGAACCATAAGCCCCGACCTGGCGCAGAGCGGCTGGTACGAGTGGGCCGGAAGGGCGGTCCTTGTCCTTACCCCGCTTACACTGGGCTTCGGGATGGCATGGCAGCGGTACATCTACAGGAAGAAGAAGCAGGGCGGCAGCATGGAGGAGCTTGGGAGGAGCGCTCTGCTTTTCATGGTAACCGTCAACTGGGCGGCGATGGTGCTGGCGCTGCTTTCTAATGAGATAGTGGCTGTTTTCGGGGGAGCCCTCTGGCTTCCGGCGGCTTCTGTGCTTCCATGGCTGGCGGGTTCAGCGGCCCTTTACGCTCTCTTCACCGTTTCCCAGACCGCCCCGCTCCTCACTGGTCAGACAAGGTACATAGGATGGATGACCGCCTTCGGAGCGATTCTCAACATAGGCTTCAACATGAGGCTCATCCCCGTGGCCGGCGCGGTGGGGGCCGCCTTCGCAACCCTGGCAACCAACATGTTCATGGCGGTCTCCCTGTTCTGGCTGGGAAGGAAGGTCTTCCCTGTGAACTTCTTCGCCATAGTCATCCTGGCAGCGGTGCCGGTCCTCTCCGGTCCCCTGGCGGGGATGGCACCCGGCATCAGATCCTGGATCATCGCAGGGGGAACCCTCCTGACGGTTCTCATCATCTACCTGCTTCGCTCCCTTGGGCCACTGGAGACTCTGGAGCCGGAGGATGATGATGGCTGAGATCTCCGTGCAGGTTCCGGTGAAGAACGGCGGAGAACCCTTCCAGAAGTTCCTGATCTCGCTGTCGAGGCAGGACATCTCCGGTCCCTGGGAGCTGGTGATATCCGATGACGGAAGCGATCACCCCGTTGAGATGGAGTTCGCGGCGCAGCTGTCACGGCTTCCCCAGAACTGTTCCGTGAGGATAGTCAGGGTGTCGCCGGGGGGTAACAGACCCGCCGCCAGGAATGCAGCCATGGAGGGGGCCAGCGCCCCTGTCGCCCTTCTCATGGATGCCGACCTGGAGTTCGGGCCGGAACTCCTTCGCCGGCATCTGGAGATCAGGGAGAGGACCGGCTCCGACGCGGTGATGGGCAGGAGGGTAAACGCATGGAACGTGAACTCCACCCCCTGGCAGAGGTGGATGGATACCAGGGCGATGGGCGATTCGCCTCCGGGGCCGTTCCCCTGGAAGTACTTCATAACAGGAAATCTTTCTATTCCCAGGGAGCTGCTGATGAGCGCCGGAGGATTCGACCCGAAGATAGACAGGTACGGCGGGGAGGACACCGAGATTGGATACAGGCTCCACCTGGCCGGGACATCCTTCCACTGGGACCCTTCCCTGACGGTGAACCACCTTGATGATGTTTCAGTGAGGGAGCATTCCAGGAAGATGCTGGAGTACGGAGGAAGCGGCCTGGCCTACACCCTGGACAAGCATTCAGGGGCCAGGGGTCTGCTGGGAAGCAGGCTGGCCGATCCCGTTTTCTCCCATCCGGTCCATCTCTTTCCCGCGAGACTCATGGCCAGGGCGGCCACCAGCTCCCCTGTCTACCGCGCGGTCCTCTACCTTGCCGAGAAGGCGGGCGGACCCCGCCCCCTGTTCACATATCTCTCCGTAGGGGCGTGCCTGGCAGGATTGATGGGAAAGGACCTGAAGCTGTGACGGAGTTCAAGACCGTCGATCTCTCCCGTTTCACCACCTGGGGTATAGGCGGCCCCTCCAGGGCGGCGTTTCCCGGGAACGACGACGAACTTGCCTCGGTGGTGGAGTACCTTGAGAACACATCCATCCCCTGGACCGTCCTGGGCCGGGGCTCCAACACCCTGGCTCCGTCGGAGGGCTGGGACGGGGTGGTGATAGTGCTTTCAGGAGAGTATCAGCGCTTCCGTTTCAGAGGCACATCCCTGGCCGCAGGCGGCGGAGCTCCGCTGCCCTCCATGGCCGGTGCCGCCTGCTCACTTGGCCTGGACGGTCTGGTTTTTGCAGTGGGCATACCCGGTTCAGCCGGCGGCGCCGTTTTCATGAACGCCGGCGCCTACGGATCATCCCTCTCCGATGTTGTTCGGGAGGTGACCTTCCTGTCCCGAGCGGGCGAGCTGCATACCCTGGCCATGGAGCAGTGCGGTTTTGCGTACAGAAAGAGCCGTTTCCAGGAAGGCGCTCCCGTCGTGATCACACAGGTGGTGATGGACCTCTCCCGATGCGACGGAGGCCCCGGCATCCTCAGGGAACGGGCTTCCCAGGTGCTTTCTCTCCGACGGGCGAAGTTCCCCCTGGGGGTGCCCAACGCGGGAAGCGTTTTCAAAAGGCCCGTTGACGGACCACCGCCTGGCAGGCTGATCGAGGACTGCGGCCTGAAAGGTCTTGCTGTTGGCGGAGCCATGGTCTCGCATGTACATGCGAATTTCATCGAGAACAGGGGAGGAGCAACCAGCGGCGATGTGATCAGGCTGATGGAACTGGTTCACCACAGGGTTCTCCAACGAACTGGATATGACCTTCTCAGGGAGGTAGAACTGCTGGGGGAGAGGTAGTGGCAAGGGATCTCTGCGGCTTCCAGGCCCAGGACGGCCCGGTGCTTGTCACCGGCGCAGCCGGATTTGCGGGCAGGGCCCTCATGGAGATGTTCGAACTTGGTCCCGGGGACTTCGCAGCAGACCTGACGGATGAGTTCCAGGCGCCAGCGGGGGTAACGAAGCTCGCCTGGCCGCTGCCGGGTCCCCCTCCGGGCATTCAGGGCCCTGTGAGGTACGTCGTGCACCTTGCCGGTCTGAGTTCAGTTGCACATTCCGCCTCCGGTGAGGAGCGTGTTCTCCAGGTGAACGCAGGTGGAACGGAGAGCGTTGCAAGATGGGTAAGGGAGCGTTCACCCGGGGCAAGGATCCTCTTTGCCAGTTCCGCGGAGGTCTACCGTCCGGACCAGGGCAGGCTTCACGAGGATTCCCCTCTGGAACCCAGGAGCCCGTATGGAAAGAGCAAGCTCCTGGCAGAGAGCGTTCTGGCCGGTTCAGGCACCGACTGGGTGGTGGGCAGGTCCTTTCCCCATTTCGGTCCGGGGCAGGAGGGGCATTTCGTGCTTCCCTCCTTCTGCAGAAGGATAGTGAACGCGCTGAAAGAGGGCTCCCGGGAGATCAGGACCGGAAACCTTGAGGCTGTAAGGGACTATCTCTACATCGAGGATGTTGTGCGGGCTTACGGCTGCATTCTCGCCCGGGGTCGCAGCGCAGCTTTCTATAACGTATGTTCCGGTTCGGGTAATTCCATCGGGGAGCTGCTTCGGAAACTCCTGGGAATAGCCGGGGGAGAGCTTGAGGCGGTTACGGACCCGGGCCTTCTGAGGAACCGTGACCAGTACTGCCAGGTGGGTGATCCTTCACGGCTGGAGGGTCTTGGCTGGCGGCGGGAGATTTCCCTTGAGCGGGGTCTCGAACTGCTTTACAAATGGTGGGAGGAAAGACTGTGACTCTGTTTCTTATCCTAGCCGTTCTCACCGGAAGGGTTACCGAGTGGGAACACTACCCCCACTACGGAGGCGGCCAGTGCATCGTTTCCAGGAACGGCGTCATAATGGCTGGAACCTCCGGCGGAATTCTCTTCTCCAGCTACTCCCCATCGGAGGACAAGCTGATCGCCGATTCCGGGTGGACATCACCGGGCGAACTCTCCTGGGACAGGGTTTCCGATATTGCCTTCGACTCCCAGGATAACATGTGGGTATCCCTTTCCGGGGGCGGCATCGACATGTTCGATCAGAACGGTAACCTTACACACTTCAACCAGATTGACGGTCTGCCCCTCGCTCTTGGCGTGAACCAGACCATACCGGACACCGTCATCTACGCGGCAACCACCCAGGGACTCTGCATCAGGGAGTTCGGCTACTTCGAGATATGGGACACCTACGAGACCGGTGGAGGTCTTCCCGGCGACAATGTGAACTGCATCCTGCAGGCGGACTCGGGACTCTTCGTGGGAACGGTTGCCGGCCTGGTGTTCCTGCGCGGTTCCTCGCCTCCAGGGGATCCGGACTCCTGGATCCCCCAGCAGGTGGACCAGACCTCCATCGTCGACCTCCAGTGGAGCGGCGACACTCTCTGGGCGGCAACCGCGGAAAAGCTGTTCTATCTGCCTCCAGCCTCGGTGTGGATGGAGGAAGTCACATTCCCAGGTGGGAACATTGCCTCCCTCTCCACCGGCGACGGCCCCCTTGCGGTGGGATGTACCAACAGGTGCTACATAAGGGACGGGGGAGAGTGGGTGCTCTATGACACCAATCTCGACGGCAACGCCCTCACCGGTCTCACATGGTTCCAGGGCCGCCTGGCCGGTGTCCTTGCCAACACATATTCGAACAACAGGGCCTCGGGCTCAGGGCTTGCGCTGCTCCTTCCCGACAGCACCTGGCGAAGAACATTCCCGGCGTTCGGTCCTGTTTCCAACGATCTCAGGGCATGCGCCCTGGGAGAAGACGGAACGATCTGGGTAACAAGCAACAGGAACGGGGCTTCCGCTCTCAATCAGGATCAGTGGACGAACCTCAACCTCTACCTCACATCCAGAAGCCAGTGCTTCGCGGTGTGTCCTTCTGGGAACGGGGTTTTCGTCTCCTCCCTGGGTTTCGGTCTGGACTGGCTCGACTGGGAGTCGGGGGAGGTTGTCCGCACACTTCATTTCACCTCTGAGGACGGTCTTGCCAACAACCGTGTCTTCGATTGTGAGCCCGGCGGACCGGGTGTGGTCTGGTTCGCTCACAGGACCCTTTTCGAGAACGAAGAGGGAGGGGTCACCAGGCTTTCATGGACCCCAGGGGACCCCAGTACGGCAGTTTTCAGGGTGATCTCAGGTGCTTCGGGCCTGCCCAGCAAGGAAGTGAACTGCGTTCTCCCCGCAGGCACCAGGTATGCCTATGCGGGAACCGACGAGGGTGTTGCGCTCATCGACGGGAACACCCAGTCCGTTGACCGCATCTGGGGGGCCGGAAGCGGCCTTCCGTCCCTTCTGGTCTCCGCCCTTGCCATGGACCGTGGCGGAACGGTCTACGCAGGGACCGCCGGGGGGCTCGCGGTGCTCTCCGACCAGGGC
The DNA here is from genome assembly GCA_036743055.1 of Candidatus Sabulitectum sp. Lineage (GTDB taxonomy): Bacteria > Fermentibacterota > Fermentibacteria > Fermentibacterales > JCC-6 > Sabulitectum. The sequence goes on along the minus strand of DAINQE010000005.1, from coordinate 40,879 downwards.
GCCGTTCCCGTTGAGGGTCTCTCGACCCAGATACAGTCCATGGCTTTCGACGGACTGGGTTCATTGTGGCTGGGAACCTCCCAGGGTCTGCGGAGGTATTTCCCCGCAACCGGGGAGATAGAGTCCTACACTTCCTTCAACAGTCCCGTTCCTGAAGCGATCTTTTACGACTTTGCCATAGACGGTGATCAGGGCCTGATCTGGATGGCCACCGACCACGGTTTCTGGAGGGGCGCCCTGGAGTCCGGTCTTTCCGGCGACGGAACCGAAGCGAAGCTCTACCCTAACCCCTTCATGCCCGGGGAGGGGCAGCTGCTGGGTGTATCCGGTGTTCCCGACGAACCGATGGATATAACCATATATGACCTTACGGGAGCCCCGGTTTTTGAGTATTCTTCACCGGGCAGGGATGATTTCGCCTGGGATGGCCGAACCGCCGACGGATCGCCGGCGGCCTCCGGGGTTTACATGGTCGCGGTTCGCGGGGAGACCTTTTCGGCTCCCCTGCTCAAGTTCGCGCTGGTGAGGTAGGTGACAAAGTGAAGGGCGTTGTACTGGCGGGTGGTCTGGGCACCAGGCTGAGGCCGCTCACGAGCATAACCAACAAGCATCTTCTTCCCGTTTACGACAGGCCCATGATCTACTATCCCCTTCAGACCCTGGCCGGTGCCGGGATCAGGGATGTCATGGTGGTCACAGGCGGCAACAGCGCCGGGGGCTTCATGCAGCTTCTGGGAGACGGGTCCGCCTTCGGATTCAGGTGCCTCAACTACGCCTACCAGACAGGCGAGGGGGGGATCGCCCAGGCGATAGGTCTCACAAGGGCCTTCGTGGGCTCGGACAAGTTCGTGGTCATCCTTGGCGACAACATACTGGAGAACTCCATAGGGGAATACGTGCGGAGATTCCAGGATCAGCCCGCAGGCGCAAGGATACTCTACAAGAGGGTCGAGGACCCCAGGGACTACGGCGTTGCCGAGATCAGTGAGGGCAGGGTGATCTCCATCGAGGAGAAACCCTCTGAACCCAAAAGCAGTTTCGCCGTGATCGGCGTTTACATGTACGACGCGGCGGCCTTCTCCATTATCGACGGGCTCAGCCCGTCGGCCAGGGGGGAGATCGAGGTGACGGATCTCAACAACGCCTACATACGCCGTGGGGAGATGGAGGCCGACGAGATCTCAGGATGGTGGTCCGACTGCGGGGCCAGCATCGACAACCTCCTGGAGGCCAACAACAGGGCCAGGATGCTTTCGGAGGGCGGAAGATGAGGGTTCTCGTCACCGGAGGCGCGGGTTTCATCGGCACCAACTTCGTGCTTTTTCTCAGGGAGAATCGGCCTGACTGGCGGATAACGGTGATAGACAAGCTGACCTACGCCGGCAGAAGGGAGAACCTGAGCCACCTGGAGGGAAGCGATGCCTACAGGTTCGTCCATGGTGACATATGCGATCCCTCTGCGGTATCCGACGCCATGGACGGCTGCGACGCTGTGGTGAACTTCGCCGCCGAGAGCCATGTGGACAGATCGATAGACGACCCATCTGCCTTCGTGAGGACCGATGTGGAGGGAGTGAGGGTCCTTCTGGAGGAGTTCAGGAAGGAACCATCCCGGAAGATGTTCCTCCAGGTGTCCACCGACGAGGTATACGGCAGTGTGGAGACCGGACGGTCCTCCGAGGACCACCGGCTGGATCCCAGAAGCCCCTATTCCGCATCGAAGGCCGGCGGGGAACTGCTGGCGATGAGCTATTTCACCACCTTCGGCGTTCCCGTAACCGTAACCAGGGCATCCAACAACTACGGTCCCTACCAGTATCCAGAGAAGCTCATACCCCTTTTCATCACCAACGCATTTCAGAGGCAGCCCCTTCCACTCTACGGCGACGGCGGCAACATGAGGGACTGGATGTACGTTACCGACCACTGCGCAGGTCTTCTGGCCGTTCTGGAAAAGGGCCGGCCCGGAAGGGTCTACAACATCGGCGCCGGTGAGGAAAAGACCAACAGGGAGGTGACATTCTCCATCCTGGAGGCCACAGGTGCCCCTGAGACCCTGATCCGCCATGTGGAGGACAGACCAGGACACGACCGCAGATATGCCCTGGACATCTCCAGGGCGGAGGCCGAACTCGGCTGGAAACCGCAGGTTGGCTTCGATGACGGTATGGCGAGAACGGTCGCCTGGTACTCCGGGAACCGACGGTGGTGGGAGTCCATAAGGTCCGGCGAATTCAGGGAGTACTACGAGAGAATGTACGGAAAAAGACTGAAGAACTCCGAAAGGACTGGCAAGAAGTGAAAATACTGGTTACAGGAGGAGCGGGTTTCATAGGCAGCCATCTCTGCGACGCCCTTCTGGACAGGGGCCATTCGGTGGTTGCCCTGGACAACCTACTCACCGGAAGCACCGACAACATCGCCCATCTTGCGGGAAGGAAGGATTTCCTTTTCATTAACCACGATGTGACTGAGTACATTTACCTTCCAGGCAGGGTGGATTTCATCTTCCATCTGGCCAGCCCCGCAAGTCCCATTGATTACCTCATGTACCCCATACAGACGCTGAAGGTGGGAGCTCTGGGCACGCATAAGGCACTGGGTCTTGCACGGGAGAAGGGCTGCGGTCTCCTCCTCGCCTCCACCAGCGAGGTCTACGGAGATCCCCTTGTCCACCCTCAGCCGGAGTCGTACTGGGGGAACGTGAACCCGGTGGGTCCCAGGGGCGTATACGACGAGGCCAAGAGATTTGCCGAAGCAATGGTGTTCGCCTACCACAGGACCCATGGTGTGGATACAAGGATTGCCAGGATATTCAACACATACGGCCCCAGGAACAGGGCCGACGACGGGAGGGTCGTTCCATCCTTCGTCTGCCAGGCCCTCCGGGGCGAGGACCTTACCGTTTTCGGCGACGGAAGCCAGACACGGAGCTTCTGCTATGTGTCCGACACCGTCAGGGGCCTGATAGCACTTATGGAAAGCGGCTGTCACGAACCGGTGAACATAGGCAACCCCGACGAAATGACCGTTAAGCAGTTCGCAGAAGAGGTCATAAGGCTTTCGCACAGTTCCAGCAGCATCACCTACCGGGACCTTCCCGTTGACGATCCCAAAGTGCGCAGGCCGGACATCTCCACTGCGAAGAGGCTTCTGAAATGGAGACCGGAGGTAACTCTGGAAGAGGGTCTGTCAAGGACTATCGAGCACTTCAGAAGGCTGGTGAGCGGATGATCCTGTTCCTGATGGCGGCGGTGTTCTGCCAGATCACCACCGGGACCTCCATAGAGGCCGGGGGTTCCGATGACGTCTGGGACTTCGCCATCTTCGAACCTGTTGACAGGAACGCCTATGTGCTTGGGGCGGGGGATGTGCTTCAGATGGTGATCGAGGGAGGAACCAGCGACGCCATGCTGGTTTCCGGACTGGCCCCTTCCATGCCCTGCAAGGTCTCAGGCGACGGCATGATACAGATACCGGGCATAGGGCAGCTCCAGGTCGACGGGCTTACAATAGCCCAGGCGGAGGTCGAGCTTCAGCGTCTGGTATCCATCTACTATCCCAGGGCGGTGATCGGCCTTGGATTAATGGAGCCAAGGACGGTGAAGCTCTGGATAACCGGCATGGTGGAGAACCCCGGGCAGTACACCCTTTTCGCTATTAACAGGGTCAGCGACCTGGTGGGGGAGGCCGGTGGTTTTTCGTCTTATTCGTCCAGAAGAGGCTGGATGGTTACCGCTTCCGGGGATTCCATACAGGTGGACCTTCATTTTCACAGGGCCACCGGTCGCCCGGCGGCGGATCCCTTCGTAAGCGGAGGCGCCGTGGTCCATTTCTCACTGGTCGAGGATCCGGTTTACGTTATCAGGCCCGGGATAAGGAACTACAACGATTCCTACCCGGTGCCCGAGGTGGAAACATGGGAATGCGTACCCGGGGAAACAGTAGAGGACCTGATGTACCGCATAGGGGGCATCACCGGGGACGTGGACCTTTCCCGCAGCCACCTGCTGTCGGAAGGGCTCTCTGTGCCCGTGTGGTCCCGGGGTGAGGGTTTTTCGAAAGAAGAGGTACTCCCGGGGGACACCCTTCGCCTGGTGGTGCAGGGCAATGACATTTATGTGGCCGGTGCCGTGCACCAGAGGGGGATCATAGCATACACCCCAGGGATCACCGTAAGGACATGCGTGGAAAGGGCCGGAGGTGTGGTATACAACGGCCATCTCGGCGGCACCACCCTTACCCGGGACGGGGAAGCGGTTGCTTCCGGGGATGACGCCCTGGATACGGAAGTACTTCCAGGCGACGTTATCGAGGTGCCTTACAACTGGGTGGCCAGGCATTCGCAGGAGATAGGCATACTGGCAACGGTGGTGGGTATCACATCCACTATCATCTATCTCACGAGATAGGAAGGAACATGGCGGAGAAACCCATTTCTGAGAAGTTCACCGGCAAGGTACTGCAGAGGGTTGCGCGGAATCTCAGGCGAATAGTCATTGTTTGCCTTCTCGTGGCAGTATTCTCTTCTGTCTGGGCCCTTACCAGGGCACCCAGATGGAGCGCCTGGGCCGCCGCCATAGTGCCGGGTTCCACGGCCACATCACTTTCGGCAACGGCGGGAGCCCTGGGCCTGGGGGATGCTGTGGAGGCAATGGGTTCCATGGGTTCCGGCCTCCTGCCCGGGTTCGGCGGAGTGGACATCACTCTGGCGGTGCAGGTGCTGGGTTCAAGGCGGGTTCAGGAGCGGATCATCCTCAAGTACGATCTAATCACCCGATACAAGTCCATCAGCATGGAGAGAGCGCTTTCAAAGTTCGGCGAGCGGCATTCTGTCTCGATCTCCCCGGAGGGAGTGATCTTCATAACCGCGGAGGGCTCCACCAGAACAGAGGCCGCGGCAATGGTTAACGACATGATAACCTTCGCCAACGAGGAACTCAGCAGGCTGGTGACCAGCCGCGCCAGGAGGAGCAGGATACAGACAGAGGCCGCAATGGCACTTGCGCTGGACTCCCTGAATTCCTCCAGGATGGCCATGGAGGAGTTCAGGACCCGCACCGGTCTTGTCTTTCCCGAGGAACAGGCCTCCAGCATGATGGAGGCAATGGCGAACATAGAGAGCGAAATGGTTACGGCAGGGGCCCTTCTCGAAGGCATTTCCGGTACGTTATCCCCTAGAAGCGCCATGTACGGCCAGGCCAGCGCCCAATACAGGTACCTTGAGAATGCACTGAGGGTGAGGGCCACAACCGGCGATTCCCTCAGCGTCTTCCCGGTGATGGACAGCATTCCCGGCTACCTCTCCGAATACGAGGCCCTTCTGCTGGAAGTGGAAACGAGAAGCGCCGTCTATGTCCTTCTGAGAAGCGAGCTTGAGACCCTCCGGATAGAGGAGGCGAAGGAGAGCCCCACCATAGAGGTCATCGTTCCCCCCACCCCGGAGTTCCTGAGGGCATATCCCAAGCGCACTGTGATGGTTATCCTTTACACCGGGATAGCCTTTATCCTCTGCATAGTGTGGACGGCTTTCATGACCTGGCTGGACACCCTGATGGCCGCTGAGGAAACAGGCGGATTCCTGAGGGGAGTGGCCCGGGACGCCAGGGAACAGCTTCTTCCCCGGAGGCGGGGTCCTGAAAAGAAAAAATAGGGGCAGGGCTTTTCACCTTGGCCTGCCGGCGCTGGTAAGCCAGGGTTCCCTGGCTTTATGGGGTATCCTGTCGATCTTCATAGCCAGGACCCTGCCTGATCAGGCCTATGCCGCCTATGCTCTGGCCCGTTCCATCGAGATGTTCGCCGGGCTCCTGGGAGGAGGGTTCGTTCTCCAGGCACTGCTGAAGCTGGGAAGTGAAAAACCCTCAAGGGAGACCTCCTCCGCCGCCAACGCCGCCTCCATCCTCACCCTGGGGTTCAGCCTGCTTTCAGGCGGTCTCCTCCTTGCGTTCTCAGGCAGCCTGAACTCCTTCTACGGGGATATAGACCTCACAGGCATCATTCCGGCCATAGTGCTGGCGTCGGTTACCGGGGCGATAGCCTTCATCCCAAGGAACCTGCTTCTCACCAGGCTCGGTACCGCCAAGGTGATGCAGGCGGACGTACTGAGCTTCCTTATACGGGGCGGCATAGTTGGTTATCTCATCCTTACAGGGAAGCTCACAGGCGCGGTCCAGGTGCTCCACGCAACCGCACTGGCCAACGCAGGGGCCTTTCTCTTAAGCGGATGGAACGCCAGGCACTGCCTGGACCTTTCCGCCGGGGTAAGCAGGAAAGCCTTCAAGAAAGTATCCGGTTTTGCCATATACTCCCTGGGCACCAGCCTTGCGGGATTCGTATACACCAGGACCGACATCCTCATGCTTGGAAAGCTCGCCCCCCCGGAGGACGTTGCCGCCTACGGGGCCTCCAGGGCGCTGACCTCCATGGTGGTCATGGTGGCCGCCGCGGCGAACATGGTCCTTTTACCCGTGCTCTCCAGGGACTGGAGCGAGGGAAGGAGGGACCGTCTTCCGGGGCGGACCCTCCGGGCCATCCTCTACGTGCAGCTGATACAGCTGCCGGTGGTTGCGGCACTCGTACTCTTTCCCAGATGGGTTATAGACACTGTCTATCAGGGCAGGTACACAGAAAACTGGCCGATCCTTGCCATCCTGGGCGGCCTCTCCCTCATAAAACCCTTCGGAAGCCTGTTCTCAACGGCGGGTTCCGCCATGGGCAAACCCCAGTACTCGTTCTGGAGCGTTCTCACATCCGCGGGAGTGAACGTTTTCCTTAACATTCTTCTCATACCTTCCATGGGAGGGGAGGGCGCGGCCTGGGCAACCGCAGCCGCGGTATTTGCAGGAGCGGTGACCGTGGTTATCCTTACCATGAGCCGGTGGAACCGGGGAACGGAGGGAAGATGACCCAGGCGAGAACCATAGCGGTGGTGGACGACGAGGGCGATATAAGGGAGCTTGTGGAACTCCACCTGGAAAGGGCCGGTTTCGATACCGTCTCCTTCGAGAACGGCGACGACTTCATAAGATGGATTGATGGAGGGGGATCCCCCCTTCTATGCGTTCTGGACATAATGCTGCCCGATGTGCAGGGCACCGATATCTGCAGAAGGCTGAGGAACTCCAGGGAACACGGGGACATCCCCATAATCATGCTCACAGCGCTGGACCATGAGACCGACAGGGTAACGGGGCTGGAACTGGGGGCCGACGACTACGTAACCAAACCGTTCAGCCCCAGGGAGCTGGTTGCAAGGGTAAGGGCAGTTCTTCGAAGGGTTTCCGCCGAGGGCAGGGAGGACGGTAAGACAATACTCAGCCACGGTCCCCTGGAGATGAACGGAGAAACATATGTCGCGAAGGTCAGCGGCCGCCAGATCGACCTGACCTCCACGGAGTTCCGGATACTAAGCATTCTCCTGGAAAATCGAGGGAAGGTCTTTTCCCGTTCCAGGCTCCTCGACCTCCTCTGGGGCGGCGAGAAATTCGTTTTCGAGAGGACCATCGACGTTCACATCCGCCACATAAGGGAGAAACTCGGCGAAGCCGCCAGCCTGGTGGAGAACGTACGGGGAGTGGGCTACAGGATAGGGGAGCTGAACAGGTGAGGGAACGGGCTCCCACACTTTTCTCCTCCATTCTCAGGGGATATCTGTGGGTAATGCTGATACTTGCTGTGATAGCCCCTCTCATACTGCTTTCAACCTTCAGGAAAGCCTACCGGGAGAGAGCGGTGGACGACCTCGCCCGATCCGCGGAGGCTCTGGTGCCGGTGGTCTCGTACCACCTTCTCTGGGGAGACATGCCGGCGATGGAGTCAGTTCTCACGGAGACCGCCGCCAGGATGGACGCCAGGGTAACGGTGATAGCCGCCGACGGGACGGTCTGCGCTGATTCTGAGAAGGATCCGGGGGAGATGGAGAATCACCGGACCAGACCGGAGATCATCGCCGCCTTCAACGGGGTCACGGGAACCTCCTCAAGGTACAGCGCTACACTGGACAGGGAGATGATCTACGTTGCGGTGCCGGTTAAGATGAACGACTCCATTCCGGCGGTGGTGAGGACCAGCGTTTTCTTTGAAAGCCACACCGCCGCGGTGAACAGGGTGATGAAGAGAATGGTACCTGTGGTTCTCGCTGCCCTTGCGGCGGCCCTTGTGAGTGCCTGGCTGATCTCCCGAAGAATAGCGGTTCCCCTGGGCGACCTGGCCGGGGTTGCCGACAGGGTGGCATCGGGAGAACTCGCCGCAAGGGCTGCTCCGGGGCATACCCAGGAGCACAACCGTCTCGCCGCCGCAACCAACAAGACCCTGGAGAGGACCGAGAGGCTCATCCGGGACCTCTCCATTTCCGACAGCAGGAACCTGGCCATACTCCAGTCCATGTCGGAGGGGGTGGTGGTTGTTTCAAGCAGGGGAAGCATACTTCTCATGAACCAGTCCTTCAGGGAGATTTTCAAGATGAGCGGTAGGACCGAAGAGCTGCCGCCGGAAGTCAGGTCCCTGCTGGGCAGCGAACACGGGGGAGAACCCAGGGGCAGGTTCGATTACCAGGGCAAGGTGATTGCCTGGACCTGCGCACCTGTGGAGGATTCCCGGGACAGGGTATTCTCCTTCAGGGATGTGACGAAGGAGTTCAACCTTTCGGAGATCAAGCGGAACTTCGCCATCAACGTGAGTCATGAGCTCAGGACCCCGCTCACCGCCATCAAGGGGTACGCCGAAACGCTCCGGGAAGACGTTTCAGGCGAGAACTCCAGGTACATCGATGTGATAATGAGGAACACCGAAAGGCTCATTGCCCTTGTTAGGGATATTCAGATACTCAGCGAGGTGGAGAGCGGGGAGAATTCCCTTTCACTGGAACCGGTGCCGGTGGAGGACATGATGGGCACGGTGCTGCCCCTTTTCGAGTCCCGGGCGGAGGAAAAGGGCCTGGCGCTCTCCTTCGTGAACGAGAGACCTGACCTGGCGGTAATGGCTGACAGGTACAGGGTGGAGCAGATACTGGTGAATCTCATAGACAACGCCCTGAAGTACACCGATCAGGGTTCTGTTGAAGTCAGGGTCTCCTCCCAGGGGGAGAGTGCGGTCTTCGCCGTTTCCGATACCGGAAGGGGAATACCCGCTGAGCTGCAGGAACGGGTGTTCGAGCGGTTCTTCGTTGTGGACAGGTCACGGTCCCGCAAGCTGGGAGGAACCGGCCTGGGCCTTGCCATCTGCAAGCACATAGTCGAGGCCCACGGAGGTACGATAAGCGTTACCAGCACTCCCGGTGGAGGCTCTATCTTCCTGTTTACCATTCCTATAGCTACTTAACAATTCCTTAACTGTTTCAAAATACATCCTTAACAACCCCCCTTGATGTTACCCCCGTGGCCGGAGTGTCAACCGGCAGCTCAACAGGAACAGAAAGGGGTATTGAATTGCGTAACGTTATCACAGTGGCTCTGATAGTCGCCATGGCCGCAATGGCCAGCGGTGAGTTCTCCACCGGAGGAGCCGAGCTCCTCAAGTTCAAGGGCTATGTCATCAGCACCTTCAACATGTACGGTGAGGAGCTTGCCGACGGCGAGCCCAACAGCGCATTCGACGTGATCGCCACCGTTGAATGGCTTCCCGTTCTCAACGACTGGGTGGACGCGAAGATCGCCTTCAAGTCCCAGCCCACCAAGTACACCGGCACCTACGAGGACCTCAGCCTTACCACCGAGGACGTGGCCATCTTCATGCACTTCACTGAGAACCTTACCTTCTCAATGGGTCACTTCAAGAAGCCCTTCGGCTACAACTACTTCATCTCAGGCAGCAGCCTCTTCTTCCGTGACAGGGCAATGGTTGCCGACATGATCGGCGACTTCGGCAAGAGGGATATCGGCGCCAACCTGAACGCCGATTTCGGCATGGTGGACATCGACCTTACCTACAGCAACGGCGAGGGTGACAACGAGCCTGAGGACGACGATCTCAAGAACTTCAACGTTCGCGCCATGATCTATCCCACCGAGGGCATCATGGTTGGGGCCGCAATGGGCACCAACAGCGAGTACGCCGACAGCACCAACCAGGACACCTACAGCGCAACCGGTATGGACTTCTTCGCCACCGCCGACTTCCCCCTCAGCGCCACCTCCGACCTGCACATCGCCGGCGAGTACCTGATGATCGGCGACACCATGGACGATGACATCGACTACACCGACGCCAGCGGCTATGCCTTCACCGTGGTTGCCAACTTCGACCTCGATGGCGAGATGATACAGGCGGTAAGGCCCGCCATCCGCTACGAGAACATCAGCCCGGGCTACGCAGGCGACGAGGACCCCGAGAACGACATGGGCGCCATTGATTTCTGCCTCAACCTGGACATTTACTCCAGCAAGAACACCGCCCAGATCGGCATGAGGAACTACTCCTTCCAGGACGAAGAGACAGACGGATACACCGACATGTACTTCGGCTGGAGAATGAAGTTCTAGTCCGGAAGAACCGCGGAACAAAGAAAAGATTGGACGAACAATGATACTGAGAAAGAAACTGGCAGCTATCCTCGCCCTCTCCGCCATGGCCCTGTTCAGCGCCTGCGGCGAGGCTGAGGAAACCCCCGCCGCCGAAGGTACTCCCCAGGAGGAGACCGTTGAGATAAGCGTGGTGGGATCCACCACCGTGCAGCCCCTTGCCGAGCTTCTCAGCGAAGCCTACGAGGCGGTTGACCCCAACGTGATCATCACGGTGAGCGGCGGCGGCAGCAGCGTTGGCGTGAAGAGCGCCAGCGAGCAGAGCGCCGACATAGGAATGGCATCCAGGGAGATCAAGGAATCCGAGATCGCCGAGAACCCTGAGATCGTGATCCACA
>DAINQE010000005.1:24326-29924 GCA_036743055.1 Candidatus Sabulitectum sp. | reverse complement strand
CCGAAGGCTACCTTCCTGTGAACTAAGGGACGGGGGACAGCGATATGACTTCCGGAAGCCGGCATTACGCAGCCAGGACGGGGATCGAAAACACAATGAAGACGGTTCTGCTTGTCTCCGCCCTGGCTTCGGTGCTGATCGTACTTCTCATCTTTGTCTTCACTCTGAAGGAGGCGATGCCGGCCTTCCGGGAGATCGGTTTCGAGGATATGCTTCTTGGCAAGGTCTGGAGACCGGGGAACGACCAGTACGGCATACTGGCAATGATAGCCGGAAGCGGCCTGGTCACGCTGGGCGCTGTGGCAATAGGGGTTCCCCTTGCGCTGGGCACCGCGGTGTTCCTCTCCGAGATCGCTCCCGGGTGGATATCAGGAATAGTAAGGCCATCGGTGGAACTCCTGGCGGGGATCCCGTCGGTGGTCTACGGCCTGTTCGGCATGGTGGTCCTGGTTCCCCTCGTAAGGACCATCCCCGCCCCGGGCAATGTGGGATTCGGGCTGCTTTCAGCATCCATAGTTCTGGCCGTGATGGTGCTGCCCACCATAGCCAATGTTTCCGAGTTCGCCATAAGGAGCGTTCCCAAAGGCTACAGGGAGGGCAGCCTTGCCCTGGGAGCCACGAAGTGGGAAACCATCGCCAGGGTCATAGTGCCCGCTGCGAGACCCGGGATAATAAGCGCGGTGGTCCTGGGTCTGGGAAGGGCCCTGGGCGAGACCATCGCGATGATAATGGTCATCGGCAACTCGGTTGTGATACCCTCAGCCAGCACCGGCAACCCCCTGAGCATCTTTCTCAGCAGGGCGAGAACCCTCACCGGCAACATAGCAGTGGAGATTTCCTACGCCACAGGCGTTCACGAGAGCGCTTTGTTCGCAACCGGCGTGGTGCTGTTCGTGCTGATCATGCTGGTGAACTCCTCGGCGAGATTTCTCCTCAAGTCATCCATCAGCAGGGGAGGGAAGAACTGATGGCCACTTCAAGGTTCACCAGGAAGATGGCCCAGGGCGGAGCCTTCACGGTTTTCTGGCTCATGGGAGCTACTGCGGTTCTGATAATGCTGTTCGTTGTTGGTTACATAATGGTCCAGGGCATTCCCCAGCTGAATCTGGAGTTCTTCACCACCTCTCCCAGAGGAGGTCTCTCCGGCGACGGAGGCATCTACTCCACAGTGGTTACCACCTTCTACATGGTGGTGGTAACACTTCTCATAGCCACGCCACTCGGGGTTGGGGCCGCCATATACCTTACTGAGTACTCTGAAAAGGCCGAGAGCCCCATAGTCAGACGGCTCGTGAGGATAGCCCGGTTCGGGGTGGAGACCCTGGCGGGTGTTCCCTCCATCATTTTCGGTCTGTTCGGCTACGCGCTGTTCGTTTCCGCGCTGAACATGGGTTTTTCGATAATGTCAGCCTCCCTGGCAGGCGCCTGCCTCATCATACCGGTGGTGATAAGGACCACCGAGGAGGCTCTGAAGTCGGTTCCCGACAGCTACAGGGAGGGCTCCCTGGCCCTGGGGGCCACCAAATGGGAGACCATAAGGAAGGTCATACTCCCTTCGGCCCTTCCCGGCATATCCACTGGCATCCTGCTCAGCGCCGGAAGGATCGTGAGCGAGACCGCCATCTTCTTCGTAACCCTGGGCGGCAGCTACAGGGTCCCCCATTCCCTTATGTCCGGCGGAAGGACGATGGCCCTGCATGTGTACTACCTGGCAATGGAGACCAGGGCCTTCGACAAGGCAATGTCCACCGCCGCGGTGCTGGTGGCGCTGATCGTGCTGATGAACCTGGCGATAAACCTGATCACCAGCCGCATATCATCGAAAACGAGGTAGTGATGACTGAAGAGATAAGGATGAAAGCCGAGGGATACAGCCTTTTCTACGGTGAGTTCAAGGCCCTCAACGACATAAGCATCGACATACCGGTGAACAGGATAACCGCCTTCATAGGCCCCTCCGGATGCGGCAAGAGCACCTTCCTGCGAAGCTTCAACAGGATGAACGACCTTATCCCCGGGGTAACCACCGAGGGAACGGTTTTCCTTGACGGGAACGATATCTCGAAGGAGGACGTGGTGGACCTGCGGAGGAAGGTGGGGATGGTCTTCCAGAGGCCCAACCCGTTCCCGAAGTCCATCTTCGACAATGTCGCCTACGGACCAAGGCTCCATGGCACCAGGAACAGATCGGACCTTGCGGTGATAGTGGAGAAGAGCCTTAAGGCAGCCGCTCTCTGGGACGAGGTGAAGGACGACCTGAACAAGTCCGGCCTGGCCATCTCGGGAGGGCAGCAGCAGAGGCTGTGCATAGCCAGGGCCATTGCGGTGGAGCCGGAAGTGATACTCATGGACGAACCCGCCTCTGCCCTGGACCCTGTGGCAACACTGAAGATAGAAGAACTGATGAACGAGCTGAAGAAGAACTACACCATCGCGATAGTTACCCACAACATGCAGCAGGCAGCCAGGGTAAGCGACTACACGGCATTCCTGCTCACCGACGAGAACAGGGCGGGCAACCTGATCGAATTCGGCCCCACCCGGCAGATCTTTACCACTCCCTCGGACGAAAGAACCGAGGATTACATCAGCGGACGATTCGGCTGATCGGGAGGACGGGATGACAAGAGAGAATTTCGACAGGGAGCTTGAAGAACTCAAGCAGAAGCTCTTTCAGGTCACGGAGAGCGTAAGGAAGAACCTGAACTCGTCGATCAAGTACCTTTCTGAAAGGGACATGAAGGGCGCCAGGATGATAGTGGAGGCCGACGAGCTGGTCAACCTGAAGTGCCTTGAGATAGAGGAGCAGTGCCTTAACGTGATCGCCACCCAGCAGCCGGTGGCAACCGACCTGAGGCTTCTGTTCTCGATCCTCACCATCTCAACCGAGATCGAGCGCATAGGAGACTATGCCAAGGGCATCGCCAGAATTAGCGAGAAGATCGGTGCCGAAAAGCTGATCAAGCCCCTGGTGGACATCCCCAGGATGGAGGAGATAGCCGGCAGGATGCTCTACGACGCCATAAGGGCATTCACCGAGGACGACATCAAGGCAGCCAGGGAGATACCCACAAGGGACATGAAGATGGACGTGCTCTACAACCAGATCCACAGGGAGCTGATAACCTTCGTGATGCAGAATCCCCACAACATTGAGCAGACCATGATGCTGGACTGGATCGCCCACAATCTCGAGAGGGTGGGCGACAGGGTGGTGAACATCTGCGAGAGAACGATATTCACGGTCACCGGGATCCCGGTGGACCTTAACTGACGGTCAGCATAAATCCCTCCGGATTGTGCGACCTGGAGCCGGCATGCGGTCCACCCCCTGTGTGCCGGCTCCGCCATATGACCGGGAACCATTTCCGGAACACCGGGTACTAATGGTGAAGGCAGCAACATAGGAACCTGCGCTTCATCCGGTTATTCCGGTCATACATCCCTCCTCGCCGGCGCGCCTCAACCAACGGGGCGCGCCGGTTCGTCATGGAGCTTCCGCAGCCAGTCCTGGCACCAGTCTATCATCATCTTCGTGTGGCGGTACCAGTAATCCAGTATCATCCTTCGGGTCTGGTCCTGCAGTGGATTCCCGCTCTCCCTCAGGTACTCCAGGGCTTCGTAGAGTTCCGGAAGGATGTCCTTCCTGTGAATGAGGTCCGCCCTGATAAGTTCGACCAGGGCTTCAGGGCCTATTCTGTACGCGTACCTCAACTTCAGCAGAAGCTCGATCTTCACAGGGCGGGTGTCCGCAGGCCGTCTGAGCCATGTTGCCAGCACCTCCCTTCCCGGATCGGTAAGGGCGTAGGATATCCTTTTCCTGCCGGTGGACTCGCTCAGGGCGGTGCGAACGAGCCCTATCCTGGTGAGCAGCTTAAGGTTCGGGTATATGCTTCCGAAGGAATCACGCCAGAAGTGCATCTCCCCGGAGTCCAGCGTTTTCTTGATGTCATAACCCGTCATTGGTTTTTCACTGAGGACGGCCATGAGTGCCAGTGCGGAGAGCCTCAGTTTCTCCGCGTAGTCCTCCGGGGAACCCCCTGAAGTGAGCCTGGACTGGGGCATTACTTCCCTTCGTCGCTGAGATGGATTGCAAAGGTGCAGCGGTGGCCCCCTGCGGCTGTGGTCTCCACGATCTCGACCCGCACCGGCCTTCCCAGTATCCCCTCCCATATGTGCCGGTAGAATCCGGCGCCGCATTCGCAGAACCTTTCCGGAACAGGAAGGTCCTGGGATATGGCACCGCTTACCTGGGCACAATGGCAGTAGAGCGTCCTTCTCTCCTCAGGGTCATGGGATGAGAAGTACTTTCTCAGGTTGCCGCTCCTTGGGATCTTGGTCACCGTTATCGTGTTTCCGCTGAGCGTTCCTGGAAGGCCCCAGCCTGAATTCAGAATGCGCCTGATGATGCCCCCGTCCAGCTGCATACCCACAGAAAGGGCGTTCATGAACTGATCCCGAAGCTCATCCATGGCCTCGGTGACCGATCCGTTCCGAAGAAAGGCCTCCCTGGCCCCGGCGACCTTTTCTGCGGGATATCGGCAGCTGCATGCATGCATGACTTCGGTGAACTCCTCCTGAGAAAGGTGATCGGCAAGGAAAGCCATAACCTCCTCTAGGGCTTCTGCCCCCTCCAGTTCATTGTCCTGAAGCAGTGTTTCCCGGATCTCCCCGGGCAGCTCTTCGAGCAGTCTTTCTATCCAGCTGGAAATCGGCATCATAACCTCCCGGGAGAATATAGTCCCATCACGGCGGTCCGTCGGGTTGGGTATAATCATGGGAGGAGGTGATCATGGCGAAGGGACTTTACATAGCCGGAGCGGGGAAGGACGCAGGGAAGACCACCCTCTCCCTGGGGCTCATTCACAGTTTCAGAGGCAAGCTTCCAGAAGGGGTGGCGTTCACGAAACCCCTGGGGCAGAAAACCACCCTTGTGGAGGGTGAGCAGGTGGGTCAGGACTCCTGGTTCGTGGACAGGGCTCTTGGCATGGGGCTCCCCCTTGAGAAGTCCGCGCCCTTTGCGGCGTCCTCCGGAGCAGCCGCCAGGTACATAGAGACCGGCGAGCCATCGGACCTGGCCGGCCGTGTAAGGAGGGCCTACAGGGCCCTTGGGCGCCGCGGGCGGATGGTACTGGTAGAGGGAACAGGCCACCCCGGGGTGGGATCCGTATTCGATATGTCCAACGCCAGGGTGGCGAAGCTTCTGGGAACTCCGGTCCTTCTTGTCCTCGACGGAGGAGTGGGTTCCACTGTGGACAGGTTCAACCTCTGCGCCTCCATGTTCCATCATTACGAAGTTCCCATCCTGGGGGTCGTGATCAACAGGATAATACCCGGCAAGATGGATCAGGTGAGGAAGCTCCTGGGGAAATGGTTCCAGGAGAGGAAGATCCCAGTGTTCGGGTACATTCCCTACGAAGACAGCATATCAAGGCCCTCCCTGGGTGTGATAAGAAGGACCCTGAGCGCCGAGCCGGTGGTGGACCTCTCACGCTCCATCGAGGGCGTTTCCGGTTTCCTTACTGCCTTCGGCTCATCTGAGGAGGTTCTCAGGCAGGTGGGGAGGGAGCCGGGCAGGTCCGTTCTGGTGGACCTGTC
>DAINQE010000005.1:22980-24226 GCA_036743055.1 Candidatus Sabulitectum sp. | reverse complement strand
TCTCCGCGCTCACCGGCGAGGGTCAGGATGAGCAGAAGAAGACCCCTGGAAGGTTCCGGCGGTTCATCAGGAAGGTGTTTCACCGCTGAGATGTTATCATACCCGTTCAGGAGGGAATAGTCCCCGGTCCTCCCCGGAAGTATATTGCCGGCATGTTTGACGTTTTCAGGAATTCCAGATTCAGCCTCTATCTCGTTGGCGGTTCGGTGAGGGACTCCCTTCTTGGCCTTGAGCCCGGGGATACCGACTACGCCACCGACGGGCAGCCCGGCGACGTTATCGACTTCCTCACCGAAAAGGGCGTGAAGGTGATTCCCACCGGAATACCCTTCGGGACCGTCACCGCCATTCACCCGGTTACCCACGAGAAGGCGGAGATCACCACCTTCCGCAGTTCCGAGGTTTACAGAAGGGGTTCCAGGAACCCCATGGTGCAGTTCGGAAGCACTATTGAGGAGGATCTCCGCCGGCGGGACTTCACCATTAACGCCATGGCAATGGATCCCGACGGCGGGCTGATCGACCCCTTCGGGGGCAGGAAAGCGCTGGAGGACAGGCTGATTGACACCCCAGGCGACCCTTTCTCGTCTTTCTCCGACGATCCGCTGAGGATACTCCGGGCGTACCGGTTCGCCGCTAAACTGGGTTTCAGGATAGCGGAGAGGGTACGAAGGGCGGCGAGGGACCTCTCCGGAGAGCTGACCTCCGTTTCCGCGGAAAGGCAGTACAAGGAACTCACCGGTCTCCTGGCCGCATTCGACGGAACAGGGGTGTCGGCATCACTTCACATGATGAAGCAGGACGGCGTTCTCATGAAAGTTGTCCCCGAGGTGGAGAACCTCTTCGTGATAGACGGCCTTCGCCAGGGGAAGCATCACTGCCTCGACGCCTGGCACCACACGCTGAAGGTGGTCTCAGAAGTACCGCCGGTGGCCGACCTCCGGTGGGCGGCGCTGCTTCACGACGCCGGGAAGGGTCTGGTGAGGACCACCGATCCAGAAGGGGAACCCCACTTCTACGGCCATGAGACCCGGGGCGAGACACTGGCCGGTTCCGTGGCTGACCGCCTGAGATTCTCAAGGGCTCAGAAAAGGGCGGTGACCCTTCTCGTGAGGAACCACATGAGACCGGTCCTCTATTCCTCGAAATGGAGCAACAGCGCCGTGAGAAGGCTGATGCGGGATGCCGGTGATCAGCTGGAGAACCTTCTTCTGCTGGGAGAGGCCGACATAAGGGCCCATGATCC
>DAINQE010000005.1:0-22880 GCA_036743055.1 Candidatus Sabulitectum sp. | reverse complement strand
ATCAGCTGGAGAACCTTCTTCTGCTGGGAGAGGCCGACATAAGGGCCCATGATCCTGAGTACGCCGGGGAAGGGATGGCGCGTATCACCGAGCTCAGGTCGAGGATCGCTTCCCAGGACACAGGCAGGATCATACCCGAGGAAATGGGGCACAGGCTTTCCGCCCTGGGATTCGAAGGGCCGGTTATCGGAAGGATCCTCAGCATGCTGGAGGACATGGCCGCCGACGGCATACTCCCCGCTGACCCCACCGTAGACCAGTGCTTCTCAGCGTTGTGGGACCATCAGCTCACCGAAGCCGATTCGGATTCAGAATCAGATTCAGACACGGATCCCGACTGACCCACCCTTGAGCAGACCGTCTCGATGAACCTCTCCGGAAGCCTTCTGGACACCAGTAGAAGCAGGAACATCACCGCCCAGGAATAGAGTACCCTTCCAGGGAGCGCCGCCACCGCCCATACCCCCAGGGAGCCAACCAGCATGGTGTCCTCGATAACCGCGTGGCAGATGCTCATGAAAGACACCGAGGCCAGTATCTGTCTGGGTGGTATACTGCCCTTCCTGGCCTCGCTTATTATCATGCCCCCTCCATATGAGATCCCCAGTATCAGACCGATCACGGTTATGGTGGAGGCTTCGTCGCCTATTCCCATGGGGGAGAACACCGGACGAAGGATCCTCTTGAGAAGGGCCATGAAGCCGATGCGCTCCAGAAGGTCCATCATTGCCAGCACCGCCAGGATGACGATGAATATGGTCCCCATGCTCCTGAGGGTCCCTGTGATCCAATCGGTCAGCCCCGCCCCCTGCTCAGCGGCGCTCCAGAGCACAACGGGCTCTCCCTGAAGGATGCCGGCCGCCTGGAACAGCCTGGACAGAAGGATCCCGAAGCCCAGGCCGGTGAGGAAGCGGAAGGGAATGAGGAACCAGGGCTTCACCCCTGACCTGGCGGCAACGGTTATCTCCACGGGAAGGGAGTGGGAAATCAGCAGCATGCAGCCCAGGGTTGTGACCTGGGCGGTGTTGAGACCCAGAGGGTTCACCATCCCCGCCGTCACCGCAAGGCCTCCGTACATGTTGGAGAGCATGCCGGTAACCCATGCCAGCCCAGCTTCCCCGGGAAGACCGGCCAGCCTCATCACAGGGGCAAGGAAACCGGCTATTGGCTGGAAGATGCCCAGGACCTCCAGGGCCTTCACCGCCACAAGGGCGGGGATCATTACCTTGAAAAGCTCCAGGCACACGCCTGCCGTTCTTCTGAGCATGGCCGCCAGCCATCGAAATATGTCGTTCAGCATAGCCGCTATTATAATGCGGGGTCACCGAAACACCCTTCGGGAGCATCATGGACAGGAAGATAAGCGACAGGTTCAGCGATGGAGTTGCCCAGGAGGCCCTTGCCCGGTTCGGCGGTGAGGATTGCAGGGAACTGGGCGGTTTCGAGAGTTTCATGTTCAGGTTCTCAAGGGATGGGGAGGAACTGGTCCTTCGTATCTCCCATTCCCTGAGGAGGACCGGCGGGATGATACTGGGAGAGGCCATGTGGCTCAGGTATCTTGCCGAAAACCGGGTGCCGGTGGCGGAAGCGGTGTTGTCAGCGGCGGGAAAGCTGGTGGAGGAGATACCCGACGGCGCCGGAGGGTCGTTCCTGGCAACGGCATTCAGGTTCATCCACGGAGTTACGCCCTGGCAATACGGGTGGAACCGGGAGCTCTTCGTGAAATACGGAGCACTGATGGGAAGGATGCACCGCTTGACCAGGGGCTACGACCCTGAGAGAATGCTCAGACCCCACTGGAGCGACCCTTCACTGGGAGGGGAGATCAGAAAAATGATACCCCCCGGTCAGCATGGAGTGCTGGCAAGGCATGACGAACTTATGGAACGCGCCTGCGCCCTGCCGGTTTCCCTGGACTCCTACGGGCTTGTCCATTACGACGCCCACGGGGGGAACATGCTGGTTACCGCCGACGGGAACATAGTCCTGTTCGATTTCGACGACTGCTGCCGCAGCTGGTTCGCGGCGGACATTGCCATCGCCCTTTTCTATGCCGCGGTTAACCGACCCGATCCTGAGGCAGCTGCTGATGATTTCCTGGTGCCCTTCCTCTCCGGTTATTCCACGGAGAACGCGCTTTCACCCCGCTGGCTGGCCACCATACCCCTGTTCCTCTCAATACGGGAGCTGGACCTTTACGCGGTTATCCACAGAAGCATGAACCTGAACGACCTCGATCCATGGTGCGCCGCGTTCATGAAGGACCGAAGGGGGAGGATCGAGGCGGGAGAGCCCTTCCTCGATCTGGATTTCAGCGGCTACACCAGGTACATCCAGCGGTGAATCCCCTGTTCGTGGATGTTCAGGCGGTGGGTTCACCTGCTGCCGGATTTCCGCTGGAGATAGCCTGGAAGGTCCCCGGAGGATGCGTTCACAGATTTTTCTTCAGGGGTTCCGGAGATATTCCCCCCAGGGTCAGGGAGATGACCGGCATAACCCGGTTGGATCTCTCAGGGCACCGTTCCCTTCCAGCCGAGGAGATAGCGAAGCTCTTCACCGCGGCAGTAACCGGAAGGACCCCGGTGGCCCACCACGCTCCCTACGAAAAGCGCTGGCTGGAGCACATCACCGGCCTGGAACTTCACTTCGCCTGCACCAGGGAGCTGGCTGCTGCGAAGTTAACCCTTCCCTCGGGCAGCCTCAGGGCGGTGGCGGGGCTTGCCGGTTTCACCATGGGACCCATGCGAAGGGCCGGCGAACACGTGCTGGCCATCGAAGCGATATACAGCGCCCTGTCACGCGGCTTCCGGAGCGATACCGTCTCCAGGGAGTGTAGGCTCGCCATTCCCGAGGTCCCGGGGGTGTACCTGTTCCTGGACTGCCGCGGCAGCGTTCTCTACGTGGGAAAGGCGAAGAACCTCAGGCGGAGGGTGAACGGGCACTTCACCGGACGCAGCGGCAGGAGGAAGGCAGAGATGCTCTGCAGGGTCTCCAGGGTGGATTGCCGTGAGACAAGCAGTGCCCTCCACGCAGCCGTTCTTGAGAGCAGCCTCATCAGCTCGCTCTCCCCGGAATACAACCGCGCCGGAAAGATCCGGGATGAAACGCTGTGGTACCTTTCCAGGGACTTTATCGCACTGAGCGGTAGGAGGGAGCAGGGATCCTTTGGCCCGTTCACGTCAAAAGCCCCTCTTGAGTGGTTCTCAACTCTGCTCTCCTCCGGGGGAGCCGTGTTTCCCGAGGTTCCTGAGGAGCTTTTTGCCCGGGTGTTCGATGAATGGATCGGGATCGTCAGGGCGAAGGGGGCACTGACCCTTGGCAGGGAACTCCACCGTCGGGAGAAGCCCGAAACAGGTGAGGAAGAGATCATGGACGCAGAGTACGTGCTGAGAAGGCTTAACGGATCTCTGGAGTCGGCGGCGCTTCAGATACGCAGATCGGCTGCGATGAACCTTCTCCACGGCGGGAAGGTGAGCTGGGGAAAGGGGCTCTCTTACTCCGATGATTACCTGGGGGAAGGATTGGATCAGGCGAAGCTCAGGACGCTCTCGGTGCTGCTCACCGAACTGAAGAGGGTCCATAAGGAGGGCAAAGCACCCGAACTGTTAACCAGGTGGGGCTCAGTTCTACGGGGAGCACCGCTGGGCGCCATGCTGGAGCAGGTTTAACTCACCGCTCTCCAGCATTTCCACGAAGCCCCGGCTCAGGTGGAAGAGTACGAACCCCTGGAAACCCGTTTCAAGGGCGAGTTCCACCTGGTGTTCTATCTCATCAGCTTCGAGGAGCCGCTCCCCCTCGGTGAGGATCAGGCCGCAGGGGATGGGTGTTCCCCCTGCCATATCCAGCTGGGCTTCGCTCCAGAATACAAGCTCCGAGTCGGAAACGGTGTAGTTCATGGGCACCACGAAATCGACCTTCCCATCCCGGATCCACCTGTCCCAGTGCTGGCCGTAGTAGTCCATCTCCCTCTCCCGGGGGAGCACCGCCGCGGAAAGCTCCACCACCCTGTTCAGCCTTCCCAGGGAATCCCTTATTGCGTACACGGCGTCGGTGATGGTCTCGTTCCTGAAGCGGCGGTACTCCTCGTGGAGGTATCCTCCGCGATAACAGTCTTCCGGCCACCGGTACCTTCCTGTTCCCAGCCACCGTCCGAAGGCGGTGTCGCAGCGGCTGCAGAAGCAGACCCTGTCGCTGGAGTAGCGGATGTAGTCGAGGTGTATGCCGGCCACCGGGCACGAAGCAGCGATCCGGAGGCAGGTGGAGGCCATGAGTTCCACATTCTCCCGGCGGGAAGGGCAGAGCCAGGTCTCCGCATTGGGATCGTCGTCGATGGCTACCTGCATGCGGTCTTCCGAAGTGAGGACCGTTCTGAGGGAATCCCGGGACTGGGAGGTTTTCCACATGACCACCCACGCGTGTACTTCGATGCCGTACTCGCCGCAGGCATCGACGCATTCCATGAGACCTTCGATGTCGGTCTCCGGGCGGTATGCGGCGCAGTAGAACACCGTGTCGAAGCCGTTCTCAGCCAGCAGAGGCGCAAGGCTTTCCCAGTTGCCGGTGTTGTACTGCCAGGCGCTCCAGATGCCGTTGACCGCCGTAAGGGCAAGAATGAGGAGAGTATGCATGATATGACCGCCTGGTTGTGAGAAAAGGCTATGGGTTAACGAGTTGCGAAGAAATTTGCATTTTGCTAATTCGATTTTGCATATTGGCAATGTTGTTTGCGAGAACAACCAACACCCTATTATGACCGGCAGGTCCATGAAAAGGAAGGGGCAACATGTTTCAGTTGTTCTCTCTTCTTGCCCTCGCCGCCCAGATCCCTTCGGGGAACCTTGAAGCGGCAAGGATCGATACCCCCCCGGAGATAGACGGCTACCTCACCGAAGCGGTATGGCAGGAAACTCCCGGGGAAACGTGCCGCCTCTTCCAGTTCGGCCCCTGCTACGGCGAATCCATGACTGAACCCACCACGGTGAAGATCCTCTACGACGACGACTTCGTCTACTTCGGCTTCATCCTCACCGACCCCCTGCCCCGGGAGATGACAGAAGCCCTCACGCCCAGGGACAACTACATAAACGGAGAGTGGATAGCCATCCTGCTTGACACCTGGAACGACGGCAGGAGCGCCTTCAGTTTCGAGGTGAGCCTCGCCAACTCCCAGATGGATTCCAGGATCAGCCCTGAAGGCGGCTGGGACTACGGCTGGGATGCTGTGTGGGAAAGCGGCACGGCGGTGCTGGAGGACGGCTGGTCGGCGGAGTTCGCCATCCCCATGAGCTGCCTCAGGTTCCCACGCACGGAGGATCAGCTCTGGGCGGTGAACTTCCAGAGGATACTCAGCAGGACCTCAGAGAACGGTTTCTACTCCCTTTCCCGGTCCCAGCAGATGGCGGACCTTTCGGATTTCGCCGAGATAAGCGGCATATCCGGTGTGCGTGGATCGCTGGGCATGGAACTGAGGCCCTACGCCGCCGGAAAGTACTACACATTCCAGTCGCTCCCGAACGTGGATGACGATCTGACCGGCGACGCAGGCCTCGACCTGAAGATGGGGCTCACCAGCGGCATAACCGCAGACTTCACGCTGAATCCCGACTTCGGGCAGGTCGAGGCCGACGAGGCTGAGATGAACCTGGGCCATTTCGAGCTTTTCCTCCGGGAGAAGAGACCTTTCTTCATGGAGAGGAGCGAACTGTTCCGCATGCCCTTCAATCTCTTCTACTCCCGAAGGATCGGTACTGCGGCATGGAACGGCGACCTGGTGCCTATCCTGGGCGGGGCTAAGATAACCGGCAGTGCCGGTGACTACAGGTTCGGTTTCCTGGATGCGGTCACGGGAAGGGTATGGGAGAACGACACCACACTGGTGGAGACCGCCGCCAACTACGGCATCTTCCGTGGGATCAGGGAGCTTGGGGGTTACAGCAACGTTGGTGTATCCCTCGTATCGAAGGAGTCATGGGCCCAGAACGGCTTCGACGGCAGCAGCAGCGGCGCTGCTGCGCTGGACGGCGCCGTGGAGCTTCCGGGGAACAACCTGCTCAGCGGGGCCTTCGCAGGGAGCTGGAACACGGGTACCGACGACGGAACCGCCTGGGAGATGGACCTTGAGAGGATAAGGAGCACCTTCGGCTACTGGGCCGGCTACAGCAGGGTTGGCGAGGATTTCAACGTGAACCCCACCGGTTTCACCACCAGAACCAATCACGAAACCTTCCATGGAGGGCTCAGGAAGA
This sequence comes from Candidatus Sabulitectum sp., assembly GCA_036743055.1. Lineage (GTDB taxonomy): Bacteria > Fermentibacterota > Fermentibacteria > Fermentibacterales > JCC-6 > Sabulitectum. The sequence continues at coordinate 16,635 of DAINQE010000005.1, read as the reverse complement.
CCTTCAGGACACTGGACGCCTTCAGCTCGCTGGGCTTCTGGGGAAGCCAGGAGTACGCCAGGGAGCTGGACGGAGAGACCATCACCAACACCACCCATCTCGAGGTGAACGGCACCTTCAAGAACGGCTGGAACTTCACCGGGGAGACGAACCTCAATCAGGACAGGTTCGACCCCTGGGAGGGGCCGGATGGAAGGTATTACGAAGGCGGGACGGACTTCTTCGCCGGAGGGGGGTCCAACCCCCACAAACCCTTCAAGTTCTGGCTGGGCACCGGAGGCGGCGACTACTCCAGCGGCGGCACCTTCAGCAACTTCACCGGCAATGTGAGGCTCATGCCGGTTCCCACCCTGGAGTTCATAGTTGCCGGAGACCTTTTCAGGACCTGGGATACCGATAAGTACAACTGGGAGGCGGGACAGTTCGACACCCGCTTCACCGAGTGGAGATCGGTCTCCCTCAGGGTGGCCTACATGTTCGACACCACAACGAACCTCAGGCTCTTCTCCCAGTACTCGGACTTCCAGATGGATTACGACCTCACCGGCGAAACTGAAAGCTCGGAGATACGCACCAACCTGCTTTTCTCCTGGGAGTACATGCCGGGGAGCATGTTCTACGCACTGGGTGAGACCGTTTTCCCCGGCGACGGTGACGGCGGTTTCCAGGACCCGGACTGGGGTCTTTACACCAAGCTGACCTGGTTCCTGCCTATCTGAGGGAGCAGATGAACACCAGTTCGCCGGAACCCACCTGCTCGCCGGAGTACCCGCCCAGCACCGAGAGCACCTGGAACCCGGCGCGGTGGAGCAGATGCTCCGCCTCCCACCGGAAGGTGTAACGCATGATGAACTCCTGGACATGCCTTGAAGGGGCGTGTCCAGGGGATTCCACCGTGAATATCATCTGGCAGTGGACGATCTGCTTCACCGTGTCCACGGAAGGATTCCTGTATGTGACGGTGACAACCGACCCGTCGGGCATCGGGAAAGGCGGCTCTTCACCGAACTCCGCGGCCCTGCCGTAGTCGGTGAGTATCTCCAGGTCCGGGTCGAAAATGTCAAGAACGAACCTGCCCCCGGGTTCCAGGTGTTCTCTTGCGCAGCCAAGGGCGCTGAGCTGCTCCTCCACGGTGGCCAGGTGCTGGAACGGCCTGAAGGGAGTGGTTATCAGGCGGAACTTGCTTCCCAGATGGAAATCCGCCATGTCGCCCTGAACCAGGGAAACCCTGCTCCTGACATCCTCAGATTCCCGTTCCAGAAGCGCTTCGCAGTGCCCGAGCATTTCCGGGCTCAGGTCGAGGCCTGTGACATGTGCCCCTGACCTGGCGCAGGGAATAATTGTCCTGCCGGTTCCGCATCCCAGTTCCAGAACGCTTCCCCCCGCAGCCCGTGCCATCTGGGAGTAGAACAGTATGTCACTCCGGCCGGTTACCTCAAGGTGCCGGTGATAGAGGGCGGCGAAACCCCTGTAGAAGTCGGTGCTCAGATCATGTCCTCCCTGATGATGGAGAGAACCATCTGGTCGTGGAACTTCCCGGCGAAGAACACGCTCTGCCTCAGGGTCCCCTCCAGTGTGAAGCCCAGCCTTTCAGCAAGGCGAAGCGCCGGGGCATTGTCCGGATGTATCCTTGCCTCGATTCGGTTCAGGCGCAGCTCCCGGAAGGCGAAGGCGATTATCGCCTCCATCGCCTCGGTCATGTATCCCTGCCCGCGATATTCCTTCAGCAGTGTGAACCCCGTTTCAGCGCAGCAGTCCAGGAAGCTGAACGACTCGAAACCCGCTGTTCCTGTGAACTCTCCGGACCGCTTCTCCTCAATGGCCCACACAAGGCTTGTGCCCTCTTCCTGCCCCAGGGAGTAGTCCTCCACGATGCCCTGGATGCACTCCGGATCGTCAAGCGGGGTACCGATGTACCTCATGATGTCAGGGTCGCTGTAGCAGCGGAATATCCCGGCGGCGTCGGTGTCTCTGACCCGCCGGAGGACGACCCTTTCCACTTCCAGGACAGGGAAGGCTTCCGGCCAGATGGTATCAGCGGTCAGAGGGGCTTCCTTATTCCCACGATCAGGGAACTCCACTCGGTGGGTCGCCAGGCTCCGTCATCCCCGCGGGTAACGGTGACGGGCCGGGATGAATCTGCTCCCGAACAGCCCACGAAGATCTTCACCGAACCCTCCTCGGGAGATCCACTGTAGAGATTCGTCTCCATGGAGATGGTTTTCTCCTCGGGCAGCTGGTACCCGTTCTCCGGGGCGGTTCCCGAAAAGTACGATCTGGGCAGCCAGGGGGCTTCCTTCAGCTGACCCTTAGCAAGCCTCAGTATGCTCTCGGAGGTTCCCGGAGCAAGGAGCTTCATGGCCTCCAGGCCGGTATCGGGATCGCCGGCCATAAGGATCAGGGCCCCGATGCATCCTGAAACGGCTCCCTCCGGGGAAGCGGTGTATTCGGGAAGGTCCCGGGAGAATTCCTCCAGCGTAGCCGGGATCCTCTTCAGGGTGTGGTTCACTTCTCTGCCCCTTTCTTGTGCGCCTCAATGGCGCGATTGAAGACTTCTGTGAGTTCCCTGGCCGACCGCTCGGGTGAATGGAGGGAGAGCACCCTCTCCCTGCCCCTTCTGCCCATGGCCTCGGCCTCTTCAGGCGAAGCCAGCAGCCGCTGGATCATCTCCGTCAGGGATTCCGGGGAACCAGGTCTGGCCAGCAGCCCGGTCTCTCCGTGGGTTATCAGTTCAGGTATTCCTGAGATCGCCGTTGAGACCACGGGAACCCCCATGGCCATGGCCTCCATAATTGACACCGGTATGCCGTCCATGTCCCCTGTTGAGGACCTCACGCAGGGAAGCACGAAGAATCCAGCTTCAGATACGATCTTCAGGGTTTTACTGGAGGGCAGTGCACCGGTGAACTCAACAGGAAGACGCTCAGAGCGTAGCCTGTAATCATTAAGAAGCGTTCCGTCAGGATCTGAGCCGATAATTTTGATATGTAACTGCGGAAACTCTTCTTTCAAGTCACTCACTGCCATGAGGAGCACTTCGATGCCCTTTTTCTCCACAAGGCCGCTGGCAACACAAACACCATTAGCTAAGCTGGAAGGATTGACTCTCTCTGGCAGTTCAGCTCGGTTAACACCAAGCTTAACGACTGTTGCGTCCTTATTTGTGAAGCCCCTCTCTCTCATGTAAGATTTGTTGAAGTCGGAGATTGTAACTACTGCGTGTGCATCTCTCAGGACCCTCTTGAGTCGCTCAGTATCCTTTGGAACAAAGATATCTGTGGCATGGGTGGTTATCAGATAGGGCATTTTCAGGAGTTTTGAGAGAATTCTGGCTATGTGAGCCTGGTCCTTGGCGAAGTGCGAATGGATAACATTCGGTATCCAACCCTTGGGCAGAGCTCGGCAGGTTTCATTGGCTGTGAGAAAATAGCGGGTTTCACCCTCCTTCAGCGAAGAAAGAAAGACAGTGAGATGTGGCAGTGAATGCAGAAAAGGAAAGAACAAAGGCATCGACGATGAGGTAAAGAGACGAAAAGGCATACATCTGCTGATAGAGCAGCTGCATTTGCTCCCTGTTATGTCATTCCACAATTTATGGGAAGCATTGGTACTCTCCTCAGGTAGAAGCACATGAATATCATGGCCCATTTTCACAAGCTCTGCTATTTCCCTATGAACATAAGTCGGGAGGAAACCCAGGACATACAGTATCTTCACGGTGCTGCCATTTCATCAAGGAAACTTGCTAGACGCGGTATCGCGTACCTGGCGGAGAACTTTTTCTCGATAGGATCAATACTTCGGGGAAGGTTCAGATGACCAGTGGTCTGCCATTGATACTCGATTCTTTCAAGAATGATCGCAATATCTTCTGATCTGGGGGGGCAAATGTAACCGTTACCGTAATCACGTATTCTCTCTGCCATGTCGCCCTGAGGCGGCACGATACCGAGAACAGATCTGCCGGAGATAAGATATTCAGCGGTTTTTCTGGAATTCTTTAGCTCGCTTCCCGGTTTGTCTACAAGATAACCGACAAGGACATCGCAGCTTTTCTGGAAAGCGGGAACCTCATCCCATGCAAGTCTGCCGATGTGTTTGACTTTTCCTTTCATCGATTCAGTTGAAATCCTTTTGAGAGAATCATCATCTATCTTCCCAGCAATTTTAATCCTTATCATGGATCCTGAATTGCGTTTGTAGAAGAGTTCGAGTCCTTCGATCAGCTGATCTGGAGTCTGGTTCCCGAAAAAGTTTCCTGTAAGTCCCATTTCAAGGTGTTCCCCTGGATCCGCAGGTGGTGCTGGTTCACCCATACGATCCGGATCGTATGCATTCTCGGCGATGAAAGTGGGGGGACACTTGTCCCGATATCTGTTGATGAAATAACCCGTTGAACCCTCTGTTGTGGCGATCACTCCCCTGGCAGAGGATATGGTTATTCTTTCCAGATAGGATTCTATCAAGCGATTCAGTCTGCTAGGCCAGCTTACATTGCTGTCGGCAAGCCAAAGGTCTCCGAAAAAAGGGATGTAAGGTATTCCTGATATCCGGGAGATCTTTCTTGCAATGAGATGGAGGGAATGGTGGGGACCTCTTGAGATAATGCAATGAGGTGGTGTCTCATTGATGATTTTCAAAGCTAGTGGGAGAACTTCTCTCTTCCAGGTAATCAGCCTGTCTGGGATATTTACATAGTAGTTCCTCACGTATGCCCCGAACTCTTTAAGAATCGGCGGTATTCTACTGCCAGATGACGAGAATCCAGAGGGTTTTCCAGGATTTGAACGGCCGTGGGGTATACGAAAAACACTTAATCCATCAGGAAGGTAAGAAACAGTTGCTTCGTCAGTGTCCATTCCACAAGGGTTCGAGGCGGTAAGTGCAATAACTTCCCAGCCACTTGAAGGCAGATACTTGCACATGTTAATCACTGATTGAGTACCTCCCGTAGAGAGGGGGGGAAACGTATAGGAAAGGAGAAGCACTCTTTTCATTTTTTCAGCTTTCGATAGACTGCGTTGAGAAGCGAGTGCTGTCGTTCCCAGTTGTATTTACTGAGAGCCATTTCCCTGCCTGACCTTCCATATGCAATCCTTCTTTCAGGGCTTTCATGCAACTGTACGATAGCATCAGATACTTCTTCTTTACAACTTGTGTTCAAGGTCAAACCACAGGCCGTTTCTCGAATAACTGATTGGAGTTCCGGGAAACTGCTTGACACAACTGGAACGGAGGCCATCATATACTCAAATAACTTGTTAGGCAGCGAATAGTAATTGTTCAGACAAGTGTTCTCAAAGAGAATCACTCCGATGTCTGCATCAACTGTATACGATGCAAGCTCCTCCGAAGGCACGGGGGGAAGGAAATGCACTGTTCTGTCAAGTTCTTTCTCGGAAACAAGGTTATGCAAAGCTCCATTCATAGCATCCATCCCGATCAACACCAGATGAATATTCTTGTAGACTATTCCTTCCATGGCCTTGATCAACTGTTCCAATCCTCGGCCGGGTGAAAAAACCCCTTGGTAAAGCACTATCGTGTTTTCAGCGGGAATCCCTAATTGAGCTCTGAGCAATCCCCTTTCTGGAAGTGCGAGGAGTTTCTCAGGGCAGTTCATCAATACTTCAACATTTTTCAGATCAGGATAAGTTTGAACCATGGCATTCGCCCTCATCGGCGTAACTGCAATGACTGCATCACATTTGAGGATGAAACGCCGCTCAATGTTTCTTAATCGTAGTCTGTTGAACCAATTGGTTCGGTACAGGTACTTTGTTGATTCAAGCCAAAGCTCGTGGCTGTCGTAGACCAGCCTGGCCCGGTTCCTCGCCGCGGCGATACCGCAGATCTCCAGGGTGTCCAGGTCGTTGGCATGGTATACATCCGCCCGTGCATTCAGGGCGGCATTCCTGAGCCTGAGCTCCCAGGGAATGTCCCGCTGGAGATCGGCGACGAACCGGCGGAGGGGATTGCTCCTGACGGACCTTACCAGCCGGGCCTTCAGGGATGTGTCCTCCCTGGCGGAGACCCGGGCCACCTTTTCCCGGAGCAGTTCCTTTTTTCGGCTGTATATCCTGGGACGGACTATGGTGACCCGCCCTTCTGACTCCCGGGGGGGAGCCCCTTTTTCAGGCATGGCTATCACCGTTACCCTCCAGCCGTCCTCGGCCAGGGCCTTCATTTCCTTCTTCACCCTGGCGTCGTTGGAGAGCCGGTTCTTCACTACCATGCATACATGGGGGTCCCTGACCATCTGCCTTCCTTTCCGCTCTGCGGGAACATAATCCCTCCCGGCTTCCGGCGGAATATGACTTTAATCCGCCGCTTGGCTATACTTTCATTTTCACGGGATTCGCAGCCTGGGGGGAGTTCATTGAAAACAGCCTTCGTGATGCTCGGGCTCAGGGATCACAGCACAGGCGGGTACGCCTTCAACTTCCGTATGGCCGATGCCCTAGAAGCGGCGGGTCACACGGTGGATGTGATTCATTATCGAACCGTTCCCGGGAGGGTAAGGGGAAGCCGCCTGCTCGGTTCCTTCCATGTGCTCCGGCGGGTTATGCGGGGCAAACCCGACCTGCTGGTGGTGAGCAAGAGCTACAGCTTCATGGCCCCTCTGCGTCTTCTGCTGCCCATGCTGCGCATTCCCGTTCTGTACATGGTGCATCATCTGGAGTGGCACGACAGGGGGGAAGAGGTACCCGAGTCAAGGAAGAGGCTTGTGAGGTGGTTCGTCTCCTCGGGAGACAGGGTGTGGGTGAACAGCGGCTGCACCGCCTCGGATGTGTGCGCCCTGGGCATTCCCGTGGAGCGGCTGGCGGTGATACCCCCTGGGTATGACCCGTTCCCGGTTCCGCCGTATCAGGAGAGGGAACTGCCGGTGAAGCTCCTGTCGGTGGGTACACTCTGCCCCAGGAAGGACCAGATCACCCTTCTGAATGCATGCCTTTCCCTGGACAGGAACGATTATCAGCTTCATCTCCTGGGAGACGAGGCGGCGGACCCGGCATACTCTGCCAGGGTCAGAGAGCTTGCCGGCTGTCCTTCCCTGAGGGACAGGGTGTTCTTCCACGGGCATCTTGCGGTTGAGGGGCTCAGGGAGTTCTACGGCTCCGCCCATGTGCTTGTGAACCCCTCCAGGTGGGAAGGCTACGGGATGGCGGTGGTGGAGGCCCTTCAGTCCGGGCTTCCGGTGGTTGCCGCCGATGCCGGGGCGGTACCGGAACTGGTGGAGAACGGTGTAGACGGCTTCCTTTTCCCCCCTGGGGATGCGGCCGCCCTCGCCGGATGCCTGGAAAAACTCATATCTTCAGGAACATTGAGGAACGATCTTTCCAGAATGGCTTTGGAAAAGGCCGGAAAGCTGTTCACCTGGGCTGATACGGAAAGGGAATTCGTCTCCCTGGCGGAGAGTCTGGGTGAGAAAGGCGGAGGAATTGACCCCTGACAAGAAACTGCTGGTGGCCAAGTTCGGAGGCACCAGCCTCGAGAGCGTTGAGAGAAGGCTTCAGGCGGTGGAGCACTGCAGGAAGCTGCTGGAGGAGTCGAAGAAACTGGTGGTGGTGGTGTCGGCCATGGGCAGGGAGGGCGATCCCTACGCCACGGATACTCTCCTTCAGCTGCTGCCGGGCGGTTCCAGCTCCCTGGAGAAGGACAGGCTCATGGCCTGCGGTGAGGTCATAAGCGCCATCGTCATGGCATCGGCCCTGAGGGAGAACGGTATAGAGGCAGAGGCCCTCACAGGCTGGGAGGCCGGTATCGAGACCGACGGGGTCTCCGGGAACGCCAGGATAGTAAGCGTGGACACCGGAAGGATAACCGACTCCCTCTCCCGGAACAGGGTCGTGGTCATTGCCGGTTTCCAGGGCATTGCCCCCGGGGGTGAACTGAACACCCTGGGCAGGGGAGGAACCGATACGTCGGCGGTGGTGCTGGCCGTTGCCCTGGAGGCCGACGAGGTGATGCTTTACAAGACAGTGGAATCGGTGTTCACCGCCGACCCGGAGAAGGTACCCGCCGCCAGGCGCATAGAGCGGATCTCCGCCGAGGATCTCCGTCAGATGGCCTGGCAGGGGGCCAAGGTCGTCCACCCCAGGGCGGCGGAGGCTGCGTTGTCATCAGGGTTGAACCTCCAGGTTCGCTCGTTCGCCACCGGCAGGGTGGTCACCAGCGTTGTTCCCAGGCCGCTGGAGGACACGAGGTACATCATGGGCGTGGCCTCGGGGCCGGTGGTCACCGGGTTTACCGTCACCGGTTCGGGGAAGCCCTCGGCATTCTTTTCCAGGCTCTTCAGGAGCGTGGCGGACAGCGGTGTCTCCATGGACATGTTCAGCGTTCGCGACTGCAGCGCATCCTTCACCGTTCCGGTGGATTCCTCCGAAGCGGTATCGTCGCTGCTGGATTCCATGGGGTACTCGCATTCCTCGGTAAGCCCCTGCGCAAAGGTCTCCATCGTGGGAGCGGGCATGCACGGCCTCCGGGGCGTGATGGCCCGGTTCTGCGAGGCCCTGGACCGTTCCGGAATAGACGCCCTTCAAACGGTGGACTCCCACGCGACCATAAGCGCCCTTGTAAGGCTGGATCAGCGGGATGAAGCCCTCTCCAGCCTTCACGGGGAGTTCGTGGAATGAACGGCCTGGAAGCTGCGGTCATGGCGGTGGTGCAGGGCCTCACCGAGTTCCTTCCCGTGTCCAGTTCCGGCCATCTTGCCCTGGCCTCCGGAGTGCTCCAGGTTCCGGAAGGAGGGCTTGCATTCGACATAGTCCTTCACCTGGGAACGCTGCTGGCTGTACTGGTCTTCTACGGCAGGGATCTTATCGCCATCGCCTCCGGTTCCATCAGGGGCGAACGGAAAAGCCTTATCCTGCTGGGAACCATAGCCGCGGCAACGGTTCCCGTGGCGATCTTCGGCATACTGGCCGGGGACTTCATCGAGGGTCTGTTCAGGAACCTCTACTTCGTCTCCGCCGCCCTTGCCTTCACAGGGGCGGTCCTCTTCTTCGCAGGGGAGAGTCCCCCGGACAGGAAACCCGGTGTCTCCTTCCGGCAGGGGGTGACAGTGGGGCTCTTTCAGACACTGGCCCTTTTTCCTGGAATCTCCAGGTCAGGCACGACGATCTGCGCCGGGCTCAGGGCCGGTCTTTCCCGGGAGGAGGCCGCCAGGTTCTCTTTCCTTCTGTCGATACCCGCCATAGCCGGGGCAGCCGTCAAGGAGATCCCCGGAGCTGAATGGTCCATGGCCCCCTCGGTGCTGCTCACGGGATTCATCGTTTCAGCCGTGGTGGGTCTCGCCGCACTTGCACTGCTTGTAAGGTTCGTGAAGAGGGGCAGGATAAGGGGTTTTGCCTGGTACTGCTGGGGGGTCTCCATTTTCGGTCTTATCCTTGCCATAAGCAGCGGGGGAGCGTGATGGAACCAAGGAAGAGGCCCCTTTGCGATCACGACCTTATACAGGAGTTCATTGCCCGGTGCGCCACCGCAAGGCTTGGTCTCCTTTCCATGGGGGAGCCCTATGTGGTTCCGGTGAATTTCGTTTACCATGAGGGAAGCGTCTTCTTTCACTGCGCCTGCGAAGGCCGCAAGCACGAAGCCCTCTCCTCCGGAGAAAGGGTCTGCGTGGAGTTCGACGAGACCCTGGGTACCGATGTTCCAGGGGCGGACACCTGGTACAGGAGCGTTATCGCCTGGGGTGAGCCCCGTTTCGTGGAAGATATCCCCGGGAAGAAGCGCGTACTGGAAATGCTCTGTCTGAAGTACCTTGGAGAAAGACGCCGGATCACAGATAGTATGGCGGAGGGTACCTGCGTGGTGGAGATCCCCCTGGACACCGTTACGGGAAAGGAGAACCTTCCGTGATCCTGCTGGCCGCGGTACTGTCGTTCTGGTCCTCAGACTGGTATGAAGCCTATTCCAGGCTCGACTGGGCGGAGATGGACTCCGTGGCCGCCGGATACACCCGGGACGCAGGGCAGCTTGCCGAGGCGGCAATAGCCGCCTATGGAGCCGGTGAAGGCGACCCTCTGGCCCTGGCAAAGGAGGCCGTGGATATGGATCCCGGCGACTTCAGGGGATGGACCGCCCTTGCCCTGGTTGAGATGAGGGAGGACAGCCTCTTCATGGACAGCCTTTTCAGCCAGGCCTTCAGCAGGTGCGCCGAACCTGATCCCGTGCTTCTTGAGATATACGCCTACTGGATGCTTTCCATTCTCGATTTCGACTCTGCGGTGGAGCATGCTTCCCTTGCGCTGGAGGCGGACCCCTCCTTCGGTCCCGCCTGGCTGACACTTTCAATGGCATACATGGACATGGGCAGCCCGGAGCTTGCCATGGAGGCTTCCATGGCATCGATGGAGGTGCAGCCGGAGAGCCCGGCCCTGGTTCATCAGTGCGCCATGGCCATGGAAGCGGTGGGTCATGCCGATCAAGCGGAGGAGGCATACTCCAGGGTCATAGCCATGGATCCATCCAGGATAACCGCATACGCAGACCTGGGCCTTCTGTACGAGGCCACCAAGAGGAGGGGCCAGGCGTTGAAGGTTTACAGGGACCTTTTGGAAGTGGCCCCGGAATACGCTTGGGCCTGGGGGCAGATCGGGTCTCTTCAGCATGATCTGGGCAGGACCCACCTGGCGGACAGCTCCTTCAGCAGGGCCATCGACCTGAATCCCGGTGATCCATGGCCTTATTACAGGCTTGGCAGGCTGAGGAGCGCGGCGGATCCCGGGTCTGCAAGGGAACTGCTGGAGGCGGCGGTGGAGCTTGATCCGGGCTATTCCAGTGCCTGGCAGGAACTGGCCTTCGTGTACGAGACCCTGGACATGATGCCGGCGGCGGCATCGGCGCTTGAGAGGTGCATCGAGATAGCCCCTGAGGCATGGCTGATGGGAGAGCTTGGTTATGTCAACGAGGTGATGGGGGAATACGATGAAGCCGCGGCGGCCTTCCAGGGAAGCGTGGATATGGACGACCAGTACCTGTACGGCTGGCAGCGCCGGGGCGAGGTGTTCCTTGTCCAGGGCGATTCCCTGGCGGCTGCTGAATGGTATCGCCTTGCCCTTGGAACACTGAACCGGGATGATCCCTGGATAAGCTCCAGGCTGGGGACACTGATGGCCGCTGCTGGGGAACCGGACTCCGCGGTCATCTTTTTTCGAAGGGCCACTGAACTGGATCCCGGGAGCCCTGATAACTGGCTGAACCTGTCCCGTGCCCTTTCCTCCTCGGCTTCCGAAGAGAATCCTGTCTTTCCGCTGGATTCAGCGCTGGCGAGGGGCGGGGATTCCCTGGCGGTAACCGCCGAGAGGATCCTCATACTCGACGGCAGGGGAGAGGATACCGGCCCTCTTCTTGAGGAAGCCCTGTCCAGATGGCCGGATATCTGGGTACGCGGGGGCTGGAGCGCGTTCCAGAGCGGTTTTTACTCAAGGGCGCTCGCCATGGCCGACAGGGCTCTGATCTCCCCTCCCGATGACCTCTGGGCCGTGATCAGCCTGGGTGAGCTTTTCGGAGAACTGGGTGATGATGATGCCATGTCACTGTGCTACTCCCTGGCTTCCGAATCACCCCTGAGGACCCCTGATCACACTGTGAGCATAGCGAACCATTACTTCAGGATTGAGGATTACTCCGTTTCCATCGAGCTGCTCCTGGAGGAATACTCCCGCGATACGGCCAACCAGCAGGTGGCCACGGCGCTGGCTGAGGCCTATCTCTTCGACGACCGCCTCGACGAAGCGGAGGAGGTGCTTCTCAGGGTAATAGAGGACGATCCCTTCTCCGTCTACTCGATCTGCTATCTGGGGCTCATCGAGGAGAACAGAGGCAACCCACAAGGCGCGGCCTCACGGTATCTAGAGGCCCTTAGGCTGGAGCCCGGCTACAGCTACGCCGAGGACAGGCTCCTGTTCATTTCCGGGGAGGACTACGATCCACACAGGAGACGGGCGATGAACAGGAAGATCGACTGGAGCCTCTGGCTCAACCTCTCCTCCACCGGGGGCAACACCGAAGAGAGATACTACGGTGGTGGAGGCAACATCTCCTGGAATTACGGCGGCGGAAGTTCGTTGAGCTTCGAAGCGAACGGGACCGTGGAGATCAAGGATGACCGCGACCTTCGGAGGACCGCCTGGACGTCGCTGTCGGCGGAGCATTTCCTTACCAGCCATCTCTACGGGGGAGCCAGCACCAGCTGGGACAGGCAGCCGCTCACCGTTCGCCCCTGGCAGGTAAGTTCATACTTGGCAGCCGGGTGGAAGAGCTGGCCCTCTGACTGGATCTGGGTGGCCCCGGAGGCGGGAGCAGGTCTGGTCAATACAAGGTGGAGCACTGAGGAAGACCGCACCGACGAATGGACGGTTTACGGTTCGGTGAGCGTGTGGGCAATGACCAAGGTTGACTGGCTTCCCTCGCTCTGGCTCTCCGGTAGCGTCTACCTTCCGCCGGCGGACACATCCGACCTTGTTGCCAGCGGGGTGGCGGAGCTCGAGTTCACGCTGCCCGGCCCGCTCTCACTGGTTTCCGGTGTCTCCCTGGACTACACCAGGACACCGGTAGTGGAGACCTGGGAGCATCTGGATTCCGAGGTTTACCTGAGGCTAAGGCTTTAGGACCACCAGCGAAGCAGTTGCCGAAAGACCCCCTGATTCGGCCATCACAAGAAGGATCCCCGAAGGCGCTCCGGTGATGAAGAACTGGCACGGTTCTCCGGGAACCGCAGTGGAATGGCTTTCCCACACCATCCTTCCTGACAGGTCCCACGCCCTTAACGTAAGCTCTCCGGTGAAGCCCCTGGCTGTGACCGACGGGTTCACCGAGGGCGATTCCGCGGTGAGGATCGCCGCGCCTTCATTCCCCTGGATCCCCGACGGGTCGTAGCCGATCGCCTTCATCCTGTTGTCCCCTGTACACACCATGAAGATCCTCTCTCCATCGGGATGGATCTCCAGGTTCACTGGTTCTCCAGGAACCGCGATGGTACCCAGGAAGGAGAGATCGCCGGTGGAGTAAACAACAAGACCGCCGCCGTCTGCGTCCACCCCGTACAGGTAAGGCAGCTCGGGAAGGGCGGCCATGTAGGCGGGAGCTTCGCCGGTGCATGAGAAAGTGGTGTCCAGGCCGAGGTTCCCTGTATCGACAACTCCGATAAGGTCCCAGTCGGTGCTGGAAAGGTAGAGCCATTCACCGCAGCCTGATACGGCGGAGGCCATGGAGTCCATCCCGCTGCTGAACCGTGTAACGGAAAGGGTTCCGGCGTTGATCACGGTCTCTTCCGGGCTGGCGGCGTCAGCGGCGTATACATAGTTGTCGCATGGGGATACTGAGAGTGAATGCAGGGAGTTCCCGGCCCAGAACACGGTTTCCACTGAGGAGGTCTGGGTGCTGATCACCGTTACCATCCCGCCTGAGTGAGAGAGAAAAACCCTTTCGTGTTCTGCGCTGAGAACCATGTCCACAGGGGCTGGCTGTACCGGGAAGCTGCCGGTTACCTCCAGTGTCGCTGTGTCGACTACATGCACCATTGAGTTCTCGGAGTCCGCAACGTAGAGCACTTCCCCGTTCCCGCTGCACTCCACCGCCGATGGGGTTCCGTCGATGCTGACCAGACCGGCGAGATCGAAGGAGTCGTAGCCAAGAATGTCCACAGCCGTGGCGTATCCGAACTCCACCGCGGCGTAGGCTCTGGTTCCGTCAGGGGATATGCACAGATCCACAGGGTCGTTCCCCACCGAGATGGAGCCGAGAAAAGTGTCTGGAAACTGACCCTGAATGAAAACCATCGCGATAGAGATGCAGCAGATCATCTGATCCTCCGTTGCTAGCGCCTGAGAAGCTCAGTCGCAGGGGTGGAGAGTATCTTCCTGAAGAAGAACCAGGCCGAGAGAGTGGAAGTTGCCAGAACAAGCCCCAGACCCGCCGAGAGCCACCCCACGGGGAAAACCGCCAGAGAGTCCACCGCCACCCTCAGCGCAGGTACCAGGCTCAGCATTGCGGAGCTTACCAGTGAGGCAAGACCGCAGCCCAGCAGACCCCCGGTGACGGAGGTTACCAGGGACATCAGGAAGATCTGGAAGGCGAAGATGGAGACCAGTCTGTCGCGCCTGGTGCCCAGTGCAACAAGCACCCCCAGGGCGTAGGACCTGTTCTTCAGGTCAGCCACAAGGGTGTGTATCGCGCTGGCCACCGCGGAGGCCAGTATTGCTGCCGCAAGGGCGCCCAGTGCCGCGGTGACCACTCCCACAAGCAGTTCGGCCTTCTGGGCGATGCCCCTCCTCGTTTCCGCCTGCAGGCCCATCCCCTCGGCGAATCTCACTATCTCCGGCACGTCCTCAGCGGCTTTCGCGGTCACCATCAGGGCGCTGTAGGTATGCTCCTCGCCGGGGAGGTACATGGTGTTCACCTGTTCAACGAACTCTATTGGCACCGCAAGGGCGAAGAGGGCCATATTCCTGGAGGTGCCCACTATTTCAGCCCTTACATTCACCGGCGGAGCCTGGAGGGATGCCAGGGAACTGGATCCCACGTTCACCCTGCATTCCAGTCCCAGAACACCCTCGGGAGTAAGGCCCATGAGCCCGTTGGACTCGGCGAAACCTGCATTGTAAAGGATCAGAAGATTCTCGCTGAGAATGATCGGCAGGGGTCTTTCGGCGCTGTCCGCCAGGGTGTAGCTCCATGTCACGTTCTCGAGTATGGAATCGGGCACGAAGGCGTCGGTCACACCCTCCAGGGTGATGTCCGTATAGTAGTTCCTTCCCCCGAGGAGCCCCCTGAGGTACGCGGGGACCCTGGCGTAGACCTGGGGGTCTATCCTTTCCACCAGGGGGTGCGTCTCCAGTGTGTCGCGGACCTGGTCGGTGATGGCCGCCCCTCCCCTCTCGGTCTGGAAGAAGCCGGCCTGTACCCCCAGCGGGGTAACCCTTACCTGTTCCTCGGGAAGGTCCGAGGAGAGGAACCTCTGGAGGATTGACCCGACACCCAGGCCTATGGAAATGAAGAACACCAGCAGGAGGGCGGCAACAAGCAGCATTCCCTGGCTGAAGACATAATCTTTCCAGTGACCCCTGTTCCACAGTGAAACGGCCCTACGCATCTGTTTCATGGAGAACCCCCTCCCTGAGTTCCAGGACCCTGTCAGCCCTGGACAGGACACGTTTCGAGTGGACCACGGCAATCATTGCGAAACCCCTTCGGCTCCTGAGCGAATCCAGGAGATCGAACAGATTGTTCTCGCTCTCCTCGTCAAGGCTTGCGGTGGGCTCGTCGGCCAGGAGAATCTCAGGGTCGTTCACCAGTGCCCTGGCCGAGGCCACCCTCTGCCTTTCGCCCCTGGAGAGGAACCTGGAGGGGGTGGTGTCGTTCCGGAGCCCCAGCATCTCCATAACTTCCAGCGCCGAGTTCCGCGTATCAGGGGTCTCCGTACCGCTGAACACCGCCGGCAGGAGGATGTTGTCCAGTGCCGGGAGGTTGGGGAGAAGGTGGAAGTCCTGGAATATGAAACCCAGTTTCTGTCGGCGCAGTGTTGAGAGCTCTCTCTGGGAACATTCCCGTATGTCGGTTCCGCCTATTCGGAGGGAACCCTGGAAGTTCATGTCCAGTGTGCCCAGTATGCCCAGCAGGGTTGATTTCCCAGTTCCGCTCCTGCCGGTGACGGCGCAGAACTCCCCGGGGGAGAGGGACAGGCTCAGCCCGTGGAGAACCTCCCTGCGGTCAAAGGCCCTGGAGATCGATTCGGCTTGGATAACAGGCGCTGTCATTCAGTTCATACCTTCCGCAAGGGTAAGGGCCATGGAGAACAGGCTGTCGGCGGTAATCCCCGAATTAGCCAGTTCCATGTTCACCGTGAGCACTCCGCCGTCCCTTCCGGCTAGACCCATCGAGGCCTGGATGATGTCCTCCGGCGGGTCGGGCCAGGTTATCCCTATGGCGAGGCCGGTGGGTTTCACCGCTGCTGCGGCGTCCTTGTACCCCTGCCACCAGTCTATCTGCCTTTCAAGGGGAAGGAGCGAGAGGAAACCGAAGAGATTGCCGGGGAAGAGCACCGTAACGTGGCAGTCTTCCGGTATCACCGAGCGGAGGGCCTCGTCGGCGGCAAGGGAGTTGTCTTCATCGAGGTTCAGCCAGGTGCCCATGGTGACATGGGGAGCAGGGCCTATGTAAAGCGCCGTCCAGCCGTTCCTTTCCGCCACGGCGGCCCTGGCGTAGCCCTGCTCGGAGACCAGGTCGACCCTGGAGTCCTGCTGCCTGGGGTCGAGGTCAAGCTGTCTGGCGGCCAGAGCGGTTGCGTACTCGGCGGATACGTTCCTTGAAAGCAGAAGCAGCTGGGGCTCCAGGGTGGTTATGTCTACGCCAACCAGTGTGATACCCACCGGCCCTGCTTTCAGAAGGGAGTCGGCAATGGAGAACCCATGGAGGTATTCTCCGGCCAGTTCACGGAATTCCCCGTTGAAACCCTGCTCCAGATGCACATGGATCAGTGCCGTACCGGGCACCGCTGAGAGCTCCGGCACGGGCCCGCCGCCTCCGCATCCGAAGAGAAAGCCCAGGAAGAGGCTTGCAGTCAATATGTTAAGAGTTTTGTACCCCATACCGTTGACACCCTCCAGTCGGAGATATAGTTTTCAGCCCGGA
>DAINQE010000004.1:43216-81473 GCA_036743055.1 Candidatus Sabulitectum sp. | reverse complement strand
CTCTTGAAAAAATGGACCTCGTACGCAAGCTTGCATTCCGAGAGGAACACAACGATTGAGGTGAAAAAGTGAAGCGATCATTGATTGCGGTTCTCACATTTGCCGCGGTATGTCTGGCGGTTCCCGAGGGAATACCCATCCAGTATATGGACGCAAGGGGCAGACAACCCCGGTCGACCTTCCAGTCGGTCACCGCGCTCCGGGGTGAATACTCCATGAGCATTGAGTCAGCCCCTCTGGCGCCGGACACCGACGGTGACCTGGTGGTGCTTCTGGTGGACGCGGCTGTCTTCGACGGGATCTCTTCCTCCCTCGCCCAGTATCAGAGCGATCTGGAGGGAGAGGGCTACTCGGTGGCCGTGTGGCAGATAGAGGGGGGAACCGCCGCTGACATAAGGGCGGACCTTCAGGCGGAGTATGCCGGCGGCAATCTGGTGGGAGCGGTGGCCATCGGCGACATACCCTCGGGATGGATCGAGAACGGATACGGGGAGTACCCGATAGACATGTACCTGATGGACATGAACGGAACATGGAGTGACCCCGACGGCGACGGGCTCTTCAATTCCTACTCCTCCGGGGCTCCCGAGATCTGGCTGGGCAGGCTGACTCCCACTTACCTTACCTTCGGTTCGTCGGTGGAACTCCTCAACGACTACTTCGCAAAGAATCACGCCTACAGGACAGGGGCTCTTTTCCTGCCGGACAGGGCCCTGGCCTATGAGGAGGCTTTCACTGGATTGACCTACGCGCTGAACGACCTCTACACCGACGTCACCAGGAAGGACGATCCGGTGGGCACCAACGCCGACGATTTCAAGAACGAGCTGCTCGCCGGATACGAATGGATCCATCTGATCTCACATTCAAGCCCATGGGGCAGCAGTTTTCACACTGGAGCCCCCCCCGCCGGCGCCGGCACCCTGAACAATCTGGAAGTCCCGCCACTGGATCCCCACGCCTTCTTCTATGTATGCAACTGCTGCAGCAACGGCAGGTGGACCGAGGTGGACAACCTGGCCAACAGCTACATCTGGACCGATTCCTACGGTCTTGCCTGCCTGGCCCAGGCGAAGGTGGACTACACCAACTATTTCACCGAGTACTACCAGCAGCTGAGCAACGGCGCCTGCCTGGGGGAAGCCTTCAGGATCTGGCTGGCGAACAACACCGGCATGGAGGACGGCGCGGTTCTGTTCGGCGACCCCACTTTGAAACCCAGACAGAGCTCGGCGCGTTTCTCAGGCGTTCAGCAGGGCGGTTTCGATCCCTCCGCTGAAGGCTGGCTGGACTATCCCCTCACCGACGGTCTCCACACCCAGGGCAGGGTGGATATGTACGCCGATCCCGCTTCCGGTATGGTGTTCGCGGTTTCAGGGAGTTCCGACCCTGTAAGGGCCAATATCATTGCGACCTGCACCGACGGCGACTCATGGAGCCTTCCCGTAACGGTCTGCGAACACGAGTACTGGGACTGGCATCCAACTGTTGGCGGCGACGGGGCCGGGAATGTGTGGACCGCATGGCAGTCCATGAGGGACAACCATGAAGGCTACGACATTTATCTCTCCCGCTGGAGCGGTTCCGGCTGGGAATCCGCCCAGACAATGACCACAGGGGATCCCTTCGACATAGAACCGGCCATGTCCGGAGGAAACGGCCACACCTGGCTGGTCTGGCAGAAGTGGGACGGAGGCGATCCCGATATCGTGGGCAGGATGTGGACGGGCAGCCAGTGGACGGTGGAGGAGGACATCGCAGGTTCCGACACCGCCGAAAGATACCCCGATGTGGCATGGAACGGTACCGGCTACGGCCTGGTATATCACAGGAAGACCGAAGACGGGTGGCGGATCTGCTTCAGGGACGCACCGGACAGTGGCACATTCGGCGCCGAAGAGATCATTTCCTCTCCCTCCGACGAGAGCAGATACGCCTGCATAGCAGGTATATCCGGCGGTTTTGCGGTGGCATGGCAGCGGCAGGACGGCGGGATAGTGTTCTCAATGAACACCGGCGGCGGCTGGACTGCGCCTGAGGTGGTCTCAGGGGGCGATTACGGCGTTCGGCCTTCCGTCGCAGTGCTTCAGACAGGGGATATCATCGTTTCCTGGACCGCTGGAATGAACTCCATAAGGTACAACCAGTGGAACGGGGCAGCCTGGTCCGGGATCTTCACCGCCGCCGCTTCGGATGCGGTGGATGACGGACGTATGGCAGTAAGCAGCTCGGGGAAGGTCTGGCTGGTCTACGGCGCCAGGGGGGACGACCTGCAGTGGGACCTGAGGGCATCCACACCGGATCCGTCGGGAACGGGAAGCCAGGAGCAGGGGGGTTCCGTCCTCGGACTGGTCAACTGCGGAACGAATCCCGTCGGATCCTCGGCGCTGTTCCGGGTCTCAGCCGCGGGCGAGGCAGTACTTACCATGCACGACATGTGCGGAAGAATGGTTCACAGAGCGAATGTTACCGCCGGCGATTACACTCTTGGGATGGGAACAATGCCCTCGGGAATGTACGTGGTACGGCTTTCCGATGAAACCCGCTTTGATGAACTGAAAATAGTTCATCTTAGGTAAGCGTTCCGTAAGGGACTAATCTGCAAGGGGAGCAGCAGTCAGCTCCCTTTGCTTTTCTTCAGGTATTCACTCAGTTCCATATATTTATCACAGACCATCTTCGGAGTTATACCGAAGCTGTTGTCCTTTTTCCCTGAATAGTCATAGTTTTTCACATATCTATGTATAGGCTGGTGCCAGGCGGTCCAGTTAAGCGGGTTGGTTTTCGATCCGAAGATAGCAATGCTTGGAGTATTCTGTGATACTGCGAGGTGTATAATACCTCCGTCATTGCCGATATATATCCTGGTCTTCCTGAGAAGTGCTCCTGCCTGGTTGAATGTTGTTTCAGGCGCTATCACCGGCTTATATTTCATATTTAATGCCATCAATTTGGCTTTATCTAGTTCCCCTGGGCCCCATAGAAGCACTATTGTACAGTCGTTGCTCTCCTTTATCATATCCGCTGTTTCAGCGAACAGTTCAAGTGCCCACTGTTTCCTGTTCACCGGGGAAGCTGGCGAGAACACCACAAGTTCATTCCCTTCAATACCTGTGCTTCGCAGCCAGTTGTCGATGTATTCAATGGATTCCGGTCTGATTCCGTAGAAGGTATTATCCGCTGTCTCTTCTATACCCAGAGGCTTCAGCAGCCTGAATTTCGCCCTGGCCGAATAGATCCCTTTAACCCGCGTTTCCCTGAAGTTATAGACCCAGTTGTATTTCTCAGGCGCGAAAATCGGCTTGAGCTTGTTCCAGCCAAGTCTGTATTTCGCTCCGCTGAACAGGCATACCTGCGATGAGCCCGGTCCCCTTATATGATCGATGATCATATCGTAGCCAAGTCTCCTGACCTCCCTGATCACCCTGATCCTCTCTCTGTAGTATGCTGGGGTTTTGTGTTTTCTCTTCTCCATGATGATAAGGTTATCCAGGTTCGGATTGTCCGCAAGAATGGTTCTGAAAGGTCTTTGAACAAGAAAGTCGATGGTTGCATCCGGAAACCTTTTCCTCAGCGCTGGAAGATAGGCCGTGTTCAACAGAACGTCTCCGAACGGTTTGTACTGTATTATGAGTATTTTACGAATGCTCCTGAGTTGCTCTTCAGTCAGCGTTCTTCCAGTTGCTCCGGGCACCTCTCCCTCCGCTTTCAGTGCATCGCGAGATGCGCAGGGGGATGCTTTTCGCCCCCCTGCGCACATGTTCTGCCGCTTCTGCTACTCAAAAGACTCTATGGACTTCCTGATGATCTCCACGCACTCCATGAGCTGCTCCTCGGTTATCACCAGAGGGGGAGCAAAACGGATGATGTCGCCGTGGGTGGGCTTCGCCAGAAGGCCGTTCTCAGCCATCTTCAGACACACATCCCAGGCTTCCTTGCCGTTCTTCTGCTTGATGATGATGGCGTTGAGAAGACCCTTGCCCCTCACGAGGGAGATCATCTCGGAATTGATGGCCCTGAGTTCCCTTCTGAGTATCTCTCCCAGGTGTTCGGCCCTCTCGGCGAGTTTTTCCTCCCTGACCACATCCAGTGCAGCCATGGCAACCTTTGCGGCAACGGGGTTCCCTCCGAAGGTGGATCCGTGCTGGCCGGGCTTGATGTTAAGCATGATGTGGTCGTTGGCGAAAACGGCGGATACGGGATACATTCCACCGCTGATCGCCTTGCCGAGTATGAGGATGTCCGGCTTCACGTTCTCGTGGTCGCAGGCAAGCAGCTTTCCCGTTCTGGCTATGCCGGTCTGAACCTCGTCAGCGATGAAAAGTACGTTCTTCTCGGTGCAGAGCCTTCTGGCGCAGGCCAGGTAGCCCTCATCGGGGACATACACTCCTGCCTCTCCCTGAATGGGCTCAACGAGGAAGCCGGCAACATCCGGGTCTTCCAGGGCCTTTTCCAGTGCAGCGGCGTCGTTGTAGGGTATTCTCACGAAGCCCGGTGTGAACGGACCGTACTCGCTATAGGCGTCGGGATCGTTGGAGAAGGACACTATCGTGGTGGTCCGGCCGTGGAAGTTGTTCTCGCAAACAACGATCTTCGCTCTGTCAGCCTCGATCTTCTTGTTGATGTAGGCCCATTTGCGACAGAGCTTGATGGCGGTTTCCACGGCCTCGGCGCCGGTGTTCATGGGAAGCACCTTGTCGAAGCCGAAGTACTCGGTGACATACTTCTCGAAAACGCCCAGAACATCATTGTGGAAAGCCCTGCTTGTCAGCGCAAGGGTCTCGGCTTGCTGCTGAAGGGCCTTCACGATCCTCGGGTGGCAGTGACCCTGATTCACCGCGGAGTAGGCGGAGAGGAAATCGTAGTACTTCTTCCCCTCTACATCCCACACGAAAACGCCCTCGCCCCTGCTCAGGACAACCGGCAGCGGATGGTAGTTATGGGCCCCGTACCTGTGCTCAAGCTCGATAGCCTGTCTGGAGGTAATCTTCTCTGTGCTCATGGTCTCATCCTTTTCGCGAATTCACCGTCAACACCAGGGAGGACCGCCGATACTCCAGCGCAAGCCTGACGGGAAGAGTTTTCCGTTTTGATTAAGCCTGCGGCGGTCTAACGAGTTACCAGGTCAGCGGGAATATAAGCTCAACAGCGCTAAGCGCAATAAGGTTACAGCCGGCTTGCGCGCCTTCTTCCGAACAGGGTGCGAACCCCCAGAACCGCCGCTCCCATGGCCGCCGCGGAGTAGCTGGCGGTGTGCATCCAGAGCGCGGCCATGTACCGCGGCTGTCTTTCCGGCGAAACCGCCTGCGAGATTCCTTCGAGGAAGAAGATGGATCCCCCGGAAGAGAGCCTGTAGCCCAGAATACCCATGACACCGGAAGCCATGGCGCAGAAACAGAAGAGCAGGACCAGTGGCCGGATGAAAGACCTGGCGGTCCTCTTCTCCCAGCCGCCTGTCATGCCGGAAAGCACCAGGACAAGACCCAGGGCAACGCCCACCCACCAGGTCGAGTGGATGCCCCATGCTATTCCCATGAGGGTTGGGGATGTGGAGTGTATCAGGGCCCTGTGGCCGATGGTGAAGTATTCAAGGCTCACCCTGGCGCTCACCTGATTGTGCAGAACACCGAAGAGGATGGTGAAAGCCACGCACAGCAGTATGGTAAGAGTCGCCTGTTTCATTTTCTCCTCAGCTCTGAGAGAGGAGCCGTTGGAAGAGGGTGCAGTCGGTGAGACTGCGTATACCGTAACGGGTAAGGGCGAAATCGTACTTCACAGGGTCATGGGGCGCGTACTCCCTGAACCCCTCCGTTATCTCGGCGGCTGCTCTGCCGTCGGGGGTCTTCCTTCCTGTGAAACCCAGGCACCTGCCTATTCTGAACATGTGAACATCCACGGGAACGATCAGCCTTGCAGGGGATATCATGGCCCACCCGCCGGGATCCACGCTGTCCTCCCTCACCATCCACCTGAGGAACAGGTGAAGCCTCTTACAGGCGCTTCCCCTGGATGGTCTGGGCAGAAGATAGCTCCTGTCCATGCCCCCAAGGAGTTTTCCGGTGAAAAGGTCAAGGGCTTCCAGATAACCGTGGTCTTCCAGGAGTTCAGCAAGCAGATTTCCCAGGAGTCCGTGCTCTCCCTGCACCCTGGCGATGTTTCCGAGGAAATCGGCCACTTCTTCCCCTGGAGTGAACCTGTGCCTGAAATCGGATAACGCCGTACGGATCCCGGCGGTGCCCCGGGAACGGAGAAAGGCCGATGGGTGCCGCCCCATCAGGTTCAGCACCCTGTCCACGCTTTTCAGGATGAGGTTCACCCTGCCGTATGCGAGCCCGGAAGCAACCAGACCCGCTATCTCCCTGTCCCTGACATCAGGGTAGCGGTACAGGAACTCAAGCGGGTCCGGATGCACGAACTCTCTTCTGTTGTACCTGCCGTATATGTCTTCCAGCAGGTATCCGAGCTCCTGCTCTATTCCGGGATCTCCAGCTTCATCAGCTTCGCGGAGACCCCGCTCAGCACGTTGAGCTTCCTCTCAAGTTCAGCGAGCCTTTCCTCTTCCCCGACGAGGTCCAGGAAGAGAAGGCCGTTCTCCGAGCAGTTCTCCTGAACTCCCTCGTGTATTCCCAGCCGGGTCTTGATGAGACATCCCCAGCCTGTGAGTATCGCCTGCACCTTCGCCGCGGCATCGTTCCTGTGGCTGATGAGGACCACCATTACGGTTTTCTTCATGGTGTTCTCAGATCCCTATACTTCGGAGAACTGGTCTTTGCCAACACCGCACACAGGGCACACCCAGTCGTCGGGAATGTCTTCGAAAGCGGTTCCAGGTGCTATGCCGCCGTCGGGATCCCCCACCGCCGGGTCGTATTCGTACCCGCATACATTGCAGACGTACTTCTTCATGTTATTCTCCTCCTGTGGTTTTTCCGTATCGCATACCGTTTGTGGAGCCTTGAATGAAGGCGCCGTGGGCGGGGTCTTGCCACGGAGCACTTCCTGATAGTAGCTGTATGTCATGGGAACACCCTCTCCCAGGAGACTGCAGTGGGTGAGGACCCCTATGAAGAGGGTATGGGTGTCCACCTCCACCATGCTTTCCACCTTCAGTTCCAGGCAGGCAAGGGTGTTCTCCTCCGGACAGGGGCATCCCGAGGGGGTGGTTATGTACTTCTTCGAGGCGAACTTGTCGATGTCCCTTCCGCTCTTGAAACCGAAGTGCCCTATGAAAGGCATGTCGGCGGTCTGGGAAAGCACACCCACGGACATGTAACTGGAGTCCTTGATGAACTCGTTGGTGAGCTCCGACCTGTTGATGGCAACGGCTATCCTGGCGGGGCTCGAGGTTATCTGGAAGACAGCGTTCGCTATCTGGGCGTTAACCCTGTTCCCGGAAAAGCTGCCCACGGTGTAAAGGCCGTAGCTGAGGGTGAAGAGAGCCGAGGTATCCATCTTTGTCATTCGGAGCACCTTTCCACCAGTTCCCTGCCTATCTTGGAGCCAAGGTCCCTCGCCGTTCGAAGCTGGTCATGGTCTGGAACATAATTCACATTGAGAGGGTCGCCGATCACGGGAATACCCATGTCGTCCAGGAAAGCCTGAATGTGCTTCACCGCCTCGCCGCTCCAGCCGTAGGAACCGAAAACGCCGCCGATGAGGTTCTTTGGCTTCAGACCCTTGAGGTAGGTGAGTACATCCGCCATCCTGGGGAACATCTGCCCGTTGATGGTGGGGCTGCCTGCGATCAGCGCGCCGGAATCGAGCACGGCGGTTGCCACGTCGCTCCGGTGGCTTGAGCCCAGGGGCATCACCGTTACGGATATGCCCTCCTGAACAAGACCGTCGCAGACGACGTCCGCCATCCTGGCTGTGCTTCCCCACATGGTATCGTAGATCACCACCGCTTTCCTGGTGCACTTCTGGAGGGCCCATTCCCTCCATCTGTTCAGTATGCCGCCGATATCGCTGCGCCATACCGGGCCGTGGTCGGGGCAGAGAAGCGCGATGTCCAGGTCGAGTTCATCAAGCTTCTTCATCAGCCCGGTGACCATCGGCGAGAATGGCAGCAGGATGTTGGCGAAGTACTTCTCCGCTTCCCTGGTGAGGATGTAGGGGTCAATCTGATCGTCGTACCTCTCCGTGGAGGCCAGGTGCATTCCGAAGCCGTCCTGTGAGAACATCACCTTCTCGGTGTCCAGGTAGGAGACCATGCTGTCGGGCCAGTGGAGCATCCTCGTCTCGATGAAGGTAAGGTTCGACTGCCCCAGTGAGATCGATTCCCCGGTTTTCACAGTGGAGACGACCCCGGGCTGGAAGTGGAAATGGGCCCTGAGCGCCTTCTCTCCCATGGGGGAAGCGAAGACATTCTGGGGTTTCACCATTTCCATGACCTGGGGAAGGCAGCCTGTGTGGTCCATTTCCGAGTGATTGCTCACTATGAAGTCTATCCTGGACGGATCGACCACCGAGGATATCCTGGCGAGCATCTCCTCCATGAATGGCTTCTTGACGGTGTCTATCAGGGTGATCTTCTCGTCCATCACCAGGAAGGCGTTGTAGGTGCTCCCCCTTCCGGTGGAGTATCCGTGGAAGTCACGGACACTCCAGTCGATGGCTCCCACCCAGTAGACCTTGTCAGTGAGCTTCTGCGCGGTGCATGGCCCCATAGCGCTATCCCTACTCTGCAGCCGGGGGGGTGAAAACCCTGGAACCCAGCTCCCTGTCGATCATGAGCATTCCGCCGCCGGCTCCTCCGGCAAGGCTGAACATCCTGATGACCTCGTTGGCTGAAGCCTCTTCCTCAACCTGTTCCGCCACGTACCACTGGAGGAAGTTGTCGGTCATGTAGTCGTTCTCCTCCCTGGCCAGCTTGACCAGATCGTTGATGGAAGCGGAGATGAACCGCTCGTGTTCAAGGGCTGCCTTGAATGCATCTACAGGCCCGTCCCAGGAGACCTGAGGCTTCTCCAGGGCCTCGAGTTCCACCCTGCCGCCGCGCTCGTTCACGAAGTTCATGAACTTCTCGGCGTGGGTCATCTCCTCAAGGGCCTGCACCCTCATCCAGGAGGCGGCCCCGGAAAGGTCTGCGCTCTCGAAGTACATGGACATGGCCATGTAGAGGTAGGAGGAGAAAAGCTCCTTGTTTATCTGGCCGTTGATGGCCCCGAGCATTCTTTCTGAAAGCATATCTATCCTTTCCAGAGCCCATGGACATTGCAGTACTCCCTGGCGCTGACCTTCTCGGCGCTGACGCAGAATTCCGCAACCGGTTCGTCTCCGGGCTTGAGGTATGCCCTGTGGACCGTTCCGTCGGCCACCAGTTCTATCCATTCTATGTAATGGGCGTCCAGCATTGGATGGAGGGTGCTGCCCACGGTGACCCTGTAGCCTCCGTCGATCTTCTCCACAACCGGAACGTGTTTCTCCGTGGACATGTCAGCGGTCTTCTCCTCCAGGAGGTTCATGGGCTGCCCGCAGCACACCAGTTCTCCGGGACCCCCATGGAGTACCTCCACGATGTTCCCGCACATTTCGCACTTGTATACCTGCATTCTCTCAGCCATTTTCGTTCTCCTTCCTGTTACCAGTTCTCGCATATCAGCATGAAATGCGCCTGGGGGTGCGCGCATGCGGGGCACTTCTCGGGCGCTTCCGTACCGAGATGAACATAACCGCAATTCTGACAGAACCAAACCACGGGTTCCTCTTTCCTGAATACGGTTCCGTTCTCGATGTTGGCCAGAAGTCCCAGGAAACGCTTCTCATGCTGCTTCTCCGCAACGGCGATCTTCTCGAAGACCGTTGCTATCTCCCCGAATCCCTCTTCCCGTGCCACCTGGGCGAATTCGGGATACATGGAGGTATGCTCGTGGTTCTCGCCGCCGGCTGCGGCCCTGAGGTTCTCGGCGGTGGTTCCGATGACCCCGGCGGGAAAACCCGCGGTTATCTCCACCTCTCCGCCCTGCAGGAACTTGAACAGCCTCTTGGCATGCTCCTTCTCCTGGTTGGCGGTTTCGTTGAAAACGTTGAAGACCTGCACGAAACCATCCTTTTTCGCCTGGGAAGCGAAGTAGGTGTAGCGGTTCCTTGCCTGTGACTCTCCTGCGAATGCCGTGAGGAGGTTCTTTTCCGTGCGCGTTCCCTTGAGGTTCATTCTTCTCTGCCTTTCTTCTCTGAACTTCCGCAGCATTGGCCGCAGATTCCCGTGAAACTAACCGAAACTTCTTCTATTATGAAACCATCCGGCGAACAGTGCCCCCTGGAGGGCATGTGTGAAGTGTCGAAATCCAGGTCGAAGACCTTTCCGCAGGTCCTGCACCTGGCGTGACAGTGGGTATCGGTGCGGTGATCATAGTGGACCTCCGCCCCGGGACCGGATACGGCGGTGAGGCTTCCCTCCTCGACGAGGATCCTGAGATTCCGGTATACGGTGCTCAGGCTCGTACCCGGCAGGTCCCTTCTGACCCTGAGGAAGACCTTGTCGGCACTGGGATGGTCCCCATGGTCGGAGACCGCCTTCAATACAGCCATCTTCTGCCGGGATCCCCTTCTCTGCTGCGCCGTTTCCATCTGCACTCCAATCGGAATAGGAACTATTACTATTATAGTTACCCCTCCCTCACCGTCAACCCCTGGACGGGGTGGAAAAGCCGCGCAACATAGAGCATATTGCTGTCATGAGCATTGTAGAAGAAACCAGAGCGAGCATCGCCGGCGTTGCTGCCCACCTTGCCCGTATGGGCTGGTCCGAGGCCAACGCCGGGAACATCTCCGTTCTGCTTCCAAGGGGTGAAGGCCTCTCCCCCGGGGAGAACCCCAACTCATATCATTTCACCCAGCCTGTGCGTTCCCTGGCAGGCAGATCACTGATGGTAACCGCGACAGGCAGCCGCTTCAGGCGGATGGAGGCCGACCAGGAAACGCAGATAATCCCGGTCACCATCACAGAGTTCGGAACCGCCGCCCTCTGGCCTTCCCATCTCCCCGCTCCCACCAGTGAGATCGGCACACACATCCAGGTTCTTTCCCTGGCTCCGGACAACGGCTGGGAAACCGCCTCCATCGTTCACACCCATTCAACGGGGATGCTGGCCCTTTCTTCCAGCGACATCCCCGACGAAATGCTCAGGGAAGCAGTTGAAAGAGCGCATCCGGAGATCACCATCCTCATGGGAAAGGGTCTTTCGTTCCTGGACTTCTCTCCCCCGGGTACATGGGACCTGGGCACCCGCACCATGGAGGAGTTCAAGACCAACGATGCGGTCATCTGGCGGAAGCACGGCATACTGGGTTTTGCGGACAATATCGAAATGGCATGTGACTATGTGGAGATGATCGAAAAGGCCGCCCAGATCCTTCTCCTGGAGAAGAGCGCCTTTGGGGGATTCCAGGGTCTCAAGGACAGGGAGCTCGACTCATTGAGGGAATCCCTGGGGCAGGATTGACACAAAGCCCGGCTTAACTGATTATTTACCATCTGCAAAAACGAATCTGAAATCTCACGGAGGGGCACGCAATGAACAAAATCACAGTCGCCGCAGCTTTCGTTTCGATCATGGCAATAGCAGCTTTTTCCGGATGCGGAGACTCGGCCACAGCCATCATCGGCACTCTTCCAGTGGTAACCGGGATACAGGTGGACACCCTTGCCAGCAGGGGCGACACGATAGTGGTTACCTGGACCCCTCTGGACACAACGGCGGTGGACGGATACTTCCTCTGGACAAGGCCGGGGATAGAAGGGCCATGGTCTCTCGCCACAACCACAACGACATCCGCCGCGGCCCACATAGCAGGGCACAGCGCATACTACACCGTAATGGCCTACAAGGGTGACGACACTTCTTCAGCAACCGGACTCACCGACAACTCCCGCGCCGAAGGGCTTACGGAGATACGCGAGGCCTTCTCGGGAAGGCCTGTTGGTTTCAGGATCGACACCCAGGGTGATTCGCTCATAGCCGGCGATCCTTCAGATCCCGGATTCAACCAGCAGTTCATCATTGCCATGAACTTCGCCCTGGAAAGGTTCGTCTTCCCGGGTTCGGCAAAGCCCGAGCTCTGGCCCGGCGGTTCCCGTACCAGAATATCCGACAGCGGTGGATTCGTTGCCCCCGCCCCCAATGACACCCTGAAATGGGATGACAGCCTTCTCTACGGCGGGAATTTCTTCCTTGAGCTGGACAACGGATACTACTGCCTGCTCGACTGCTCCCAGACCCTGCCGGATACCGTCTCCATGACCGACACCCTGGTGATAGACGGACAGATCCAGCCCATAATGGGTGTGAGGGTCTTTAACCTTCAGTAGGCCCGCTAGGGAGTAAGCCGCTTCACGTCCCTGGGGAACATTGTGGCAAGCCTGATGTTGTCCACGCCCAGCAGCCTCGCAGTGATGCGTTCAAGCCCGATTGCCAGCCCTCCGTGGGGGGGCAGACCGTAACGGTGCGCCTGAAGGTATCCCTGGAAATCCCCGGGGTTCAACCCGAAAGCCTTCATTTTTGCCACCTGCATGGCATAGTCGTGGATCCTCTGACCTCCGGTGGTGATCTCCAGGCCACGGAACAGCAGATCGAAGCTGAGTGTGGTGCCGGGGTTCTCAGGATCGTCCATGGTGTAGAAGGGCCTTTTCTCGGTTGGGAAATGGGTAACGAAGACGAACTCGCTGTCCCAGTTCGAGGCGGAATGTTCGCACAGGGCCCTTTCCTCCTCCGGTTCCAGGTCCGGCTCGCCGGAGTAGTCCCTGCCGGTGATGCTCCCCGCTATCTCGTGGGCTTCCTTCAGCGTGACTACGGGTATTGACTCTCCCACACTGGGCATCACGGCGTCAAGCAGGGCAAGCTCCTGGGCGCAGTCCTCCGCCACCCTGCTCAGAGCGTACCTGAGCAGGTCGGTCTCCATCTCCATCACATCCCTGTGGTCCTTAATGAAGCCGATCTCGAAGTCCAGTGAGGTGTACTCGTTGATGTGCCTGCTCGTCTGATGGGGTTCCGCCCTGAACACGGGACCCACCTCGAAGACCCTCTCGTAAACCCCGACGCCCATCTGCTTGTAGAACTGGGGTGACTGGGCCAGGTAGGCCTCCCTGTCAAAATACTCCACCTTGAAGATGTTCGCCCCGCCCTCCGCTCCGGCCACCCCGATCTTCGGTGTCCTTATCTCGGTGAAGCCCATTCCCCTGAGGAATCCGGAGAAATGTGCGGCGAACGACTCGGCCACCTTGAGCCTCGCCCTCTCCACAGGGTGACGAAGGCTTATGGGCCTTAGATCCAGGTTGGTGTCTATGTGCAGGTCCAGGAGTTTCTTGGAGAGGTCCACCGGGGGATGCTCCGCAGGTGAGGAGATTACCTTCAGGGATTCCACCTGTATCTCCACGGTATCCGGGTAGATGGATTTGTCCTTTATCTTCGCCTGGCTCACCTTTCCGCTTATTGCCACGGACTGCTCTTCCGAGAGGGAATCTATGATCTCCTCATTCCCGTCCCGGCCCATTACGCACTGGAGCAGGCCGTCATGCCTCCTGAGAACTATGAAGGCCCCCCAGCCGAGCCTCCTTATCCTCTGTACCATGCCGTGAACCTCAACGGTTTCACCGTCCATGGTCATCAGCTTCTCCGCGGATATCGTTTCAAGGCCTTCTCCAGCTGCTATTCTGTACATTCGTCGTCTCCCGGTTCATGGGCCGCGCATCTTATCAGACGGTTCACCGTTCCGACGAAGTGCGCCCTGGCCTCCTTTAGGTTCCTCTCAAGCTCGTCCATACCGGCGAATATACTCCGGGGCACTCCCTCGACCCTCCCGGAAAGGTACCGGAGCTGTCTCAGTTCCGCCTCCATCCGCCTGGCGCGGGACTGATAATGGCACTTCTCCCTCTCCCTGAGATGCTGAAGGTCGCCGTTCTCCAGGGCCGCATCCTTCTCCAGGGTGAAGGACTGGCGCAGCCTCTCCAGCGAATTTTCCAGGAAGTTCAACTCTTCTGTGACGTCGCGGACTGTCCTGAGCCTTTTCCTCATCCTTCAGGTTGCCTTATTTTCCACTGTAAAATAGATTCTGCGAAGCGCAAACATATTGGAAAGATATGAAATAACCCCTGAGGAGGGAAGATGAGGATACTGGCCGTAAATCCGGGATCGACATCCACGAAGATCTCCATTTTCGACAACGGAGAAACCGTCTGGACACACAAGCTGAACCATTCCTCCGAGGAGCTCGCTCCCTTCGGAACCAACATCTTCGACCAGTACGAGTTCAGGTACGATGTGATAGTCTCCGCAATGGAGGAGGCAGGTTATCCCGTGGAGAGCCTACAGGGAGTCGTAGGCCGGGGAGGGCTGGTGAAGCCCATACCCGGAGGCACATACATCGTGGACGACAACCTTCTCGCAGACCTGAGAACGGGCATCCTGGGCCAGCACGCATCCAATCTGGGAGGGCCCATAGCCCACGAGATCGCGCAGAAAGCCTGCTGCAGCTCTTACATAGTGGATCCGGTGGTGGTGGACGAAATGGAACCCATAGCCAGGTACACAGGTAATCCCGCCCTTACCCGAAGAAGCATCTTCCACGCCCTTAACCAGAAGGCGGTGGCAAGGAAGGCCGCGGAGGAACTGGGCAGGGAATACTCAGATTGCAACTTCATCGTTGTCCATCTGGGCGGAGGAATAAGCGTCGGCGCCCACAGGAAGGGCCAGGTGGTCGATGTCAACAACGCCCTTGACGGCGACGGCCCCTTTACTCCCGAACGCTCCGGAGGGCTTCCCGCCGGCGACCTGGCAAAGCTCTGCTTCTCAGGGGAGTACACCCTTGACCAGGTGAAGAAGATGATCAAGGGCAACGGAGGCATCGTGGCCTATCTGGGAACCAACGACATGCTGGAGGTGGAGAACGAGGTCGAGAGAGGCAATCAGCGCTGGCTCGAGGTCTACCAGGCCATGGCCTATCAGATAGCCAAGGAGATAGGAGCCATGGCGGCGGTCCTGAATGGTGAGGTGGACGCCGTTGTGATCACCGGAGGTATTGCCTATGACAGGAAGTTCACCTCCTGGATAACCGAGAAGGTCTCCTTCATCGGCACAGTAAAGGTCTATCCAGGCGAGATGGAAATGGAGGCCCTGGCGCTGGGAGCCCTCAGGGTGCTGCAGGGGCGGGAGAAGCCCAGGGTCTACGATCCCGAATAATAACCGAGGATTAATCAGCGGACAGGCCGTGTGACTCCAGCCATCCCCGCTGTGTACGGGAAGCTGGTAAGGTGGGGCTCCTCCGGAGAAGTTCGGTGAGCGCAGCCCTGGAATCACATTATGCTGTCTTATTTTCTGTAAATACATCACATAGGCAAGGGAGAGGTGGATTCTGAAACCATCTACCTACTGCCCATTGACACACCCCCCATATCCTTCATATATCCGTGCCGGTCCCCATAAGTTTAACAGTTCCTTTTGAAGGAGGAAAGAATGAAGATTACCGCACTTCTTTTTGCGCTGGCTGTTACAGCTTTCGCAATGACAGATGCCGCACCGACTGTGGGTATTTCGCATCCGGAAGTAGATGCTTTCCTGGATGAGATCGCTTACTTCGATCTTGAAGCTGGCGGCATTCCCAACGCCTACACCGTAGGATGCGGATGGGACGGCACCTATTTCTGGATCACCAACGGCGCCGGCCAGGCCGGAGCCGGCACGGGCATGTTCTACCTGTTCGATCACGATGGCAACATGGTAGACAGCTTCCCCCAGAACACAGCCCCTGGATGGGGTCTTCGTGACCTCTGCTGCGACGGAAGCTACATGTACGGTTCCGACGACACCGGAATCGACTACTACGACATCAGCACCTACGAGAGGGTAGGCTCCTTCACCGGACCCATCAACCCCTGCCGCGCCCTTGCCTACGACGGCACCTACTTCTACACCAGCTCCTTCTCCACCGATGTATACCAGCTCACCTGGGACGGCGTGAGCGGTTCAACCGCTTCCAGCACCGTCTGGTCAACCAACGCCACCAGCGCCTATGGCGCAGCCTGGGACGAGCTCGGAGACTGCCTCTGGGTTACCAGCGCCAACGCAACCGGCATCGTTGACCAGATCGCCGCCGACGGATCCCTTATAGCTCATCACACCGTGATAAGCGGAGGAACCTGGGGCGGAGCCACCATGGCTTACTCCACTCCTGTCAACGAGCTTTACTGCCTCGAGCAGGGTGAACCTGATGCAATGCACGGCTACGATGTAACCCCCAGCTCCCTGGAGAGGGACACCTGGGGCTCCATCAAGAGCCTCTTCTAAAGATACCTTCAGCTACTTGGAAAGGCCTCTTCGGAGGCCTTTCCTATATCCAGGAAAATCCTGCGCTGAGTTATTCGGTATATTCCAGCCATTCTGATTCTTGTCTATAACTTGCGATTCTTGTGGAGGGAAACCGCTTATGAGAGTGCTTCTTTCGTCAACCCTGGTTCTTCTCGCTTTCGCCGGCTGCGGCAGTCCGGATGGAGACACATGGTTGATACGTACCTCTTCGGAGGAGATATCCATCGCCCGGACCGGAGAGATCTGGAACCGGCTGGAACCTGAAGCAAGGCAGGGCTTCATCTCCAGCGGAAACGCA
The DNA here is from genome assembly GCA_036743055.1 of Candidatus Sabulitectum sp. Taxonomy (GTDB): domain Bacteria; phylum Fermentibacterota; class Fermentibacteria; order Fermentibacterales; family JCC-6; genus Sabulitectum. Next base: position 64,874 of record DAINQE010000004.1, on the reverse strand, counting down.
GTTGGGGAGTTCGTCACATCCCTCGGTCGAAAGACCATGATAGAGAGTGAACTTGAAAGAGAAGGATATCTTGCGTCCCCCACCGTTCTTGCGGTGAAGAACGCATGGCTCCGAAGCGCTGTTTTCTCAGCATACCGCGATTCCCTTGAGTCTTCTGTTTCGCAGGCCATAACGCAGCAGGACCTTCAGAACTACAGACAGCTGATAGGTAAAGTAGTCTGGTATACCCCAGCCGGTCTTGAACAGAGAGGGCCGGAAAGACTGCCCGACATTGGGTGGGAACTGGCGTTCGCCCTGGATACGGTAGATGCTGGAGGAACGGTGACGGTAAACGGGATCGTATACAGCCTCGACTCGCTGGTGGTCTCTCCCGACAGCCTGATCCAGATCACCCTTTCTGATTCCACAAGGGTCAATGCTTTTGCCATTGATGCTCTTACGGAACGCAGAACGGAAGATACCCTGGATTCCCTGAAAGCCATGCTCCGTCTCTCCCTGTCAATTGATTCTTCGATGGTGGATTCACTGGTGCTCAGATCATGGGAACTGCCTGATTCCACCCTCCTGGCATCCTGGGACGGAGGCTGTCTGTCTGTTGGTGATCTCCGGGGCATTGCAGAACTCACAGCCATGGGAACACCTGTTTCAACGGAGTCGGCTCCCTGGGTGATTCACAACCTGGCAAACCACGCCAGATTGCAGCTTATAGAGCGTCTTTTCGCAAATGACCATCCTGAGGTTTACGAAGAGCTTGTCTCGGAAAGCGAGACCTTTGCCCTGGAGTATGCTTCAGATCTGCTGTTCAATGATATGGTTCTCTCCAGGATCGAGATCACCGAGGAAATGCTGCTGGATGCTTACAATTCACTGGATCCTCCTCCTCTGATGCCTGAAACCCGGGTGTTCCTCTCTGCAGTAGTTCCTCCGGAAGGGATAAATGAAGCCATGGAGGCCGGCGCATCCGGCACCCTTCTTGAGTCCTTCGACTATCCAGGTTATGCCAGGTTCCTTGCTCCCGGTGAGGAGCACAGGTCCGTCCCTGTGGCCGCATCCCAGCTGCCTGCAGATATGGGGGCGGCCCTCTTCTGTCTTCCCGGGGACAACAGGGATTGGCAAAGGCCTGTAGAGCTCGAAGAGGGCATTTTCGTCATGTTCCGCCTTGACAGCGTTATCCCTCCCCACACCGCTGAGTACCACGAAGTCAGGCCGGCTCTGCTTAACGACCTTTTCTCCCATCTCAGGGAACAGGAGACCATGAACTGGATGAGGATGCTGGAGGATGAGCACTCCCTGGAGATTAACAGCGGCATTCTTGAGAAGCTGCCCCCAGATCCGGGGGACTGGAGCGAACTCTAGTTGACCGCCTTTCTCTGGATCCTCGTTCCCTTCACTGCAGCTCTGCTGTTTGCAGTACCTGGTGTTTTCGACACCTCGATGATGTCCAGGCTTGCTCTCTATCCGCTGCTTGCCGTCTCCTTACTCTTCGCCGGAAGGAAAGGCATCGGGAGAACTCACCTGCTCATAGCACTGGGTATCGGTCTCCTTCCGGCGATCTCACTTCTCTGGAGCTATTCTCCTGTGGGAGGGATTCCCTTTGCCGTCAGGTGGCTTTCCTTCGGAATGTTGGTCGCCGGCTTTTCGGGAACGGTCAGCAGATATGGAACAAGACCCCACCTCTACGGACTGGCCGGAGCGGCACTGGCCACAGCACTTCTCATGGCGCTGCTGGGAACGGATGCAATCACAGGCAACCCCAACAGGGCCGGTATGATACTGGCAACGGGCTTCACCGCATCCGCAGCACTTATTCGAAGGGAAGCACTACTCTCCTTCATCCCTCCGGTCATTATCATCACTGGTGTGTGGCTGACGGGTTTCATAACCGCCTTCATCGCCTGTCTTGCGGGGGCCGTGATCCTTGCCGCCTCCAGAAAAACGAGGATCAACGCTGCTCCAGTTCTGGGAGTGATGATACTTGCGCAGATCCTGATGGGTTTCCTTCCTGATCTGGCTGGAAGGATAGGACCGACCCTTGAGCTTCGCTCCAGGATATGGAGGCAGGCTTCGGTTCTGTTCCTTGAAGAGCTTCCACTGGGGACCGGCACTGGAACCGCGCGGCTGTTCGTTTACCAGAAGGCGGAGGCTGAGCTGAGGGAACTCCCCGGTGAGGAGACAAGGGTTGACTTCCTCCATTCCGAGCCAATCACAATGATAACCGAGAACGGGATACCAGGGCTTCTACTGCTTTGCTTCATCCTCTACTGGCTTTCCAGGAAGGCAGCCTCGCCTGAACTGCTGGCGCTTCTGGCCTCCTTCTGGCCTGTTTTTGCTACTGATCTCCCCATTGCAACACCACTTGGTGCTATCCCCGCCGCGGTCTTCCTGGGAATGGTTCCCGGATTCTCTTCAAGGAAGATACACCTGCCCATAACGCCCATCGCAGTCCTTGGGGCCTTGTCAGTTTTCTGGGGCTATACCGTCCTTGTGGGGTATTCGGCACTACACGGCCCTCCGGACTCCTCCAGACTTGAAGATGCCTGTGAGAGGATACCCTGGGAGGAAAGGGCTTTTCTGGCGGCTGGTTTCGCTCAACTCAGGGAGGGAAGCGTTCTCTCAGCCCTTGAGAGTTCCCGCAGGTTTACGGAACTCTACCCTCTCTACTGGAGGGGATGGCTACTCAGGGCCACATCCATGTCCGCTGCTGGGATGCCCTGCGCCTCTGAATGGGCAAGGGCAGCTGTTCTCATGCCTGAAAACTCCACATCCAGTGACAGGTACATCATGGTCCTGAACGGTATCGATCCCGGTTCCACGGATCCAGATACGGCGATCATGCTGGCAGAGGTCTTACTTTCGCCTTACGGGGGAAGACTGGCCGAAGCACTGTCTTCCATGACCGACGATCAGCTGTCCGTTGCGGCTGGAAAGATGCTCTACCTTTCGGATTCATTCCGGGAGGATTCCCTTGAGCTGTCGGCCCTATGCTGGCACACGGCCCTTGCCCTTGAGGCAATGGCGGACAATGTCACAGATACCAGTATACTGGTTGGCATCCTGCAAAGACTCGATCTGAAAGAGAGCCTTCCTCCGGACTTCCGGGGGAAGGCTCAGATGTACCTTGATGCCCTTATCAGCGAATAACGCAGAGCTTCGCTGAAACCGCCTCCGGACCCGTGGTCCTTACGATATAGACCCCTGTTCCCAGGCCGCTTACGGTGTCGCTGTCCTCGCCGGTGGCAACCACCCTTCCGGTCATGTCGTGCACCGAGAAAGCGCTCTGACATGAAACGGTTACAGGGCCCATTGCAGGGTTAGCGCTGAACCTGATGACCTGCTCGGGACCGTAAGGGTCGTCTTCCTCGATGCCCAGCATGTGCATGGCGGGCATTATAGTCGCGTCGCCCAGTATCACCATTCCCAGGTGCCAGTACTGCTCGCTGGGGGTGAAGCCTCCGCTGATGATATAGTCCCACCATTCCTGGTAGGCCTCGCCGAAACTTGCGCCGTTGCCCAGGGGAATGTAGAACTGGGCGAACTGCAGCATGGCTCCGCTCTTGGTGCTTCCCACCGCGGCAAGCCCTGTTTCAGTGCCAAAGACATAGGTGCAGCCCATGCACCAGTTGGTGGTGAACCTGGCGTTGGAGCAGGCGAAGAGATTGTAGAACCTGCTGGGGGGCTGATCCGTCCAAATGTGGCCGCTGGTGGTGCTGGGGCCCGGGCTCCACTGGTGGAGGGTTGGTCCGGAGTGAACGAAGGGGCTGATCCATGTGTAGCCGGCGGGAAGCCTGTTGTACCTGTAGTCGGTGCCGTTGGTGGAATCAACCTGGTTAACCAGTTCGACATTATCGTAGAGGTTCTGCATGGCGCTGCGGTAGGAGTTGCCCCAGCCGGACCAGTCGTCGTCCACATAGCAGAGGGCGTGGGGGTCGGGGTCCCCGTTGAGCCGCCATTCGTGGAGCCTTTCAAGGTAGTCCTCAATGAGGTCGTACTCGTCTCCAAGGAGGATAACGCTGGTGAGTATCCTTGAGGTGTAGATCTCCGGGAAAAGATCGCCGCTCCAGCCGTCGTAGATGCTGTCCTGCCCGGCTATACCCTGGGTGGGATAGCCTATCCAGTTGTCTTCCCAGACGCCGTCGAGGTCCATGTAGAAGTAGTCGCTGGGGAAGGTCTCGTTGGACTTGCTGTCGTCAACGGTGCATGACCATGGAGCGGGGATGTCCCCAACCAGTATGGCCCCCTTGAGCCCGTCGGCATAGAGGGTCTGAAGGTATGCCCTTATCTCAGTGGGGTATGCGTATGTGATCTCCACCGCGGCAACAGTGTTGCCTTCCGCCTGGATGTCCGCGATCCACTGGTTGAACAGCGCTTCGTCCAGGCTGTCGGACATGTGCTCCTCCATGAGGATCATCACATCGGTTCCCCTGGCCTCGCCGAAGACCGGGGTAACCCTGAGCGGGGCGAACTCAGGCTGCCCGGCCCGGTATTCCTGGTAAGTGCCGGGCTGATAGTTCAGGTCGAGGTTCCGGGTTATCGGGGTGTCCTCGTATATGCCCGCCATGAGTATCAGAAGGAAAGGAATCATCTTACTCCCATCTAAAGGAACTGGTAGATGTTCAGCAGCTTCACCGCCCAGTACATCACAGGCTGAAGAATGCTGGATATCACACCAAGGAAAAGAAGGCCGAAAACAATGAACATTCCGTATCTCTCGAGCCTCATGTACTGCCAGAGGGTCCTTCCCTTAAGGAACCTCGCAACTATCCTGCTGCCGTCCAGCGGTGGAATGGGCAGCAGGTTGAAGACCATGAGGACTATGTTGATAAGCGCGGCCCAGGCAAGGGCCGATGCCAGGAAACCGGGGATCAGGCCACCAGTGAGGTGGAGAAGACCGGTAAGGACCAGGGCAATGAGCAGGTTGGTTCCAGGCCCGGCCATGGACACAAGCATCATGCCGTTCTTGGGATCCCTGAAATACCTTGGATCCACCGGCACCGGCTTGGCCCACGCGAAAAGGAACCTGCTGCCCATGAGGAGAAGCAGCCCCGGCAGTATTATTGTGCCGAAGGGGTCTATATGGACCAGTGGGTTGAAAGTGAGCCTGCCCATCCTCCAGGCGGTGGGGTCGCCTAGGCGATAGGCAACATATCCGTGGGCGATCTCGTGGCATACTACGCTGAAGAAAACGATGACCAGCACAAGGGGCATCTCAAGCATCATCTACCTTCTCCTCCCGGCCATGAGCAGCCAGACCATCTGGCCCAGGGCTGCCAGGGCGCTGGCCACGTAGGTGAGGGCGGCGGCCCTGAGTATCTTCCTCACCCCGTCTACGTCGGATGGGGGAAACCCCCTGTTCTTCTCCAGCCAGTTCACCGCCCTGGAGCTGGCGTTGAACTCCACCGGAAGCGTCACCAGCTGGAAGAGGAGGACCCCGGCATACAGAATGGCGCCAATGGTGATGAGGTTGCCCATACGCAGGAAGAAGCCGCCGAAGATCAGGGGAAAGAGCATCCTGCTGCCCAGGTTGGCAACCGGGACCAGGGCGTTCCTGAACTTGATGGGTGCATAACCCATGGCGTGCTGAACCGCGTGCCCCGCCTCGTGGGCGGCGATGCCGATGGCGGCCACGGAACGGCCCCCGTAGACCTCCTGGGAAAGCCTCAGGGTGCCGCTGCGGGGATCGTAATGATCGGTGAGCCTTCCCGCGGTGCGCTCGATGCCCACGCCTGCCAGGCCGTAGTTGTCCAGGATGTTCCTGGCCATCTCAGCGCCGGACATCCCAAGCCCGTTGGCTACTTTCCCATACCTGGCGTAGGTGGAGTTTATCATGGACCTGGCCACCATCCCCAGGATGAAGGCTGCGGCTATGATAAGCAGGCCCGAATTCATGTCGTACATCATCTGAAAGAGCATGTTCCTCTACCTTTCCCTGAATACCTGCGGCCAGACATGCAATTCGGGTTCCATATCTAAAAAGCTACGGATGTTGAATATACGCTATCCTTCCCGGCTTGTCTGCGTCAGTTCGCCGCAGGGCGCGGTTTCCCTGTGACGGGTGGTGCGGGCAAGCAGCCTCTTCACAGGGCGTTCCAGCCCAGGCAGGTCGCGTGTGTGAAGCGCTGCCCTGACAACCGGGAACGGCATGAGCGCCACCGGGGCCAACACCGCCCATGATCCGCTGCAGAACCGCTTCCATGGGGTCCTTGAGGCAAAGACCACAACTGGGCTCCGTTCCCTCTTCCCCGTGGAGAACCTGAGCGAACTCCTCGTCTCCACCCACTGAAAGGGGTAACCTCCCAGTGCCTCCATGGTTCCGGCGCTGTAGATCCAGGCGGGGGCGGTAAATCCTGAGGGCTCCTCGCCCATGGCGTCCTGAAAAATGGCCTTCCCTTCGGATACTCTCTTTGCTGCTTCCTTCGCGGACATGCCCAGGAACTCCCCTTCGCCGCTGGTGAGGAACCTCCCTCCCCCAAGATGCGTGCAGCCGTGGAGGGCGAACTCCACGCCCATGTCCCTGAGTTCACGAAGCCAGGTACAGAACTGCGGGAAACGGTCAAGCCTTCCACGGGAGTGAAAGTCGGGAACCAGCAGCACGGTGAAAGAGGTTCCCGCGTATTCCATTGCGATGTCCACGAGACGGCGGGACCGCTTCTCCAGCACCGGGGTCACGTCGTGGAGGGAGACCCGGAGCAGTCCCATCCTCAGCGGATCACATCTCCGGGTTCAGCTTTCTGCCCCGGTTCCAGAAGGAACACGCCGTTCCCTCCGTCGCTGGCCATGAGCATTCCCTCGCTCTGAACTCCGCAGAGCTTCACAGGCTTCAGGTTGCACACGACCGCAACCAGCCTGTTCAGCAGCTCCTCCGGGGTATAGTGCTTCTTCATGCCGGCAACCACCGTACGGTGCCTGTCCCCCGTATCCACGGTGAGCCTGTAGAGCTTGTCCGCCTTCTTGATGTGATCTACCTCTATGATGCGGCCAACCCTGAACCTTATCTTCATGAAGTCGTCGAACTCCACGAAATCCTCTTCTGCGGGGGTTTCCTCCGCGGGTCGGGGTGAAAGCACTTCATGGAAACCGTCCTCAAGCTTCGTGAAGAGTATCTCTGGTTTCCCAAGTTCGTGACCCGGGGCTAGGATCGTTCTTCCCGCGTCATCCCACTTCAGCTCCCCGATGTTCAGCATCTGGCGGATCTTCTCGGTGGAAAAGGGAATTATCGGCTCGAAAACAACCGCCAGGGCCGCGGTGAAGTTCAGGCATGTGGCAACTGTAACCGCGCAGGCCTCCGGGTCGGTCTTCCTCGTCTTCCAGGGCTGGGCGGTGTCGAAGTACCTGTTCCCCTCCCTGGCCAGGTCCATTGCGGCGGAGGCCGCCTTCTTGAACCTGAAGTTCTCCATGTGCCCGGCTATCTCTTCCCTGTAAGTGTGTATGAGCTTCATTACTTCAGGATCCACGGCAGCATCTGGAACAATTCCCTGGAACTTGCCTATGGTGAACCTCACCGTGCGGTTCACGAAGTTCCCCAGCACATCCGCCAGCTCGTTGTTGCGCGACTGGTATTCAGTCCAGGAGAAGTCGGTGTCCCTTGTCTCCGGCGCGTTCACAGCCAGGGCGTAACGCATGGGGTCCGGTGGAAAATGCTCCAGGTAGTCCCCCATGTTGATCCCGGTGCCCCGGCTGGTGGAGAACTTCTCGCCGGATATGTTCAGGAACTCGTTGGCGGGGACGTTCCACGGAAGCACATACTCGCCTAAACCGTGAAGGATCGCGGGTTCGATGATGCAGTGGAAGACCACGTTGTCCTTGCCTATGAACTGAACGAGCCTGGTCTCAGGGTCCTGCCAGTAGGTCTTCCAGCTGTCCTCCGCCTCTCCCCTGCTCCTGAGACACTCCCTGGTGCTGCTGATGTAGCCAAGCAGGGCCTCGAACCAGACATAGAGGACCTTGCCTTCCGCTTCAGGCAGGGGAACCGGAACTCCCCAGGAGATGTCCCTGGTGATCGCCCTTTCCCTGAGACCGTCGCCGAGCCAGCTCCTGCAGTACTTCAGCACGTTGCTCTTCCAGCCCTCTCTCTCTTCCAGCCATCCTTCCAGCCATTCCTGGAAATGGTCCAGAAGAAGGAACCAGTGCCTGGTCTCCCTGGCTTCCGGAACAGATCCGCATATACCGCACCTGGGGTCCTTCAACTCGAAGGGTTCCGTCCAGGTCCCGCAGCTTTCGCACTGGTCTCCCCTGGCGTCGGTGGAACCGCATTTCGGGCAGGTTCCGTTTATGTACCTGTCGGGAAGGTACCTTTCGCAGCTGGGGCAGTAGAGCTGCTTCATGTCACGGGGTACTATGTGGCCCAGTTCCAGGAGCTGCAGGAACACCCCCTGGGCGAACTCCACGTGCTCAGGCCTGGAGGTCCTGGAAAAGTTGTCGAACCTTACTCCGAACCTTCTGAAATCGTCCTCTATCACCTTATGGAACCTGTCCACCACTTCCATGGGGGTAAGGCCCATCTTTTCCGCGGTTATGGTTATGGGAACGCCGTGCTCGTCGGTTCCCGAGCAGAAAAGCACATCGTGGCCCCTCACCCGGGCGTACCTTACGAAAATATCGGCGGGCAGGTATGCCCCGGCCAGATGCCCGAGATGAAGCGGGCCGTTGGCATAGGGAAGCGCGCTGGTTACCATGTATCGTGCCATCAGCTCTTCCTCTCTTCCTTTCTGCTCTTACTCCTTCGGTGACGGCGTCTGCCCCTGCCGGTCTTCTTCGCCGGGGTTTCCTTCTCGGCTCCAGTCTCCCGCTCACGGGATGGCTCCGGAGCCGGAGGCTTCTCCTCCACCTGGGGCACAGGCTCCGGGGGAGGGGCCTGCATTGTTCTCCGTCTGTGGAACTCCTCTATCTCCAGCTGCTCTTCCCGGCCGTCCTCATAGGTCACAAAGACATTTTCCCTGAATATGTCGCAGCTCTTCACCTCCGCGGGAAGCCCGGCCAGCTTGAGCCTGGTGCCTTCCCTGGGGAAGGTCTTCCTGGCCTTGCGGTAGAAATCTGTTTCGTACTCGAGACAGCACATGAGACGGCTGCAGGATCCGGAGACCTTGCTGGGATTCGGTGAAAGACCCTGGTCCCTCACGGACTTCAGGGTCACCGACTTGAAGTCGTTCAGGAACCCTGCGCAGCAGAGCCTTCTGCCGCAGATACCCACCCCATCCTTGTGCTTGGCGTCATCCCTGACCCCTATCTGCCTCATCTCTATCCTGGCCCTGAAAGCTGAGGCCATGTCCCTGACCAGCCCTCTGAAATCGGTTCGCTGGTCGGCTGTGAAGAAAATCCTTATCCTGTTCCTGTCCAGCTGGACCTCGCAGTCGGTGAGCCTCATCTCCAGGTTCCTGGCCCTTACCCTTTTTTCGCAGTGATCAAGGACCTCCTTCTCGAACTCCAGATTGGCCTGATAAGCTGCGGTGTCTTCCTTGCAGGGATACCTCAGGTACCTTCCCTCAATGTCCTCGGGCTTAACTTCGGATGGGTCCAGCTTTGCTACGACCCGGCCCATGTCCTCGCCCCTGTCCACTGAGACCACGGCGAAACGGCCGATGTCCACCGGCACGCTGGTTTCGTTGGAGAAGAATGCCAGCCGCCTGGATTTGAAAGCGAGCTGCAGCACCTCGAAGGGCTGTCTGTCGCCTGTATTACCATGGGTCATCGTGTACTCGCAATCTCGGCGGCCGCTCCAAGCGCCGCCGCAAGGGCCATTGGAGGCGATACATTCGCCCTTATCCGGGTCTGGCAGAGGCGCATGCCATCCACAACGGCCTGTAAGATACTATCATCGGCGGCTTCCAGGAATGTAACACTCTCCCTTTCCAGAGGCTCCGCTCCCGCAGCCGCCCTTCGCGTGTCGTGGGCAAGGGACACCATCTCGGCGCAAAGTTCCATGACCCCTTCCCTTCCCAGCTTCCCCGCTATCTCCCCGGCCAGAACCGCCGCCTCCATAGGGGCGATACCGGAAATCGCCGCTTCGAGCAGCTCACTGGCCATGGGAGTTTCCTCCAGGTCTGCGTCCGCCTGAAGAAGGGCCCGGCCCGGACATCCGTCGGAAAGCAGGGAAAGGCGATGTGCACGGGGTTCAGGGATACCTCTTTCCAGAAGTACCTTCTCCACCGTGTGCTTTGGAAGCCTGCCGAACCGCACAGTATGGGCGCGGGACCTTACAGTGGGCAGAAGACCCGAAAGGGAAGATGTGATAAGGATGATGAGTGTATGCGGAGGGGGCTCCTCAAGGGTCTTCAGCATTGCGTTGGCGGCCTCCCTGCGCATGAGATGCGCATCGGTCATTATCTCTACATAGCCCCTGCCCTCGAAGGACTTCTTCGAAAGCCTGCCCTCTATCTCCCTTATCTGTTCTATGGATACATATGTGTTTCCGGGGAATCTAAGGGGGGTTACCCCATCAGAAGCCCTGGCTGTAAGGAGTTCAGCCACCTCGCCGGGGCCTGTGGTCTTAAGCATGGGTATGGTGAACCGCACATCGGGATGGGAGAGATCGTCTATCTGCCTGCAGTGCCTGCACTCTCCGCAGAAACCGGTGCGATCTTCCCTGCAGATAAGCACCCTGGCCAGGTCCAGGGCAGCGGTGAGCCTGCCGCTTCCATCGGGACCCGCCAGTATATAGGCATGGGCCAGTCTGCCGCTGTCAACCGCCGCGGAAAGCACCGCCTTCGCCTGTTCCTGACCGCGTATCCTCGAAAATGGTTTCATCACTGGGAACTCTCCAGGTAGCTCATGGGGTTTACCGGCTCGCCGGCGCGCCTGACCTCCAGGTAACAGCCGGACCTGCCTCCGGGGAGGGGTCCTGTGGTACCCAGCCTTGTTCCCTGCTGTACGGCTTCTCCTCTGCCAACGTCCAGGGAGCCGAGATGGGCGTACACCGTATAGTAACCGTCGAGGTGATCCACAACAACCATCCGGCCCATGTTCAGGAACTCCCTGGCGTAGAGGACCTCGCCGGGAGCAATTGCGGATACATCCGCCGAGGTTCCGGTTACGGCTATGGATATGCCGTCGCTTATCGTCTCGGTACCATAGGTGGGATCCACGAAAGTACCGAAGGATCTGACCACCGAACCCCTCACCGGCCAGGGAATGCGCCCGCCGTTAACGGCGAGGAATGCCGTGGAAGAGAGATCGTGAACAGGAGCCGCCCCGGAAGAGGCAACCCCCGTGCTCAGTGATGAAACGAAGGATGAAAGCTGCCTTCTCCTCTGCTCCATCGCCGCGGCTGAATCCCTGGCGGCAGCGATCTGGTTCTGGAGCGACTGTCTGAGAAGGGTCTGCCTTTCCTCCTCCAGGTAGATCCTCTCCTGAACTTCCTCCATGTGTATCCTCAAATCCCGTACATCCGCTGCCAGCGCTTCCAGTGAATCCCTCTGCCAGGCAAGGGAGTCACCTGACTGCTCAAGTCGCTCCATCCGCTGGGCCGCCACTCCCGCCATGTGGTCCACTACAGCCATCCGGCGAAGATATGTACCAACCCCGCCCGGCGTGAAAAGCACCACAGGCCCCAGAAGGTCCCTTCTGGAATACAGGAACAGAATGTACTCCTCGACGCCTTCCCTGAGCCGTGTCCTTGCGGAATCGGTGAGGAACCACCGCTGGTCGATGCTCTGGATCTCCAGGGCAAGCACCGCTTCCCTTGCCGCCAGCTGGTTGTAGTAATCCCTGGCGGCCTGGAGATGATCGTGAATGGCCACCAGTATGTCCTCGCTGGAAGCTTCCCTGTTCTCCAGTTCCTCGAGGTAGAGCCGGGTCTGATCGAGCCTTGAGTCAAGGCTGTCCAGATCCGTGCTTCCGGTGAGGGCCGGGAAGATTACCAGAAAGGCCAGCAGGCCCATTCGCGCCTACTTAAGGAGCCTGGAAGCCAGCTCGTCGGCCCTGTCGGTCTTCTCCCAGCTGAAGCTGCCGTCCTCCTGCGGGATCCTGCCGAAGTGGCCGAAGGAAGCGGTCTTCCTGAAGATGCCCCTGCGGAGACCCAGATAATCAATGATCATGTAGGGCTGAAGGGGGAACATGTCCCTTACCGCGGTCACTATGTCTGCCACATCTCCCACCCGTTCCGTTCCGAAGGTGTCAACCCTTACGCTAACGGGTTCAGGTTCTCCGATGGCGTAGGCCAGCTGTATCTCGCATCTGTCTGAAACGCCGGAGGCTACGATATTCTTGGCTATGTACCTGGCCATGTAGGCTGCGCTTCTGTCCACTTTGGTGGAGTCCTTGCCGCTGAAGGCCCCGCCGCCGTGCCTGCCCATTCCTCCGTAGGTGTCCACTATTATCTTCCTGCCGGTGAGGCCGGTATCCCCGTCGGGGCCGCCTACCACGAACCTGCCGGAAGGGTTGTAGAGACACTTTCCGGTCCACTCGAGGTATGGGACGAAGGTCTCCAGGACAGGATCGATTACCTTCTCCCTGATCTGGCGCTTCATGTCCTCGTTCTCCATGTGATCCGCGTGATGGACCGACATGAGGATCTCGTAGATACCAACAGGAGTGCCGTTCTCATATTCCACCGTGACCTGGCTCTTGGCGTCGGGCCTTGCCCAGGGAAGCTCTCCGCTGCGCCTGGCCTTGCTGAGCCTTTCCAGAAGCCTGTGGGAAAGGTGTACCGGATAAGGCATGAGTGCCTTGGTCTCGTTGCAGGCGTAACCGAACATGAGGCCCTGATCACCGGCCCCCTTCTTCGCCTCCACGCCGTGATCTATGTCCGGGGACTGGGAGTGTATCCTGTTCAGGTATTCGTTGTTCTCGTAGTGAAACCCTATTTCGGGGATGGTGTAGCCTATCTCCTTGATGGTCTCTCTGGCTACCTCTTCGTAATCAACCTTGCCGTGGGACTTTACTTCGCCGGCAAGAACGCAGAAGTTCGTTGTTACAAGGGTCTCGCAGGCCACATGGGCCTGGGGGTCCTGTTCCAGATGGGCGTCCAGGATAGCATCGGAGATCTGATCGCAGACCTTGTCGGGGTGCCCTTCGGACACCGATTCACTTGTAAACAGCTGTCGCATGGTTACTCCTTACCTCTTGAAGCAAGTACGAAAAAAGGCCGTCGTCCGACGGCCCGAGGCTTTTGGCTGACGGCTTTTTAGCACTTTTTTTAATGTGGTTGCAATACACCTCAAATCAATCCACAGCATCTAATATATCAGACCAGGTGGCTTTGGCAAATACCCCGTCTAGTTCTCACCTGTTTCACGGGCAAAGGCCCCACCGTTCCCCACCGCCTTCGACAAACCTTCAGAGAGGGAATCCATGTCATCGGAGAAGCGGTTAATCAGTGCATTCTTCTCCAGCTCGGCCCTTCTTGCATTCCGTTTTTCCTCCTCCTCGGCCCTGCGCTTCTGCTGGACCTTCTCCCATTCCTTCTGCCTGAGACCCTCGAGGTAGCTCTTTCCGGAACTGTCGGGGAACAGGTAGTAGAGCAGCTTCTCATGCGTAGTTTCGGCCAGGGGAAGCTCGGTTCCAGAGGCGTTGGGGATCTCACGGTTGAAACCTGAGGAGTCGTATTCCCTCTCGTCGGAGAAACCGCAGACCTCCTGCCTGTACTCCGGATCGATGGGGAACGGGGTCTTCCCGTAGTAACCGGCTATGAGGTTGAAGTACTGAACCGGGTTGACCGACTTGCCCAGTGCGGTGAAATAAGCCTTGACGCCCACTATCTGGGAGGTGGGCGTAACCAGCGGACACCAGCCGGCTTTCTGTCTCACCGACTGCACCGCCTCGAGGGCCTTGTCCAGGTATTCCGACTTGTTGTCCCTGGCCAGCTGATTGACGAAGTTGGAGTACATGCCTCCGGGGATCTGGGCATTGAGAACCTCGATGTTGGGAGGAGGGAAGCCGCAGGCGGCCTCCAGGGAATGAGTTGTTTCCAGAGCCTTGTCGATCCTGCCCCTGGCAAGGTCCTTGACAATGTCTGCCGCCATGGGCAGGAGCCTGTCCCTCCCCGGCCAGATAGACCTGTGGACCTTCAGGTTGAACTCCTTCTCCACATCTTCCACTACCTGGCGCATTGCGGCGTGGAGGGGCTCCAGAACCCTGTCGGAAAGGTCCAGCCCCGTCTCGATGCCAAGCACTTCGGCGAAGATCGAGACCAGCTCGATGGAGGGATGGGAAGAACCGCCGGCCAGGGGGAGGAAAGCCGTATCTATCTTGTCGACACCGCTGAGAAGGGCTATCACCGCTGAGATGTGGCCGAATCCAGGAGTGCAGTGGGTATGGGAGACCACCGGCACGCTGAGGTTCCTCTTAAGGGCTGTGTAATACTTCCAGGCGTCCTCCGGGGTCTTCAGCCCCGCCATGTCCTTGTCGGACACCATATGGGCGCCCATCTTCTCCAGTTCCAGGGCCTTCTTCACGAAGTGATCCACATCGTACGGATCACCGGTGGTGTAGCATACCGCGGCGTCGAAGGTGCCCCCTGCTTCGTTCACCCCGTCAAGGGCCGCTTTGAAGTTCGGCGTATAGTTCAGGGCGTCGAAAATCCTCATCACATTGACGCCGGCCTTCACAGCTTCCCTGTTGAAATCCCTGACTATGTCATCGGGGTAGGGATCGTACCCGAAAAGGTTCTGGCCCCTGGAAAGGGCCCTGAGTCCGGCTTTGTACGGAGCTGCCGCCTCGCTCATCTTCATCAGTCTGTCGAAGGGGCTCTCGTTCAGGTATCGCATGGCGCTGTCCAAGGTAGCCCCGCCCCACACCTCCAGAAGCTTCACTCCCGTATCCAGTATCATGGGCAGAAGATTCATGACCTGTTCGGTGGACATCCTTGTGGCCAGCAGGGACTGCTGGCCGTCGCGCAGGGAAAGGTCCACAAGCTCCACAGGCCCCCTGGAAACCAGCTCCATCTTTGGAGACGGCTTCAAGTTGCGGAAAAGATCTTTGAGCGACATGCCTACTCTTTCCGGGTTTTCATCGGTTGGGGGTTACTCCGTTTCGTGCTGGGAATTATATTGAATCGAAGGCATCGGGTGTTACCATATTGCACTCTGGACAAACGTTTTCGCCGGGGAGAAGTTCCTGAATGACAAAGAACAGGGTCGAGGATCTGCTGCTGCAGGCCAGGGATTACCTGGATCAGGACCGCAGGGAAGACGCTTTAAACTGCGTGAGAAAAGCTCTGGAAGCCGACCCCGGAGAAATGGTGATAACCGAGGTGATCCTCAATCTGGAAAGGTCGAAGAACGTCACCGAACAGCCCGGCCGCAGGCCCGCTCAACCCAAAGCTGAAAGGAACAGCACCGAGGATATGGATCCAAAACTCGAAAAAGCTTTCATGCTTTCCGACCAGGCCCTGGAGCAGGGCAATGACGCAAAGGCACTGGCTTATCTGAAGAAAGCTCAGCAGCTCTTCCCTGATGAACCCTCCGTAGAGGAGAAACTGGAAAGCCTGAAGAACCGCATCAGGGCCGGGAACCTGGTCAAGATCGGGCTCAAGAAGCTTGAAGAAGGCGATCACAGGAAGGCGGTTGCAGCTTCCCGCAAAGCTTTCGAATTCATGCCCGAAGCCCCGGGTCTTGACGATCTTCTTTCGAGACTGGAAGTAACGGAAGAACCTTCAATGACAGAGACCCCGGAGGAAGAACCCCGGGTTCCAGAGAGCGGTGCCATGCTCTGGGCCGACAGGATACGAGCGGCCGTGAAGGAAGAAAAGTTCGAGGAAGCGGGGAAAATGGTCACCGAGGCGGTTAAGAACTACCCTAACGACCCCCTCCTCGACTCATTCCACATCAAGCTCAAGAGGCTTGGCTTCGCGGAGTGACCCTCCCTAGCCCTTGAAAAAGCCGGGTACGCTTGTGAGGAGTATCCCCAGGGTAAGGGACATTATCCCAAGCAGGAAGAGAAGCGCCGGGCCCAGGGCGGTTCCTTCGGTCCTGCCGTTTCTCACGAAGCCGGTAATGGCCATGACCAGGCCGGCCGCCACAAGGATCAGGTACGAATAGTTCATGGTGTTCTCTCCCTGTCCGTCAGGAGCTGCTCTCCCTGACTTTTTCCCATAGCTTCCTCTGGGATTCGGTCAGCTTGGCGGGAAGCTTAACCTCCACCGTAACAAGCTGATCTCCCGTTATGCCGTTATGCGTAATTCCCTTTCCCCTGAGCCTGAGGACCGAACCCGGCTGGGTGCCCGGGGGGACCTTGAGCTTGACCTTCCCGTCCAGCGTCCTGACCATGAGCGATGCCCCTAGCACTGCCTGGGGGGCCGTCACCGTTACGCTGCACAGTATGTCCCTGCCCTGCCTTCTGAAGAAGCGATCCGGCTTCACGCGAAGGTGAACATGCACCTCCGAGCCGTTGATGCTGGCCCGAAGAACCGTTCCATCAGAGGAACCCGGCGGTATCCCCAGGGAAACCTTCTCCCTTTGCTGTATGGTTCCTTTTCCACCGCAAGCGGAGCAGATGCTCTTCAGTGTGTAACCCCTGCCGCCGCAATTCGCGCAGGGATGAACAGTGGAGAAGAAGCCACCTCCGGAGGAGACCCTGCCGGATCCTCCGCAGCTCGCGCATGTCTCCCTTCCGCTCCCTCCGGCGCCTCCGCACTGGGAACACCTGGAAGGAAGGGTTATCATCTTCTCGATGGTACCGCCCCGCGCGGCGGTCACGAAGGGTATCTCCACCTCCACGGCGGTTGCCGCCGGGGCTGAAGACCTGCCCCCGAAGGGATCCATCGATCCGCCGAACATGGACCTGAGGATATCGCTCAGGTCGGAGAATCCCTCGGTGCCGGCGGCTCCGGCGAAGGGATCATGCCCCCCCCGGCGCATCTGGTCATACTTCTCTCGTTTCTCCGGGTTCCCCAGTATGTCGTAGGCGTCGGATATGGCCTTGAAACGCTCTTCCGCATCCTTGTCGCCACGATTGGCGTCCGGATGGTATTTCTTTGCCAGATCCCGGTAAGCTTTCCTCAGTTCCTCAGCGGTTGCTTTCTCCCCGACGCCCAGGATCTCGTAAAGGTCTTTGTTCAACTAACATCAACCCCCATTCCTTCCCGGCGCCCTTCCGACCTTCACCCGTGCTGGTCTGAGAAGGTCCTGTCCGAACCTGTACGCCTTCTGGTATACCTCCAGGACCACGTCGAAGTCGCCCTCCTCCATGTCCTCGGCGAACATGGCTTCATGAACATTGGGGTCGAAGTGGTCGCCGGGTTCCGTGGAGACCTCCTCCAGCCCCTCTTTCCTGAGGATGTTCCTGAGCTGGTCGGATGTCTGCATGATGCCGTCCACTATCTCCTTGTCGGAGTGCTCACCCTGGGCGGTGGCCCTGGCCCTGTCGAAGTTGTCCAGTACGATGAGCAGCTCCTCCACCAGCTTCTTTCTTCCCTGCTCGATGAGCCTGTTGAAATCCCTTGCCTGCCTTTTCCTGTAGTTGTCGAACTCAGCGGCAAGGCGCTGGAATTTTTCCATCAGCTCATCGTAGTCCTTCAGGGCGGCAGGCTCTTCAGAAGGTATGTCCTCCAGGGCAGGTTCTTCCTTCACCTCAGGTGGAGCCGGTTCCTGCTCGGTGGCTGGTCTGCGGGATTTGCCGCTTCTCCTGGATCCGCCGTTTCCTGGTCTTCTGGGATCGCTCATCAGTCATCCACCACTTCAAAGTCGGCGTCCACTGTGTCGTCGCCTTTTCCGCCGTCATCCTCATGGTCCGGTCCGGGCTGCTGTTCTCCGGGCTGCTGCCCGTGCTGCTGGTAGAACCTGGCGCCGACTTCCTGCCAGGTCTTCTCCAGGGCATCCACACTGGAGGATACAACAGAGTCGTCCTCTCCCTCAAGGGCCTTCCTCGTGTCGGAAACCGCTTCCTCCAGCTTCGCCTTGTCGGCGGGATCGAGCTTGTCTCCCATTTCGGCGATCTGCTTCTCCACCTGGTAAGCCAGATTCTCGCCCTTGTTCCTTGTCTCCACAGCGGCTCTCCGCTTGTCGTCCTCTGCGGAATGCACCTCCGCGTCCTTGACCATCTTCTCGATGTCGGCTTCGGAAAGACCGCTGGAGGATTCTATCCTGATCTTCTGCTCTTTGCCCGTTGCCTTGTCCTTTGCGGAAACGTGGACTATTCCGTTGGCGTCTATGTCGAACTCCACCTCGATCTGGGGAAGGCCCCTGGGAGCAGGTGGAATGCCTTCCAGTGTAAACCTGCCCAGTGTGCGGTTATCCGCGGCCATCTTCCTCTCGCCCTGGAGCACATGTATCTCCACGCTTGTCTGGTTGTCCGCCGCGGTGCTGAAGATCTGACTCTTCTTCGTGGGAACGGTTGTGTTCCTCTCGATGATCGGGGTGAACACCGCGCCGAGGGTCTCTATGCCCAAGGTCAGGGGGGTAACATCCAGAAGAAGGACATCCTTGATGTCTCCGCTGAGCACTCCGGCCTGGATGGCGGCACCGATGGCGACCACCTCGTCGGGGTTCACTCCCCTGTGGGGCTCCTTCTTGAAGATCTCGGTAACCTTCTGCTGAACCAGGGGCATCCTGGTCATCCCTCCCACCAGGATGACTTCGCTGATGTCCTCGGGCTTTACCCTTGCGTCCTTCAGAGCGTTGAGGCAGGGCTGAACGGTCTTCTGGACCAGGTCGCCGGCAAGCTGCTCGAACTTGGCCCTGGACAGGGTCATGTTGAGATGCTTGGGGCCAGTGGCGTCGGCAGTTACGAAGGGAAGGCTTATATCGGTGCTCATTGTGGTTGAAAGCTCGCACTTAGCCTTCTCGGCTGCTTCCTTGAGCCTCTGAATGGCCATCTGATCCTGGGAAAGGTCGATCCCCTGCTGCTTCTTGAACTCGGAGACCATCCAGTCCATTACTACCTGGTCGAAGTCGTCTCCTCCAAGATGAGTATCGCCGTTGGTGGACTTAACCTCGAAAACTCCGTCACCGATCTCAAGGACGGATATGTCGAAGGTGCCTCCGCCAAGGTCGTATACCGCTATTGTCGCGTTACCCTTCTCCTTGTCCATCCCGTAGGCAAGAGATGCAGCCGTGGGCTCGTTGACTATCCTCAGCACCTCGAGACCGGCTATCCTTCCGGCATCCTTGGTGGCCTGGCGCTGACTGTCATTGAAGTAAGCAGGCACCGTTATCACCGCCTGGGTGACCTTCTCGCCCAGGTAGTCCTCTGCCGTCTTCTTCATTTTCTGAAGGATCATGGCGCTTATCTCAGGCGGGGAGTACTTCTTGCCTGAAACCTCCACCCAGGCGTCGCCGTTCTTGCCCTCCACCACCTTGAAGGGAACCCTCTTGGCTTCCTTTTCGGCTTCGGAGTAATGCATTCCCATGAAACGCTTTATGGAGAAAATGGTCTTACCGGGGTTGGCTACCGCCTGCCTCCGGGCAACCACGCCTATGTGTCTTTCGCCGTTGTCGTTGAATGCCACCACTGATGGGGTGGTCCTGGTGCCCTCGGCGTTCGGGATGACCACCGGTTCGCCGCCCTCCATGACTGCAACGCAGGAGTTGGTGGTTCCCAGGTCTATTCCTATCACCTTGCTCATTTTGTAACCTCCTTATTATGCTATTCGCATCTATTTTTATGAGTATAATTTGCTCGTATGCCGTTCACTCATCATGCGTATAGCAATCAAGCAAATGCCTTGCCATAGGGTTTCAATTTTGCATTGAATTACAGCGCAATATGTTACGATTCGCATTACCATATCTTGAAGTGCCCCTCTCCATCAGAGGTGCTATTGTGGCACACATGTGCATGGGGAAAAACTCTTTGTGTATATTAATGGCTCGTTTCAACCGGGGAGTCAGATGTCCAGAGAAAAGATCACGGTCAGGGGAGCCAGGGAACACAACCTGCAGGGGGTCTCTCTGGAGATGCCCAAGTACGCGCTGGTGGTGTGTTCAGGGGTTTCCGGCTCAGGGAAAAGCTCCTTCGCATTCGACACCCTCTACGCCGAGGGGCAGAGGCGCTACATAGAATCCCTCTCCTCCTATGCCAGGATGTTCCTGGGGCAGATGGAGAAGCCAGATTTCGACTCCATCGACGGTCTCTCCCCTGCTATCTCCATAGAACAGAAGACAGTAAGTCACAACCCAAGATCAACCGTCGGTACGGTAACGGAGATTTCCGATTACCTCAGAGTACTCTGGGCCAGGGCCGGAGAGCCCCACTGCCCGTCCTGCGGACGGGCAGTGACCACCCAGACGACCCAGCAGATGACCGATGCGGTCCTGGATATGCCGGCTGGAAAAAGGATATACATAACGGCCCCTGTACTGACCAACAGGAAGGGAGCCCATCAGGACCTGCTGGCCGAACTAAGGGAAAAGGGCTTCGTAAGGGCTCTGCTCAACGGCGAGGTCGTGGAGATAGAGAACCTGAAGACCCTGGACCCGAAGAAGAGGAACACCCTGTCGGTCGTGGTCGACAGGCTGGTGACCGGCCCGGGACTGGACAGCAGGCTGAACGACTCCATCGAGACCGCGGCGAGACTTGGTAAGGGAATAATTTCCGTTATGGATGCTGATTCAGGGGAAGAGCTCACCATGAGCGAGCACAACGCCTGTATCCACTGCGGAATAAGCCTCCCGGAGATGTCTCCCCAGCTTTTCAGTTTCAACAACCCCGTGGGGATGTGCCCCGAGTGCTCCGGACTGGGGTACACGCTTAAGGTCGACCCGGATCTGGTGGTTCCCAGGCCTGCAATGTCAATCAAGGCCGGCGCGGTGGTACCCTGGGGAATACCCCAGGGATGGGTGGCAGCATCCCTGAGAACCCTCTCCCGGGAGATGGATTTCAACCTGAACACCCCCTGGATGAGGCTTCCTGAAGAAGCCAGGAACACCATCCTCTATGGTTCGGGTACCAGGGAATTCAGCATCAACTGGAAGACCTCCAACTCCTCCGGCGCCTGGAACGGCCCCTTCGAAGGCGTTGTCAATCGTATAGAGCGTCTCTATCACCAGACCGGCAGCGACGATATGCGGAAGTACTACGAGAAGTTCTTCCGTAAATACACCTGCGACAAATGCCACGGAACCCGGGTCCGGGAGGAGGCAAGGGCCGTTCTTATCGGAGGTCTGGGGATACAGGAGGTCTCCGACATGACAGTCGGGGACGCGCTGGAGTTCTTCGAGAAGGTCAAGCTCACCGATTACCAGAAGAACATCGCCGAAAGGCTTCTCAGGGAGATATCATCCCGGCTGGAGTTCCTGCGGAACGTGGGTCTGCATTACCTCACCCTGAACCGCGCCGCTCCATCCCTCTCCGGTGGAGAGGCGCAACGCATAAGGCTTGCCAGCCAGATCGGCAGCGGGCTTACCGGTGTTCTTTACGTGCTTGACGAACCCACTGTCGGTCTTCATCCCAGGGACAACTCCAGACTCCTGGAAACCCTTAAGCACCTGCGGGACATCGGTAACACCGTGATAGTGGTGGAACACGACACCGACACCCTTCTCGCCGCCGACCATATCGTCGACTTCGGCCCTGGAGCCGGCTCCCATGGAGGCAGACTGGTGGCCCAGGGAACCCCGGAAGAGATAATGGCCCATCCGGACTCCATCACAGGTTCCTACCTTTCCGGCAGACGCACCATAGTCAGGCTCGGAGAGCCCAGAACAGGCAAGACTAAGCACTTAACGATGAAAGGTGCCAGCCTGCACAACCTCAAATCAGTTGACATCGACATTCCCCTGGGAAGGTT
>DAINQE010000004.1:38677-43116 GCA_036743055.1 Candidatus Sabulitectum sp. | reverse complement strand
GTGCCAGCCTGCACAACCTCAAATCAGTTGACATCGACATTCCCCTGGGAAGGTTCGTTGCCGTAACGGGTGTCTCCGGCTCCGGGAAAAGCTCTCTGATAAGCCAGACCCTCTATCCCGCTGTATCCAGGCTCACAGGGGGAACGTCCAGGAGAAAACCCGGGCCCTATGAAGCTATCCAGGGCCTCCAGCACATAGACAAGGTCATCAACATCTCACAGGATCCCATAGGGAGGACCCCCAGGTCGAACCCTGCCACATACACCAAGGTGTTCGACAGCATAAGGAACCTCTTCGCAGAACTCCCGGAATCACGGATCAGGGGATACAAGCCGGGAAGGTTCAGCTTCAACGTGAAAGGCGGCCGGTGCGAAGACTGCAGGGGCGCAGGCGTGAAGCGAATCGAAATGCACTTCCTTCCCGACGTTTTCATAGAATGCGAGACCTGCGGCGGCCACCGCTTCAACAGGGAGACCCTGAAGATCAAGTTCCGTGAACACAGCATTTCGGAGATACTTGACCTTACCATAGAGAACGCAATGGATCTCTTCGAGCGGATACCCTCGGTGTATTCCACACTGAAGGTCATAGATGAAGTGGGACTTGGCTACATACAGCTGGGACAGCCCGCTCCCACCCTCTCCGGCGGAGAGGCCCAGAGGGTTAAGCTGGCGAAGGAGCTTTCCCGCCCTTCCACCACACACACCCTCTACATACTCGACGAGCCCACCACAGGACTCCATCCCCACGATGTCAGCAAGCTGCTCAAGGTCCTGGACAAGCTTGTCCGAGCCGGTAACACCGTGGTGGTCATCGAACACAACATGGATGTTATCGCCAACGCTGACTGGGTTATAGATCTGGGGCCTGACGGCGGCGACGCCGGCGGCGAAGTGATCGCTTGCGGCACCCCGGAGCATGTTTCCACCCTGGACACCTCACACACCGGCAGATACCTTCTGGCCGCCCGCAAGTTTGTCAATCAAAACCTGTAACTTCTCTTCTTGTGGGCTATTAAGCATGATACGGTTCGCGGCTGAATGAAAGGTGTTGGAGATGGCCTGCCTCGACCTTCCCAGGAATCTTCCCGCATCCGAGAAGCTGAACCCGCATGTCAGAATTAGTTGGCATACAAGCTCTTCCCTTGCCTGACATACCCTCTTGACCCTTGAAGAGCCCCTGAGTATCTCTTCGGTCAAGCTGTGTTTCCTGCAGACTTCCCTGAGGGCGGCAACGGACTTGCGGTGCTGATTGAACCGCGCCCTCACTGGGCTCAGCCTTCTCGCACCGCCGTTCCTGAGAACATCTGCGGCATAGGTCGTATCTCCGTGGAAGAAAGCCTTTCTCTCGGTGATGCTTTTTTTCGGGGACGATGAAACGCCTTTCAGCCCTGCCGAGGTGATTTTCTCAAAGGGATCGAAGCCGTCTTTTGATACCTTCTCCAGCGCGTTCATGTATCTGACCAGTTCCGCTTCCGCAGGTGACCGCTCCCAGGATCGGCCGCGGGAACGGAATGAATGCCCGCAGAAAGGGTAATCTTCGAGTTCATCATCCCCGGATACGCACCCGGCCCTGAGCGGATTGGAATTTATGTATGCCGCAACGGTGAAGAAATACTTCTCATCGTCTATCAGCAGGGATCTGTACCTCCCCTGGAATACTCTGCCACGCCGTTTTTCTATCTCGTTGTACCTGGTGGCCCACTTCGTTAGAACCCTGTGCATAACCAGCGACAAAGGCACCTGGCCTGTTTCCGTAAGCAGATGAAAATGGTTGTCCATGACTGCCCAGGCATGTACCCGAAGGCCGGAGCCGGGCAGATATTCGTCGAGCACCTGGATAAAGTTCCATTTGTGATATGTGTTCATGAAGATGGGCATTCCGTTTACCCCGCGGGACATCACGTGGTGAAGGGCTCCCGGCCAATCGTACCTTCTTCCGTACGGCATACTTCCTCCCCTCAAGTTTGACTCTCTGTCTGGAGTTACCGCCAGGATCAGTTATTTGTCAAACTTGCGGACGGCCGGAGGGTAAGGTCGCCGGAGAGGTGGGGGGGTGCGGGGATCATTTTGATGTCGCAGCCCAGGATCGAGCTGGCATATGCGGCGCGGCTCATGGAGTAGGGGGCTGCGGCAAGGATCAGGCCGGAACGGGAGGAGGTCAGCTCGGTGAGAAGGAAACCGGCGAGGAGGCGAATGTCCGTGTGGTTGCGAAAGCAGTCCACATGGAAGGTGGTTGCGCGGCCTTCGATGATGTCCTCTGAGAAAGTGGGGTTTTTCGCCCCCGCTATGCCCACCAGAACGGAGGTTCTCGCCACAAGAGCTTCCGGGTTCAGCCGCAGCACTGCTCTGTCCCCCAGCAGCTTCGTCCAGCCATACAACGATTTGGGCACAGCCGGGGAAGTCTCGGTGTATGGCGGTATTCCCCCTGAGTAGACCAGGTCGGTGGATAAGTGTATCAGTCTTTTCCCGTGTTCCCTGCAGTAAGAGGCAAGCCTGGCGGGCCAACGGGCATTCAGCGCGAATGCAGAGAAGGGATCAGCTGCGCAGCCCCCCCTTGAAGAGAGGGCCGCGCAGTTTATGCAGTGATCAGTTTCCCCGGGAAAAACACTTTCCGGCGGGGATGACCTGAGGTCGGTCCGTTCCGCCAGTATCTCCCAGTTTTCAGAAGCCAGTGATCTGATAACGGTTCCAAGGCGCCCGGTGGCGCCTGTGAGGAAGAACCGTCTCACCTCATCACGCCAGGGGGCGACACGAAGTACTCGAAGATGCCTTCAGTGCTCAGTACCAGCTCGTCATCGGTTCCCATGACCCTCTCCAGGGTCTCAAGGGACTGCATGTACCTGTAGAAGTCCGGGTAGGACTCGTAGGCCTGGGCGTAGATCGCGGCTGCGGTGCTGTCGGCGGTTCCCCTTATCCTCAGCGAGTTAAGCTCCGCCAGGGATCGAATGCTGTCTACCCTCAGGTCGGTCTCGGCGAGGATTGTCTGGGCCATCCTGTGACCCTCCGCCCTGTAACGGGTGGATATCCGGTTCCTCTCCGCCTGCATCCTGTTGAAGACCGCCTGGAGGTTCTCCGCTGGAAGGTCCGCCCTTTTGATCCTCACGTCCACCACATGGATACCGTATTCCTCGGTCATGACCCTGGTGGTTTCAGTTACCCTTGCGAGAAGGGCTTCCCTGCCCTGTCCCGCTGGTAGTCTTATCAGCCTGATGATCTCGACTATCTCCCCCGTGCCGGTCATGGTGATGTTCTCCTGGGTAGTGTCGCTGTATGTAACGTTATCCACCAGGTTCACATATTCGCCCAGGCCGATGGGATTGTTGGTGTTCCTAACAATGTGGATCAGGTCGCTCCTGCCGATCTCCTGCCGAAGAACGGAGTAGATGATGTCGTCCAGCCTGGATTTCGCAGCGTTCACCGTCTGAACGCTCTGAAGGAACAGAAGCGGATTCTGAATCCTCCACCTTGCGTAGCAGTCCACCTGCAGATGCTTCTTGTCCCTGGTTACCACATCGGAGGGCGCGTCATCGTATTCAAGAAGCCTGTCGTCGAAGATCCTCACCTGCTGGAGGAAGGGGATCTTGAAATACAGACCGGCACCGGAGCTGAGCCCTACGCCAGGCGCGTTCTCCTCCATCCAGGCTTCTATTTCAGCCATCTCTTCGGGGGTCCGGTCCCCAAGTATCACCCTTACGGGCTTGCCGAGCTGAAGTATCACAGCCTGCTCGGTTTCGTCTATTGTGAAGAAGGCCCCGAAGAACACCATGAGGCCGAAAATGACCACGACGAGGGTCAGACAGCCCTTGATCTTTGAAGGGACTCTCATTGCGTTCCTCCATCCAGGCTGTAGTGGGTAAGGGCTCCCGCATCCTGGGCCACTATGGTTAGCCTGATGTCGCCCATCACGCTCTCGATCATTTCCAGGTGAAGCCTGGATGCGGTGACTGCGGGATTCTTAGAGTATTCGGTTGCAACAGCGGTGAATCTCTCGGCGGCCCCCCGGGCCGTGTTGATCCGCACCGCGGCGTATCCCAGCGCTTCATTCACCAGTGTCACGGAATCCGCCCTGGCTTCGGGAATGACCTGGTTCCTGTAACCCTCGGCCTCGTTGATGTAGGCCTGCATGTCCTCCCTGGCGGTGGCGACATCCTTGAACGCATCGGAGACCTGGGCCGGTGGCTGAACGTCCTTAAGCTGTATGGCGACTATGTGAAGGCCCATCCCATAGTCGTCGGCCATCTCCTGGACCTGGTCCATTATCCTGGTCTGTATATCAAGCTTGCCGGTGGTAAGGACCGCGTCAACGGCATTGTCTCCGATCACCTGCCTGATTGACGCCTCGGAAATGTCCCGGAGGGTCTCCGAAGGCTCCCTGACATTAAACAGGTAGTCAGGAGCGCTGCTTATCCTGTACTGTACTATAACCGAGCAGTTGAT
>DAINQE010000004.1:16677-38577 GCA_036743055.1 Candidatus Sabulitectum sp. | reverse complement strand
ACTATGTAGAACGGGCCCCCGGTGAGGAACCAGATCACCACCACAACGGCGGCTATGGCGAACAGTATCTGTCTTGCGCCGACTGTTTTCGGGGTAACTACTCTCATACGGTCTCCCCTCGATTATCAGTTCTTATCGGACTCGTAGGATTCAAGCTTCCTCTGAAGGGTCCTTCTGCCTATCCCCAGGAGCGAGGCCGTCCTGGTCCTGTTCCCGCCGGTGAGGTCCAGGGTCCTTCTTATGACCTCCTCCTCGATATCGGAAAGCTCCATGGGAAGACAAAGCTCCATGGTGCTGCATGAGTCTTCCTTCACCCTCTCGAAATCCGGGGGAAGATCGTCTACCGTTATCTTCTCATGGCAGGTTATCAGAAGGCTCTCCATCATGTTCCGAAGCTGTCTCACGTTTCCCGGCCAGCGGTAGTTCTTAAGCCTCTGAAGTACCTCGGGCTCAACTTCGGGCATGGAAAGGTTGTGTTTTTCGGCAGACTGCCTCAGCAGGGCCATGGTTAGGAGTGGGATATCGCTCTTCCTCGAGCGCAGCGGAGGAATGTCGAGTTCGATCACCTTGAGCCTGTAGTAAAGGTCTTCCCGAAAACCACCATTGTCGACCATTTCACGGAGATCCCTGTTCGTTGCAGCGATGACCCTGACATCAACCGGGATCGGTCTGTTGCCTCCGAGTCTCGTAACGGTCTCATCCTCCAGCACACGAAGGAGCTTTGCCTGGATCGCCGGAGGCATGTCGCCTATCTCATCCAGGAGCAGCGTTCCGCAGTTCGCGGCCTCAAACTTCCCCTGGCGCTGGGTGTCCGCTCCGGTGAAAGCGCCCCGTTCATGACCGAAGAGTTCGCTCTCCAGAAGGGTTTCCGGAATGGCGGCGCAGTTGATGGCAATGTAACTGCCAGGCCTTCTGCTTAAAGCATGTATCTCCCTGGCAAGAACATCCTTGCCGGTGCCGCTCTCTCCTGAGATCAGCACGGTTGCCTTCACAGGGGCCACCCTTGCAGCAGTTTTCATCAGCTCCGTCATCGCCCTGCTCCTGTACAGCATTCCGCCGCCCTGGGCTTCTGACCTGGCGGACGAACCGGACGAACTGGAGCGTGTAACGAGCTTCATGGAAGACCTGGTGAAGGACGACTGGAGAGCATTCCTCAGGGCTTCGCCGTCGGACGGGTCAAGAAGGATGTCCACCGCCCCGGCCCTCATCCAGTCGATTGCCTTTGCGGCACTGATGTTCTTGCCGTAAATGACCACGCTGGAGTCCACATTGGCCCTGGAAAGGGATTCCAGGAAAGTATCCATATGAAGGTCGGTGAGGTCGGCGCTTGCCACGATGACATTGACCGCCCTGGTCTTAACCCTTCTCAGGGCGGCTCTGGCG
The DNA here is from genome assembly GCA_036743055.1 of Candidatus Sabulitectum sp. Classification (GTDB taxonomy): domain Bacteria; phylum Fermentibacterota; class Fermentibacteria; order Fermentibacterales; family JCC-6; genus Sabulitectum. The sequence goes on along the minus strand of DAINQE010000004.1, from coordinate 37,194 downwards.
GTCAGCTCCACCGAGCAGTTGTAGCCGAAGGCTGAGGCCTCAGCCCTTATTCCGGCGGCCCTTTCAGTATCGGAATCCACGATCAGGACGGTCCCCCGCCCGAGGATGGTGCTCAAATCAGCCCCTCGTTTCCCCTGCTGTGCCCTTTACCAGGAGATACGGCGGCATGGCCAGTGCGTCAATACCTGTTCCATAGAAACATCTTACCGCATCAACAGGGGTATTGACTATGGGTTCGCCCCTGATGTTGAAGCTGGTATTCAGTATCACCCCCACTCCGGTGATCTTCCTGAATTCCTCGATCACAGCGTAGTAGAAGGGATTCTGCTTCCGGGTCACCGTCTGTACCCTGGCGGTGTTGTCCACATGGGTCACCGCAGGTATCACCTCCGCCATGCCGTCCACCACCGGGTAGGTCTTTATCATGTAGGGCGAACTGGTGCATCCAAGGAAGTACTTGCCGGCCTCCTCCTCCATGCATACAGGCGCGAAGGGTCTGAAACCCTCACGGTGCTTGACCACGCTGTTCACCACGTCCTTCATCTCAGGTCTTCTGGGATCGGCCAGGATGGACCTGTTGCCCAGCGCTCTGGGCCCGAACTCCATCCTTCCCTGGAAGAGCCCTATGACCTTCCCCTCTGCTATCATCTCCGCTACTGTCCTGGCCAGGTTCCCCGGGGTAATGGGGGAGAGTTTCGCCATCTCCATGTCCCGGGCTATCTCCTCCTGGGTGAACCCGGGCCCAAGGTACATGGTATCCAGAGGTTCAAGGGGTAAGTCGGGGCATGTTCTCAGATGAACTGCCACCGCAGCCCCGACGGAAGTTCCGGAATCGTTGGGAGCCGGGAAGGGGAGCACGCTGGAAAAGCCGCTTTCCCTCTCGAAAAGACCGTTCATTACGCAGTTCAGTGCTGTACCGCCTGACACCAGAAGGGTATCTTCCTCTGCCTTCCCCCTGAGGAACCTCACCATTTCCATGCCGGCCTCCTCCAGGGCTCTCTGGGCACTGGCGGCGATGTTCTCGTGAACCGCCTCCGGATCCATTGAAGGATCCCTGGGAGGGCCAATGATCCTGGAAACCTCGGGGCTGAATGAGGCGTGGTGAACTCCCCTCGTAACATCAAGGAGCTTCCTGTTCAGCACGAATACGCCCTTCTCCGACCTGATGATCCTGCGGAAGAGGTCAATGAATTCCGGCTTGCCGTAGCTGGAAAGGCCCATCACCTTGTACTCATCATTGTCCGGGGTGAAGCCCAGATAGGAAGTAACCGCCGAGTAGAAAAGCCCCGGCGAGTCCGGCAGCCGGGTCCTGGAATACTCCACAAGACCTTCGGAGGATATGGAGCCGGTCAGGCTGGAGTGTCCCTCTCCGGCACCGTCCATGGAAAGTACCGCCGCACTCCTGCATCCTCCGCCCAGCCAGGCGGACCATGCATGACACACATGATGGTCTATGAAGTGGAACCTGGGGGAGAACGATTCACCGAACTGCTCACGCATGCGGGACGGTATGGAGGCCATCCTCATGGCGCCGCCCAGCTGGCCCATGAAGAACCTGAAGGCTCCTGGCTTGAACATATAGGTGGAAAACGCCTTGAATGTCTCCCTGCGTACATTGCCCGGTATCATGTAGAAGGCAACATGATCGATATCGCCGGGTTTCAGGCCGCTTTCCCGGAGCAGGTGGGAAATGGCCTTCTCAGGATATGCGGGATCGTGCTTCTTCCTGGTAAATCTTTCCTCTTCGCAGGCCCCACGGAGCTTCCCGTCCACAATGAGCGCTGCGGCAGCATCGTGCTTGTAGCAGTTCAGCCCTAGTATCGCTGTCATCTGTTTTCCCGTCCGTTGCTACTGCAAAGCTCGCGGAAGGCAGTTCTGCAGTAGGAGAATGTGTACCTGACGTCGCGCCGTCTGAGTGGAGGAAAAAGGAAGCCGGCGGTAAGCCTGCAGCTCTGCAGCGCCCACATGAAAGCCCTGAAAAGCGTTCTGGAGCCGCGGTAGCCGTGCTTTGCCAGAAACATCAGCTTCGCGCGAATATACTTTGTGTAAGTTTCCCTACCAAACTTCTGTACCGCGGAGCCACCCTCCACATGGATCACCTCGGCGGAGGGAACGAAGAACGATGGGTAACCCGCTCTGCCAAGCCTGTATTGAAGGTCGGTCTCCTCGTGATAGAAGAAGAAATCCTCGTCAAACCCCCCAACTTCCAGGAACACCTCCCTGCGGAAAGCCATTACCGCCCCCACCAGCCAGTCTACGGTCCTGGGCTTCTCATGGGGGTCCCTGACCGCCGACCGGGACCGCAGGAACGGCAGGTGTTCCCGCAAAAGAACGCCTGGGAAGGGGAAGTCCCTCAGGGAGCGCTGGAGGCTCCCGTCGGGCCAGAGTAGTTTCGGCCCTGTAACGCCGTATTCAGGATGGGACCTTACCGTCTGCATAATGATCTCAAGACTGCCGGGGAGGAAAACGGTGTCGGAATTGGCGAGGACCACGTACTCAGTTCCCAGATCGCGTATCGCCGCGTTGGCTCCCCCTGCGAACCCCAGGTTATCCCGTGACCGGACAAGGGTGAACCACGGGAACTCCCCCCATGCTTCCTCCGCCTCTTCAGGAGAGCCGTCGGTGGAGCCGTTGTCGAACACCAGCAGGCTGCCGCCCATTTTCTCCACCGGACCGGCAAGCGACTCTATCATCGGGGGAAGCACCGTTTTCCCGTTCCAGTTCAGTGTGAGTACGGTGAAGTCACTCACCAGACCCGTCCATCCTTTCCCTGCATGCCTCAACAAAAGCCTGGAAGTCATCCATGTCACTCTCCGGAAGGCTCCTTCTGTGGCTTCTGAAGTAGAGGTATGGGTCTATGGAATAACCCTGGGGATCGTTTATCTGGTAGTGGAGATGGGGGGCCGAGGATATTCCCGTGTTACCCACGGTGCCTACCTGCTGACCTGGTTCAACAACGGCTCCGGCACACATGGACGGATCCACCGACTGGAGATGGAGGAACAGCTCTGAATATCCGCCGAAATCTATCTCCACACACCTTCCATTGTAAGAGGTGTTCCAGTCGGTGCGCACCACGGTTCCCCCGGTTACTGAGTAAACAGGGGTGCCCTCCGGGGCTTTGAAGTCTATTCCAGCGTGGGAGTGGTTTCCCCTGGGCTCCCCGTAGACACTGGTGATCTCTTCGAAGGTCCTCAGGGGAAGCACATCGAGAAGCTTCACCAGTTCCACGCCATCCGGTTTCCATACCGAGGGCCAGTTGTCGCCGGTCCTTGTGTAGGTGTACCCCGAGAAGGGCTGGTTGGAGGATCCTCCAACCGGGATGTAGCGGAACGCCATCACCATGTTCTCCCTGTCAGCGGGTGTGGTGTCGTAGAGGATCACCAGCGAGTCGCCGGCTATGAAACCGTTCCAGGGATTCATCTCCCACACAAGGTGCCGGACGCAGTGGGCTCCCAGAATGTCGGGGTCAACATCGGAAAGGCATCCCAGCGTCTGATAGAGGGAACCCCTTATCTCAAGCCTGGCCAGCTGCCAGGTCTCAACTTCCGGGAAAGATCCCAGGGAGTCAGGTTCAACCTCCAGCGAGTCCTCCTCGATGGGAATGGAATCCACCGCCATTGAATCGGCAACGATGCTGGAATCGGGAAGCGCAAGGGTGTCCGGAAGGATCGCTGCAACGGTATCAGGCTGCAGGGTAACGCTTTCCACAGTGTCCACCGATACCCTGTTGTAGTCGTCGATGGATATGATGTAACTGTCCTCAGGAGCGGGGGGCTCTCCACAGCCAAGCAGAAGAAACGCCATCACAAGACATTGTCTGCGTTTCATTTGCCTCCCCGTCATGATATTGACACAGGTAAATACAACAATGATACTATACGCATGGACGCTTCAAGGAGGGGATACAGGGTTCTCGTGGTCGACGATGAACCCGAAATGCTGAACTTCGTAACGGAAGTTCTCACCGCGAACGGATTCGTATGCCATTCCGCCGCTAACAGCAGGCAGGCCCTGGCAAGGATGCGCACCAGCGAGTACCACCTGCTTCTCACCGACGTGAAGCTCCCCGACGGCGACGGCATCGAGATCGTTCGCATAGCCAGGGAGAAGCATCCCTACATGAGCGCCATCGTCATCACCGGTTTCGCTTCCATCGACGGCATCAGGGAAGCCATCGACCTGGGCGCAATGGATTACATACCCAAACCGTTCACAGCGGAGCGGCTTCTGGCGGCGGTAAGGTCCGTTATCGAGAAACAGAGGCTCCAGAGGCACAGTTCAGGCAAGTCGCTGGTGGTGGTAAGCCCCAGGATGAGCAGGGTGATGGAAATGGTGGAGAAGGTGGGAGCCACGGACAGTACGGTGCTTCTCACCGGAGAGAGCGGTACTGGAAAGGAAATGGTCGCCAGGGCCCTTCACCGAATGAGTGGAAGGTCAGCGGGACCCTTCGTCTCGGTGAACTCCGGCGGAATACCGGAGGGTCTTCTCGAGAGCGAACTGTTCGGCCACGCCAAGGGCTCCTACACAGGAGCCCATTCGACCACCATCGGCCACTTCCAGGCCGCCGAGGGGGGTACCCTCTTCCTCGACGAGATAGGCAACATGGGCGTCCCGATGCAGATAAAACTTCTCAGAGCGCTGCAGGAAAGGGAGGTAACCCCGGTTGGGTCCACCTCCCCAGTACCGGTTGACGTGCGGCTCATCTCCGCCACTAACAGCGACATAAGGAAGCAGCTGGATTCCGGCGAGTTCCGCCAGGACCTCTACTACAGGCTGAACGTTTTCGAGATAAGGATACCGTCCCTCAGGGAAAGGGCGTCGGACATCATACCCCTGGCTGAACACTTCCTGAGACGGCTCAAGGGCCCCTTCGGGGGCAACGAACTCTCCAACGACGCGGTTACCGCCCTGCTGTCATACTCCTGGCCCGGGAACGTGCGGGAACTCGAGAATGTTATGGAAAGGGCGGTGGTGCTCGCCGGCAGCGAAACCATAACCTGCAGGCACCTTCCGGAATGGATAGGGGGATGGGCTTCCGAGGGCGGAGGCTCAGGAGGGGAGAAGGGTATCATAGAGCTGGACAAGATTGTGGAAGCGGTGGAGCGTCACTATATTCAAAAAGCGCTTGAATCCTGCAGCGGGGTCAAATCAGGAGCGGCGCAGATGCTGGGCCTCAAGCGGACAACCCTTCTTGCCCGGATGAAGAGGCTCGGCCTGGACTGACGCAGGAAGGAACACGGTGGAATCCAGTCATCCAAGGATCCTGGTCATAGACGACGACCCCGTCATCTGCGAGATCGTTACCGAAACCCTTAAGAAGAACGGATACGTTGCAGATTCGGCCAACACAGGCAAGGCCGTTTCCGAACTCTTCGCCAGGAAGAGCTATCCCATAGTCCTCTGCGACATACTCCTTCCCGACACTAACGGCCTGGAACTCATGGGAACGATCAAGGACATCAATCCCGACACCTTCGTTATCCTGTTCACCGGCCATGCGTCCGTTGACCTTGCCAAGGAAGCCATCCGCCAGGGAGCATACGACTTCATCACGAAGCCCTTCACAAGCTCGGAAATAATGGAGGCGGTGAAGAGGGCGGAGAACGAGCAGCGGGCCAACTTCTCGGACATCACCTACACGGAACTTAAGATCCTGCATCAGCTCACCGTTGAGAACCGGATGACCAGGGACTCCATGAAGGAAACCCTGACGACATTCGGCCAGCGCACCCGGGAGAGCTTCACCGCCGACGCCCTGCGGATCTACCTTAAGGACGACATAAGCGGCACCATGCTGGAAAAGGTGGTGGAGAGCGGGAAGGGAGATTTCGCCGACGAGGTGACCTGGTACTTCCTGGCAAGCAGGACCATGCAGTCCGGAGGAGAAGTCCTTCTGGATCCCAGCGACGCCAGGAACACCGACATGTCCGGAACCAGCGCTTCGTTCATGGGCACCGTAATACCCACCGACGAAGAGAACCTGGGTGTGATACTCGCTGGCAGGAGCGGCAAGCGCGACAGGTTCAAGACCAGGGACCTTAAGCTTCTCGCCCTTTATGCCGCCCAACTGGGCAACCAGCTTCAGAACCTGAGGATGACTGACGAGCTTCTTCAGAACAACCGTGAGCTGGAGAAGATCAACCTTGTCACAAGCGGCTTCTCCTCGTCCCTGGAGGTTTCCACATCCGTATCCACCATAGCCAGGGGCCTCAGGGATTTCATTCCATTCGACGTGATCGGCCTTTTCGTCTCCCTGGAGAACGGCAACCCCTACAGGTATATCCTCAGCAACGAAGCCATCCCCGGCGACCGGGTCTTCGCGGCCATGGAGAGGCAGCTGGGCAGGAACCTGGGCAAGAAGCTGGCCTCTGAGCTCATGCTTGCGGTTCGCTCGGAAACATTCGTGGGAGAGAAGATCAAGTCCTTCGAGAACCCGCCTGAGTTCACCCTCACCAAACTCGACGACTACGGGAAGATACAGGGCTGGATGGTGATGGGCTCGTGGCAGGGAAGGCGCCACCTGCTTCCCTCCAGCAGGTTCATACCCATCCTTCTCAGGCACGCAACATCTGCTATCTGCAACTCGCTGCAGCACAGGGAGAACCAGAGCAACTACCTGGAGACCATCACCGCACTGGCCCAGACGGTGGACGCGAAGGACAAATACACCCATTTCCATTCCAGGAATGTTACCGCCTACACCCTCGCCCTGGCGGACAGGCTGGGGATGAGCGGAGACGAGAGGAACGACCTCTGGAACGCCGCCCTTCTCCACGACATAGGCAAGATAGGCATTCCTGAGGGCATTCTCAACAAACCGGGGAAGCTCACCAACGAGGAGTACGACATTATCAAGACCCATCCCGTGAAGGGGTGCGACATACTCAAGCCCATGAAGGCATTCAAGAACCTTCTTCCTCCCATCAGGCACCACCACGAGCGGTACGACGGCAGGGGTTACCCCGACGGCATAACCGGCAGAAGCATACCCATGGCCGCCAGGATACTCACAGTTGCCGACGCCTTCGACGCCATGACCAGCAACAGGGTCTACAGGGAATCACCAGGCGAAGAGTTCGCTCTGAAGCAGCTGGAGGAGAACTCGGGCACCCAGTTCGACCCAAACCTGGCCAGGGCCTTCATCGAGATTATCAGGGCCAGACCCCACAAGGACATCCTCAGGGCCTACGGCTCCACGCTGGCCGACGACCACCCCCTGCTCAGCAGCTGACCACCACGCAGTATATTCCATCTGATTCATAACCATAAAGGAGGCGAAAAATGCCCGAGATAATCGACATAAGGGCAAGACAGATAATCGATTCCAGGGGAAACCCCACCATAGAGGCCGATGTTATGCTGGAAGACGGCAGTTTCGGAAGGGCCGCGGTACCCAGCGGGGCGTCCACCGGTGAGCACGAAGCGGTGGAACTCCGCGACGGAGGAGGGGATTTTCAGGGCAAGGCGGTGATGAAGGCGGTTCAGAACGTTCACTCGGTCATCGCTCCGGAGCTGCTGGGCAGGGACGCCTCCTGCCAGTTCGAGCTGGACCAGGTGATGAAAGACCTCGACGGAACCCCCAACAAGGGAAGGCTGGGCGCCAACGCGATACTGGCAGTATCCATGGCAAGCGCAAGGGCCGCCGCCGACAGTCTTATGGTACCGCTTTACAGCTACCTGGGCGGACCTTCCGCCAGGGTGCTCCCCGTGCCCATGATGAACATCATCAACGGCGGCAAGCACGCCTCTAACCCCATCGACCTTCAGGAGTTCATGGTGGTGCCCGCCGGCTTCGATACCTTCAGAAGAGCGCTTCAGGCGGGAGTGGAGATCTTCCAGACACTGAAGAAGAGGGCCGCCGACGCGGGGATGTCCACCAGTGTAGGAGACGAGGGAGGTCTTGCTCCGGACCTGCCCAGCAACACCGCAGCCCTGGAGTTCATAGTCGAGACCATCACCGCCGCCGGCTACAAGGCCGGAGAGGATGTGTTCATAGCACTGGACCCTGCCGCCAGCGAGTTCGCCAGGGACGGGCGCTACTTCATGCACGGAGAGGACCCAGCAGGTCTGGATTCAGCACAGATGGTAAGCTACTGGGAAACACTGGTGAACCAGTTCCCCATAATCAGCATAGAGGACGGCCTGGCGGAGGACGACTGGGACGGCTGGAAGCTGATGACCGAGAGGCTGGGTAAGAGGATCCACATCGTCGGAGACGATCTGTTCGTAACCAATGTCAACAGGCTCAGGAAGGGCATCGAAACCTCAGCGGCAAATGCCATTCTCATCAAGCTCAACCAGATAGGCACCGTCTCGGAGACCCTGATGGCCATCGAGACCGCCCACAGGAACGGTATGGCAGCGGTGATAAGCCACCGCAGCGGCGAAACCGAGGACACTTTCATCTCCGACCTGGCCGTGGCCAGGAACACCGGCCTGATCAAGACCGGCTCAGCCTGCCGTACCGACCGCACCGCCAAGTACAACCAGCTGCTGCGCATCGAGGAAGCCCTGGAGGGAACCGCGGAGTACGCCGGAATGAGCGTTATCAGGAGATGACCTGATGTACGGGGAGAGGCGGCGGCTGGAATCGAAAAGGGAGAGGCTCTTCACCACGCTCCTTATCACCGCCGCCTTCCTCGTTGCAGGCGCCATTCTTCTTTTCAACAGGAACGGCTTCATGGCAATAACCGAGATGGAGCGTAGGATTGAGGCCGTTCAGTCGGTGAACGACTCCCTGGCAAGGGAGATAGACTCCCTGAACAATGTCATCTACCTCCTCGAGAACGACTCCCTCTACATGGAGAAGCGGGTAAGGGAGATACTGGGCTGGGGCAGGGAAGGCGAGTTCATAATAAGATTCACGGAGCCCGGGAACTGAAGTCCCTGGCACTGATCCCGGCGCTGCTGCCCACGGTGGCGGCACTGATCCTCCTCACTGGAGACATTCCCGACCCCGACAGGCTGGCCCACGACATGTGGGCGCTGCAGCTCTCTGAAACAGGTTCTCTCACCATATCCGAGAACGCGGTCACCGACAACTGGAGGGTCTACTACCCCAATACGGTACCGAAACCACTGGAGCTTCTCATCGGCTTCGTCAGATCCCCCGCGGGGTTCCTCCCAGGGTCCCTGGCGGTCCTTCTTCTGGCATCGGCGGCCATTCTCTCGGTGTACAAAGCCTCAGGCGGAGGTGGTGAAGGAATCGCAGCGGCTTACTTCCTGGGCTTCAATCCGGTTTTCGTGCTGCTGGCTCTCAGGGGCAATCCAGCCATTCCCTTCATCACCGCGGGTTTCCTTCTGCAGACATCAGGGGGCGCAGGGGCCGGCACCTTCCTGGCCGCATTGTCCAGACCTGAGGGTTTCTTATACGGAGGATGGCACTGCCTCAGATCCAGGAACTGGAAGCCGGCCCTGCTCCTGGGCCTTGCAGCGGCGGCGTGGCTCTTCTTCCACAAAAGCTGCTGCGGCTCCGTTCTCTGGGCGTCCAGGGAGGTGAGGTATTCCGTTGCGGCCATGGCCTATCCCACCCCGAATCCCGTAACCTTCCTGCCATGGGCCGGCATCAGGTCGATACTTATACTCGGGGCTCCCGGGGCGGCCATACTCTACGGCAACATCCGCCGGTGGAAGCTGGCGGTCCCATTCGGGGCGAACTTCGCGCTGCTTACCCTTTCACTGGGCTTCGGATCGCTGGTGCTTCCCAGATACATCGATCAGCTCTTCCTCCTGGCCACCCCGTTCATATTCACTGAACTGGCGGTGCTTCTCAAGGGCCGGAGGAAAGTGCTGGTCACCGCACTGGTAATAGTATTTCCCTGGTTCCAGTGGATATCTGCGATACCTGAGATACGGGAGCACGCCGACACCAGGGATTTCTACCGGCAGACGGAGCTGAACAGTTACGGCGTAACCGCCGCCAACGAACTGCTGATCCCGGGTCTCGCTCTGGCAGAGGGCATCCACGACCCCAGGGGCCTCTTCGTCTCATCGGACAGGGCAGCCTGGGAGAACGCCTCCGAAGAGGAGCTTGCCTCCTTTGGCGTCTCAAGGATACTGGTGTACGGAAGGGGGATATATTTCCCGGAGCACACACGGCGGTGGCTGGGAACACTGAATGACATGGAGGTCGTTTACTACGGAGAATAAGGAGATCGTCGCCAGGATATCCTCGGCGGGCAGGAGGGGCGCCACACTGCTCTTTTCCGACGGGAAGACAGCCGACGCAAAGGTGTCCAGCAATGTTTTCAGGACCACCGGCAACCCGGTCTGCGGCGACAGGGTCCGGCTGAGGAAAACAGGCGAAGCCTGGTACGTAGACGAGATACTGGAGAGAACGGGCACCCTGGAGCGCACGTCACCCCTGGGGAAAAAGCAGCTCCTTGCGGCGAACATAGACCTGGTGCTGGTGGTAGCCTCCATAGCCAGCCCTCCTCTGCGCAGGGGCTTTATCGACAGGGCCCTTGCCTCCGCCGAGTACAGCAGGCTGAAGGCGGCCCTTGTCCTGAACAAGACCGACCTTGCCAGGCGGGAAGACGCCGCCGACACGGAAGAGCTGCAGAGGGTATACGGCGGCATGGCCGGCTATCGGGTTTTCGAGACCAGCACGAAGACCGGAAGGGGCATCCGGGAGTTCAGGGAAGCCATACACGGGAAAACCGTGGTGCTCTACGGAGTGTCCGCCGCGGGAAAGACATCCCTTATCAAAGCCGTGAACCCGAATCTGGACCTGGACCTGAAGGTGGGTGCGGTGAACGAAAAGACCACCAAGGGCAGGCACACCACGGTTTCCTCCAGGCTCATAAGGCTCGAGGAGGGCACATATCTCATGGACACACCGGGCCTCAGGGCCTTTTCGGTGGACCACATCCCCACCAAGGAGCTGAGGTACTGTTTCAGGGAGTTCCTGGAAATGCAGCCATGCCGGTTCAGGGACTGTCTTCACGAAACGGAACCCGGATGTTCCATACAGGCCGCGGTTGAAAATGGAAGTATCGACCGGGAGAGGTACCTCTCCTACCTTAAGCTTCTTCGGGAAGAGAACTGAAGGCGCCCGGACGAACCGGACGCCTTCATCATTACCAGATCAAAGGGAACTAGCAGACGGTGGCCACCATCAGGGCCTTGATGGTGTGCTTGCGGTTCTCCGCCTCGTCCCACACCACCGACTGGGGTCCCTCTATCACATCGAAGGTTACCTCGTTGCCCTTCACCGCCGGGAGGCAGTGCATGAACAGGCACTCGGGGTTGCCGGTGGCTTCCATGAGTTCGGTGTTCACCTGATATGGCTTGAGGAGCGCGATCCTCTCCGCGGCCTTGTCCTCTTCGCCCATGGAGGCCCACACGTCGGTGTAGATCACGTCGGCGCCGGCAATGCCTTCCTGCACGTTGTCGGTTATCCTGATCTCGGAGCCGCTCTCCTCTGCAAGACCCAGGACCATATCCACAAGATCCTGCTCCGGCTGAAGGCTCTCAGGGGCGAGTATGGTGCAGTTCATCCCCACCATGGCGCAGCCTATCATGAGGCTGTTGGCCATGTTGTTCCTGCCGTCGCCGGTGTATACGAAGTTGAGGCCCCTGAGCTCGCCCAGGTGCTCCTCTATGGTCATCAGGTCGGCGAGGATCTGGGTGGGGTGGTACATGTCGGTGAGGCCGTTGTACACCGGAACACCGGAGTACTCCTCAAGCGCTTCCACGGTTTCCTGCTGGAAGCCCCTGAACATTATGCAGTCGAACATCCTGCCCAGGACCCTGGCGGTGTCCTCTATGGACTCCTTGGAACCGAGCTGTATGTCGGCGGAGCTCAGGAAGACCGGGTGGCCCCCCTCCTCGCCGAAGGCTGTCTCGAAGGCGCAGCGTGTCCTGGTGGAGCGCTTCTCGAAGAGCATGGCAAGGGTCTTGCCCTGGAACCGCTGGTGGAACTGGAATCCAAGCCTCTCCTGCTTCAGGTTGTGGGAGAGGTCGAGAAGGTATCTGAGCTCAGCGGGGCTGAGGTCAAGGAGCGTGAGCAGACTTCTGCCCTTGAGGTTCATGGCCATAATGGTCTCCTCTCATTGTGCTGTTCTGGAAATCGGGGGTTGGCGGAAAGATAGCGGTTTAAACTCCCCCGTCAATGACCGGATAAAGAAAAAGCCCCGGAGGAAGGCCCCCGGGGCAATAAGCATAACGGAACCTACAGGGCTTCCCAGATCCTTGTGAAGCCCAGATCCGCTTTGGCGGCGCAGCAGAGGTCGTTGGTCAGAACGCATACGCCGTATTTCTCCCCTTCGGGGGTGGAAACGATCAGGTTGATGCTTCTTGTGTCACCGCGTCCACTGATCCAGCCGTAAACTATGTTTTCGTCACCCAGGGCAAGCTCAAGGTCGGTGGAAAGGGGCGGGTTGGAGGTCATCCTGCGCACCGGGAGTTCCCCCAGTGCTTCGTATACTATCTCCATGAAATCCAGGCAGTCGTTCACCGTGGTGTAGCTTGCCGCCACTTCCGGTGCTCCTTCCCAGTCCAGCTGAACGCCGGGGAAAAAGGATGATGTGTACCCTTCTTCAACGAGCCAGTTATTGAGAACCTCAGGCCCCCCCATATAGAAACGAAGAGCTTGCGTCGACTCTCTAGCTCCCTGCTGACCTCTTCTGGCAATGTGCCAGAGCTGTTCATCCCTTGCAATAAGCGTATCGAGTGGGAACTCTCCTGATTCATGCCTGCTCACGCATACCACGGCGTTGATAATATCGGGAGTATCTATAAAAAACCTCCTAGCACCGTTCCTGGTCATCCTCTCACCTGTATTGAAATCCACAACCCCCAGGCCGAAGGTAGCACCTGGAAGGGCCAGCACCTGGTCCATAACAGAACCCAGGTTCGACGGAAGCCCCCCGGAAGAGGTACCGGAATATGCGTCAGGGTTGATCAGCATGGGAGGAAGCCCTCCCTGCTTTACCCCGGTTCCAGGGGCGGCAAGAAGCAAACTCAACAGTAATGCGGTCATGGGTTCCTCCCGTGGCTTTTAACGAAAGAGGAGGAGGGTTTTCCCTCCCCCTCTCTCGAATCACCGGAAACTGCTAGTTGGCGTTGCTGGTGAAAAGCGTAAGCCCAAGGTCGTTGGACTGGTACTCGTACATGAAGCTGACCTCTGTTCCATTGGCTGAAGTGCCTTCCGGAGCAATGGACAGACCATACATCTTGGCGTAAGCACTGGGACCAGTTGCATACGGAAGTTCTACGAAAACAACACTATCCGAAGTGTAGAGTTCATAGCTTGTACCGTACCACTGGCCGTTGGGATCGCAGTTGCCATAGACGCCGCTGGCAGGTGTCTGGAAGTAGCTCTGGTTGCCGTTTCCGAACTGGCCGAAGTTGCCGCTGTAAAGCCAGATCCTGTTAGGATCCTGAACTTCGTCATAAGCATAAATGTCCTGAACGAAGCCAGTCTGGCTGGCAAAGCCGGTCTGACCAGAGGTGGCGCCGAATATGAAGCCGCTGTGGTAGTCGGCGGGAGCGTAGTTGTCGTAGATCGTGTAGGTCACGTTAATGATGTTGGGCATGGTGGAGACTTCGTTGGAGTAGTTCTCGGAGTAGTTGTCTCCCTTGTAGGCCCTTACGGCGTAGGTGCCGGCCACGGTGGCGTTGTGGGTGAAGGTTGTGGTGGTGGAGGTTCCGCCTACCACCCAGCTGCCGGTGCCATCGGCCTTGAAGTAGATCTCGTAGCCGTCGATGTCGTCGGAGATGCCGTTCCAGACAAGCACAACGGTTCTGCCTGTGCTTGTGTCGTCGATCTCAAGACCCTGCACTGTGGTAAGGGTTCCGCCCTCTCCGGTGGAGTCGTCGCCTGCGCAGCCGGCGATGGCAGCGATCATGACTGCCATGAAAAGAATACCGAGTTTCTTCATAGAATCTCTCCTCACTTTCGTTTCTTCTTCTCGAAGAGTCTTGCCCTTCGCCTAGGCAAAATAGCTCCAAGAGCCAATGGTGTCAAACCCCCCGAGTTTTACTGATACCCCTGTTCGCTTCCCTCTATTCCATCAATGGAAGCCCGTGCGGCGGAGCGTACCGCCAGGGACGGATCATTCACCAGTGTCTCCAGCGCCGGCAGGGCCTGCTCGCCGAACTCGCCCAGGGACACGGCGGTTTGCCTCCTTACCCTTTCGCCGGCGTCCCCTGCGAATGGCTCTATCAGAGGAAGGCTTTCCATGTTCCCTATTTCTCCCAAGGTCCTTATGAGGGTAATGGTAAGCCCTGTTGAGAGGGAGTCGGTAAGCATGCTCTCCAGCACTTGCCTAGCCTCCTCGCCGCCGGTCTCGCCCAGCCACTGGATAACGTTTCCCAGCTCCCCCGGGGAAAGGCTGTCCTCCAGCAGGCCGGCCAGCCTCTGGACCGCGTATTCCGAATTAGCTGTAAATACCGCCTTTACGGCCCTGTGCTCCAGGCCGTCCCATGAGTCCAGATGCTCTTCCAGTATGTAGTCCACCGCGGCGCTGCCACGGGATGCAAGCTCCTCCCGGTGGGCAAGTACCCTGTCGCTGTTCCCGGAGACACCCCATTCGGAGGCAACTTTGAAAAGGGAATCCATTTCCAGCTCCTCCGGGTTGCCGATATCGGCTATCTCCTCCCCCGGAACCGGAGAGACTCCCGGCAGATCCGCACCTGCCGACCACTCCCTAACCCAGAGCGAATCGCCGGAACCGGCCCCCAGGTAGAAGTCCTCGTCGGCCATGTCCATGAAGAGGGCCGAGCCGGCGGAACCCCTGGCCCACCGGGATTCGCCCTGTCCCAGGCCCCTGAGGGCGAAAAGGTCCGAACCCGCCAGATCGGCGAACACCGCCGCGGAGTTGGTGAGGGCAAGACCCTGGCCGCCGTCGGTGGCGAAGCAGTCCTCGCCTTCCATGTCCAGAAGGAAACCTGTTGAGAGGTCGTGGGCCGCGCCCTGGGAGGGGCCGCGGCGGCTTGTGTACTGGTCGTCCCCCCGGGCATCCACCAGTATTCCCGAGGCCAGGTGAATCCCGGAACCCTGGGCGTACTGGGCGGCGGAGTACACATCCTGCCCCCCGGCGTCATACAGGACACCCAGGGAGTAGAAGTAAGCAGCCCCCTGTCCGAAGACCTCGGCCCTGTATGTATCGTTGCCGGTCCCCAGGTCGCAGAGGGCGCCCACCCCGCCGGCGCAGAAGGGGCGCAGTCCGGTACCGAACCCCTGGGCCATTGCCAGGTGGTCGTCAGGAAGAAGAGGCTCATGGGGGTAGGAAAAGCCAGCCATGTAGGTATCGTGGCCCCCGCCGTCGATGAGGCTGCCCCGTCCGCCGGGGCCTCCGAACCCCTGGCCGTAGGAGGACACCCTTCTGAAATCGTTTCCCGCCAGGTCGATGAAAAAAGCCGTGCCCAGGGTGGCGGCTCCCTGGGAGTGCACATCAGCTGTCTGGGCGTCGTCCCCGTCCAGATCGGCGAAGAGGGCTCCCCCCATCACCGCGGAGCCCTGGCTCATGGAAGAGCCTGTGTAGGTGTCGCTGCCGGAAAGGTCCACAAGGGCGCCATAGCCCATGAAACCCGCTCCCTGGGATACAGGGGACTGGCTGCGATAAGTGTCGTTCCCCCCGAGGTCGGCTATTATGGAAACCGGGGAGTCTGTTATCCCGATGCCGTCGGCACCGCAGAGGTACAGGTCGTCCCCTCCGTGGTCGATGATCAGATCGTAGTGCACCTCATCTGTGTAGACATTCCGGCCCCTGGCTCCCACTACCCATGTGACCGGGGTGTCCAGGGAGTATCCGTGCACCCACCCCTCAACTCCGGGGGCAAGCCTGGAACCGTAGGAGCCGTCCCTCTGAATCCCCATGACAAGACCTGTGATCAGTTCAGGCGGAGGGTTCTCCACGGGTCTCCATCTTGTGAGCAGCCTCGTGAACTCGTCCAGTTCCACCTCGAAGTCGTCCTGCTCCATGGGTATCGCAAGGCCCCTGGAGGAATAGATGAGCCCCCATTCCCCCGGGGTTCCCGTGGAATCGTCCCGCGCCCACATGCCCCCGCAGGCCAGGGCCAGGGAGTCGGCGCAGTACAGGGTGTCCAGCGCCGCCATGTATTCCGCTCTGAGATCCTCCATGACTGCCAGAAGGGAATCCATTCCTCCGGGCACCGGTTCCATTCCGCAGAGCATGACCGCTGAACCGAACACGGAGTCCGCCGCGGCAGGCAGCGCCCATACATCCTGCAGGCACCTCACCACGGTGCTGTCCGCCAGCTCCACTCCGGTTGCCCAGTGCCTGTCGAAGTTCATCTCTTCAGGGGTCATTTCCCCCTGCTCCAGTATCAGCCCGGCGGCGCTCTCCACCGGCCCGGGAAGCGCAAGGACCGCAGCGGCCATTAATGTCAGCATAGTTCAGCCTGCTTCTTCCATTATCTGATGGTAAGTGGAGAAGATAACCCGCCTCCCCCTGGAAGTCACTTCATTCAGGTTGTTTACATGACCATTTCAAATGACCATATTTTAACGGAGGTGCAATGAAGACCATGACCGTAACCGACTTCAAGGCGCATGCCCTGCGGGTCCTTGCGGAGGTAAGCAGGAGCAGGGAGCCTGTTCTGGTAACGAAGAGGGGCAGGCCCCTGGCAAAGGTAGTTCCGTATACTGCTGAAGCCCGTGAGCCGGGGATGCTTGCGGAAACCATCATATACGAAGGGGACATCGTCTCCCCCGCCGCCGAGGAAGACTGGGAGTCCCTAAGGTGACCTTCCTGCTGGACACCCATGTGTGGATCTGGTGGGCGGCGAAACCGGAAAGGCTTTCATACAGCTCCCTGGATGTGCTTCAAAGCAACGGTCCGCATCACAGGCTGCTGCTTTCCACTATCTCGATCTGGGAGTTCTGCAAGCTGGTTGAGAAGAAACGTCTCATGATAACCTGCTCCCCAGGTGAATGGATAACGGAAGCCCTGTGCATGCCAGGGCTTGAGACGGTTCCCATTACACCTGAAACGGCCTGCGAATCCATCAGTCTTCCGGATTGCCCGGTTACGGACCCGGCGGACCAGATCATAGCCGCAACCGCTAGAACCACAGGCGCTGCGCTTTTAACCGCCGATTCCAGGCTGTTGAACTATCCCTATTTAAGGACGATCTGGTAGAACCCGGCATTGACAGCAGCCCGGGCATGGGCCAGTTTTGCCCCGTGGGTTGGGGGTGGCTATACGCCTGAGATCATACCCCTGGAACTTGATCAGTCGAACTGCGGAAGGAAATCCATGAGCACTGTTTTCGACGCGAAGGCCGCCGCGGCGGCGGAGGCCCGGGTACGGGCCATGCACCCGATGATCCATCACATCACCAACTCGGTGGTTACCAACTTCACCGCCAACATCACCCTGGCCATGGGGGCCGCTCCGGTTATGGCCCCGTCGGTGGCGGAATCGCCGCAGATGGCAGGGTTCGCCGGCGCACTGGTGCTGAACATAGGCACCATAACACCGGACCTTCTGAAGAGCATGGTGGCCGCAGGGCAGGCAGCCAATGAAAAGGGCATTCCCGTGGTCCTGGACCCGGTGGGGGCCGGTGCAACCATGCTGCGCACCAACGCGGTGAATACCCTGCTGAACGAGCTGAAGATATCCGTTGTAAGGGGCAACGCCGGTGAGATACTCTCGCTGGCCGGCAGCTCCGGTTCCGTGAGGGGGGTTGATTCCCTGGCAACCGCCGACGGGCACCACGAGGTGTTCACGGCCTTCGCCGGGGAAACAGGAATAGTAACCGCCGTGAGCGGGGAAACCGATTATGTGACCGACGGTACAAACTGGATAAAGGTCTTCAATGGAGACCCCATCATGGGCAGGGTTACTGGAACGGGCTGCGGGGCCACCACCGCGGCGGCCTGCTTCGCAGCGGCGGGTCCCCCGCTGCTCCAGGCTGTGGCCGCGGGCATTACCTGCTACAACATAGCCGGCGAGATGGCAGCTGCGGCCTGCAGGGGCCCGGGATCATTCGTGCCGGAGTTCCTGGACAGGCTCGCCGGGCTGAACGGGGAGACTATTGAGGCATCCGCCAGGGTGGAGAGCAGCCTGTGAAACCTCCGCTTCAAGAGGCCCTGAAGCTATATCTGGTGACGGACCCCGTCCTCCACGGAGGGCGGGGTGTGATACCCACCTGCCGCTTGGCCCTGGAAGCCGGGGTGAGGTTCCTGCAGCTCCGTGACAAGGAGGCCTCCACCTGGAACATGTGCTCCATTGCCCTTGAGCTGAAGAAGCTCTGCGACGAGTACTCGGCATGGTTCGTGGTGAACGACAGGATCGATGTGGCCCTTTCCTCCGGCGCCCACGGGGTGCACCTGGGGCAGGACGACATGCCGGCGTCCTCAGCCAGGAAGATACTCGGGCCGGAGGCGGTGATAGGGGTATCGGCCAGAACCGTTGAAGAAGCCGCGGCTGCGGCGGAGGCCGGTGCGGACTACATCGCCGCCAATCTGGTATTTCCCACGGACACCAAGAAGGGCCTGGGGGAACCCCTGGGCCTGGAAATGGTGAGGAGGCTCTCAGAAGCATCTTCCCTCCCCCTGGTGGCCATAGGCGGCATAAAACCAGGCAACGCCAAAGAAGTGATGGTTGCCGGATGCTCAGGGGTGGCGGTTGTTACCGCCATAATGAACGCCCCGGATCCTGCGGAAGAGGTGCGGAGCTTCCTGAAAGTGCTCAGTCGCTGAAGGCGTTCTTCCTGGTGAAGTCCGGCAGGTAGCTGTCCGGGGAGGATTCCGGATCCTGTATCAGTGTGCGGTGAAGGCCCAGATCATGGGCCATGTCAACCGCCCTCCAGTACTCCGTGGGAGATACCCTTCTGGAGAGAAGGGGGTGATCCCCCGCCCTGAAGACAGGGTTGTACTGGGACATCAGGCTCACCGGGATCTCAGTCGATATCCCGGCTATGAACCGGAGGACCTCCTCGGTGTCCCCCAGGCCGTTGGGCAGCACCAGGTGTCTCACCGCCAGGCCTCCCGAGGCGATTCCGTCATTCACCGCCAGGGGTCCTGTCTGCCTGTACATCTCCTCTATGGCGGCCTTCGCCGCTTCCGGGTAGCCCGGAGCAGCGGAGTATAGAGCCGCGCTCTCCTCCGTGAGGTACTTCAGGTCGGGAAGGTAGATGTCCACCAGCCCTTCCAGGAGTCTCAGGGGCTCCACCGTCTCGTAGCCGTTGGAGTTCCAGATCACCGGCACCTCGAGCCCGGTGTTCCGTGCGGCCTGTATGGTCTCAGCCGCCATGGGAAGGTAATGCCCGGGGGAGACTAATCCCACAGTGGGGCACCCCTGTTCCTGGAAGCCCAGCAGAATCTCTGAAATGGATTCCGGGGAGTGCTCAGTCCCCCCACCCCGGCGGCTGATCTGGTGGTTCTGGCAGTAGACGCAGGCCATGGAGCAGTGGTTGAAGAATACATTGCCCACTCCTCTCTCCCCGGTGAGGAAGGGCTCCTCTCCACGGTGGATCACCGCGGAAGCAACCTCCATGACCGCCCCGGCTCCGCAGAAGCCCCTCTCGCCGGAGACCCTGTCCGCGCCGCAGAGGCGCGGACAGAGCCCGCAGCCACCCAGGAGACTAGAGGTAGGTATGGGCCTTCTCAATGGCTTCGTTGAGCAGTTCAGTGCCGGGAAGCACGAACCTGCCCCCGCTGATTATGGCGATCTCCCTTCCGTCGGGATGAACGGCGGTTATGGAGTCCAGGGAGCTGTAGGGAAGGGTGACGTCGGTGTGCTTGTTGGTGTAGGCCTTCGAGGGGTCTTCCTTCCGCTGAACGGTCATCTCGTTGTCCACTGCCACCATGGTCTTCCCTGTGACCCTGCAGGGCCTCTGGCTGTCTTCCTCCCATGAGAAGCAGGTGTCGCCGATGGCGAAGTGGGGCCCCATCTTCTCAAGTATGAGGATGGGAAGCAGGCCCATTATGTTGTGTTTGAGGGCCATCTCGTAGACAAGGGTGTTGGTTCCGATGGCGAACTCCCCCAGGGGGAGGGTCTTGTGGGGAAAGATCAGGTTCTCGTGGATGTACTCCCTGCCCTTCTCCGGGTCGTCGAAGTTGGCACAGGACCAGTCCTCCAGATAGCCGTCGGCGAACCGGAGCCTGATGTCCTGGTACCTCAGGCCATTGAGGAAAGATTCCTCCACATGGAGCAGTCCGTTGGTGCCCTTGAGCTTCGGGGAAGTGAACACCTCGCCCAGTGGCACGTTCACCGATGCAAGGCAGTTGATGAAGGCGGTTTCCCTCTCCCTGTGGGCAATGGGGCACAGAGAAACGGTGAGATCGGTCTCGTTGGTGCCGCTTCCCTTTACCCTGGCGAACTCAGCACCATCCAGCGCATCGATGATAGCCTGCTGAACAGGCCTGTAAACCTTGTTGGAAAGGGTGTTCACCCTCACCGTGTCCCTGAATATCTCCTGGAAATCACCCTCTATCTCAGGGGAGGGGAAGGCTATGATCTCGAAGCTGGTCTCCTCCCTGGGCATGAACCTGTTCCGAAGTATCATGTTCTTCTGCATGAGCTGATTGTAGAGGGCGGA
>DAINQE010000004.1:0-16577 GCA_036743055.1 Candidatus Sabulitectum sp. | reverse complement strand
GCTTCCACCATGGTGTCCGCAAGCAGTTTCAGATCGTTGGCGGGCATGGAGAATATGAACTCGGCCGTCTTAAGGTCGTTCTCCGTTATTCGCTCTCCATAGGCGTAGAGATAGGAGAGATCATCCCCTGAAGCCTTCACGGCAATGCCGGTCCAGGGAGCCCCGTCCGGGTCGAAGCTCCGCCGGGTGCTCTCCCTGTAGAAGTCCGCACTCACCTGCCTGAAGGCCCCGGCAAGTTCAACTGTGAAGTTTTCCTCTTCCGCCCTGGCCGCCGCCAGCCACTGGCCGGCGACTTCCTCCAGCCTTGCCCCGCCGCCGGCAAACGCTGAACCGAAAAGGTCGTAGACACGGTGTGCCAGAACGGCGGCGAAACGGCCCTTTTCCTCCCCCAGGAGTTTTACCGCCATTGCGGGGTCGGCGAAGGTCTCCTCGTAAGCTCCATGAAGCAGGGGAGCCTGACACTGTTCGTTCAGTTCCTTCACCCTTCCCGGGGAAGCTCCGCCTGAAAGCTCATCGGCCAGGGAAAGGGTGAACAGGAGCCGCTCACCGGTTTCCCTGAACAGCCTGTGATAGGGGGAATCACCCTTGTGGGCTTCGAGGGCTTTCTTAATCTCTTCGGCTCTATACGGCATCCTGTTCCTCCAGTTCCATTCCCCGGATCACCCTGGCGTAATCCGGATTTCTTTCGAGAAGCTCATTGTGCGTTCCTGTATCCTCGAGCTTTCCCTTGTGTATGAAAAGCACCCTGTCGCTCTGCTTCACCGTGGCCTCCCTGTGGGTTACCACAAGGGTGAGGGGATTCGATCCCCCGGACCTGAGGTTCTTCCAGAACGCTTCCTCCCTGGCGGCATCCAGCGCTGCTGTGCAGTCGTCCAGCAGGAGAAGCGAAGGGTTCCCTGCCATGGCCCTGGCAATGGCGATCCTCTGCCTCTGCCCGCCTGAGGCGCCTACCCCCCGCTGGCCCAGTACCTTGTTCTCGTCGAGTTCGTCCCTGCCCATTCCCGCAACGGCAAGGGCCTTCTCGATATCCCCGGCCGAAACGAAGTCCCTGCCGAACCGGACGTTCTCGTCCACCGATTCACCCAGCAGCACAGAGTCCTGGGGAACGTAACCGGCGGCCCTGCTTATGTCCATACGGCTCGAATCCACTCCGTTGACCGCTATGGTTCCCCGTTCAGGGGGAAGGAGACCGGCGAGCATCTTCAGCAGGGTGGTCTTCCCGGAACCCACCTCGCCCACAACGGCCACTATCTCCGGTGCCCTCAGGTCGAAGTTCAGCCCGGTGAGCCCGCCTGTGCCGTCGTAGGTGAAGCCGGCATCGCTGGCCTCGATCCTCGTTATCCTCCTCAGCGGGTCGTCGGTGGTCCTCTCGGAGGGTTCCGGGAAGTCCATTACCTCCATCTCCCTGTCGATGGAAACGAAGGCCTGCCTGGAGGCCACGAAGAGGTTCGGAATGTCCATCATAGGCGCCAGGAGCATGTCGAGATAAACGTAGAACGCGTAGAAATCCCCCAGGCCTATCCTGTTATCTATTACCATCAGGCCCCCGGCGAGCATCACCGTGACCTTGCCCACCTGGCCTATCACGCTGTAGAGACCGTGTATGATCATCTCCAGCTTTATCAGGGAGTAGTCTATGTCGAACCTCTCGTTCAGAAGCCTGTGCAGCCTCTGGGCAAGGGGCTTCTCCGCCCTGTAGGCCTTGACTATGGCTATGCCGTCGAAGGTGCTGTCAAGAAGGTCTCCTGTGTGGCTGGTGGCCTTCCTGCTGGCCAGTACCCTCTTCCCCAGCTTGTGCTCCACCGTGTAGAAGATGAAGAGCATCACAGGCAGGGGAGCCAGCGCCAGAAGGGTAAGCTTCCAGCTCATGAACAGCATCACCGCCATGCAGAACAGCAGCCTGGAGGTGGATTCCAGTGCCCTGAAGAAGGCGCTGCAGCTGAACCAGGCAATCCTGGGGTAGTCGGTGATGTCGTCGGTGAGCCTTGTGGTAAGGTCCCCGGGCCTGAAGCAGTTGAAGAACCTCCAGTCCTTCCTCATTATGGAAGCGAACACGTCGTCCCTGACCAGAACACCGATGGCGGCGTTGATTATTCCCCTGGCGCAGGGGTAGAGCCCGGCCACGAACCTGGCCAGGGCAAGGGCGCCAAGAACCAGCATCAGCCTGTTGAACCCCGAGGAATCCGGAGTGCCCAGTATAGTCTGAACGTTGTCCAGCAGATACCTGAACACCAGCGGGAATCCCAGGGCCACGGCGCTGGAGACCAGGGTGAACAGTATGAGGAAGACCAGATACTTCCTCACAGGCTTCCAGTAGTTGTAGATCCACTTGAGGTAAACGGACCAGCTCCGTATTCCGCCGGCTTTCATACCGCACCCCCTTCCCCGAACTGAAGCCCGTGGAGGCCTGCATAAATGCCCCCTTCAGCCAGCAGCTCCCGATGGGTACCCATCTCCACCACCCTGCCGTGGCGAACGACGATTATCCGCGTTGCGTGCTCGATGGTGGCCAGCCTGTGGGCCACAACAAGTGCGGTCCTGCCCTCCAGGGCGATGTCCGTTGCCCTCTGGATACGCTTCTCGGTTCCCGGGTCAACGCTGGAGGTGGCTTCGTCGAGAACCAGTATCTCAGGCTGCCTCAGCATGGCCCTTGCTATGTTGATCAGCTGCCTCTGCCCCATTGAGAGGTTGGCGCCGCCCTCGCTTATCCTGCCGTCCAGACCGTCGGGTATGGAATCCAGCAGCTCTCCCGCCTCGATGGCCCGGAGGGCGTTCTCCTGGGCTTCCCTGGAAACGGTGTGGTCGAAGAGGGTGAGGTTCCCGGAAAGGCTCCCGGAGAACAGGTTCACCTCCTGAAGCACCAGCCCCAGACCGCTTCTCCAGGAATCCAGCGTGTAGTCGTTTATGTTCACCCCATCGATGGTGATTGAGCCCTTCTGGGGGTAGTGGAAACGCATCAGGAGGGAGACGATGGTGCTCTTCCCGCCGCCGCTGTCTCCAACCAGTGCTATGGTATCCCCGCGGCTGATCACGAAGCTGACGCCCTTCAGCGCCCAGTCGCTCTCCTCGGAGTAGCGGAACCACACATCCCTGAACTCTATCTTCCCCCAGTCGGAGGGGAATCCTCCAGTAATGGAGCCGTCGGGGGTAAGGGTCTTGGTATCCAGTATCTCCATTAGCCTTTCCCCTGAGGCCAGCGCCCTCTGTATCTGGTTCAGGGTCTCGCCGAACATCACCAGGGGCCCGAAGAGACGCCTGGTGTACTCCACGAAGAGGACCACGGTACCAACGGTGACCGCACCGCTTATCACACCGGGTCTGCCGGCTACGAGGATGACCGCAACGGCGCCTATCTCCAGGGTTCCCAGGAAACTCCAGAAGCCGTACTCCAGAAGCGAGGCCTTCATCTCCCTGCGGAAGTACTCCTTGCCCTCCCGGTGCATCTTCTCCCTTGCGAAGCCGGTGGTTCCGAAAACCTGCAGCACCGGAACCGCCCGTACGAACTCCGACGCTATTGCGGCAATGCTGGCGTAGGACATTCTCACCTTGCCCCATATCACCCTCATCCTCTTGAGTACGGGAATGGATATCAGAGCGACGGGTACCGTTATGGCAAGCACCCTCAGGGCTATGTACCCGTTGGCCTGGAACATTATCACCATGGTTCCCACAACCATTGCAGCATTACGAAGAAGGGCCATGCTGGTCTCGCTGAACAGCATCCTGACCCTTTCCGTGTCGCTCTCCACCCGTGCCATGAGCTTCCCCGAGGGATTGGCGTGGAAGAAGGCCATGGAAAGGGTAAGCACATGGTCGAAGAGCTGCCTCTTCAGCGAGCGGACTATCCCAAGACCGATCCTGCTGGCGATTATCACCTGCAGATAGGCTATTGCCATGGTAACCAGGAAGATGACGGCGAACAGCCCGGAAAGCCTTATTATCTCCGAGGAACTCCCCGAGGGTATGGCATCGTCTATCACCGCTCTCAGGACCAGCGGCCCCGCAAGCTCGCCCGCTATGGCCAGCAGAAGAAGCAGAACAGCTGCCAGGAAGGCTTTCCAGTGCGGCTTCACATAGGGGATGAACCTTGTGAGCAGCTTCAGAGAGCTGACCTTCACCGCTCTGTCATCGGAAAAATCGTCGTAAAAATTAAGCATCTATTGGAAGGCTCCGTTCAATCAGGGTAACGGTTCGCATAAGCAACGCGAACCCGAAGGCAACAAGGACCACCGGGGAGAAAACCCCTGCTCTGCTAGGCTGTTATCCTTCTGTTCATTGAACACCTCCTGTTTTGAACGGCGAAGCAATGATAATTGGGAAAGCGGATTTGTCAATAAGGAAAGGGAAATTTCGGCTGGAACAAACCCCGGCAAACGGAATACCCTGAAATGAAGGGAGGGAACTATGCTGCCGGAAATACCCGCGCTGATCGGTTCGCTTGCCGCCACTCTGCCCCACGCCGAGCTGCAGGAACTGTTCCAGACCGAGGACTGGAACACCCTCAGGACTATATGGGAAACCCTCAACCGCCTCCCGCCGGGGAACGGATACGGGAACTTCCCCATGACCGCGGAAAAGGGCGACTCCATGCAGGCCGCTCTGCAGGGCTTGTTCCAGGACGCAAGCTTCGAGAACTCAAGTATCCGGTCAGCCCTGGGGATGACCGTGGACCTCACCGCGGCACGGATCAACAGACTTTCCAGGATGAACCCCATGCTCATGACAAGGATGATGCCGCCCTGGACGGAAACGGTGCAGGACGGGGTCCTGTTCAGCTTCGAGGAGAGGATCACTACACTGACCGATCTGCTGGAGGAGGGGGAGTTGACCGCAGGGGAGTACGCCGCCGCCAGGGACAGTCTCCTGAACAGGGCGATCACCCTCACCGTTCTGGAAATACTCAACGCCGAGGACAGAACCAGGCTTTACGACTATGGCCTGTATGATGAATCCTCGGTAACGGTGGATTCCATACTTCAAAGGCTCGACATGTCCTGTTCCGCAGCCATGGACACCCTGGCAAAATCCACACCCAGCCAGTACAAGGATCATTACAGGCTGATAGTGGAGCAGCACGAGAGGTTCCTGGAGGACTATGCGGAGTTCCAGGAGACACTTCCAGTGTTCAGGGCCGTTCTCTCCGAACTGATGGAGGCTGGTTCTGACTAGCAGATGGTTCGCCCTTGAGGTAACCGGGCGGTGCAACCTGAGATGCGATTTCTGCTACAATCCTGAAGGGGTCACGGCGGAGCTGGATGCGCAGAGCTACATCCGCGTGGCCGACTCCCTGGGCAGCGAAACTGGGAATGCCGGCATCACCCTCACCGGCGGCGAGCCACTTCTCAGGTCCGACCTCGAGGATATCGCTGAGCTCTTCTCATCCAGGGGGTTCCCGGTTGCCGTGGCCACCAACGGAACACTGCTCACCAGGGAGAGAACGCGATCCCTGGTGGGATCCGGGGCAAGGCATTTCGACATCGGTTTCACCAGCCCGACCCATGAAACGGTGATGGCAATGACCCATGTGGTGAAGTCACCGGCCACGCTAACCGCTTCGCTCTGTGTAAACGCGGAGAACCACCTCATGACCGGGGTCAGGGTCCGCACCGCCGCGGCTCTGGGAGCCGATTCGATCTGCCTTAACAGGTTCGTCCCAACCGGCAGGGGGCGCAGAAATGCAGGAGCCCTCACGCTCAGCGATGATCAGCTGCTTGACGCCCTGGAACAGGCGCAGACAGCGGTGGACGCCTGCCCGGTTCATGTGTACACGGGCATACCCGTGGAACCTGATCTGGCCGACGGCAGGGACTTCCCGGGAATAGAGTTCACCACCTGCAGGTGCGGTGACACGAAGTGGGCGGTGGATCCCGCAGGGAATCTCAGGACCTGCGAACAGAGCACCCGCAGACTGGGTAATCTGCTGGACATCCCCTTCTCGGAGGCTCTGGACAGGCACTCGGTGGAGATCAGGGAGTTCAGGAAGGGCTCGGAACAGGGCTGCCGATTCCTCAGGTAGGGTTCGTTCAGTTCAACAGTGTGCTGAGAACTTCGTTAAGGCCGGCTATCCCGGTTACCTGAACACCACGTCGAGTGTACACATCTTCACCTCCATGGACAAGTATCCCTCCTGCTGCTTCTGGAACTGCTTTCCTGAATCTCTCTATTCCGGTGAGGAATGAGTCGGATACCGTCATTCCGCTCTTCACCTCGATCGGGATAAGGGCGTTCCCGTGCTGCAGAACGATATCAACTTCATTACCGTTGCTGTCCCGGTAAAAGAACATCCTCGGTTCCCTGCCCTGGTTTTGATAGAACTTCATAACTTCGGTAACGATAAGATTCTCGAAGAGCTGACCGCGGAGGGGATGCGCGGGTATCTGCTCCTGCGAGTTGACTCCGGTAAGGTACGCAGCGAGCCCAGTGTCATAAAAGAACAGTTTCGGGGCCTTTACCAGTCTCTTTCCGATGTTGCTCTGGAACGGAGGAAGTCGGAACAGTACATAGCTTGCCTCCAGAACGGAAAGCCATGATTTAACTGTGGTCAGGGCAACCCCGGTATCCCCACTGAGCCGGGCAAGGTTCAGCAACTGCGCCGTTCTCCCTGCGCAAAGCCGCATGAACTTCTGAAAAACGAGAAGGTCTTGTATCATGGTAACCTGTCTCACATCCCTTTCCAGGTAGGTTTCGGTGTAGTCCCTCAATGCTGTGACAGGGTCGAGTTTCCTGTGATGTATCCTTGGATAACCGCCTGTCCACAGAAGATGATCCACACTAAGAACCCCACCTGCACGGCTTATCTCACCATATGTGAAGGGAAGAAGGGTCAGGATCCCTGTCCTTCCCGCCAGTGATTGGCTAACGGCTTCCATGACCCGGAAGTTCCTGCTGCCGGTGAGTACGAACAAGCCTTCGAATGATGGCTCATCGACTATCTCCTGTATGTAGGACGTAAGATCCGGGACCCTCTGTATCTCATCGATCACCATCCCATCAGGTGATGACGAGAGGAATCTTCGCGGGTCATCCTGTGCGAACTGTCTCACGTCCGGAGCTTCGAGACTTACATAATCCATGTTCGGAAAGCACTTCCTGCAGAGGGTAGTTTTTCCCGATTGTCTGGGGCCAGTTATGCTGATAACTGAATAAGACCTGGCCCTGTACTTCAGCGCATACTCTATTTCTCTGCTAATGAATGACATACAGCTCCTTATGCAATATTAGCATTCAATACTATATTTACATAAATGCCCATGCCCCCTCTTGTCAATGAGCAGGTTGACCATAACTCTCGAGGCAGCTATTCTCATCATCGACCCATCAGGAAGGAAGCAATATGCTGACAGCCGTTCTGATCGTTTCAACAGCAGCAGTACTGCTTCTGCTGTACCTTGCATTGAAGGCCCGGGCCGACGGTCCCCGCAGGGAGGAGCTTTCGAAGGCCAGGGAGGAATCCCAGGCCCTCAGGATCGAGAACGCCTCGCTCCGCACCGAACTCGAGAACCTGAGGACCTCCATGAAGCAGCTCGGTGAATCCGAGGAGCGGCTGAAGAAGGAGTTCGAGAACCTCTCCAACAGGATCTTCGAGAACAGAAGCAAGGTGTTCGCCGAACAGAACGCCGAAAGGCTCTCCGGGCTGCTCAAGCCCTTCCGGGAGCAGATGGACGCTTTCCGGAAGAGGGTGGACGACGTCCACACCGAAGAGGTGAAGACCAGCGCGAAGCTCATAGAGCAGATAAGGCAGCTGCAGGAGCTGAGCAACAGGGTCAGCGACGACGCCAACAACCTGGCCAGGGCCATAAAGGGAGAGAGCAAGACCCAGGGAGACTGGGGGGAGCTCATAGTTGAGCGGATCTTCGAGGCTTCAGGCCTGCAGAAGGGGGTGGAGTACCTGACTCAGACCTCGTTCCGCGACGAGGATGGCAGGCTGAAGAGGCCCGATTTTCTGGTGCTTCTTCCCGGGGAGAAGGTGGTGGTTGTGGACTCCAAGGTCTCCCTCACGGCTTACGAGCGGTATGCCGCAGCGGATGACGAGAATACCGGAGCAGCGGAATTGAAGGCCCATGTGGCCTCGGTGCGGAAGCATGTGGAAGAGCTGCGCCAGAAGGACTACACCTCCCTCCACGGAAACCGTTCCCTGGATTTCGTGATAATGTGCATACCCCTGGAGCCGGCGTACCAGGCGGCCATGCAGGCCGATCCGGGCCTGATTTACGACCTTTCCAGCACCAACGTGGTGATCTCCGGGCCCTCCACGCTGCTCATCACCCTGAAGCTCATCGCCCAGATATGGCGCAGGGAGAACGAGAACCGGAACGCCGAAAGGATAGCGGAAAAGGCTGGAAAGCTCTACGATCAGGTCTCCCTTGTGGTGGAGGCCATGACGGACGCCCAGAGAAAGCTCTCCGGGGTCTCCGACTCCTTCGACCTGGCGCTGAAGCGCCTCCATTCAGGCAGGGGCAACCTCGTTGGAAGGGTGGAGAAGATACGGAAGCTGGGGGCGAAGGTCACCCGCCCGATCCCCGGGAACATCCTGGAAGAGGCCGCCGGGGACACCGAAGAGAACGACGGTTAAAGAAAAGCCCCCCGCCTTCCGGCAGGGGGCATTCCCTTCAGCATTCCGCGGCTACCCCAGTATCTCCTTCAGGTCTTCCTCGGGGGTGGTGATCGGGGCTATGTTGAACTTGTCAACCAGCACGTTCAGCACCGCAGGGGTCACGAATGCCGGCAGCGTGGGCCCAAGCTTGATGTTCCTTATTCCCAGGTGAAGCAGGGTCAGGAGAATGGCCACCGCCTTCTGCTCGTACCATGAGAGTATCATGGAAAGGGGCAGTTCGTTCACTCCCACTCCGAAGGCCTCGGAGAGGGCTATCGCTATCTGTATCGCCGAGTAGGCGTCGTTGCACTGGCCGATGTCCAGAAGCCTGGGGATCCCCCCGATGTCGCCGAAGTCCATCTTGTTGAACCGGTACTTGCCGCAAGCAAGGGTGAGTATCACGCAGTCGTCGGGTATGGCCATCGCCAGATCGGTGTAGTAGTTCCTGCCGCTCTTTGCGCCGTCACATCCCCCCACCAGGAAGAAGTGCCTGATATCCCCGGCCTTCACCGCTTCGATCACCTTGTCTGCAACGCCCAGCACTGCGTTCCGCCCGAAACCCACCAGGATGGTCTTCTCCGGCTCGGTCTCGGCGAAACCCGGGGCTTCCAGCGCCGCGTCGATAACCGGCTGGAAGTCGTATCCGTCAACATGCTCCACCCCGGGCCAGGCCACCAGGCCGGTGGTGAATATCCTGGCCTTGTAGCTCTCCTTGGGCTTCTGGATGCAGTTCGTGGTCATGAGTATGGCCCCGGGGAACTTCTCGAACTCCTCCCGCTGGTCCTGCCATGCGCCTCCGTAGTTGCCTGCCAGGTGTGAGTACTTCTTCAGGCCGGGGTATCCGTGGCAGGGGAGCATCTCCCCGTGGGTGTAGACATTGATGCCCTTCCCCTCGGTCTGCTTCAGTATCTCCTCAAGGTCCTTCAGGTCGTGCCCGGATACCAGGATTGCCTTCCCCTTCACAGGGGTTATCCTCACAGGGGTGGGTTCAGGGTGTCCGTAGGTGCCGGTGTTCGCCCCGTCGAGCACCTCCATGGCCGCGAGGTTGGCCTTTCCGCACTCCAGGTTCAGCCCCAGGAGGGTATCGATGTCGCTCTCCCCATCGGCAAGGGCGTTCAACGCTTTGTGGAAGAAGGCGTAGGCCTCTTCGCTCTCCCTGCCCAGTATGTGGGCGTGATCCATGTACGCCGCGGCGCCTTTAAGGCCGTATGTAAGCAGTTCCTGAAGGCCGGTGACGTCCTCACCCTGCTCGGACATCCTCTTTTCGATCCCCAGCTCAAGGCCCTGGGCGATCATTCCGTTCAGGTCGTCCTCCACCTGGAAGACAGCCGGGCCGGTGAGCTGTTCGGGGTTCCTCGAAGCTTCCTCGTAGAGCTTTCTGGCCTTGTCCCTTGCGGCGACGGTCTGCCTGATCACCCCGGCCATCCTCTGAGGGTCGAAGTTCACATTGGTGACCGTTGAGAACAGGGCCTCGGCGGTGGCCAGGTTCAACGAATCGTCCACCGCTCCGTTCTTCCTGGCCCTGTGGGCGTACTGGCCCAGCCCCTTGGTAACGTGAATCAGCAGATCGATCAGGGCGGAAGTATCCGGATCCTTTCCGCAGACTCCGAATGTGGTGCATCCCGTGCACTTTGCCGTCTGTTCGCACTGATAGCAGAACATGCTGCTCATATCCATTCCTCCTATTTCTCTCCCAGGACCTGGCCCTGGATGCCTATCTTCACTCTTCTGTAAGGGAGCACTTTCCCGGAATCCGCCAGGGCCCTCTCAACCATGGCCACCAGACCGGAACAGCATGGTACCTCCATGTGCGCCACCGTTACACTGGCGATGTCGTTGTGCCTGAATATCTCCGTGAGCTTCTCAACATAGCCCTCGGTCCTGTCCAGCTTGGGGCAGGCAATCACTATCCGTCTGTTCTTCAGCAGCCTGTTCTGGAAGTCGCCGAATGCAACGGGCACGCAGCTGGCGGCTATGAGGACATCGGCGTTCTTCCAGTAGGGAGCGGAGGGGCTTACCAGATGCAGCTGCACCGGCCACTGACCGAGCATGGAAGGAACGGCCTTCCCGGTTTCGCTCTCCTTCTGTCTGCGCTCACCAAAGCTCATAGCGGCCATCCCGGGGCAGCCGCCGGGGGTCTGGGGCTTCTCCAGGTGTTCCTTCACCGCCTCCTCGTCGAAGGGGTCAGCATCCCTCTCCTCTATGGTGATGGCTCCCCTGGGGCAGTCCCCCAGGCAGTTCCCCAGCCCGTCGCAGAAGGAATCCTTCACCAGCCTGGCCTTGCCGTTCACTATCTGCAGGGCGCCCTCGGCGCAGGACGGAACGCAGAGGCCGCAGCCGTCGCATTTCTCCTCATCTATGCTGATTATCTTCCTGATCATTTCTCCTCCAGCCCTATGTTAAGGGCCATGTAATCCGCCAGCGTAACGGAACCCAGGTGCTTTTCCACCAGTTCCTCGGTATCCCTTATCAGACCGGCGAAGAGGCAGGTAGAAAGCGAGCAGTGTTTCCCCCTGCCGAAGAGACACCCGGTGTTCGCAGGCTCCCCGTCAATGGCCCTGTAAATCTCCAGCAGGGATACATCCTTCGGCTCACGGGCCAGGGTGTACCCGCCGCCGGGGCCCCTCACAGCCTGAACGAAGCCGGACTTCAGAAGACGCTGCATGACCTTGGAAGAGTGGTTGGCGCTTACCCGGAAAGCCTCTGCGATAGCGGCATTGCTCACGGGCATGCCGTTCTTCTCAGCGAGGTGTATCAGGGCATGCACCGCTATGGAAGCCCCCTCGGATATCCTCAGTGTCTGTGCCATCCCCGTCCCTTCGTTTTTGGTATATTGGTACTCTAATACCACTTTTCTAACCCGTCAACCCCCGGTTCCCCGAAGCCTCACCTCATGGCATATTCTTTCATGGAGGTGCAATGGAAGAAACTCTGATGGAGCTTGCCGAAAAGGTCCTGCCCGGCTGTTTCACCCTGACATGGAAGACAGTTCCCGTTCCCGCAGACGGCGTGCCCGGTTGCCTGAGGGAGTTCCTGGAAGCGGAGTCAGAGCCAGTCTACATGGATGTGTATGGAAAGGGGCTGACAGCTTCTCTTGCACTTGCCCTGTGGTTCATGGAGTTCGACGAGGACAACTGGTTCAGCTTCCCGGACGTTCATGGTGTGCTCAAGAAGGAATTCCTCTCCCGGAAACGGATCCGGGAGCGGCTCGAGCTGATCCTGGTGAAGGGATCCTTCCCCCCTATGATGCTGGATCAGCCGGTGCTGGTGGATCACAGGGAGGGAACTATCACTCTTCTTTTCGGGGAGCTTCTCGACTGATCAGAGGATAACCCGAAGGGCTTCCCTCTCCTCAATGGGCATTCTGCGGGTTTCGAACTCACCGGTGCTGGTAACCGCCGTGAACGGCTCAGACCCTTTGGTGAAGGAAGCAACTATTGCCGCGAGGGTCTTCATCGTGATTGCATCCGCCTTTCCCAGCAGCACTCCCAGAGGGCTTGGAACCCCCTTGATGTCCACCAGACATCCCTTCCCAGCCTCCCTTATCCTCCTGTTCTCGTCCTTCGTTCTGCCCACCAGGCCTATGGATCCTTTCAGAACGAACATCCTGCC
The DNA here is from genome assembly GCA_036743055.1 of Candidatus Sabulitectum sp. Taxonomy (GTDB): domain Bacteria; phylum Fermentibacterota; class Fermentibacteria; order Fermentibacterales; family JCC-6; genus Sabulitectum. Next base: position 4,372 of record DAINQE010000004.1, on the reverse strand, counting down.
GAACCGCACCATCAGTGCGTTGTCCGGTGTGAGAAGGTTCAGGTCCCTGAGAACGGCAAGCCTTCTTGAATAGCCCGGGTCGGTGAGCAGGCACCCCCCGGCCGGGGAGGGAACGAATGAGAATCCGTACTTCTCCGCAAGCTCCAGCTGCCGGGTCCTTCCCCTTCCGTTCAGGTCCAGAAGCCTCTCCCTGTCCACCAGCCCGTTCTCCTCCATGGGTGTTGGGGGCATCAGGAGGGCGGAGAGGGGCCTGAGGAGGATGCCGGCTGTTTCGGAGAGGTTCCTTACTCTGTTGAGGGAACCCTTGTTCTGGCTCATGGGCCGCTGACCAAGGACCTCCCCGGAGAAGATGAAGTCAAACCCCTCCTCCCGGGCCATGCCGCTGAGAATGGCGAACATGGCTGCGTGGCAGTCGATGCAGGGGTTCATGTTCTTCCCGAACCCGCTGGGGGGGGCTTTGATCAGTGCGAAAATCTCTTCGGTGAAATCCACCGCTCTCCAGGGGATCCCCAGTTCTTCCGCGGCTTTCATACCGGATTCGCCGCTGAAGAAGGGGCTTGTGAAGGTAACGGCATGCACCTCTATGCCCTGTTCCATGAGAAGCCTGGCGGCGAGCATTCCGTCGAGGCCTCCGGAGAAGGCTCCCAGTGCCCTTGCCGTTCCCTTACCTTTGGGCGACGACACGCCAGCCCCTTTCCGCGGCCAGTGCCCTGAGTTTTCTGCCCGGGTCCACCGCAACAGCGTCTCCGCAGATCCCCATAACGAACCTGTCCGACCAGGAATCGCCCAGGGCAAGGGTATCTTCGGGATTTACACCGTACTGGTCCATCAGCGCCAGCGCCGGGGCTACCTTCGCCCTGCCCCAGGGGCGCTGCCCGATGAGGTTTCCCGTAAGCACACCTTTGTTCACCGCGGGAATGCTCCCCCTGAAGCAGTGGAAACCCAGTTCCCTGGCAACCCCCTGCACAATGGGGGAAATTGACGCGGAGAGAATGCAGATCACAGCGCCTTCACCCTCTTCCTCCCTGAGTATCCTGATCACCTCGGGGCGGACCTTCGTCAGAAGCAGAGGAATATCGTTGGCCACCTCATCCATCATCACCGATACTGGAAGCCCCCTGAAGTAACCCCTGTTCCAGCCCCTGCCCTCCGTAAAGGTGCGCACGGGGTGCCTCAGGTAGTGCCTGAAGAAATCATAGAGGACCGCAGGCGTGAGGACCTTTCGCCTGAGCAGGCCCTTTACGAATACATACTCGCTGGATACGGAGACCAGTGTCCCGTCGAGGTCGCAGATGACAAGGCGGCTCAATCGGCTACCAGAACTCCGCGGCCTGTGCCCGGTGTGTTGTCGAAGGTTTCCAGAACATGGACGAGTATGCCCGGGAACATCCTGGGGAATTCGCCATGGAAGTACGAGTGGGCGATGTTGGTGTACTCCACTATCTGAGAAGCGTAGTCCAGGGACTCACCTCCGGAATGGTCCACCAGCTGCCCCACTCCCCTTACCTCGTATGACTTGCTGTCCAGGAAAACCAGGCTGGTTACCGGGTTGTGCATCAGGTTGATGAAGGTGTGCGTCTCGAAAGTGGGCGTTGAGTAGAGTTCCAGGCTCACAAGCTTCGTGGTGTCGAAGTTGCTTCTGTCGGAATAGAGGTCCTTCAGGAACTGCACCTTCTCCTCCATCGGACTCTCCATGGTGTCCCTCATCTGCCGGATGCGGTCGGCGATTAAATCCCTGTTCGGGCAGAGGCCCATCCCCTTGAAGGCGTTGTTTATGGTGAGGATGCTGTCGTTGCGCCGGGCACCAACCGTTGCCATGGCGGCGTTGTGCGGGCCGGCCAGGGAAGGAGGGGCTCCGCCCTGACCTGTTACCATGGCCATTATCCTGTCGAGAACTTCCTGCCTTGCCTGAAGGTTCCAGTCAAGGAAAGAGTCGGGGAGGTTCGCGGTTTCATAGCTCTTCCAGGCGCCGTCAACCCGGGCGCGGATCACACCACTGGCCTCTTCGGAGGCGTCCACGCAGTCCTGCAGGAAACCCGAGCCGTTCCAGAGTTCTTCCAATCCCTGCTCCATTTCCCCGGCAAAGGCCCTTCCGGCAAGGGATGAAAGCAGAAGGGCACCACCGGCTTTTCCCGCCTTCTCAAGGAACTCACGCCTGTCCATAGAATACTCCCCTCGAACACAAGACTAACACCGCGATGGGTAGACTGTTATTTTCCGGTGAATGTACGGAACAATACTACCGGAGAGGAAATGCCATTGTCCAGACTTGAAGAACTGGCGAAAACCGCTGAAGCCTTACAGTTCGAGAAGGAATGGGAAAAAGCCCTGAAGTCGGGAACGACGGTCAGCGAACTCGTCGCCGCCCTCACCGCCTTCGCGCCAAGGGATAACGAACTTGCCCTTCTCCTGGCCGAAACCGCCGCCGAGGAGCTGGATGCCAACGACCAGGAGAAAGCCCTGGAATTCACGTCGGGAGTTGCCCCTCTCTTCGACTCGTCGGAGACCATTGCCCTGATCCTGGCCGAGTCCCTGAGGGACAGGCACCTTCTCTTCGAACCGCTGGAGGCTTTCATCACCGCCAGCGGCATCCTCAACCCGAAGAAGCCCCTCTCCGGGTCATGGGCAAGGCTCAGGGATTATCTTCGGTTCTCGGAGGGGAACTACATACTCCACAGGGAGTTCGGACCGGGCAGGATACTCCGCATCTCCAGAAGCTCCTGCACGGTGGATTTCCAGCGCTCCAGGAACCACGACATGTCCCTGGAAGCACTTGTGGAAACCACCAGACCCATAGAACCCGACTCCCTTTTCGTTCTCAGATGGGAGAGACCGGAAGAGTTCATGGCCCTGATGGAAGGCGAGGATGAAACCCTCCTCCAGCGGGCCTATGGCGACATGGCCTCCGACGGCTCCCTTACAGAGGTTAATCTCTTCAAGCTCCTTGAAGGCTCCGACGTAATGCCCAGGACCATGTGGAAGGCCCTTAAGAAAGCCGCCGAGTCCTCGGGGGACTTCATGCTCATGGGGGACTCGATCATCCCCGCGGACAACACCTCGCTGGTAACCCAGGTCAGAGCGGTCCTGTCCATGGGCCGCACTCCCATGTCCGGAAAGACGAAGACCATCACTTCCCTTGTGAAGGCGGCGTCCGCCCAGCAGACGAAGGAACTGGCTGCTCTCTTCGACGAGGTGACAGCGCTGGAGGACATAGAGAAGGGTGCCGTATTCGAGCTTGCCTGGCTCTGCTCGGGCAAGGGTAAACTCGAGGGGTTCCAGGAGAGGACCGAACGCTATATAGAAAGCAAGGCGGTAAGGGTGGAAAGGGCCATGGGGGAGATACACTCCGCCGCCTGCCGCAAACTCTACCTGGAAAGGTTTTTCGAGACTTCACCCGACCGGGATGAAACCGCCATTCTGCTGGACAGGCTGCCCAGGACCCTCAGGGAACAGGCTGCGGAACACGTGGCGAAGGTTGACCCCGAGACCCATGCTGAGTACCTGCTTGCGGCGCTGAACCGCCCTGAAGAGACCGAACACTTCATGTGGGCCCTGGAGAGGGCCGCTAATCTCGGCGAGTTCATGGAGCCTGACAAGATCGTTGAACTCGCCCTGAAGAACCTGAACTTCGCCAGGTCGGAGATGCAGCGGAGGATATGCAACCTGCTCATGGACAAGCTCAGACCTCAGCTGGAACACCACATCTCGCTTCTTGACACCAGAAGGCTTGAAACCCTCACAGGCAACCTCGAGGAGAGCATCGGAGCCCAGGAGACGGGCCTTGTCCTTCTGGCCAGACGGGAACTCTCAGGCAGGCGCACAGGAGGGTTCACCAACATCAAGAAGTACTGGGAGGGTGATTCCATTTACAGCAGCAGAAAGGCCATCGCCGCAAGGCACAATGAGATAGAGGAGCTTCAGGCCGAACGGATACCAGCGGTTGCGAAGCAGATAGCGGAAGCCGCATCCCACGGAGACCTCTCCGAGAACGCGGAGTACACCGCCGCCCTGGAAAAGAGGGATTTCCTTCTGGAAACACTCAACAGGTACAGGAACCAGCTGAAAGTGCTTCTGCCCTATCCTGTAGGCCAGGTCACCTCCGAGATAATCTGCCCCCCATCAAAGGTCCTTCTCGAACCCATGGACGGTGAATCCGGTATTCGCAGGGTGATGGTGGTCGGCCCGCTGGACGCCGACGCTGATGAAGGGTTCATAAACTATCAGGCTCCCCTGGGCGCGGCACTCCTTGGCCTCTCGAAGGGCGATACCGTTCAGCTTCCCGGCGAGAAGGACAGCAACTGGCGGATCACGGAAATAGAGATACTGGAGGAACTGCTGCAGTGAAGTGCCTCTTCTGCTCCACCGAGTGGCC
>DAINQE010000003.1:50111-96897 GCA_036743055.1 Candidatus Sabulitectum sp. | reverse complement strand
TGGTCTCCACAGTGCAGCGGGACCTTCATGGCGCGTCTTTCCTGCGGCGAAGACCAGGTTACAAGGAAGTTCATTGTATTCCGATAGAATTAGAAAGGCCGCCCCGGAAATCCGAGGCGGCCTGGAACGACCTCTAGAGGAACTCTATCTCAACCCTGTTCCCTGAGAAACCCGTGATGGTCAGCAGGTCTTCCATGAGGAAGAGACCGTCCATCACCTCACTGGATGATGTGGAGGAAACCACCTCGAGGGTAGCCCTGCTTCCTGTGAGGTCCCGGGTGACCACATCGGATACGCCCCTGACGGAGTTGAGTATCCTTGAGCGGAGGGTTTGAACCTTCGAGAAGTCGGCGTTTACCGCAACTACCTCGGTTAGGTTCTCGCTTTCCGTCCAGCCCTGGAGTATCACGGACTCAAGGTAGGCGGCGGTGCTGTCCGCGGCGCGGGAACGGGCCTGGCTCTCGCTGAAGGGCAGTTCAACGGTTATTGCGGAAGCCGCAAGCAGCGCTCCGGTGGCGGAGTTCACCGCCCTGGAACTTACCCTGTACCCATGGACGGTTCTCCGTGAACCTGCGATGACCCTGTCTTCGCTTTCGTGGAGGGCGGTTCCAGACACCACTATCTCCGCTCCCGCCCGAAGGCCCAGCAGCGCAGCGGTGCGATCGTCGCCCTCCAGGACCAGCCTGAGCTGGTCCGCTTCCAGTATGCTTTGAACCGTTGCCGCGTCCACCACCGGGAAACCCCTGGCGCGGAAGTGATCCATTACCTGGGTCTCGAACATGGATGCGCCCATGGTTACGTCGTCGAGGTCCTGACCTCCCGCCAGTTCCCTCACAAGAACCATTACACGGGGCCTTCCCTGCTCGGCCAGGAGGAGACCCACCGCGGCAAGGTCGTCCTCGATGCTCCCGGTCTTGACGGAAGCCCTGATGGTAACCCTGTAGAGGCCCCCTGACAGCCCTTCGTCGATTATTCGGTAGCTGCTCACATAACCGGAGGCCCTGGAGTAGATGTTGTCATCGATGAGCTGGAAGTTGCTCACCTGGGTCTCCGAGTCGATGAATACGCCGACTCCCTGTTCCACTGCTTTCCTCAACGCATCGCTCAGGGCCTTGTCCCTGGCGATGTCCGCGGTGGAGGTGACAGCGGCGGCGCCCTCGGCCAGGACCTCGGTCTCCCCGGGTTCCGGGGGTGAGAGGACAGTGGGACCCGGCTGCTGCTGTACTGTCATGGTCTGTGCGCCGCAGCCAAAGGAAAGAACAACGGCAGTAAGAACAGCAAGTCTCATCATGGCGGTCACCTAGATCACTCCCAGCAGGAACTTGCCGGCGGCTGCAAGATAGGGAAGCCCCGCCTTCAGCCACCCCAGTGAACCGGAGTCCTCAGGACTGAGGACGATGTCGGTGCCCAGGGCTCCGGTGACCTGCTGAACCTGGATAACGAAGGGCTCCTGGGAGAATCCCGGGCTGGAGAATATGGCGTTCAGGTCTGAGACGATCTGTATCGCGTTCTCCGCGGTTGAGCCAAGGTAGGATGCGTACACGCTGGTGTCCAGAAGCAGATTGCCGCTGGAGTCGTAGATCTTGGGATACATGGAGGGATTCAGACCCGCCTGGGAGCCGTCGAAAACCAGAGCGGAGTACTGGTTCAGGAAGTCCATCGTCTGAGGTGTCATGGGCAGTGCCTGTTCCTGAGAAGCGGAGAGAGCGGCTGAAACAGCCCCTGAAAGGCCCGAGGGGCTGTGTATGTCCATCTCCAGCTCAACCTCGACTATGCCTCCCAGGGAGTCATACCTGGCGGGACCGACCTGTCTCGCGTTGCGCACTACGCCCTCGACCCTGGAGTAGACCACGTCGAAGTCGGTCATGAAGTTCTCCACCCGGGTCTCGGAGTCGATCCGTACTCCCTGGGCGGCCTCAAGGAGGTTCCTCTGGGCGACCACCACTGCGGCCCTCTCGGCCATCAGCCTCGCCTGTGCCTGGTTGGGATTGTTCGGATCGATTACGCCGGAACCGGTTGCCCTTATGGTGTTACCCGACCAGTCTATCTCGCCTGCGGAGGTAGTTTCCACTATATCGCCGGGCACCGCAGCCCTGGGGGCGGCGAGGTCCAGGGTCTCCACCTGAGCCTGCACCTGAGCGGGAGAAAACATTTCCACGGCGGTTTCGATGGCGGAGACGGCAATGCCGGCTCCTGCTACGGTTCCGCATGCGGTAAGGGCAAGCGTGAGTGTCATGGCCAGAGCGGCCAGTATCCTTCTATTCATGGTTTGCCTTTCCTAGAGGGTGAGCCCCATCAGGGCCACCTGGAGGGCCATCCGGAGCGCGCCGTCGGCGCCGTCGAAGTCGGAGCCCTGCCCTGCGGAGGTGTAGAGGACCTCGGAGGTCTCCACGGATATGATCTTTACATGAAGGTCGGCGTCCCGCTGGTTCGGCTCGTCGTCCCAGAAGTCGTCATGGGTGATGGAGGTTATGGTGATGGTCATCACCGCTTCGGCTCCCAGGAGCCGTCCCAGCTGAACGGCGGTTGCCTGGTCCACCACTCCCGAATAGGAGAACTCCTGTTCCTCGAGGAGCTGGTCCACCACCGATCTGTCGATGAGGGTGAACTTCCCGGTCTGCAGCAGGCTCATCCCGGCGAAGTCCTGAAGCCCATGGGCACTGGACAACTGCGACGGGCTGGAGGAAGAGGGGGGCAGCACCACCGTGCGCCACTGTGGCTTCTGATCAAGCGACGGAGAACGGGCGAACTGTGGCCTCATGCCCATGGTGGCCATCTCCGCGGCGCTGCAGGACATGAGCGCAAGCGCGATGGAAACAAGCGTAAAAGAGAATAAGGTATTTCTTCTCAAGATCTTCCTTTCTGTTTCATGGGAACTGCAACCTTGTACTATACCATACGCACACGCGGGTTGTTCCCGGTTGTGGAACCCTTTTCCCCGGGGCGGTTTCTGTGCATGCTCAAGCCATGAGATTATTTACGTGCAACACAGCAGGGAGGACGGTATGAAGGAACTGGGAGACGCACTTCTTCGCAGAGAGTCATTCGCCGAGCTGGTGATGGGGAACACCGCCATCGCACGGGGAATGGTGGAGGCCGGGACGAAGGTGGTGACTTCCTATCCCGGTTCGCCCACCCCTGAGATCGCCGCGGCGATATCCGCCATCGATCATGGGCGGAGGCCGTTCCATTTCGAGTTCTGTGTCAACGAGAAGGTGGCGTTGGAGGTGGCATACGGCGCCGCGGTGAGCGGTATGCCCTCGGCGGTATTCTTCAAGAGCGTGGGGCTCAATGTGGCTTCCGACACATTCGTTCAGCTGAACCACATGGACATTCCAGGGGGAATGGTGGTGATAGTGGGGGACGACCCCGGCGCCCATTCCTCTCAGAACGAGCAGGACAACAGGCACCTGGCGAGGATGAGCTACACTCCTGTGCTCGAGCCCGGTTCCCCCTCCGAGGCATACAGATTCTATCTTGAGGCGGCTTCCCTGGCCAGGCGAAACCGAATGGCGGTGATGCTCAGGCTTACCACCCATGTCTGTCATGGGAAGGAAAGGGTTTCATTCGCCGGGCTTAGTGACACTCCTCCCATTGAAGGAGAAGTCTTCCGTGGAGATGGGGGAAGCCACATCCCCATCGGCGCCATGGTGGCGAAAATGAAGAAAAGGGCTCTGGAAAGGCTTGCCTCGGCTGGAGAGTTCGCGGGGGAGCGTGGTCTTCACCGTCTGGTGAACAGCGGGAACCCCCGCAGGGGTGTGATAACGGCTGGGCTTCCATTCTTCTCCCTGCTGGACGCCCTTTCCCTGTCAGAGGAGAAACCGGACATACTGAAGCTTGCCATGGTCAATCCCGTGGACCGCAGCCTCGTGGCGGATTTCCTCAGGAAGCACGAAGAGGTCCTGGTGCTCGAGGAACTGGATGACTTCATGGAACAGGCGGTTAAGGCGACGGCCTTCCAGGAGCGTATAGATGTGATCATCAGGGGCAAGGAGGCAACGGAGGACTGGATAGGCGAGCATACCCCGGGAAGGGTCCGGGGGATACTGCATCGTATCTGGCCTGACATGACCGTGCTTCCCCAGGAACCAGCGGTTTCCCATGAAGCTCCGCCCAGGTTCCCCCAGATGTGCCCCGGTTGCGGCCACAGAAGCGCATTCCACGCCATAGGCAAAGCTCTGAGGGAACACGACGTCACCGTTGCGGACATCGGATGTCACACCCTGGGGTTCCTTCCCCCATATCGGATAGGAAGGCTGCTGATGTCCATGGGGGCTTCAACAGGAATTGCCCAGGGGATATCCCTTGCCGGCGGCAAGGGGACCGCCGTGGCATTCCTGGGAGACTCCACCTTTTTCCACGCGGGTATCCCCGGTGTGGTCAACGGCCTCTTCAACAGGCACAGGTTCACGCTTATAGTGATGGACAACGGCACCACGGCCATGACCGGTCACCAGGATCACCCGGGTTCCGGAAGGAACTTCAACGGCCCGTCGGAGAGGATACCCATAAGGCAGGTCCTGGAGGGGCTGGGGGTAACCGATATAGCCGAAGTGGATACGTACAGTCAGTCCGCTCTCACAGAAGCTGTGAGAAAGGCCCTGGAGGCTCCCGGTTTCAGCGTTGTCATAGCGAAGCACCCCTGTATGCTCAAGTTCACCAGGGAACAGAGGAGGAAACCCGGCTTCGTCCCAAGACATGTGGAGATAGACCAGGGGAAGTGCACCCTGATCAGGGAGTGCATAGAGGAGTTCGGCTGCCCCTCGTTCATCAGGGACCAGGGCGGTGACAAGGTCATGGTCAACCCTGACCTCTGCATAGGGGACGGCTCCTGCATCCAGACATGCCCCTCGAAGGCCATCGCTCCTGAACAGCGGAAGGAGGGTTCAAGGTGAACATCTACATGACGGGCGTGGGGGGCCAGGGAATAGGCCTTCTCAGCGAAGCCCTCCTCAGGGCCCTGGACAGGGCGGGGCAGACCGCCAGGGGAGTAGACACCCATGGTCTCGCCCAGAGGGGCGGCGTGGTCGTTTCTCAGATCAGGACCGGGAAGGGGGAGTTCTCCCCGCTTATCGTTCCCGGCGAAGCGCATCTGGCCATAGCCCTGGAGAGGCATGAAGCCCTCAGGGCGGTGAACGGATACCTCCGTGACGGGGGAGCACTGATCTACTACGACGAGGTCTGGCAGCCCTGGGACGTGAGGAGCGGGGCCCAGCCGGAAACAACCGTCGGGCAGATCGAAAAGGTCTGCCGGGAAAGGGGCATCAGGGTCTTCCGGGTATGCAGGGATGACCTTCCCGATCCCAGGATGCAGAACACCGCGGTACTGCGTGAACTGCTGGAGCAGGAACTGATCCCGGGGCTCTCGCTGGAGCACATGGAAGAAGCTTTCCGGGACCTGCTTCCCGGGAAAGCGCTGGAGGCGAACCTCAGGGTACTCACCGGTACTTAGAAGCCGGTTTCCTTTGCGGCGGTATTCCATTTTGTAGTATATCTGCATATTACGAAATGCACCCTGCCCTGGGAACAAAGTTGGGAGAGATATGCTTGAGAAGCTTAAGAAGATGATCTCGAGTTCCGATGCCGACTATGTCGACATAAGGTACGAGGTAAAGAAGGAGACCAACGGGTCCGTTTCAGGACCCGACCTGAAGAGCGCCGGAAGCAACACCACCGACGGATATGTTGTAAGAGCGCTGAAAAGGGGAGGCTTTTCCTCGGTTACCGTTACCAGGGAGGAAGATGTCTCAGAGGCGGTGAAGCTTGCCGTCCAGGGGGCCGAGGCCATGTCCGGACAGGGCAAGACCGTCTCCCTCGCTCCGGTGGAACCGGTTCAGGACTGGGTGGAGCCTGAACTGGACATCGACCCCGCCAGCCTTCCCATGAAGGAGAAGCTCCTCCTTCTGAACAAGTACAACGACATCATGTTCTCCTTTCATGAGATAGTGAACACCAACCTCTCCTACTCCGAGGTGGACAGGGAGAAGTTCTTCGTGTCTTCCCAGGGATCAGCCATAAGGGAGCGGGTCTGCACCGTGAGCATAGGCGGAGAGGCCGTTGCCCGGAAGGGCGTGCTCACCCAGAACATCAGGATAGCCATCGGGGGAGCCCACGGTTTCAGGGCCCTGCTGAACAGGGACGATGTTTTCAGGAAGAGGGCGGAACTCTGCGAGAAGCTCCTGGACGCCAAGCCCGTGAAGGCGGGAACCTACGACGTGATAATCAACCCTGGTCTTACCGGTGTGTTCATACACGAGGCTTTCGGGCATTTCAGCGAGGCGGACATCATCGAGGACAATCCCCCCCTCAGGGCAAGGATGGCCCTGGGGGAAAAGATAGGGAGCGACGCGGTGACCATCGTCGCCGATACCACCCTGCCCAACCAGGTGGGTTTCTACAGGTACGACGACGAGGGAACACCGGTCAGGCCCGTCACCCTCATGGAGAAAGGCGTCCTGAAGGCCCGGCTCCACTCCAGAAGGACCGCGGCGGAGTTCGGTGAGCCCGTTACCGGTCACGCCGTGGCCGAGGACCACCGTTTCGAGCCTATCGTGCGTATGGGCACCATCTACATGCAGAAGGGAAGCAACTCCTTCGAGTGGCTCTTGAACGAACTGGGTGACGGCCTCTACATCTGCGACGGCAAGGGAGGGCAGACCTCCGGAGAGAACTTCACCTTCGGCGCCCAGTACGGCTACGAGGTGAAGGACGGCGAGATAAAGGGCATGATCCGCGACATCAACATAATGGGCAACATGTTCACCACCATGAAGAACATCGAGGCCATGGACAACGAGATGAAGTTTGCCGAGAGGGGCGGCTGCGGCAAGGGCCAGCTCAACATAAAGAGCGGCTATGGAGGACCCAGCGTGCTGATCCGTTCCATGGTGATCGGAGGTGCATGATGGAAAAACTCCTTGAAATGGCCAGAGCCAGGGGCTGCAGGGCTGAAACCTACTCCATAAGGGCAAGGAACCTGGGAATGAGCAAGGTCAATGGAGCGGTGAGCGATGTCTCAGCCTCCATACAGTCCGGAGTGTCCCTGAGGATCATAAAGGACGGAAAGACCGGAATGGCCTACACCAAGAACCTGATGGACCGGGAGGAACTCCTGGCCAACGCCATGGATTCCCTGGCTGCGGGGGTTCAGGCAGATTACGATTTCCCCGCATCGGGAGAGATGGAGCACACCGAGGAATATGACCCCTCTGTCGAGGACATGAACTACGACAGCCTCAGCGAGCAGATCGCCGGTCTCGAGCCCCTTTACAGGAAAATGAAGGGGGGCGTGCTCAACCTGCACGCCGGCACCGGGGTCACGGAGATAGAGATAAGGAACACCTCCGGGGCGAGGCTCCTTCACAGGGATTCCGATGTTTACTGCATGGCGAACATGCTCTATCCCGGGACCGCCACCGGACTCAGGAACATCTTCCAGGCCAGGTCCAGGCCGGTGATACACATACCCGACGCAACCAGGACAGTGGCCTTCTTCAACGATTCCCTTCCGGAGATCGAGGTCAGGGAGGGACGGATGAAGGTGGTTCTCATGCCCGAGGTGATGTACGCCTTCACATGGAGGCTCGGTTCAGCCTCCAGCGGGAAGGCCTTCCATGACAAGGTGTCCCCACTCCTGGAGAAGAAGGGGAAGCAGGTTATATCCCCCATGCTCTCCCTTGTCAGCGATCCCGCCACCGGAGAAACGGGAACGAGGCTCTTCGACGACGAAGGCGTTCCAGCAAGGGCCGTCCCCATCTTCAGGGATGGCATCTTCACCAGCGTCTACAACAACCTGGACTACGCTGCAAAGCTCGGCGAAGAACCCACCGGAACCGGATTCAGGGGCGGCATGTGGGGCGGAGAACCCGTATCCATTGCGCCGTCTCCCAGCCTTTCCTTTGCCAGGTTCTCCACAGGGGGGGCCGCCTTCCAGGAGATGCTGAGCATGATCGACCGGGGAATAATAGTCTTTGGAGCCCTGGGGGCCCATTCGGGCAACATCCTCAATGGAGACCTTTCCATAGGACTGAGCCCCGGGATATATGTTGAGAACGGGAAGGTGAAGGGCAGGGTCAAGGACGGCATGGTTGCGGGGAATGTCTATGAAATGCTTTCCAGGACCATCGCCGTGGAGAACTCCTCCCACTACACCGGGAGCTCCTATGAGAATCCCGCCATCCTGCTGGATGACATAAGCGTGGTAGGATCGTAACCCCCAGCTGAAGGAAGCGTCAGAATGGTGCGCCATTCTGACGCTTTCTCTTTTCTCCTGACCAGATCCATCCTGCCTCATTCAGCCGCATATTGCTATGTGTAAGGCAGTTATAGCCGGTTCCCCATGTTCTGGCACGGCTTTTGCATACACATGTTGTGCGAAACGATCAAAGACCCGAAGAGGGAGAAAGGAGCAGAAAATGATCTACAGGAAGAAAGCGGATCTGATGCCCTACGATATGGTCAGAACATTCAACAAGCTCGTGGACGGTCTCTGGCCCGAGGAGGGCGAAAACGTGATGAAGTGGGCGCCTCCGGTGGACATCTGCGAAACCGCGGACACCATCAAGTTCAAGGTTGAGCTTCCCGGTATTTCCAAGGATGACATCGACATAGAGGTTGCCAACGGCGTTCTCACCATCAAGGGCGAGAAGAAGATGGAAGATGAGAGCAAGGGAGACACCTGGCACAGGCGCGAGGTGAGCTACGGCTCCTTCGTGAGGAGCTTCAGCCTCCCGGTGGACGTGAAGGCGGACAAGTCCGACGCCGCGTTCAACGACGGCATCCTCACCATCACCATTCCCAAGGAGGAGAAGGCCCTCCACAGGAAGATCCAGATCAAGGGATAAGGGCCTTCAGTGTTCCAGGGGGGCAGGCGCCAGCCTGCCCCTTTTCGCTTGCGTTTTCACCTCGCGCAGGGCGATATTCTGGAAACCTTCATTGTTTTCTTCATACATACGACCGAGGTGTTCCCATGAATGTTCACAAGCTTGATAAGATACTGAATCCCAAAAGGATAGCTCTGATCGGAGTTACCATCAACCCCAACAGCGTTGGCGGAAAGGTGCTGGGGAACCTTGTGGGCGGAGGCTTCCGGGGAGTGGTATACCCGGTGAGTTCCACCGCCGAGGCCATAATGGGCGTTCCCTGCTACCCCGATCTGAAGAGCCTTCCCAGAAGACCCGACATGGCCATCATCTGCACCCCCGCCCAGCAGGTGCCGGATATCGTGGAGGAATGCGGGGAAGCGGGAATATTGGGGATTATCGTTATGTCCGCCGGCTTCAGGGAGGCCGGGGAGGAGGGGCTGGCCCTTGAACGGAGGATAAGGGACTCGGTGGCGAGGTTCGAGGGTATGCGGATCCTGGGCCCCAACTGCCTGGGGATCATTGTACCCGGGCTCAGCCTGAACGCCAGTTTCGGCGAGGGAATGCCCCTGAAGGGGAACGTGGCCTTCATCTCCCAGTCGGGAGCCCTCTGTACCTCGGTGCTGGACTGGGCCATACAGGAGAAGATAGGGTTCTCCCATTTTGTCTCCGTGGGCAACATGGTGGACGTGGACTTCGCAGATCTCATCGACTACTTCGGGGAGGACCAGCAGACCGAATCGATAATCCTCTATGTGGAATCGGTATCCAGGGCCAGGAAGTTCATCACCGCGGCCAGGGCCTTCGCCAGAACGAAGCCGATACTGGTCTACAAGGCGGGCAGGTTCCCTGAGTCCGCCGCGGTGGCCGCATCCCACACAGGGGCCATGGCTTCTGCGGACGCGGTGTTCGACGCGGTCTTCCAGAGAACGGGCATGGCAAGGGTGCTGAACATAGGGGAGATATTCGACTGCGCCGAACTCGTGGGAAGGAACCGGATCCCGCAGGGTCCCAGGCTGGGTATAGTCACCAACGCCGGGGGCCCCGGGGTCATGGCCACCGACGCCCTTATCGCCTTGAACGGAGAGCTGGCAAAGCTTTCCGACGATACCATGGAGGCCTGCGATTCCTTCCTGCCCCCGTTCTGGTCCCGGGGAAACCCCGTGGATGTCCTGGGGGACGCAAAGGCCAAGAGGTTCGCCAGGGCAACGGAAACGGTGGTGAAAGACAAGGGTGTCGACGCCGTTCTGGTGATACTGACCCCCCAGGCGATGACGAAACCGGACTCGGTGGCGAAAGCAGTGGCCAGGATCGCGGCGGAAACCTCGAAACCCATCCTGGCCGCATGGCTGGGAGGAGAGAGGGTCAGGGAGGGGGCGGAGATACTGGCTGAGTCAGGGGTGCCGGTTTACAGGACGCCGGAGCAGGCGGTGGGGGCCTTCATGACCCTTGTGGACTACTCCAGGAACCTTGAGACCCTCTATGAGACCCCCCGGGACATCCCGGTGGAGTTCGCCCTGGACCGGGGCGCTGTGAGCACCAGGATAGCGGAACACATATCCAGGGGTTCCTCCGTTCTCTCGGAGGAGGAGACCAAGGACCTGCTGGAGATCTATGGCATTCCGGTCACCCGGCCGGTTCCCGCAGCCTCCGCCGACGAGGCGGTGCAGGCTGCTGAGGCATTGGGGTACCCGGTGGTCCTTAAGGTCTGGAGCGATGACATCAGCCACAAGACCGACGCAGGCGGAGTGAAACTGGACCTTGAGAACGGTGCCCGTGTACGTGAAGCCTGGGACTCGATAATGCTCAGCGCTTCTGAGAAGTGCCCCGGCGCGGTCATAAGAGGGGTAACAGTGCAGGAGATGGTCAGGGTGCGGAACGGTCTGGAGATGATACTGGGCCTGAAGAAAGACCCTGTGTTCGGCAGCGTGATCATGGCGGGGATGGGAGGAGTGGAGGCGGAACTCTGGGGCGACAGCTCCCTGGGTTTCCCCCCTCTGAACGAGCGGCTCGCCAGAAGGATGCTGGAGACCCTGAAGATATGGCCGCTGATGAACGGCTACAGGGGCAGACCCCCGGTGGATGTGGACTCGCTGATAGAGGTCATAATGAGGCTCTCCTACCTGGCCGCCGACAACCCTGAGATCGAAGAGCTTGACATCAACCCCTTCCTTGCCGGGCCAGACCGGATGGTTGCCCTGGACGCCAGGGCGGTGGTGAAGCGGGTCGAGCCTTCCATGAAGAAGTATTCCCATCTCGCCCTGCGTCCCTATCCAGAGGAGTACATCGTACGCAGACGGCTCAGGGACGGAACCGAGGTACTCCTGAGGCCCATTCGGCCCGAGGACGAGCCCCGCTGGCTGGAGATGCTGGGGAGCTGCTCCCGGGAGTCAATCTACAACAGGTTCAGGTTCTTCTTCAACTGGTCCACCCACGAGGTCGCAACCAGATACTGCTACATAGACTACGACAGGGAAATGGCCGTAGTGTCGGAGATCACCGAGAACGGAGAGAAGAGGCTCACCGGGGTGGGCAGGCTGGTGGCGGACCCGGACCTGGAGACCGCCGAATACGCCGTGCTTGTTACCGACAGGTGGCAGAACAGGGGTCTAGGAGGCCTTCTCACCGACTTCTGCATGGACATTGCCAGGGACTGGGGAATGAAGATGGTTTACGCACAGACCACCACCGACAATCCTCGGATGGTGCATCTTTTCGAGAACAGGGACTTCAAGGTGGACCATTCGGTGGGCGGCTCGGTGGTGGATGTTGAGAAGGAGCTGCTATGAACTTCATGGAACTGGCGGAGAGTACCAGGAGCTACAGAAGGTTCCGGGAGGATGAACCCGTCCCGGTGGAATCCCTTGAGAAAGCAATAGAGGCAGCCGGGCTGGCCCCATGCGCGTCTAACCTCCAGAGGCTTCGCTACAGCATCGTTACCGACGATACCGAGAGGGGAATAGTGTTCTCCTCCATAGGCTGGGCCGGCTACCTGAAGGACTGGAACGGTCCGTCCAGGGGTCAGCGCCCCTCGGCCTACATAGTGATACACGCTCCGGAGGAGGAGAAGTTCTTCACCGGGATAGATGTTGGAATAGCCGCCGCTTACATTTCACTGGCGGCGTCGTCCATGGGCATAGGCAGCTGCATGATACTTAGCTTCGGCCCCGGGGCTGTGGAAACCGTGGCCCCGGCTCCCGGATACTCTTCGAAGCTTGTGATCGCCCTGGGCTACCCCGGGGAAAAGGTGGTACTGGAGAGGAACGCCGAGGAGATACAGTACTGGCGGGACGCCTCCGGAATCCATCATGTTCCCAAGCACCCTGTGGACAGACTGATCCTGAAAGGAAACCCATGATATCACCGGAAAAGCATGCCGAAAGAAGAAGGAAGCTGGCGGACTCCATGGACGGCGACTACTGCATAGTTGTCCAGGCATCCTCCACGAAGCCCGCCACCGCCGACGGCTCCCTTCCCTACGCTCCCTCCAGGAATCTCTACTACCTAACGGGGATCACCCAGGAGGGGACCACGCTGGTGATGTGGAGGCTCAAGGGCAGGGATCCCATGGAATGCCTCTACATATCTCCCTACGACGAAGAGTTCGCGAAGTGGTACGGAACCGTGCTAACCAGGGAGGAGGCAACCTCCATCAGCGGCATCACGGACATAAGGTTCTCCGGAGGGGAGAGCCGCTTCTTTGATAAGCTGGTCTCCAGGGAAAGGCTTCAGAGCTTCTACTTCGACTGGCATAACTGCGGCACCGACGGCGCCCCGGGAAAGAGGCTGATCTTCGTGAACCGTTTCCGCCGTGCTTATCCCGGCCTGAAAGTGGGGAGTATCGCCGACAGGATCTTCCAGCTGAGAATGACCAAGGACGAAGACGAGATCCGGGTAATGAAGCAGGCCATCGAGCTGACCAGGACCGGTTTCGAGGCCGCGGCCAGGAAGCTTGCCCCGGGTATGAACGAGGCTGTGTTCGAAGCTGAGATGCTCTACCAGTGGGCAAGGGCCGGAGAGAAGGTGCCGGCGTTCCCGGCTATAGTTGCAGGGGGCTCAAGGGCTACATGCCTCCATTATGTAAGCAACGACACCGACCTCGCCGATGGAGAACTGCTCCTTGTGGACCACGGCGCAATGAAGGACCTCTACTGTGCCGACATCACCAGAACCCTTCCTGTAAGCGGAAAGTACACCCCCAGGCAGCGGGAACTCATGGAGATGGTCCTTGAGATCCAGGAAAAGGCCATTGAGCTGCTTCGCCCGGGGAAGCTGCACAGGGTCTGGAACGACGAAGTGCTGGAGGCTTACAAGGAAATACTCCTCCGAAGGGGCGAGATCAAAGAGCCCGATGAGGTGGGGAAGTACTACTACCATGGCATAGGCCATCACATAGGGCTGGACACCCACGACGAGAATCTCTCCGACCTTCCCATAGCCCCTGGTATGGTCTTCACCGTAGAACCCGGTTTCTACAGCGCCGATGAGGGCATCGGAATCAGGATTGAGGACGACGTTCTGGTGGGAGAGAATGGCAATACCATACTCTCGCAGGGTTTCCCCAGGACCCCGGACGAGATAGAAGCCCTGATGGCGGGGAATTGACCCGGGAAGACTGCATGAACATGGCCCTGGAGGAGGCTGAAAAGGCCTTCTCCAGGGGGGAAGTTCCAGTGGGCGCCGTTCTGGTCACCGGCGACGGCGATGTTTTCCGTGACTCCAACAGAACCGCGGAGAGGCATCTGCCCCAGTCCCACGCCGAATGCCTGGTGATAAACGCCGCCTGCAGGGCCAGGAACGACTGGCGCCTCGAGGACTGCACCCTCTACTGCACACTGGAGCCCTGCGTCATGTGCGCCGGGCTCATCCTGGTGACCAGGGTACCCACGGTGGTTTACGGTGCCTGGGACAAGCGTTTCGGAGCATTCGGGTCGGTGACCAATCTCCTGGAGATGAAGCACCTCAACCACTACCCTTCTGTGCAGGGTGGGGTAATGGCGGAGGAATCATCCCGCCTTCTCAGGGAGTTCTTCAGGAAGAGGAGGGATCCCTCCCGCTGATCCAGCTTGAGCTTACCCGGTCTTTTTCGTATTCTATGAAACCCACCGTGATCTTGGAAAATGGCCGTAAGGAGGCTTCCCGATGAAGAAGACGATGATCCTTCTTGTCCTTCCCTTTTTGTGCTCACTTGCCCAGGAGCTTCCAGGGCAGCCCTACGCCTCCTACTGGTTCCCTGGTGAACTCCTCACCTGGACCCCGGAGGGGGACCCCGACGCCCCCTACAACGTAAGCGCCGTTCCCCTGGGAACAAGGTCCTACGGCGACACCCAGTGCAACGCCCATGCAACCATGGACCAGGGGGGAGTGTCCGCCCTGAGCATCATGTATCCCTCCACCAGCAATAATCCCTCCCAGGGAGGGCCCGGCATAGACTGCTACGCCTTCAACTACTGGCAGTACGTGGATCACCTTACCTTCTGGGGCGGCAGCGCCGGGGAGGGGCTCATCCTTGCGCCCAACCCCGGGGTCATAGACGCCGGGCACAGGAACGGGGTTCCCGTCTACGGAACCATCTTTCTTCCCCCCGTGGCATACGGAGGCCAGATACAATGGGTGTGGGACCTGGTGCAGAAGAACGGTTCCACCTTCCCCGTGGCCGACAAGCTGATAGAGATGACGGAATACTACGGCTTCGACGGCTGGTTCATCAACCAGGAGACCCAGGGCGGGAACGCCCAGCTGGCACAGGACATGCGGGACTTCATGATCTACATACAGGAGAACTCCGATCTGGACATACAGTGGTACGACGCAATGACGGAAAGCGGAGGCATCAGCTGGCAGAACGCCCTGAACTCAAGCAACGACTGGTACTTCCAGTACGGGTCCGACCTTGTGAGCCAGTGGATGTTCCTGAACTTCTCGTGGAGCTCCGCGGGGCTTGAGAATTCCGCAGCCCATGCCCTTTCCCTGGGCAGGAGTCCCTACGAGCTCTATGCCGGTGTGGATGTGCAGGCAAACGGATACAATACAGGCGTGAACTGGGACTGGGTCTTCCCCGAAGGAGAGGAGCACGTAACCTCCGTGGGTTTCTACTGCCCCAACTGGACATACACAAACGCCGCCAGCCACCAGGCGTTCTACACCAGGGCCAACAGGTTCTGGTGCGGGGCGAACCGTGATCCCTCCAACACCGAGACCTCCCACCCCTGGAAGGGTCTGGCCCATTACTTCGTGGCCAGGACCCCTGTAACCTCCTTCCCCTTCGTAACCAACTTCAACACCGGTCAGGGTTATCTCTACTCCATCGAAGGGGAAATGGTCTCTTCCCTGGCCTGGCACAACAGGAGTGCCCAGGACGTCCTTCCCACATGGCGGTGGATAGCGGAAAGCCCCGGTTCGGCCCTCTACCCTGAGATGTGCTGGGACGACGCCTACTACGGTGGCACCTGCCTGAAGGTCTCCGGAGACCTGAACTCCGGGAATGAGACCATGCTCTACCTCTACAAGACCCAGGCGGAGATCGCGCCCACGGACTCCCTGGTTCTGGTCTGGCACGCAGACGCTCCGGGAGACCCGTCGGGGATGGAGGCGGCAATGTCCCTCTCCTCCGACCCCGACCTTTTCCAGTACATAGAGGTGCCGCCCGCCGCCCAGGCCGGGTGGAACACCTTCAGGGCCTCACTGGGCAGCTTCGCAGGTTCCACCATGGCTGTTGCCGGCATTCTCTTCACCAGTTCCACACCTTTGAACGAATACTCCGTTCTCATAGGAAGGCTTGGGGTCACCAGGGGGGAGATCGACATTCCCGGGGCCCCAACGGATCTCTATGTGGAGGATTTCAACCAGGTTGACGACACCACGGGAACGGTAAGGTTAAGGTGGGAGCACTCTCCTTCCGAGGTGTACGCCTACAATGTATACCGGCTGAACGCCGACGATTCACGGACTCATCTCTGGACCACTCCGAACAACGCCTGCTTCGTTCCTGTGCTCACCAGGCCCATCTCCGAGGACCAGACGGTGATACTGGTGGAGGCGGTGAGCCCGGAGTTCGGCTTCTCCACCGCGGCCATGACCACTGTGGACTGGGAGACAACAGGTGTAGGGGGAAGCTCAGCGGGGCTGTTCCTGGGAACCGCGGCCGTGAATCCGATTCGCGGAACGGCCTCGATCCCCTTCGGCGTTCCCCAGGCGGGGCATGTGGGAATTCATGTGTTCGACCTCTCGGGCAGAAGGGTATCCACCCTTGCGGATGCCGTCTACCAGCCCGGGGAATACTCAGTACAGTGGGATACCGAAACACTTCCCTCCGGGGTTTACATGTACCGGATGGAATGCCCCTCGGGCTCTCTGGTGAGGAAGTGCATGGTGCTGCCGTGAGAGGCATCCTGCCGCTCTTGGCTGCATGCGGCGCGGCACTTTCCCAGCAGGTCTTCACCGAAGTCTCGGGTGAAATGGGTATTTCAGGGCAGACAGGTCTGGGCCATGCCGCCGCCTGGTGCGACACGGACAACGACGGGGACCTGGACCTTTCCTTCTCCAACCAGGACGGTTCGGGTTTCTGGCTCTACAGGAACGACGGTTCGGGCTTCACCAACGTCACAGCCGCCGCCGGGCTTTCGGGGCAGGGTGCCGGCAGGATCATCTGGGGGGAGTTCACCGGGGACCAGCACTCCGACCTCGTCCTCTCCCGGAGCTCCTCCACAAGGTTCTTCGTGAACGACGGCGACGGTACCTTCACCGATATGACACAGGGAAGCGGCATAACGGGCTCTCCCTCACTGGCTGCGGATATGGACCTCGACGGTGAACTGGACCTGCTCACCATGACCTCCTCAGGATGCGCGGTACTGCTCAACTCAGGGAATGGAGTCTTCTCCCCGGGGCCCGGCGCCCAGGGGGACTGGTGGTGCGCCGCCTGCCTGGACTACGACCTTGACATGGATCCCGACATCTACCTTGGGACCTACGGAAGCGCAGCCAACACACTGCTTCGCAACGATGTTTCAGTTCTTACGGATGTAACCGTTCAAGCCGGGGTGGAATACGGAGGAAGCACCACCGGGATAACAGCGGGGGACTGGAACAACGACGGCCTTCCGGACCTGTACCTGGCGAACTACAGCGCGCCGGGATGCATCCTGTTCGAGAACAATGGGGACGGGACCTTCTCCGATGTCACCTCATCGGCGGGGGTCACAGGACACACCGATACCCGGACAGCGGCCTTCACAGACTACAACAACGACGGCTGGGCGGACATCTTCGTTTCCCATCACGATTTCTACTATTACTCCAACATCATGTGGAGGAACAACGGAGACGGCACATTCTCCGATGTGGGGAGCGAGCTGGGGCTCTCCGGGGAGTTCATGGGCGACTACTTCGGAACCGCCTGGGGAGATTTCGACGACGACGGGGACCAGGACCTTTTCGCCGCCGGGCATATCGACAAGTACGTCCTTTTCAGGAATGACCGCAGCGAGACCATTCCTGGCAACTACCTCACAGTTACGCTGCGGGGAACCGACTCGAACCGCGATGCGGTGGGAGCCATGGCCACAGTTACCCATGGATCCGGTTCGGTAACGAGATGGGTCTCCGGGGGCGAGGGGTATCACGACCTTCACAGTTTTCCACTGGAATTCGGCCTTTACGACCGGGAGAATGTGGAACTGCTGGAGATCAGGTGGCCCTCCGGGCTCGTGGAAACCTGTTCCGGCATTCCCGCGAACCAGCATATAGTGGTGGTGGAAGGGGAAGGCATGTCCGGGTCCGGCGGATCTCACGAGGAAACCGGGACTGTCTCCCTTACCCTTGACTCGAATCCATGCATGGGTCCGGTCTCAGGTATCCTCTTTCCCGGAGAAGGTCTGGTTTCCGTATATGACTGCTCAGGGAGGATCGTTCAGCGTATCCAGGTGGACACGGGGATACTCCAATGGGATCCTGGTGACAGGTCGGGCCTGTTCATCCTGAGATACGAAAGTTCGTCTGGAACGGCTGTTTCCAGGGCGGTGATCCTCCCCTGATCAGCCCAAGTCCGGCATGTCCAGAACGTAGAGTCTGGGATATTCCGGGTCCTGCAGCGAGTAGATCAGTATGGCGTGGGGCTGCACCTTCACATTCAGGAAGTCCATGGTCCCCGGTTCGGTCACTCCCTGGATCCTCACCACCGCCAGGTGCTCTCCCGAGGGGTCGTAGACATCCATTATCACCTGCTCCGACGCACCGTTCCTCACCCAGACCCTTCCCTCTCCGTCCACTCCCAGCCCCTGGGGCTGTATCAGCCAGCGGAAGGGATCGGGTTCGTACATGATGTGATCCTCGGGTATCCCCCTCTCCTTGAGGATCGCGGTGATCATCGCTGTTTCCTCCGCCAGTTCCTCCGGGGACTTCTGAATCCTGGGCATCTCCCTGCTTATGGTTGAGAAAAGGCTTCCGTCGGGTTCGTAGACCATTATCTCGTAGGTTTCCGACGAAGTGGGGGCAACGAAGACCCTTCCTTCACCGGATGCGGCGAAGCTGGCGGAGAAGAAGGAGTTCCTGAGGAACTCGTCCATTCTCAGCGGATCGAAGTTGAAACTGTTCCTGAAATACTCCACCGATGGCTCCGAGCCCTGGTCCCACCTGCCTATGATGAAGCTCACCACCATGTTCTCCTCAACGGGTTCCGTGGCGGTGATCGCCCCCACATAGCCCATATCGTTAACTCCCCAGGCCCACTGGGGAACATTGCGGCCCAGGAAATCGGTGGTGAGATCCAGGTAGTTCCCCTCCGGGGAGAAACGGTGCAGTCCCGAGGCGTGGTCAAGTATGCCGATGGAGTTGTCCGAGAGCCTTACCATTCCGCCGGGTCTGAGCAGCTCACCGGGCCCGCTTCCGCTCCTGGATATCTGCCTGATGAACTCGCCCTGGGGAGAGAAGAGCCTTGCGCATCCCTTTGCCTCGTCGAGGATGGCTATGGTGCCGCCGTCGAGGGTGACCGCGTCGGCTATGGTTCCGAACACGCTGTTGGAGTCACCCATGAGCACACCTATGGTGTCCCTGGGGGAAACGGTGATGGTGTCCGGTTCCGTGTTCCCGCTCTCCTCCTGGTCAGGACCGCCGGTTCCGCAGGCTGCCAGCATAAGAAGGGCGGCAGCGGCAAAACACATAATATGCATGCTTCTCCTATCCTTTTTCAGGGTGCCCTTGCAATATAAAGGACACCCCCGGCGCTGAAAGCGTTACTTCAGGGAAAGCGCTATGCTGAGCCAGACTGGAAGCGTGATCAGAGCTATCAGATGGGTGATCAGCTGGAGGGAGGCCACCAGCTGCCATTCGCCGTGATAGCGCTTTGCGATCAGCGCGTGATTGGTGGCCGGAGGAGCCGCCGCCACAAGGATGAGAACGGTTGCGGCAAGGGGCACAAGGTCCACGGCCCCTGAATACAGCAGAAGCAGCGCCGCTCCGGGAACCAGGAGCAGCCTTACAGCGGCAAGGGGCAGCAGGTACCTTATGGGAACCCTTCCCCTGCCACCCGCGGAGGCGATCATTCCCCCCAGTACGATCATGGCCATGGGGGAGAGCATCCGCCCCAGGTGATCCATGGCGGATAAAAAGGTGTAGAGGACCGGCAACCCTCCGGCTTCACCCCTGGCGGACTCCCTCACCCCGGGGACGGTGGAGAGGATGATCCCCAGGAAGAAGGAAACTATGGGCGGGTTGAACACCTTTCTCAGCCGCTGTGCCGCCGTGAGTTGCACCGGGCCCGAGAGAAGCTTGACCCCCGCTGTCCACATGAAGAGGATGGAAGGAAGCGAGATGACGGAAATGTAGACCACCGCGGTATCCCGAAGCTCGGCTGGAGCAACAGCAAGTATCACGGGAAGCGGAAGGTACAGACTGTTGGATATCATCATCATTGCCGTTACGGCCCTGTCCCTGCCGGGGGCAGTTCCCGGGAACACCCTGTAGAGAACCGTTCCGAAACCCCAGGAAAGAAGGATCCATCCCGCGGAGAGCAGTGCCAGGACTCCGCCCTGCTCAAGCAGTTCGAAGCTGAACGACCTGGTCATGGCAAGTATGAATGCCGAGGGGATCACCACATCGATCAGGAATCTTGTGATGTCGCCCAGGGTATGCTCCCCGAGGATTCGTTTTCGCACCAGAACGAAACCCAGGACGACCAGAATGGCCATCCTGCCTATAACGTCGAAGGACGTTCCCAGGGCACTCAAGAATTCAGGCAAGCTGTTCCCTCTAATGGAACGGGCCCGGCTGGAAGCCGGGCCCGCGGTTACTGCCGGTCTATATGCTCAGAACGGTGAACTCTATCCTTCTGTTCCTTGCCTTGTTGGCGGCGGAATCATTGGGGGCGATGGGATTGGACTCTCCGTAGCCCACGGTGGTGAGCCGGTTCCCGGCTATGCCCTTGCTGACCAGGTACTGGTACACCGACTGGGCCCTGCGCTCACTCAGTGTCTGGTTCGAGCTTTCGCTGCCGTCGCTGTCGGTGTGGCCTGCTATCTGAATCCTGGCTGTGGGGTTGTCCCTGAGAAGGATGGCCACGCTGTCCAGCACCGGGTAGCTCTCAGGCTTGATATTGGCGCTTCCCGAATCGAAGTAGATGTTGTCGAAGCTCATCACCTCGCCCTGGCGGAGGGCGTCCCTCAGGACGAATTCCACCCTAACCGTTTCATTGGCGATGGCGGTTATCGACTTGTTGTCGGCTATGTAGCCGTCGGCCTGAACCGCAACCGGCCATGTGCCAGCCTCCACCTGGGCGGTGAACACGCCGGCTGAACTTGTGGTGGCTGTAACCGGCGTGGAGCTGCCGATGGTTACCGCAGCGCCCTCGATGGGCCTTCCCTGGCCGTCCTTCACCGAGCCGCTGAGGGTTCCCAGGTTTGGCACCAGGGCGAAGTCCAGGGTGGCCGACTGATCCCGGCCGAGGACCACCATGGCGCTGGCGTTCCTGTAGCCGGGGGCCACCACGGTGACGGGTACTTCGCCTGCGGGTATCCTGTGGGTATAGAAACCTGTCTGGCCGTCGCTGGTCACATTGGCTATGGGGACGCCGGGGAAGGTGATGGTGGCGAAGACCGGCATTCCCGTGAGAGAATCGGAGACTATTCCGCTCAGGGTGGAGAGCCTTGGCCCTTCGTCGCCTCCGGTCATCATGTCGGAGGAGAACCCGACAGCCAGACCAATACCGTAGTCGAATGTGCCTCCTATGGGCAGGGGAGCCCTTTCCGCCCTTTCCTGGGTGGTGACAACGCTGTCGGTCTGGTAGAGGCCGTGGCCCAGGTCGTAGTAGAGGGGGTCGAAGGTGCTGGTGCTCAGGTCGAAGGTTACGTCGATGAATGTTCCTGAAGCATTCTTGAAGCGGATACCTGGAGTGAAGTAGGAAACGGTGGCGTCGTCCCTGTCCAGGAGCCTGCTGCTGGTGTATTCAACGAAAATGTCGGCGTGGGGAGTGGGCACCTCCACCCCGAAACCCCATGAGAACACCCCGTCGGAGACCTCCAGGGTCACATCGGTGGAGTCGGAGTAGTTCCACCCCACGCTGTCGGGCTCAACCCTGAAGTCGGTGAAGTGGTAGTTCTGGGTGTAGCTTGCGTAGCCAAGGTTGAGGTGGGCTTTCGCTGCGGCCATGGGGATCCATCTTCCGAAGTCGCCGCTTATGAGCAGGTCGAAACCCATGGAGCTGTTGCCGGTGGTGGTGAAGGGCTTCCTGAGGGTGCTGTAAAGCTGCCCGGTGTGCCACATCCCGTCGGGGTCGTCCACTACCCTGAGGAACGCGGTGTCAGCGGGGGCCATCCCCATCCTGATGCTGCCGCCGAACCAGACCACATCCTCGAGGTTCGGGATTGGATTGTACCCTCCGTGGAGCACGAAGTCTATTCCCTCGAAACCGTTCACATCCTCCCAGTGACCGGTGGAGCGCTCTTCGTAAAGGTCCCTTTCAAGCCAGGTGCCGGAATAGGCCGCCCTGGCCGCCAGGTCTACGTAGTCCCATACACCGTAGCCCAGGGAAACGGTTCCCTGCGCCGTGTGCTCGGTTTCAGTAATCTCTTCGAAGAGAAGGGTCCGGGGCAGATAGTGGCTGTGGTAGATATAGTTCTCGAACTCGTTCGCCGCGGTCCAGTAGTTCAGGCCGATGCCGAATGACATCTCATTGAACCCCAGCGGCATGGCCCTGCTGACCCTGTGAAGCCCGGGTACTCCCCAGACGGAAGGGGCCGCAAGGGCGGCGACGGAAAGTAGAAGAAACATAACGGCAGCGGTTTTCATTATCCCCTCCTTGACGAGAAAAAAACATGAAGATCATCCTGCAAAGCATGCAAACATTAGGCTTTGGGGTCAACAGAGGGGGAAAGACGCTTGACCGTGGATGATTTCCGCTCTATAGAAACATGGTCATGGATGATGGCGGAATGAACATCAGGGTGCTCCTCAGGGTAAGGGGAATGGTTCAGGGCGTTGGATTCAGGTACTGGACCAGAGCCCGGGCCGTGGAGCTTTCCCTGGGCGGGTATGTGAGGAACCTTCCCGACGGGTCGGTGGAGGCAATGCTGCGCGGACCTGCCGATTCCGTCGAGTTATTGATGAAACAGATGACCCGGGGCCCTTCACACGCAGTTGTCAGGGGCATCGAGGTGCTTGAGAGAGAAAAAACCCAGGAAGCCGTCGGGGAGTTCCGGATATCCCGCTGACGGATTCCATGGCAGGAAGGATATCGGAATATGAGACTGTCCCTTGCGGTTGCTGTCGTCCTTGTCTGTACCGCCCTGGCCTGGGACCCGCTTTCGTCCCACTACCTTAGCCATGTGCTTCCCGTGACGGGGACCGACAGTGATTTCTCCCTGGGCTATTTTTCCTTTGGAGAATACTGGGAAACGGATACCCTGGGCTTCGACAGCCTGTATGAATACAGGGAGGGTTACGGAATAGTCAGGTTCATGTGGGCTGGAAGGTACGGTCTCACATCCAGCCATACCATCAGCCTGATAGTGCCTGGTTTCCTGCAGTTCTCCGGGCCCGGGGACACCACCGGTGTGGGAATAGCCGACCCCTGGATAGTCGTGGACGGGTGGATGAGCCGGGATCCCCAGTTCGTTCTCAGGGGAGCTCTCAGGCCCACCCTGAAAGGAACTCTGGACACAGGTGACTACACCGAGAGCGACAGGCATGTGGCCGCCGAGGTCTCCGGAACCATGGAAATCCCCATGGGGGGTTCCTCCACAGGACCCAGGCTCCAGGTGTCCGGAGGGCTCAGGCACTACTTCACCGCGTGGGATCAGGTCCCCGGCGCCCCGGGCGACTCGGCGGACACCTCCCCGGGTATGGAGTTCAGGGCCGGGGCCCTGGCGGTTCTCCCGGTGAACAGGGAGCTGGACTTCCATGCCGGTCTTGAGATGGCTTCCCGGAGCGAAACCGAGGTGGACTCTCAGGATATCAACGGCAGCGAGGTCTCCCATGTCGACCTGAGGACCGGCATCCAGCTGGACAACAGCCAGCTTCAGCTTACCGTGGACCTTTTCTACAGGGTCAGCGGGGAGAACACCAACAAGGAATGGGGTCTGATGGTAAGCGGCATCGGCTGGAACCTGGGCGATCTGTTCAGCGTTGGAACCGGAGGCAGGACGACCACATCAGGCGGTTCAGGCGGCAGAACCTGATGGGAAGATGGAAGTGGTTCGGTATCATAGCCGCGGCGGCGGCAGCCACAGCCCTGACAGCAAGGCCCCACAGTCCAGGTGTAAGGTATTCCACCGCCGCCCTGGAATGGGCCGTTTCCCTTGAGGAGGGCAGGGCCGCCGAAGCCCTTGCGATGATGGAACCGGGAACTGCCGGGGATTACTCCGAGGATTTTCTCTCCCGTCTCGCCGGGGTGGAGGCTCCTGAATCTTTCCACTACGATGGCTATGACAGCGGTGGAGTAAGGATGTCCGGGATGTCAGGTGAACGGGGGAGCAGGATCGTGTGGCTCACCGATGGTGATCCCCCGGCGGTGATACGCGATACTGCCCTTGACAATCTGCTGGGTCAGGCCGTCTTCATCTGCAGGGAGAACGCCCTTGCTCACCCTGAAGGCAGCTGCCCCGTTTCAGGGGCTTCATATTCATACGATCCAGCCACAGGGCTGGTGGTGTGTCCTGACGGACACCTCGGCGAAGGGCTCTTCGTGAATTCCCTGAGCTGCGGCGTGAGAAGGGATT
Organism: Candidatus Sabulitectum sp.; assembly: GCA_036743055.1. GTDB lineage: Bacteria > Fermentibacterota > Fermentibacteria > Fermentibacterales > JCC-6 > Sabulitectum. The sequence continues at coordinate 72,827 of DAINQE010000003.1, read as the reverse complement.
CCGTTGCGATGGAGGTGGAGGCGTACATGGCGGCGGGATACCCCGCGCCGGCCTCCCTGGAGGATATGTATACGGAAAGTTCCGGTGAATTCGGAAGAAGGGGAGGCTACCGTTGTCCCGAGAATGGCTACGCTTACTACTCGATCAGGGACGGAGCGGTCTACTGTCCCTTTCACGGAGAGACGACTCAGGTGCAGGAAGCGGTGGAGGAGTGAATGGCTTCCCAAGGCTGATTGAGGACCAGGACACCTTCACATCCCTCGTGGAATGCCTGCTTAAGGAACCGGTGGTTGCCATAGACACCGAGTTCCACTGCGAGAAGCGCTACTGGCCCGACCTTTTCCTCGTTCAGCTGGCATCCGAAGGCACCGGCCCGGTGGCTGTGGATCCCCTTCGGGTGAAGGACCTCTCGCCCCTGGGAAGGCTCTTCGCCGGCGAAGATGTGGTGAAGGTGATACACAGCGCGAGGAACGACCTGGCCATCCTTTTCCACGACATACCCGGCTTCAGGGTACGGAACCTTTTCGATTCACAGATCGCCGCTGCATTCCTTGGCTATGGAGAACAGATCAGCCTGGTGAACCTGGTCCAGTCCGTTACCGGGGTGAAGGCAAGGAAGAAGTACTCCATGAGCGACTGGTCGGCGAGGCCCCTGGCTGAAGGGCAGCTGGAGTACGCCCTGGACGACGTTCGATACCTGGTAAGGGTCCACAGGAAACTCTCCTCCCAGCTTAAGAGGAAGGGCCGGACCAACTGGTTCCTGGGGGAGCAGGAGATGCTCCTCGATCCGGCCACCTATGAGATATCACTGGAGAAGCTCTTCATGAAGGCCCGATCAGCCGGGAAGATAAAGAAGGCGAACTTCCCCCTGCTCTGGTGCCTGGTGAAGTGGAGGGAGGAGGAGGCCAGGGAGATGAACCGCCCCAGGCAATTCGTTGCCAGGGACCATCTGCTCTGCCGGCTGGCCCTGCTGGCCCCGGGGGACAAGGGTTCCATCGAGAGGCTCAGGGGAATGCCCGGGGGGTTCGTGGAGAAGTACGGAGACGGCATCGTGGAAACGGTGGAACGCTGCAGGAAGGATCCTCCTGGAGATGTTCCGAAGGTATCCATGCCCAGGCACGACTGGGGATACGCCGCAAGGAAGGACATCCTGAGGATATTCCTGAAGATCAAGTCCAAGGAGCTGGACCTGTCACCGGCGCTGCTCCTTCCCAGCGAGAGCTTCGAATCAATACTTGAAGACCCGCCTGGCAGCCTGAAGCAGCTCATGGCCAGGAAGGACCTCACCGGATGGAGGAAGGAGGCCCTGGGCCCTGAAATGGTAGACGTGCTCAACGGCTCCCTGGCAATCTCCCTCCGTTCGGGGAAAACCGTGAAGTTCGTGAAGGTGAAGTGAGGTACTGATGATACACGACGCCACGAAAACCATCGGAGAGGGTATTCCTGTCTGGCCCGGGGATGTGGAGTTCTCCATGAGAACGGTACAGAACGCCGGGTTCAGTTCCTCCTCGGTGACCATGTCACTTCACACGGGAACCCACATGGACGCACCCAGGCACAGGTTTCAGCAGGGGAGATCAATCGATTCCTATGCCCCATTCATAGTTCCAGCACTCCTTCAGTGCGGCGGGAGCGTGAAGGGGAAGGCGGTTCTTTTCAAAGGCCCTGTAACCGAGGCGGAGGCCCGGTCGCTGGTGGAGGGGGGTGCGGTGCTTGCTGGAACCGCTTCGATCTCCATAGATCACCCGGACACGACCGTTGCCCATGAGATGATACTGGGCGCCGGGATCCCGGTTATCGAGAACCTGGTCCTGGATGGCCTGGAACCCGGGGAGTACGTCATGCTGGCCTTCCCATTGAAGTTCAGGGGGGCCGACGGCTCACCGGTGAGGGTCATCCTTGCTGACTCGCTGGAGCACCTTCTTCCAGGAGTTCGGTGAAGTGACGGTGGCATACCCAGCCATCCGGTGAACCGGGAAGGACTTCCTCCACAGTCATTCCGAAGAATGGGCTGAGCATCCTGTCCAGGTAAGACAGCCTCAGGTCTATCTCCTTTTCCACCTTGGCTCCGCCCTCTATCATGGGGCCGTGGGAAAGAAGGATCCTGTTCCTCTTCATGCCTTTCAGGAGTTCCAGGGAGGCCATGTGGTCTTCGATGTCATCCCTTCTTACCCAGGGTACTATCCGTCTGCCGTCGTACCTGGACATCAGGTTGTCCCCGGCGTGGATGTACTCCCCGTCGATGTCCACGAAGATGCTGCAAGGCGAATGCCCCGGAGCCGGGATGAAACTCAGCCGGCTGTCACCGAAGATAAATGGTTCGTGAAAATCAACAGGCGTGACCGCCTGGGAAATGTCCTTGGCAAGGGTTTGACGGTACTCGGGGCTTCCCATGGCCGGGATGTTTTCCGGAGCGGCCATGAGCCCTGCGGCATGGTCGTTGTGAAAATGGGTAAGGATAACTGTGGAGAGGGATGAACGGCGGCCCTCCAGAGCATGGAGGACCGCCTTCATCTGGGAGCGGAACGCGGCGTCGAAGAGAAGGGCGCGTCCCTCTGAGATCAGGGAGTAGATGTTGAAACCGTAGTCGAAGCCTTCCTGTTCAGGGAAATTGAAGTTGAGAAGGCCCGGCCTCAGCTCCCCGGTTTTCAGAGGAACAGCCTCATGTCCGCTATCCTGCACTGGCAGCCGTGGAAATCAGCCGAGGAGAACATGGCGTCTCCCAGGTACTCCTCGGATACAGGGGCTTCAGGGGTAAGCCTGATGTAGAGCCCTTCATAGAGTGTTCCCTCGAGGTCGGCCCAGCCTTCGGCGTCCCAGGCGAACCCCGCCATGGGGAACTCCCCGATAACCGCCTCGAGATCTTCCAGGGTGGAACCTATACCGATTCCTTCCCCGGTGGTGATGGCGGGGCCTGTGAACCTTATCTGCGTAACCATGCCCTCTTCCCAGACCACGGAGAACTCCTGTTCGGTTCCTCCATAAACCAGAGCGCCTTCCGAGTAGTACCCCTCGCCCAGGTGCTCCCGGACCTCTTCCACGTTCTCCGCGCCGAAGGTCTCCACCAGGTACTCCATCGTGGTTTCGGGGGTGATCCCCTGGAAACCCTCCGGGGAAACGGTGAGGGTGGCTATCGCCGCTGCTGTGAGTATCGTCGTCATATCTGAAGGTCTCCCTCGGGTTCTATCATGTATACCCTTGACCACTCCTCGGTTATGGGGTCGAACCCCAGAACGCCGTAGGGGGAGATGGCCGGCATCACATTCTCATGGGCCTCGTCCGCCCTGAGGGCCGCGGTGAAGAGGAACTCGCCGGTGTCGCCGTCGTAGACCCTGTAGACAGCGCCGTCGTAGAGGCCGCTCATCACCCAGAGCCTGTTACTGGAATCAACCGAAAGCATGGCTATCATCGACCTGTACTCGTCGGGTTCATAGTTCTCCGCCATGGCTGGTGGGGCGCCTCCCGCGGTCATCCTGTTCCTTACTATTTCCCGTTCTATCTCGATGTCTTCCTGAGACTTCCTCACCATGGGGAATTCCTCTTCGATGGTGAAGAGCTCTTCCCCGGCCCTGTTCACGCAGGTAATCTGATAGTTCTCTGTATCGTACTGGGCGAGGAAAATGTCTTCATCCCTGTCTACGGCGAAGATTATGGATGTCTTGGCCATTTCGCCCATGTTGTTCATGTCGAAGGGGATCAGGTTCTCCCTGTAGGTTACGTCAGCTTCTGCGGAGTCGGTCCAGAGGCTCACCGCCATGCCGGTGAACATCTCCTCTCCATCCTGCTCCCATGCGGGCTTCAGCCCAACGAACCCGCCTTCAACGGCGGCAACGCCCACGGGAGGGGAGGGGAAGAACCCGCCCATTTCATGGGTGAAGCCATATCCGGCGTCGTAGAAGTTGATCTTTCCGCCCATGGCGTCGGGAACGATGAATCCGTTGTCCGGTGTCACCGCGAAGCTTGCGAGCATCAGGTACTCGCCTGGGCCCTGACCCTCTCCTCCGACGGAAGCGATGTACTCCCCGGAGGGTGAGTAGACCTTCACGGCGGTCTTGCCCATGTCGGCGATGGCTATGTTCCCGTTGGGAAGGTACTGGGCGGCGACCACGGTTCCGAACACCAGATTCGTGTCTCCCAGTTCCACGCCTATTGAGTCGGTCATCACCAGCCAGTGGTCTATCTCGGGCATCTCGAGGCTGGTGGGCTCTCCGTTCCCGCCGCCATCCGTTTGAGCGCCCTCTGCGGGTCCCTCTCCTCCGCAGCCGGCTGCCAGCAGTATCGCCAGCGCTGCAACAAGGTATTTCTGCATTCCTAACTCCCTCTTTTCGCGTTTACAGTGAGAAGTAAAGACTGTGCTCCAGGGGGTGAGGATTACCCCGGAAGAGCGCTGTCTCCTTCCTCTTCGCCTTCAGGAAAGCGTCGATGAGGTCCGGGGTGAACACATCGTCCTCCTGGAGGAATTCCCTGTCCTCCTCAAGGGAGTCAAGGGCCTGGTCAAGGCTTTCCGGAAGGCAGTGAAGGCCGGATGTGTCGTATCCCGCCGCGAAGACGTTCTCGTCGATGGGGCCGAAGCCCATCTTCTCCGGTTCCATCTCCTTCTTTATGCCGTCGATGGCGGCCATTATCATGGAGGCCATGGCCAGGTAGGGGTTGCAGGTGCCGTCGGGCACCCTGTACTCGAAACGCATCTTCTTGGGCGAGTTGGCGTATGCGGGAACCCTCACCGCGGCGCTTCTGTTCGGCCCGCTGAAGAACCTGTAAACAGGGGCCTCCTGGTTGGGCACCAGCCTCTGGTAGCTGTTCTGGGAGGGGTTGGTGAAGGCGGAAATGGCCCTTGCGTGGTGGAGGATGCCGGCGATGGCGGACCTGGCCAGGGGGCTGAGGTTGCAGTAGCCGTCTTTGTTGAAGAACAGCCTTTCCCCGGCCTTCTCGAAATAGAGGTGGAAGTGCATGCCGCTGCCGGGCTCTCCGGGAAGGGGCTTGGGCATGAAGGTTGACGCCAGACCGTGCTTCAAGGCCACGCTCCTTATTATGTGCTTGGTGAGCATCACGTTGTCGGCGCTTGTCATCATGGGGGCGAACCTGGTCTCTATCTCCGCCTGCCCCCATCTTCCCACCTCGTGGTGGTGGTACTTCACCTCTATTCCCGCCTCCTGCATCCTGGTCACCATCTCGCCCCTTATGTCGTGAAGGCTGTCAAGGGGGAACATGGCGTGGTATCCGCTGTGGGAGGCGTGAACCAGACCGTGGGAATCGAAGCCTTCGGATGCCCCGGGGTTCTCGATGTTCCCGAACTCGTAGCCGCTGCTGCCGGGCTTTCCCCAGAAACGGGCCCTGTCGAAGAGGTAGAACTCGAACTCGGGAGCCCAGAAGCTGTCTGTGGCTATCCCGGCGAATTTCAGCAGAGAAGAAGCCTTCTTCGCAATTCCCCTGGGATCCCTTGAGTAGGGGTGCCCGGTAACGCAGTCGACGATGTCTCCGAAAAGGGCCACAGTGGGCTTCTTCGCGAAGGGGTCGAAGTAGAGCCTTCTCGGGTCCGGCACCAGGGCCAGATCGCCGGCTTCGGTGCTGCTCATGCCGTCGAGGGTGGATCCGTCGAACCCTACGCCCCTGAGGAAGAGGTCGCTGGGGGCGGTTGCCACGGGTATGGTCACATGTCGCCAGTAGCCCATCAGGTCGGTGAACCTCAGGTCTATCTCCTCTATGCCCTTTTCCTTGAGCTTGTTCTGTGCCGCTTCGATGATCCCGTTGCTCACTTCATTCCACCTTTCACAGGGACTCCAGCTCCCTTATCAGAATCCTGTCAAGTTCCTTCTCATCCACCGCCCCGAGCGAAGACCCGTTCCTCCAGAGGATCAGACCCGCTGGGGTTCCTATTACAGCTATATCGGCTTCCCGGGCTTCCCCGGGGCCGTTGACCTCGCAGCCCATAACAGCCACGGTTACCGGTTTCTCAACACCCCGGAGCATTTCCTGTACCCTCAGGGCGAGCTTCTCCACGTCAAGCCTGGCCCTGGCGCATGTGGGACAGCTCACTATCCTCACGAACCTTCTTCTCAGTCCCAGGGACGACAGTATCTCCCACCCGGCTTCCGGCTCCGGCTCCGGGGAACCGGAGATGGAGACACGAATGGTGTCGCCGATGCCCTCATCGAGCAGGATCCCCATGGCCACCGCGCTCCTTATTCCGGCGGTGCTCCTGGGTCCGGCTTCCGTAACACCCAGATGGAGCGGGTAAGGGCATCTCTGCGCGGCCAGCCTGTTAACCCTAACCGTAAGCATCGGATCGGAAGCCTTCAGGGAAAGCACCATGTCCCGGAATCCCAGGCTTTCAAGAAGGGTAAAGTGTCTTTCGGCGGCGGCCCACATGGATTCTTCGTTTATGCCTCCGTAAAGATCGAGAAGGTCTCCGGGCACGCTTCCGGAGTTCACCCCTATCCTTATGGGGACATTCCTCTCCATGGCCAGGGCGGCTATCTCCCTCAACTCGCTTTCACGCCGGATGTTCCCCGGGTTGAGCCTGAGCTTGTGGATGCCGGCGGAGAGGGCCCCCATGGCAAGATCTGCCCTGAAGTGGATGTCCGCCACCAGCGGCACCGGGGATCCTTCTATTATCTCAGGCAGCGCCTGGACCGAGGCGTCGTCGGGAACCGACACGCGAACGATCTCGGCTCCCAGGTACGCCAGCCTGTTGATCTGATCGATGGTGGACCGGGCATCGGAGGTTTTCGTGTCGGTCATGGACTGAACGGAAACAGGCGCGCCTCCGCCGATATCCAAGGAGCCGGCCCGTACCTTTCTTTCCGAAGGCATCACGGTCTCCTGCGCGCGGTGACGAACCTGTGTCGCCCCGCAAGGTCCCTGCGGGTCTCCACGGAAACCCACTGTTCTCCGCTGAACATGGCCTTTACCGGTTCTTCCTGGTCGTATCCCGTTTCGAGCACGATGTATCCCCCCGGCGATAGCAGCCCGGGGGCCATTCTCACAAGTTCTAATATAAGGGAAAACCCCTTTTCTCCACCATCCAGAGCCAGCCGCGGCTCGTGGTCCCTTACCACCGGGTCGAGGCCGGCAATGTCCCCCGATGGGATGTAGGGCAGGTTGGCGACGATCAGATGGAACTCTCCCCGAAGCGGGTCTCCCAGGCTGCAGTTAACAGGCAGATAGTTCGCCGCCTGCAGCCGCAGTGCGTTCCCCGCGGCGAGGCCGGCGGCGGCAGGGGAGATGTCGGTGCCCACCACCGTTGCTCCAGGCAGTTCCAGGGCTAGTGTTATGCCAATCACACCTGAACCCGTTCCCGCGTCCAGCACCTTCGGAGAAGGGGGCAGGGGAAGGCCCAGGGCAAGCTCCACAAGCAGTTCGGTCTCCGGCCTCGGTATGAGGGCATCGGGGGTTACGGCGAAGGTCCTTCCGAAGAAGTCCCACTCACCGATCACATGCTGCAGCGGTTCCCCTCCGGCGACCCTGCGCACCAGCGAAAAAAAACTCTCCTCTTCCACGGGGGAAAAGGAGAGTCCGTAAAGGCCTGCCGGCGGTACTCCCAATGCATGGGCGGCGAGCACCCGGGTCTGCCACTCCGGGTTGTCTCCCCCGGCTGCTCCCATGAGGGAAGAGGCGGCCTTAAGGCACCGGGCCAGTTTCACCCCTCGGACCTTTCCGACAGGATGCGTTCCTGATCCACCTTGATAAGTTCTTCTATCACCGGGTCCAGGTCTCCTCCAAGGATCGAATCAAGGGCATGCAGGGTAAGGTGTATCCTGTGGTCGGTGAAGCGGCCCTGGGGGAAGTTGTAGGTTCGTATCTTGGCGCTCCTGTCCCCGGAGCCCACCATGCTCCTGCGGCTTTCTGAACGCTTCGCCTCCTCTTCCTCCTGCTTGACCACCAGGAGCCTGGACCTGAGGACCTTCATGGCCTTGGCCTTGTTCTTGTGCTGGCTCTTCTCGTCCTGGCATGAAACCACAGTTCCGGTGGGAATGTGGGTAATGCGAACCGCGGAGTCGGTGGTATTCACGCTCTGGCCGCCGGGGCCGGAGGAACGGTATACGTCTATCCTCAGGTCCTCGGGGTTTATGTCGATGTCCACCTCTTCCGCCTCCGGCAGGACCGCAACGGTGCATGCTGATGTGTGGATCCTGCCGCTGGTCTCGGTTTCCGGGACCCTCTGCACCCTGTGGACCCCCGACTCATACTTCAGCCTGCTGTAGACGCCGTCCCCGGAGAGGTTGAAGATTATCTCCTTCAGCCCGCCGCGCTCGCTTTCCCTCACGCTCATGGTCTCCAGCTTCCACCCCATCTTCTGGGCGTAGCTGGAGTACATCCTGTATATGTCGCCGGCGAACAGGGCCGCCTCTTCTCCGCCGGTGCCCGCCCGGATCTCCATTACGGCTCCCCGTCTGTCGTTAGGGTCGGGGGGTATAAGCAGGATCTTCAGTTTCCTGCCGAGCTTTTCCAGCCTCTCCTCCAGTCCGGGTATCTCCACCTGGGCCATCTCGGAGAGTTCCTGATCATCCCCCTGGGCCGCTTCGGACATCTCGTAGAGAAGGGTGCGAGTATCCATGATGTCCGTGAGGGTCTCATCTATGCGGACCAGACCGGACCGTTCCATGTTGAGCTGTTTTATCAGCGAGGGGTTCCTGAGGGTTTCCGGCTTGCAGAGTTCACCGTCGATCTCCTCTATCCGTTCCCTTATGCGGCTCTGTTCTTCACTGTGTTTCATCACTCTCCGTCCTCCTCGATACGGACAGATTCGGGCAGTTCCATCCCAAGGGCCATCCTGGCCGCAGTTTCGGCCACCTCCAGCATGGCCGGCTCCGCCTTCCTTGTGGTAAGCTTCTGAAGCCACATCCCCGGTTTCGAAAGGGCCCGGGCGAACCGGGACGTTTCCAGGTGCCTGTCGGAGGCCTTGAGTACTTCGTAGGCTATGCCCATTACCAGGGGGATGAGGGGAAGGTGGTATAGAACCCTCCAGTGGGCGGCGGGGGAAACGCCTGTTACAAGGTACACCAGCGAGTCGATAATGGTGTAGCATATGATGGTTATTATCATGACATAGAGAAGGAAGCTGGTACCGCATCTGGCGTGGAGTGGTGTATTGCTGTCGGCATCCTCCGCCAGCCGGTCGGAGCCGTTCTCCCAGGCGTGTATTACCTGGTGTTCAGCTCCGTGGTACATGAACACCCTTCTTATGTCCGGCATCAGTGATATGGCGGCGATGTAGATTATGAACGCCGCGATGCGGAAGACCCCCGCTGTCATGTGTATGGCGAACTGCGCCCAGCCTCCTGAAAGACCGCCGGGCACTATCCACTGGCCAAGCCTAAGGGGAAGCCAGGCGAACAGCACCACCGCAAGAACCAGAGCAGCTGCGTTGGCCAGGAAGGTCCCCACGGCGGAGGATCCTTTCTCCCTGCCCTTTTCCTCGGCGGCTTCCGCGGACCAGTTCAGCGCCGCAAAGCCCAGTTTCAGTGTTTCGATAAGGTTCACCGCTCCGCGGAGGACGGGCTTCGACAGAATGCCGCCGTTCCTCTCCGGGACCAGATGGGACATGTCCCTGGCAATTATGGCTCCGTCGGCGGTTCGCACCGCGGCTGCGGCCCCGCCCGGAGCGCGCATGAAAACGCCTTCGACTATTGCCTGACCGCCGATGTTCGGTCTGTTGCAGCCCATTTTTACTCCTGCAGTTAGAAAACGGGGGGCGTGGGCCCCCCGCTTCATTTCAGTGCCGGGACAGTTATCCCTCCTGCTCTTCCTTCTTCTCGATGCCGTACTTCTTAAGGTACTTGTCTACCCTTCCGGCGGAGTCGATGAGCTTCTGCTTGCCGGTATAGAAGGGGTGGCAGGCGGAGCAGATGTCGAACTTGTGGTCGCCGCGGGTTGACCTGGTGCGGACCGTGTTGCCGCAGGCGCAGGAGAAAACGGCTTCCTTGTACTCAGGATGTATGTCTTTCTTCAATGTACTTTCCTCTCAGGCGAAAAACCGCCGTATCCTACTCGTAATTCTGCATGTTGTCAAGGAAACGGCGGTTGGATTTGTGCTTGGAGAGCTGGTTCTTAAGGGTTTCCATGGCCTCCACGGGGCTCATCTCCACCAGGATCTTCCGCATTACCCAGACCCTGCTGATGGTTTCCTCGTCGAGGAGAAGGTCTTCCCTTCTGGTTCCTGACTTGGTGATGTCTATCGCCGGGTAGATGCGTCTGTCCGCCAGCCTTCTGTCAAGAACTATCTCGCAGTTGCCGGTTCCCTTGAACTCTTCGAAGATCACTTCGTCCATGCGGCTTCCGGTGTCCACCAGGGCGGTTCCGATGATGGTGAGGCTTCCACCCTCCACGATGTTCCTGGCGGCCCCGAAGAACCTCTTGGGTCTCTGGAGGGCGTTGGAATCCACTCCGCCGGAGAGGATCTTGCCGGAATGGGGAATGACCTGGTTGTTTGCCCGGGCAAGCCTTGTGATGCTGTCCAGGAGCACCACCACGTCCTTACCCGCTTCGACCAGTCTACGGGACTTTTCCATTACCATGTCCGCCACCTGGACATGTCTTTTAGGGGCTTCGTCGAAGGTGGAGCTTATCACCTCGCCCTGGACCATGCGTTTCATGTCGGTGACCTCTTCCGGTCTCTCGTCGATGAGAAGCACGATCAGCTCAACGTCGGGATGATTCTCACTTATTGCGTTGGCCAGGTGCTGGAGAAGTATGGTCTTCCCCGCCCTGGGAGGGGATACGATCAGCGCCCTCTGCCCTTTGCCGATGGGAACCAGCAGATCCATTATCCTTCCGGAATACTCCTCGGGCTTCGTTTCCAGGGTGAACTTTTCTTCGGGATAGAAGGGGGTGAGGCTGTCGAACCGCCTGCGGGTGGTGGATTCGTCGGGGCTGAAGCCGTTCACGGTTTCCAGCCTGACAAGGGCGGCGTACTTCTCGCCGTCCCTCGGCTTTCTGGAGTGGCCGCAGATGGAGTCGCCGGTCATAAGATTGAAACGCTTGATCTGACTGGGGGAAATGTACACGTCGTCCGGGCCGGGGAGATAGTTGCACTCGGAGTTCCGGAGGAATCCGTAGCCTTCGTTCAGAACTTCGAGAACTCCCGTGGAATAGCCCAGCCCGTTCTTCTCAGCCTTGTTCTCCATGATTATGGTGACCAGGTCTGCCTTCCTGATGTTGGTGACTCTCTTGATGCCCGCCTCTCTGGCGATGGCCTGGAGTTCCGACAGGGTTTTTGAATCGAGGTCGGAAGCGCTGGGTCCTTCTATGACCCTTCTGTGCTTACCGTGGGGACTCTTCTGTTTACGGCTGTTCTTCTGCAATGATTGTCTCTCCGTTAGTGTTCCGCCGGGCGGCGGTAATTATACATGTGGCATCTACCCGATGTGAAACGGCATGTGATGGTCTGCTTGCGTTTTCTGAAAGGGGGAGATTCCCGGTCAATCGTGGTAATCAAAAATCATTGAAGTGGTACCCCCTCGTCAAGTGCCTGTCGACCGCCAGGTTCCAGGGCTGGCAGCACGGACGTTCGATTCGTTAATATTAGCCTTTGAACCTTGATCATCCAAAGGGAGGAAACTGGTGTCAGCGGACGGTGTGTTCCTTGCACTTGCAGTTCTGCTGGGGCTGTCCTGCGCTGCCGGGCTGCCCTGGTCCATCCCCGATGCGGCTCTCTACGGACTGATCCTCCTGGGTATATCCCTCTCAGTCGCCTTCATACTTCTCCGGCGCGACCGCACCCCCGGCAAGGGGGCGGTACTTCTCACCGCGGCCCTGGCGGTTTTTTCGGTACAGCTGCTGGGTGGAGCCGGAGGGCCCGCGGCCTTCATGTATCCCGTTCTTTTCCTCTGGATGAAGAGGGACTCTATCTCAGGTCCACTGGTGGTGGGGGCTTCGGCCATGGCCATGATCGAGTTCCTGGGCCCCCTTGCGTACTCCTCCGGGATATTCAGCGGCTCCACGGACCCCGGCGGAATACTCCGCTCCATGAACGATTCACTGATCGCCGGGGTGATCCCGCTTCTCTCCCTCTTCCTTGTGGAGCTCCTTGAGGAAAGGAAGAAAGACATCCCTGGAATCCTTCTCCCTCCGGATGAACCGGGCAGGGATGAAAGGTCCTTTCCGGAAGACGTGGCCAGGAGCCTCATGCCGGTCCTGGGCAGGGCGACCGGGGCAGGGGGGCTCTTCCTCTTCACCGGCGATGCCCGGGGGATCTATACTTTGAACGAGTTCATGGTCTCCTCGGGCTCGGTTTCCTCCAGATACATCACCGGCCCGGGAGATCCCGTGCTGGAGCTTCTGAAGGAAGCAGGGGAAGATCTGATCCACACCGACTCCAGTAAGCTTGCCCTTTCAGGGAGCGGCGGTCTCCCCTGGTATGTGGGAGACCCCGGCAGGACCCATGTGTCCCTCCTGAGATTCAGCCGCGATGGTGATATCCACGGCTTCCTGGTTGCCGACTACGATTCCCGGGAGACCAGGAAGATGGCCGCGCCGCTCCTGGTGGACTCCGCTTTCCTGCTTTCGGTGGCATGGGAGAGGTCCCGCCCTCCAGAGATAGGGGGCTTCATAGCCATCTGCGATGACATGGCCTCGGTGAAGGACATAAAGGGGGCGGTTCACAGGCTCATCAGCCGGATCATGACCAGCTGGCCTGAAACCACCGCTTCAGTTGCTTTGCTGGGGGAAGGGGGCGTGCTCAGGGTATACGAATCGCTGGGTCCGCTTTCAGAGGGCCGGGCAGGGAGGGAGTTCGGCCTCAAGGACGGCTTCGCCGGTATGGCGGTGAACCGCAGGGAACCCATGCGACGCCTCAGGATGAAGGTTGGCCAGAAGGCGGTGAGGACCTTCGGCGATGCCGATGGAGCAGCCAGCCCTGCGGGTTCCTGCTGTGCCGTTCCCCTGGAATATGACGGCATGGTCTTCGGGGTCCTTACCGTGGAAAGCGAAAGCGAGCAGTTCTTCGCCGCGGAGGACCTTTCCCTCTTCAAATCCTTCTCCTCCGTATTCAGCCTGGCGGTGAGCCGAAGCAATCTCAGGGCTTCGCTGGCCAGGCTGAAGGAGAGCGACAGGCTCACCGGATTTCCCCTTCTCTCCTCGTTCCATGCAAAGCTCAACGACCTTGTGCGGGGGGTGAGGAGCCGGGCCTGGTCCATTACGGTCCTTGCTGTTGACATCAGCGGTTTCAGCAGGATCAATGAAACCTGCGGCTACACCGAGGGGGACAGGGTGCTGGGGGAAACGGCACACCGGATCAGACGGGCGGTGGGGAACAGGGCTTTCTTCGCCCGGGCCGGGGCAGACAGGTTCCTGGTCTGTCTCCAGGAGGTGGACAGGGTCTCCGCAGAGGCTTATGCCGCCAGGATACACGAGGAGTTCGCTGACTCTCCTGTGGCCGCCGGAGAAAGGAGCATCGAGGTCTCCGTCTGCATCGGAGGCGCGGTTTCCCATGTTGATAAGATGATAAGGAAGCTGCCTTCCATTGCCATATCCATGGCGGAGAGCATTTCAGGCAAACCCGGATTTACCACGATAACCGAGGTAAGTCAGTTCTACGAGCTGGACAGGAACAGATGATGAAGCGCATTCCCGCAAGGCTCTTTCTACTGTTCGTGGCGCTTCTGATCCCGGTGCTGAGTCACCAGCCCGCCCTTAAGCCCCCTTTCCAGCTCTTCCCCCATCAGGACAAGGTATTCCATATGGTGGAGTTCGGAGGCCTGGCCCTGGCCCTGGTGATGAACCGGGACCTGTTCCGCAGGTTCAGGAACAGGCTGGGAATGGTACTTTTCGGGTTCTGCTGGGCAGTTCTGGATGAGTTCCACCAGTCCTTCGTTCCGGGAAGGGACTGTTCCATGGCGGATCTCCTGGCGGACTGGGCTGGGGTTCTTGCGGGAGTTTTTCTGTTCTCAGCTCTCTTTCCTTCACGACGGGACAAATAGTATATATCATTTGTCAGATGGCGGACTGCATCTTGACAGCGCAGGGCGTTGTGGATTAGTAATAGCTTTCTGAACGTTGATGGAATCCCTGAATGGGGCAAGGGGTCATGAACGAGTTTTCAGGATCCATGCGAAGTGAAACTCAAAATCGGAGTAACCGAGAGGAGGAGTCGGAGATGCTCAGAAAAAGAACCTCAGTGTTCTTCCTTGCTCTCCTGGCCATGATCCTGCTGGTTGCGGCCTGCGGACCCAGCGCGGAACAGATCCGTGCCAGGGACGAGGCCCGGGCAGCAGCACTGGCCGCGGAAGCGAGAGCAGTCAGCCTTGAGAACGAGTATGCGGATCTCAACGAGGAAATCCCTCAGCTTGAAGCGGAGATAGCTGCGCTTGAAGTGGAAAAAGCAGAACTTCAGGCCGAGTACGAAGCACTCGGCGGAACCGGTAGATAGGAAGGGGTAAAGCATGCGCTACGCAATGATTTTCGCGCTGGTCCTCTTCGCCTCTCTTGCGGTTGCAAAGAGCTACACGGTTGAGGATCTGCAGGGTTACACCCGCGACGAGATCGAAGCAATGGGTAACAAGGACATCCAGCTTCAGATAGCTTACTGGGAGTGGCAGAAGGCCGAAGCCGACGCCGTGGTGGAAGAGTGGGAACCCCAGGTTCTCCCCCTCCGCGCCGAGCGCGACGAGCTCCTCGCCATCAGGAACCAGCTTCAGCAGGACATTAACTGGCTCCGCGGCGAGATCAACAGGCTTCGCAACAGCGGTGTGAACCACACCATCGTAGAGGGTGAGAGCCTCTGGCTCATCGCCAGCTACCACTACTACTTCGGCAACGGATCGGAATGGCCCCGCATCTATGAGCGCAACAGCGCCCATATCAGCGACCCCAACATGATCTACGCCGGCGACACCATCGTGGTTCCCGTTCCCATGGCCAGCACCTACACCGTGGTCGAGGGCGACTTCCTGGGCAAGATCGCCGGATACGGCATCGTTTACAACAACAGGGGCGAATGGCCTCAGCTGTACGAAGCCAACCGCGATCAGATCAGCAATCCCAACCTGATCTACCCCGGCCAGGTCCTTGACATCCCCCGCGGCGGAATGCGCGGCGGACGCTAAGAGGCACTGAGAATCGTAAAAGGGCTCCCCGCCACCACGGCGGGGAGTTCTTTATATTCAGACCATCATGAAGAACGCTGACAGCAGAAGGATACCCCTCACTCCGGAGGACGCCGCCACCCTGCTGGGGCCCGGCGACGGGAACCTCAGGGAGATATGCAGGGCCCTGGGAGTAGCGGCGGTTTACAGGAACGGGCATCTTGTCTATACCGGCCCCAGGGAGGCCCTGGACAGGGCGCAGGCCGCCACCGAAAGGCTCATGGCTTCGGTGCAGGCCAGCGGAACCATCTCGAAAAGCGCTCTGGCCAAAGCACTGGAGTTCCCGGAACTCCGGGCGGAGGGGCTGGTCTACAGCGTACCGGGAAGGGCCGGGCGGATCATTCCCAGGACCCCGGGGCAGGAAGCGTACATGCGTTCCATCATCCACAACGAACTGGTCTTCTCAATAGGCCCGGCGGGAACCGGAAAGACATTCCTGGCGGTGGCCGCCGCGGTGGCCGCCCTTCGTGACAGCCGCGTGGAGAGGATAATCCTCACGAGACCGGCGGTGGAGGCGGGCGAGAATCTGGGTTTCCTGCCCGGCGACCTCCAGCAGAAGATAGATCCGTACCTGAGGCCGATATTCGACGCCCTGAACGATACACTCACCCCGGCCAGGGTTCAGAAGTACATGGAAAGCAGGATAATAGAGGTAGCCCCATTGGCCTACATGCGTGGAAGGACACTGAACAACGCCTTCGTCATCCTCGACGAGGCCCAGAATACCACCATGACCCAGCTGAAGATGTTCCTTACGAGAATGGGGTACGGCTCCAGGCTGGTGGTCACGGGAGATGTCACTCAGATCGACCTGAAGCCTCCCGCCGGGTCGGGTCTTGTAAGGATGGTCAAAGTACTGAGGAATGTGAGCGGCATAGGGTTCATTTATCTCGACCAGGGGGACGTGGTCCGCCATCCCCTGGTTCAGAGGATGATCGAAGCCTTCAGCATTGAGGAGAACCAGTGAGCAGTCATTTAAAAAGGAAAACTGCACTCACGGCGCTTTCCTTCCTTCTCGCCTTGACCATTCTGGCGGGGTTCTACCTGGGCTTCGACTCAAGGGGAGCCCTCGCCGACAGGAATCTAGTTATCGGCGAGCCGGTTGCGGAGGGCATAATCGCGGTTCACGACTTTGCCGTTCCATACACGCAGGAGGAGCGGAACGAAATGGCCCGGGAGGCCGCCCAGTCCATTCCCGTTTTCCTCAGAAGGGATGCGTCGGTGTCCGAAAGCGTTTCCACCCAGGTCCGGGACATCATCTTTGCCGCAACCGGAAGCGAGAACACCGCCGACTACTTCAGGGACAGGGTATCCGATTTCTATGAGACCGGGCTGGTGGATCTCGACCAGCTCCGCCTTTCCTACCAGGGGAGCCGCGCGGTGGTGGAGGGTATGCCCGAAGAGAACGTATCGGGTCTGTTCACGGTATCCGAGGCCCGGGAAGCCCTGGGCCTAGACCTGCGCAACAGGAGCATCACCGAGGAGAAGATCCCTCAGATCGTTGAAATGCTGGTGCCCGACCTCATGGTGGATCAGGCCGCCATTGACTCCGCCGCTTCCGTGGCGGTGGAGGCCCTTCCGGAAAACCTCACGGCGTTCTCCACCGGCGACGAGATTCTTCCCCCGGGCGGTCTGTACACCACCGAGATAAGCAGATACTGGGACGCAATGGTGGTTTCACCCTCCGGGCGGCAGGGGCTGGTGGAGCACAAGGCGGCGAAGACAGGGCTGGCGGGGATACTTCTGTTCCTGGGGGCCCTGTTTCTCTCCAGGGCAAGGAAACCCCTGGGCCCGTGGTCCTATTCCAGGGTCTTCCTGCTCTTCCTGTCCTGGGGCCTTACTCTGGTGCTCACCATTCTCTTCGCGAAATCAGGGGTTACCGAACTTTCCTCTTTCACTTTTACCATGTTCGGCGCCGCGCTGACGGCGGTATTCTTCGACCAGCGTTCCAGGGAACTCTCCGTTCCCTTCTCCTGGATACTTGCCATGCTGTTCTCTGCGATGTTCGCCCTTCATTCCCCTCATCCGATGACCACCTTCTTCATCTCGATGATCCCCGCCTGTCTCGTGGCCTATCTTATAGCCGATCTCAGCGACAGGGCGATCTTTCAGGCCCTTTCCGCGGGAATAGTCTCCTCCCTTGTGGTTTACTGGCTGCTTTCCACTTCCGGCAGCAGCGGAAGCCGCAGCTTTACCCCGGTCATCTGGCTTTCTATCCTGGGGCTTCCCCTGGTGGTAACGGGAATGGTCCGGGTGCTCGTCCATCCCCTTGAACTGCTCTTCAACATGGCCACCCCCCTTGCTTACCAGAGGCTTCAGTCCGACGGCCATCCCCTTCGTGTGGAAATGAGTTCCAGGGCCCCGGGGACCTACGCCCACTCATCGCTGGTGGCGGACATGGCCGGCAGGGCCGCCGAGGCCATAGGAGCAGATGCTTCCCTGGCCAGGCTCGGGGGCATATACCACGACATCGGAAAGCTTTCCGCACCGGGCATGTTCGTGGAGAACATCAAGAATGCCGAGAGGAACAGCCCCCATCTGGAACTGCCCCCCCTGGAGAGCGCCAGGATCATCATCTCCCATGTGGAGAACGGTGTGAGGCTGGCTGAGAAGCACAGGCTCCCCAGGGACATCGTGGACATAATCGAACAGCACCACGGCGATTCCCCTGTTCGGTTCTTCCTGGAAAAGGCAAGGAGGGAGCAGCCTCCCGGAACCACCCTGGACGAGACCCTGTTCCACTACCCCTTCCCTGTTCCCAAATCCAGGGAGGCGGCCCTGGTGATGCTTGCGGATACCATCTCCTCGGCGATAATAGGCCTGGGCAGCGACGCATCCTCCGACAGGAAAACGCTGACGGTGACCGGGATCCTCAGGGAGACCGAGGACTCCGGGCTTTTCGACGAGTGCTGTTTCCCGCCTTCTGAAAGACGAAAAGCGGTTAATGTGTTCCTTGAAGTCATGGACAAGAAAAACTATGAAAGGGTAAAGAATTTCCCCCATGGAAAGTGACAAACCTCCCTCTGAACCTTTGAAACCCACCCTGGACATCCTCCTGGACAACCCACACGAATCCCTTCTCAAGCTGGAAGGCATTATCGAAGCCACCATACCCGCGCAGGTGGAGTTCATAATCTGTGACCCGGGCATGATGCGTTTCCTCAATCTGAGGTGGAGGCATATCGACAGACCCACCGATGTGCTTACCTTCGACCTTTCCTCCCCCGGGGAGGACCCGTCGGGGGTGGTCTATGTGGACGGAAGGCTGGCCCCTCCTCTCTCCGAGGTGCTGGAGCGTGTCTACCACGGCTGGCTTCATCTTCGGGGAATGACCCATGACACCGAAGAGACACTGGACGAAATGAGAAGGGAGACCGCCGGTCTGGTGGACAGGGCTCTGGAAATGGCAGGTGAGTCGGTATGATTACCGGGATAATTCTTTACGCAGCAGGTGTGATCCTCGCCGCCGCCGCCAACGGTTCCAGGGCGGCCCTTCCGGAAACCGTTACCACAATGGGCAGAGACCCGTCCGACAGACGCAGGGAAGCTGCTCTGCGTCTCAGGGTGATATGGCTGGGCAAGGTAACCGGTCTTCTTCTCGCCGGCGCTGGGGCGGCTCTTCTTTCAGGAAGCCTGCCCTTTTCCTGGCCGATCTCCCTGGCTGCGGCGCTCCTTGCCGCGGCCTTCGCAGGCGAGGTGTTCCCTCCGGTGATGGTAAGAGGGCTTCCAGAAGGCGCCGCGGCCAAGCTCTTCAGAGCGCCGATGACTATCCTTATCCTCCTCTTCCGGCTCCCCGCCCGGCTTCTCCTGGGCAGGGAGAACGGAGATTCCGACGACTGGGCCTATACCCCTCCGGACACCCTCTGGCTGGAACAGCGCAGGGAGAAGGGTGACCAGGAGGAACTGGAGAAGGAGCAGGAACTCGTCGACTCCATACTGGACTTCTCCGACAAGATCGTCCGCGAGGTGATGGTGCCCAGGATAGACGTTGACTGCATCGAGCTGTCCGACGACATCCAGTCAATAGTCAGGCAGGTGAAGAAGGCCGGAAGAAGCCGGATACCCGTGTACAGAAAGATAATCGACGACATAGCAGGAGTTCTCTACGCCAAGGACCTGCTGGGAGTTGAAGCCAGTCGAGACAACGGCACCTTCCGACTTGAGACAATTCTCAGGGAAGCCTATTTCGTGCCGGAGTTCAAACGGATCGACGAGCTTTTCGCCGAGTTCCAGACAAGCAGGATCCACATGGCGGTGGTGGTGGACGAATACGGCGGAATGGCCGGCATAGTAACCATGGAGGACATCGTCGAGGAGGTGTTCGGAGAGATAAGGGACGAGTACGATTCCGAACCTCCCATGGTGAGGAAGATCGGCGGCGGAGCCTACAGGATAGACGCAAGGCTTCCGGTGGACGAGCTGAACGACATCCTGGGGACCGACCTGGAGGAGGACGAGGACTACGAGTCCGCCGGGGGTCTTCTCTACCATACTCTGGGAAGGATCCCGGAACCCGGCGATTCCGCGGATATCCCCCCATGGAGGTTCACCGTGGAGAAGGTCAGCGGTCAGCGGATCGTATTCATAAGGGTTTCCCCCCTTGCCGGAGAGAAGGGTTGAGAGTCTCCACTCCGGCGTTCGTCCTAAGGCGGATAAGGTGGAGCGAATCGTCTCTCATACTCACCCTGTACTCCCTGGATTTCGGCAGGATATCCGCCATGGCAAGGGGCGCGCTCAGACCTGGCAGCAAGTTCCTGGGGTGCATGGAGCTGTTCAGCAGCAGCGAGTTCGGCCTGTCCAGGCGCGAGGGCAGGGAACTGGACACCGCAACAGAGGCCAGCGTTCTCAGCCACAACACCGGCTTGCGCATGTCCTCGTCGGCCTTCGCCGGAGCCGGTCTCTATACCGACTGGCTCCTGGCGGTGGTAAGCCACGGCAACGAGCCTTCCGGCCCTGTATACGCCCTCACCGAGAAGGTGTTCTCCCTTCTTGAGAACGGAGCCTCTCCATGGCCGGTGGTCTGCGGAGGGGCTGCGAGGCTCCTCATGCTCTCAGGTCTGGGGTTCACCGCCGGACGGTGCGTCTCCTGCGGGGGCCCGGCGGGGGAAGACGCGAAATGGTCCCATTCCGCCGGGGGAACCGTCTGCTCCAGGTGTCCGGAACCCGGTATCCATGTGAAGCAGGGCCTGGTCAGCTTCCTGCAGAGGTCCGTTGACAGCGACCTGGGATCCCTGGCGAGGGTCGGGCTTTGGCGGGATGGTTATATTCAGTGCCATTCGCTGATCAAGGACTATGCCCAGGTTCACCTGGAACGCCGGCTGTACCTCAAGTCGGAAAAAGTGATGAAGGAGATCCTAGATGCAGGCCACTGAAGACCTGATGAAGAAGATAATGTCCCTCTCCAAGAGGCTCGGATTCGTCTACCAGTCCGGGGAGATCTACGGCGGCCTCCAGTCCGCCTGGGACTACGGCCCTCTGGGCGTTGAGCTGAAAAGGAACATCACCGAGCTCTGGTGGAACGAGATGGTACGCTCCCGGTCCGACGTGGTCGGGGTGGACACGGCGATAATCACCCACACCGACGTGTGGAGGTCGTCCGGTCACCTGAAGAACTTCCATGATCCCCTGGTGGACTGCAGGGAGTGCAGGAGCAGGTTCAGGCAGGATCATCTGGAAGGGGACAGGTGCCCTGAATGCGGCGGTGAACTCACCGAGCCCAGGAACTTCGGGCTGATGTTCAAGACCTTCATGGGTCCTTTGGAGGACGACAGCGCCGTTGTCTATCTCAGGCCTGAGACCTGCCAGTCCATCTTCGCTCAGTTCCAGAACATCGTAACCAGTACCCGGAAGGCCCTTCCCTTCGGCATAGCCCAGATAGGCAAGGCCTTCAGGAACGAGATAACGGTGAGGAACTTCATATTCAGGAGCCGGGAGTTCGAGCAGATGGAGATGGAGTTCTTCTGCCATCCCGATCAGTGGGAGAAGTGGTACGAGTACTGGATAGAGAAGCGGTTCAGCTGGTACACCGACACGCTTGGTATCAGGAAGGAGAACCTCAGGCTCAGGAAGCACGAGGAGAAGGAGCTCGCCCACTACGCCACCGGGTGCACCGACATAGAGTACCGTTTCCCCTTCTCCGGGGAGGAGGGCTACGGAGAGCTGGAGGGCATAGCGAGCAGGACCGACTACGACCTTTCCGCACAGATGCAGGGAAGCGGGAAGGACCTTACCATTCTGGACAGGGAAACAGGTCAGAAGGTCACCCCCTTCGTGGTGGAGACATCCGGAGGCGTGGGGAGGACCTTCCTCATGGTGCTGCTGGACGCCTACCACGAGGAGGAGGTCGCAGGCGACACCAGGGTGGTCCTGAAGCTCCACAGGAACCTTGCCCCGGTGAAGGCCGCCGTACTTCCACTTTCGAAGAAGCTCGCCGAGGAGGCGCAGAAGGTGGAGGAGATCCTCAGACCCCACTGGCCGGTGGTTTTCGACGTAACCGGTTCGATTGGGAAGAGGTACAGAAGGAACGACGAGACAGGGACCCCGTACTGCATCACATTCGATTTCGACAGCCTGGAGGACCGCATGGTCACCATCCGGGACAGGGACACCCTTCAGCAGATAAGGGTGAGAATAGACAGCCTTGAAGAGGTCATGCGAGGGCTCATGGCGAACGGCTGGGAAGAACAGGAGTAGCTGATGGCTCTGGGCAAAAGGTACAAGGCCGACGAAGCGGAACCAAGGTGGCAGAAGCACTGGGCGGACAAGGGCATCTACAGGTACGACCCTGATTCGGGAAAGGAAGTCTACTCCATAGACACCCCTCCTCCCACCGTGAGCGGCATGATCCACATGGGGCATATCTTCAGCTATGTCCAGGCCGAGGTAATGGCAAGATATCACAGGATGACCGGCAAGGAGGTCTTCTACCCCTTCTGCTTCGATGACAACGGTCTGCCCAGCGAGCGTTTCACCGAGAAGGTGAAGGGCGTGAGGGCCCAGGACATGACCAGGGGAGAGTTCGTGAAGCTCTGCCTGGAGGTGGCCAAGGACGCCGAGGCCCAGTTCCGGGACCTGTGGAACAGTTTCGGTTTCAGCTGTGACTGGTCGCTGATGTACACCACCATCGACCCCTGGGTTCAGAGGCTGAGCCAGCGCTCATTCCTCGATCTCGTTGAGAAGGACAGGGTCTACAGGAAGGAATCCCCCACCCTGTGGTGCCCCGAGTGCCGCACCGCGGTGGCCCAGGCGGAAACCGAGGACAAGGAGCTGCCCAGCCATTTCCACGACCTGGAGTTCCCCCTGGCCGACGGAAGCGGAACCATACCCATAGCAACCACCAGGCCTGAGCTGATCCCCGCATGCGTGGCCGTTTTCGTCAATCCTGAAGACGACAGGTGGAAGCACCTTGTGGGGAAGAAGGCGGTCGTTCCCCTCTTCAAAAGGGAGGTGGAGATACTCGCCGACGAGAAGGTGGCCTCCGACAAGGGCTCCGGCGTTGTGATGTGCTGCACCTTCGGGGACACCACCGACATAGAGTGGTGGGAGAAGTACGGCCTGGACCTCAGGATCGTTCTCGACGACAAGGGGCACATGAACGGAAACGCCGGGTTCCTTGAGGGGATGTTCTGGAAGA
>DAINQE010000003.1:21180-50011 GCA_036743055.1 Candidatus Sabulitectum sp. | reverse complement strand
TCCCTGAACCCCGACAGGCAGAAGATGTCCAAGAGCAAGGGCAATGTTGCGGGAGATCCCCTGGCTGCCCTCCAGCAGTTCTCCGCCGACGAGCTGAGATACTGGGCCTGCTCTTCCAAGCTGGGCACCGATGTGGTCTTCAGCAAGGAGGTACTGGGCGAGGGAAGAAGGCTGGTAACCAAGCTCTGGAACGCCACCAGGTTCGCCGAGGCCAGGCTGGAGGGTTTCGACCCGAAGAGGCAGGTAACCCTGCACCCCTTCGACAGGTGGCTCCTCAGCAGGCTCACCGAAACCGTGAACAGGGCAACCGCAGGAATGGGGCAGTACGAGTACTCCACCTGTGTGAGGGAGGCGGAGACTTTCTTCTGGAAGGCCCTGTGCGACAACTATCTGGAAATAGCCAAGGGAAGGCTCTACGGCGACGACCCGGAGGCGAAAGCGGCGGCGCAGTACACCCTGTACACCGCTCTCTACACAGCGCTGAGGCTATTCGCCCCGGTAATGGTACACATAACCGAGGAGCTGTACCACGGCGTGTTCATGGAAACGGAGAAGCACCCCTCAATCCATGTGGCCCCATGGCCCCAACGCGATTTCATGGACGAGGAGGCGCTGCGTCTTGGCAACAGGGCCCTGCTGGTGATAGAGGAGGCCAGGCGCTGGAAGAGCGAGAACAATCTCAGCATGGCCACCCCGCTGGAATCGGTTGACGCTCCGGAAGAGCTGAAGCCCTTCGAGGCGGACCTTCTCTCCGTGACCAGAGCGGCCAGGCTGAATTACACCGGCTAGAAGAACGCCTTGTAAAGGGTCAGGAGACCCAGGGCCGTTGTGGCAACCCCTATAACAAGGGTGAACTTCCGGGTGTTCATTCTCTTCACCAGTACAGCGCTCAGAGGAACGCTGGCCACCGCCCCCACCACGAGGGGCGGGGCCAGTTCCCAGTTCACGGTGGTTCCCAGGATCAGGTAGGTGAGCACACCCACCAGGCATGTAAAGCTCTCCGCCATGCTGGTTATGGCGATGGCGCTCTTGCCGTTCACCCCGGACAGTATCTGGCCGCTGGTGACCAGCGGGCCGTAACCTCCTCCTGAGAGGCCCTTGTTGAACGCGGCGGTGATTCCCAGCCCGGTGACCTTCCGCCAGCTGAACCTCCCGGGGCTTTTGTGTCGGGCGAGGATCAGGACGCCCATGGCAAGCACTATCACCCCGATGAGCGGGGTGAGATAAGCCTTCAGGTTAACGGCGAACACCGCCGCCCCTGCGGCTCCCACAAGGCTGCAGAGCCCCAGTATGAAGGCTATCCGGGAATCCTGTGACCTGGGCAGGTAACCGAGTTTGCCCATTTTCTTAACAATGGAATGTTCAGTATCGTTGCGGAAATCAAAGTATGCGTTGCCCGCCCTGTGGTGGGCGAAGGCGGCGAAGCCGCCGGTGATCAGTTCGGAAAGCAGTATCGCAGGCACTATGGCCGTTGGCTCATATCCCATTAAAAGAAGCACCGGTGTAAGCGTGGTTCCATAGCCCATCCCCAGCGTTGAATCCACCAGTTCGCAGAGGAAGGCCATCCCGAAGAGCAGGGCAAGAAGCTCCAGCTCCATTTCAATATCTCCGTTCAGGTTAGGGTTTGTTCCCGGCTAGAGCAGCTTTCTGATCAGCGCCTTGACCAGCTCGGTCATCTCCGAGTCCATGGCCTCAGCCGGGATGTTGATGGTAAGGGAAAGCCCCTCTTCGGGGGGCGTCGCCCTGGGCGCGGGTTCATCTGATACATCCGGGAGGGGAGAACCGTTATGGACCTCCGAAGGGGAGTCACCCTGCGCCGGCACCGCCGGTGAGCCTTCCTTCGCCTTCTCCGCCCTTCCGAAGTCGGCTATGTCGCTGAGCACCTGAAGGGTGAGCACCATGTAGGCCGCCTCGGTATCGGAGACCCCGGTCTTGTCGCGGAAGAAGGCCATAAGCGCCTTCCCGTCGATGCCACCTGTCCTGGGATAGGCCTCGAATACCCCGGCGTAGGCCTTTGAAATGGCTTCGGCAAGCATGCCTGCGAATTCCCCTTCCCCGGCTCCGTGGGCCTGGCTCCACAGGGCAGAAGGGGAGAGGTTGCTGTCTATGAACCCAAGGAAGAAAAGAAGCTCAAGGAGCTTAACGTCCGACTGCCTTCTGAACCCCACGGAAGCAAGGTAGTCGGTGGTTATCTTGTCGGGCTGTTCGCTTGTTCTGATGTTCCTGAAAAGCAGCTCTATGGATCCCGGATCCCGTACCGCAGGATAGGTGTTCATGGTTTCCCCCTCTGTTGGATACAGGCAAAATATCTCTTTCCAGGGGCAAAAAAAAGAGGGAGGAGCAGTGCCCCTCCCTCCGAAGATAAAGCGGTTCTAGAAAGCGGTCTTGATCCCTGCCCATGTGTTCCTTGAGAGGGAGGTGATGGTGAAGGAAAGCTCGGTGATGGTGTTTCCGCCGCTTGATGCGGAACAGCTCCAGTACAGGTGCCCGTTGTTCTCGCTGTATGCGAGGCCATAGGACGCATAGGGAGAGCCGGGGCATGCGGTGCTGCCCAGATAGGTGAGTGCGCTGCCGTCCCATCTGTAGAAGTAAAGGTTCGATGGATTGTAGGGGGTTATCACGATGCCCAGATCACCTTCATAGGGAAACACGGCAAGTCCGCTGGGCTGTGATGGCACCTCCGGAGTTGCTATGTTCTCCGCACCTGATCCAGGCTGGAATCTCCAGATGCCGCCTTCGGTGCCGTTGGTTGTCCAGTAGTTGGTGCCGTCAAAGTCCATCCCTCTTCCGTCGATGCCTGCCGGATTAGAGCCGGAGGTCCATGTGGATCCGAAATCCTCTGTGTAGTAGAGACTGGGGATATACCAGTCATTTGTGTAGTAGGTTTCGGTATCAAGATCATTGTTCCAGCAGATGCCGAAACAGTTGTCGTTCGCGGCGTCAAGAATAAGGCTTCCGGCAGGATTGCCTTGATCCCAGAAAAATATGCGGTTTTGCTGATTGTCCGCTCCAAGGACATATATGTGTTCCGCGGTTTCGACAACATCGAGACCAAGAGCTTTCATACCTCCGCTGAGAGTCCACTCATTAACAACCGAAATACTGATATCGTCGGTGGGAGGAGTGGTGTTTACTAGAAAAACAGTTTCCGTGCAGCCGTTGTTGTCAGCGAAAGCCATGAAACCCAGTGCAAGAAGAACATAAGCAGTTTTCATTCAGTCTCCTTATAGGCATTGAAACAATAAGAACCGCAAATATACAAAGGTAGAGGGTTTGTCTGTCAAACCCCTTGTAAGTGGTATGCCATATGGAAGCGGAAATCAGGAATCGGAAACCCTGAAGCAGGACAAAGAAAGGGGGGAGGAGCGCCGCTCCTCCCCCTATGGTAACAGTAGTTCTAGAAAGCGGTCTTGATCCCTGCCCATGTGTCCCTGGAGAGGGAGGTGATGGTGAAGGAAAGCTCGGCTAAGCTATAGGTGCCGCTGGTGGGGCTGTAGCTCCAGTAGAGGTGATCGTTGGTCTCGCTGTAGGCAAGGCCGTAGGACCTGTAGGGGGAGCCGGGGCAGGCTGCCATGCCCAGGTAGCTCAGGGTGGAGCCGTCCCATACGTAGAAGTAGATGTTCATGACCTGGTAGCAGGTTACCGCTACACCCACATCACCCATGTAGGGGAATACTGCAAGGCCGCTGGGCTGCGAGGAAATCTCCGGGGTGGAGAGGTTTTCCTGGCCCACGCCGGGGTTGAATCTCCAGAGGCCGCCGCCGGTGCCGTTGGTGCTCCAGTAGTTCACGCCGTCGAAGTCCATGCCCCTGCCATTGCTGCTGGCGGGGTTGGTAACGGTTGTCCAGGTTGAGCCGAAGTCCTCTGTGTAGAAGAGATTGGGGTTGCTCCAGTCGTTGGTGTAGTAGGTGTCGGTGTCGGGCTCGTTGTTCCAGGCCACTCCGAAGCAGCTGCCGTTGGCGGCGTCCAGCGGAAGGGTTCCCGCGGGCGAGCCAGCGTCCCAGGCCTGGATGTAGCCGTTGGTGTTGTCGGTTCCCAGAACATAAAGGGCTCCCGGGGCTTCGAAGATGTCGAGACCAAGGGCCTTCGTCCCTGAAGGAAGAGACCAGTCGTTCACAACGGAAAGGCTGATGTCGTCGGTCGACGGGGCCGGATTCATGGAGACATAGCTTTCGGTGCAGCCGTCGTTGGCTGCGAAGACCATTGCCGCCATGGCAAGAAGAACAAAGAGATACTTCATAGTACCCTCCCTCTTAAGTGCTGAACAATTTCAGCAACCTGTATATATTAAAAGTTGACCGATGGGTGTCAATATAAACCTCTCATTGCCCCATATAGGCACCGAAAGAAGGAGGCTATGTGAAATTCCTTGCTCCCATTCTCATCGCCGCGCTCTGTGCCCAGGCGGCGGACCAGGCCTGGTTCAGGCTTGCGGGTTTTTCGTCAGACGGGGAATACCTCGCCTGGGAATCCGGCGGAGTTCAGGACGGTAGCGGATTCCCCTGGCTCAGGGTGGTCATACTGGATACCGGGACATCCAGGGAGGTTGAGTCCTCGCTCATGGTGCTGGAGGATGAGTTCGCCGATCCGGATCTGGGTGTGTTTCAGAACCGGCGGAACGATCTGCTGATGGAGTTCGGCATAGAAGTGCCTCCGGAGGAGCCCCTGGTATACAGGCCTCTCACGGACCTGACGGTTCAGGGAGACTCCCTGCGGTTCTGTCTGGAATACTACTGCCCGGGATACTGGAGCGATGAGTACCTGTTGTGTCTGATCACGAACTCGCTGGGATACGATAAGGACTACCCCGACTGGTTCCCGGAGCCGGTCTCCCTGGAACTCTCTCTTTCAGGCCAGGAGTTCTTCAGCGAGGAGACTCCACCTGAGGAGTACCGCTATGTGTTCGGCTACGGTTTCGCAGCTGTATACAGGAATCCGGTTCTCGCCAACAGGCTGGCGGCGGTGCTTCATACCGTGGTTCCTGGATTCGAGGGGGCCGACGGCAGGTACCGGGTTGTCTCGGGAGAACTGCGCTAGGATATTATTCCCCTGGCGGACCATACACTTTCTGGAGGGGTCATGACGCAGAAACTCACCGCTGAAGATATAAAGGATCTTTTCGTTCTCAGGAGGGTTCCAGAAGAACAGGTGCTCGAGTCGTTCGCCGAGTGCCCGGTGCTGGAGCTTGAGAAGGGGCAGGTCCTCATCAGGTCCGGTCAGAGCAACCAGAAACTCTTCATCATCCTCTCCGGTTCGCTCACCGTACACCTGGATTCCCCGGAAAGCGACCCTGTGGCCATACTGGATGAGGGAGAGACGGTTGGGGAGCTCTCGGTGATTGACGACAGCCCGGCGTCGGCTTTCGTGGTGGCCAAAGCCCCCTCAAGGATACTGGAGGTGGACGAATCCGCCTTCTGGGGCCTGATATCCACCTCCCACGCCTTCGCCTGCAACATGCTTCTGCTCCTCGCCGACAGGATGCGATCAAGCGACGACACAATCACAGAGAACATCCGCATGCGCCGCCGTTTCGAGAAGGACGCCATGCTGGACGTTCTCACGGGAATGAAGAACCGCAGGTGGATCGAGGTTCAGCTGCCCAGGCTGGTTAGCCGCCACCAGAGGAGCGAGATACCCCTGAGCCTGATAATGTTCGATGTGGATTTCTTCAAGAAGTACAACGACCGCTACGGACACGACGCCGGTGACGACGTTCTGGCCTCGGTGGCCCGTATGACCGCCGACTGCCTGCGCCCCACCGACCTCTCTGCCAGGTACGGCGGGGAGGAGTTCGTGATCATCCTTGCCGGTGTGCCCATGGAGCTGGCGTGGATCGTGGCGGAGAGGGTTCGCAAGACCATAAGCGAAACGAAGATAATAACCACCGACGGCAGGGTCCTGCCGCCGGTGACCGTTTCTCTGGGCATCGCCCAGGCGGAAGCCGAAGACGACGCGGGCATGCTCCTTAAGAAGGCCGATACCGCCCTCTACCGGGCCAAGTCGTCAGGCAGGAACTGCACCTGCAAGGAGAGGAAGCCTACTCAGTAGCCATCCCGGCCTGCTCAAGGATGAACGCGTACTTCTCCGCGGTGTCCCTGAGCCATCCGTACCTGCCTGAGGCGCCTCCGTGCCCGGAGCCCATGTTCACCCTGAGGAGCACCGGTTCATTCCCCGTATTTACCCGGCGAATGCAGGCAACCCACTTGGCGGGTTCCCAGTAGCCCACCTGGGAATCGTTCACCCCGGTGAACACGTACATCGCCGGGTACTCTGCTTCGTGCACATTGTCCACAGGGGAGTAGGAGAGGATGTACTGGTACGCCAGCGGATCCTCCGTGGGATTGCCCCACTCGTCGTACTCGTTGGTGGTAAGGGGTATGGTGGGGTCAAGCATGGTGGTAAGGGCATCCACGAAGGGCACTCCGGCGATCACCCCTGCCCAGAGGTCCGGGCGCATGTTGGCAACCGCTCCCATGAGCAGGCCGCCGGCGCTCTCACCCATTGCGAACACCTTCTCCCCGTCGCATATCCCCTGATCCCCGAGGTATTCAGCGCAGGCGATGAAGTCGGTGAAGGTGTTCATCTTGTTCATCGTCCTGCCCTGGTGATACCAGTTCCTGCCCATCTCGCTTCCCCCTCGAACATGGGCGTCGGCGTAGATGAAGCCCCTGTCCAGCAGGGAGAGAAGGCTCGAGCTGAACATGGGATCAAGGCTCATTCCGTATGCTCCGTATCCATAGAGAAGCAGAGGATTGGCGCCGGGGGAGTAGAGGTCGGTGCGATAGACCATTCCCACCGGAATCATCGCGCCGTCGGAAGCAGGCACCATGATCCTCCGGGCGGTGTAGTTTGCCGGGTCGAAATCATCACCGGCGAACTGGGTCTTGAGTATGCGCACGGAATCCCCTGCTATGTCATAGGAAATGGTGGACCATGGAGTGGTAAGGGAAGTGTATATGAGCCTTATGGAATCCGCCTCGGGGGAGTAATTGGCGGTGGTGTAGAAGGTGGCGGCCTCTTCGCCCAGGTTGGCGAACCTGCCCTGTCCGGTGCTCCTGTCCGCCAGGAACAGCCTCCTGAGCCCGTCCTTTCTCAGGGAAATGGCAAGGAAGTCGTCAAAAACGTCAACCCCTTCAATCAGGGTGGTCTCGTCGTGGGGGATGAGCGTTGTCCAGTTCTCCAGGCCCGGTTCAAAGACAGGAGCGGTCATTATGCAGTAGTTATCCCCCTGGAGGTTCGTTTCGATGAACAGGGTGGAATCCCCGGGGTAGATGTAGTACTCCAGCCCCTCGGTGCGGGGGTGTACGAGTATCATGCTGTCCCTGGGGGCTGATGCCGGAAGTATCCTGTATTCGGTCTCAAGGGTGCTGGCTGAACCAAGAAGTATCCACTCGCCGTCGGGGGAGTTCTCCACCCAGGGCCAGAAGGTGGGGTCCTCTTCACTGTAGAGTGTAACCTCATCATCGCAGCCGATGGTCCTTCTCATTATCCGCTCGGTCCTGCCGGTTTCGTCGTTCAGGCCGTAGAAGACCATCCTGGAATCAGCCGCCCAGGCCAGGTCGCCGGAGGCGTTGGTGATGATGTCCAGGGTGTCCCCGGTGCGGATGTCCTGGAACACCAGGGTATTCCAGTGGCCTCCGGTGGTGTCGTACGCCCAGGCCAGGGTTCCGTTGTCCGGGCTTACGGACATCATCTCCACCGCGAAGTAGTCGTGCAGCTCACCATAGCGGTTCTCGTCCAGGAGCACCTCAGGTTCGCCGTCGGGATGGGCCCTTCTCATGTTCACCGAGTAGTCCGCCCCGGCGGGATAGGTGTACCAGTACCACCACCCGTTCCTGTAGTAGGGAACCGAGTAGTCATCGTCGGGGATCCTGGCGATAAGCTCGTTCTGAAGTATATCGATGAGGCCTTCCAGGGGGAGCATCATTGAGTCGGCATAGGCGTTCTCCGCGGTGAGGTAATCCATTACTGCTGGATCGTCGATGTTCCTGAGCCAGTAGAAGTCGTCGGTCCTTGTGTGACCGTGGGCGGTTATCTCATAAGGGATCTCCGCGACCACAGGGGGCAGAAGCATAAGAAGAAGCATCGTTATGGGCATGGTTTTTCTCCGTTTCGTTTGGCAGGGTGCACGATTATAATTAACAGTTACGGAAAAATGCCCGAGGGTATATGTTATGGATGCAGAACCAGAAACCGAGAGGAGAAGAAGTGACCCTTCGCAAATCGGCAGCGTTTGCTGTTATCGCATCATTGATGCTAGTTCTCGCCTGCGGCGACGACGAGGGCAACCCCCAGGAGGGGGGAACCAACCCCACCGCATCCACCCTTACAGCCGCAGTCAGCCAGAATACCGCCACACTTACATGGACCCAGTGCCCGGATACCGATTTCGCCTCATACAACCTCTACCGCTCCACCACATCAGGCATAGCCGCCAACCCCTCCTCCGCCACACTGGTGGCCACCTTTACCGATGTGGCGACCCTCACCCACGACGACGACGGTCTGGCCTGGAACACCCCCTACTACTACGCCCTGCAGACCGTTGACAGTTCACAACTCACCTCCTGGAGCAACGAGGCCACCATCACCACCCCTGACTCCTCAGGCGGCGGAGGCGGCGGCGTTCTCTCCTGCTACGAGATACAGGGCCAGGCCGACGAGTCTCCCTACAACGGCGACGATGTTACCGTAACCGGCATAGTCACCGTGGGCGGCGGCGAATACTACGCAGGTTCAGGCACCGCACAGTACGCAGTGATACAGGATGCCGGGGGAACTGAATGGTCCGGCGTGGTGCTCTACGGTTACGACGGAGTGCTTACCCCCCTTCAGAGGGGCGACAGCGTTGTGGTCTCAGGTTATGTGAACGAGTACTTCGATCTCACCGAGGTGGTGGTGCAGTCGGTGGACTTCGACGAAGCCGGCCATACGATTCCTTCTCCTACACCGGTTTCCACTGCAAGCATGGCTTCTGAGGAAGACTGGGAAGGCGTACTGGTGGTTCTTTCCAACGTAGCTGTAACCTCCGACCCGTCGCAGTACGGGGAGTTCTACGTGGACGACGGCACAGGCGACGCACTGGTGGACGATATGGGCATCTATGGATTCTCAACGTCAACAGGCGACACTTTCTCCGAGATGATAGGCGTTGTATTCTACGGATACGGAGAGTACAAACTGGAACCCAGGGACGAGAACGACATAACCGAATAGGTTTTCTCCATTACGGGGAGGTTGTCATGAAAGGGCTCGCAGCTGCTTCGGTACTGTTGATCTTCATGGTATCGGCCTGCGGGCCTGACAACCCCTTCGAACCCGACCCGCCGTCCCCCTCGGCCCTCACCGGTGTGCTCACCGGGGGGAACACGGCAAAGCTCTCCTGGACAATGTGCCCGGACACCGATTTTGCCAGCTACACCCTTTATCGAAGCGGTTCACCGGGAATACAGGGCAGCCCCGGTTCAGCTTCGGTGCTGGCGGTGATCGACAAGAACACCACAACCACCTACTACGACGAGAACATCACCGGCAAGTTCTACTACGCCCTGAAAACCACCAACGAAGCAGGGGACAGCTCCTGGTCCAACGAGGTGAGCATTCAGCCCAGGAGCATGAGGGCCCGCCGGACCTACTGAAGCGGCTCCATGTTCTCATTGACCCCTCCGGCCACCACCACGAACCACTGATCACCGAAGTACTTTGCGGCTGATTCCCTTATGTCGGCGCTGGTAAGGTCCGCTGTTTCCCTGAGGGTGGTGAGGTCCATGTCCAGCGGCATTCCCATGGCTTCGCATCCAGCGAAGTACCTGGCCTGGGAGTCGTAGGAATCGAAGCCTATTGAGTTCCTTCCGATTGTCCTGGATTGCTCCAGGAGAAGTTCCTCCTCCTCCACTCCGTCCCGGGCTATCCTCTGGAACTCACCGATCATCGCTCCCAGGGCCCTTTCAGCAAGCGGAGCTCCGGTGGATAACATGCCGATGAACCTGTTGCCGGACAGTGAGCCGCTGTGGGGGCTGTCCAGCCTTGCTCCAACCATGTAGGCAAGCCCCTGTGTCTCACGAATGTTCCTGCCCAGCCTGGAGCCTATTCCCCCGCCGAGGATGCCCGACATAATCCTGAATGCGGTGTAGTCGTCTGAGACATATGAGGGGCCCATACAGCCTGCGATCCCTGCGACCTGCATCTTACCGGGCATCGGCACCACCAGGGTATCCCCTGATCCGATACTGAAGGCGTAATCCACGAACTCCGGAAGGGGGGTCCGGGGGTTTTCCCATTCCCCAAGGTACTCTTCCGTAAGGCTGAGGGCCCTTTCGGGGGTGATGTCGCCTACAATGGAGATCACCGTGCCCTCAGGGCGGACGGTCGCCCTCCACCAGGCTTCGGCGTCATCCCTGGTTATTGAACCGGCGGTCTCCAGTGTGGCATACCTCTGGTTCCCCGGCTCCAGCATGATGTCTTCGAAACCGTTGTACGCCATGTAAAAGGGGCTTTCGGCGCTTCGCTCAAGGCTGGCCAGGAACCTGGTCTTCACGCTCTGGAAGTCTTCCTCTCCCATTGCAGGGCGCATCAGGAGGTCAGACAGGGAGGTGAAGTAGGTGTCCGAGTGTTCGCTGAGACCGTACACGTTGGCAATGGCGTAGTTGCTCAAGGGCTGTATCCAGGTGCCGCTGCCCAGCACCGCCAGCCTCTCGTGGAAGGCTTCATAGCCAATCTCGGCGGTTCCCCTGAGCATCAGCTCCGCGGTCATGGAAGAGATCCCGCACTTCGCCGGATCCTCCCGCCTCGGGCACATTGGGAAGGCGGCCATTATCTCCACGTTGGGGAAGCTGTGGTCCTCCTTCACCAGAAGGACCAGGCCGTTGCTCAGAACGAACCTCTCCACTCCCATGGATATGGAGCGCTCAGGCAGCTCGAAGTCAGAGGACAGGTTCAGGCCGCTCCAGTCGGTAACCTCGGGAACCTCCGTTTCAGTGGTTCCCGCGGTGGATGTTCCCTGTGCTCCTGAAGCTCCATCCGTGGCGTGAAGGACGGCCACCATCATCCTGTCCGGTGTGAAGTACCTTGAAGCGGTTTCCATGAGATCCTCAGGAGTGAGTTCCGCGGCCCTTTCCAGCATTTCCCTCTGGCCGTTGATGCCTCCCAGGAGGGAGATGTCGTATGCGTGCCTGTATGCCTGCCTTACCGGTGTGTTCACCCCTGAAAGCTCCCTGGCCATCATGAATTCCTGAAGCATGGAAAGACGCGCTGCATCTATGGGCTCCTCAGCGACTCTGAATACCTCGCTTGTGAGAAGGGTTATCACGCTGTCGGTGTCCACGCCGGGCTGCACCACTCCGTGGAATGAGAAGGGATTTTCATCAAGACCCCTGGGAGAAGAGGCATAGCCCGTTGAAAGAAGACCGACGTTGACCATCTCCCTTTCGATCCACCCCAGCCTGCCGGCACCGAAATGGGCTGAGAGGAGGAAGAGGGCGGGCATATCCGGAGATTCGGCGGAGCATCCCCTGAACCAGATGAGGAAGCGGTCGGCCTCCGCCGGGTACTCCATGTCAATCCGCTCCGGGAAGGTCAGTTCGCCAACTTCAGGCACATTGTCCTGCACCGGGCCGTCGCAGGGGATGGAGCCGAAATACTCCTCCACCAGCGCCAGGGCCTCTTCGGTGTCGAAGTCACCGGCCACGACAAGGGTGGCGTTGGAGGGCCTGTACCATGTTTCGTAATAGGTCCTTACCTTTTCCTCGTCGTATGCGGCAATCGTTTCCCCGTAACCTATCACCGGTATTCCCAGGGGATGGTCACCGTAGAATTCCGCCCGGGCCCTCTGATACAGCTGGCCGTCGGGGGAGTCTGAATAGAGCCTCCATTCGTCGGTGACCACCCCGATCTCCTGGGCTATGTCGTCGGGGTCCATGAGGCAGTTGTGCATCCTTTCCGACTCCATGCGCAGGGCGTTCTCCAGCTTCGTGGAGGGGAGGTAGATGTAGTATGTGGTCAGGTCCTGACCGGTACCTCCGTTGGCTGAGCCCCCGTCCTTCTGAACCAGCTGCCAGAACATCTGTCCCGGCATGTCCGGGGTTCCGTTGAACATCATGTGCTCTGTGAAGTGGCTGATGCCGGCGATGTCCGGAGTCTCGTTCCTGGAGCCCACCCTGTACTGAACCAGCACCACCGCCGAGGGGGCGAAGTGCATTTCGTCCAGTACTACTGTAAGCCCGTTGTCCAGGGTGAAGGTCTGCGGGTCTCCCAGCGCGTTCGATATGAGGATGAGGGAGAGCAGGCAAAGAAGGACATGTCTCATGGAGGCTTCCTTTCAGCAAGAAGGATTACGAATTATTCAGAGTGTTAATATAGAAAGTGAAGCCGGGATGGGACAAATTTCAGATGCTTTTAATCCAGAGATATTCCTGCTCAAGGCCATCTTTAAGGGGAGTGTCAGGCGACCAGCCCAGTTCCCTGGTGATCAGGTCGGTGGACGCCCATGTGTCGGGCACATCACCCATTTTGCTTTGGAGAAAATTGATTGGGATCTTCCTGCCCATGGCTTCCGAAAGGGTCTCTATGGCTTCAAGAAGGGTGACCCGGTTCCCCCCGCCCAGGTTCATCACCAGCCCGCCGGTGTTTTTCTCGGCCAGGAGAAGGCCCCTTACCGTGTCGTCGATGCATGTGAAGTCCCGTGTCTGCCTGCCATCGCCGTAGACATCTATGGCCTCACCTCGGAGGGCGGCGCGGATGAACCTGTTGAAGGCCATGTCCGGACGCTGCCTGGGGCCATACACGGTGAAGAAACGGAGGCTCACCGAGGGCAGGCCCCTGTTGGCGGTGTAGAGGCGAACCAGGTTCTCCCCGGCGAGTTTCGTAACCCCGTACGGCGAGAAGGGTGAAGGAACCGTCTGGTCCTCCACCATGGGCAGCCTTTCCGGAACCCCGTAAACAGAAGACGAACTGGCGTAGATGAAGTTGACTACCCGGCCCCTGCGGCAGGCCCATTCCAGGAGGTTCTGCGTTGAGTCGATGTTGTCCCTGGTGTAAACCCTGAAGTCGGTCCCCCATGACTTTCTCACCCCGGCCTGGGCGGCCAGATGGTAGATGACAAGGTCGTCCACTTCGGGGATGGAGCTGTTCAGGAACTCAAGGGATCCTGAAAGGTCCTCTTCCAGAAGGGTGAAAGAAGCGCTGCCTGAGGCGGCGGCGATATTCTTCCTCTTGATGCCTGTATCGTAGTAGTCCCTGAAGGCATCGACCCCCGTTACCCTCTCTCCCCTGGCCAGGAGGGCGTCGGAAAGGCTGCTTCCTATGAAGCCGGCGGCGCCGGTTACAAGGTAGTGCTTCACTTGCCTACTCTCCGCTGTCTTCCGTGATGCACCAGTTGGCCTGGCAGCTGTTGTTGAGCTGGAGGAGATATCTCATGGAGCCCAGCTTCACCGCCACCGGCAGGAATCCCGGACCGAAGGGGGCGAGGCATGTGAACTGCGCCGGGTCGGGGAGTTCGTCAAGCACAAGGTCCACATGGGGTTCCGGAACGGGGTGGGTGGGGTATTCGGTCATGTGGGTGATCAGCAGGTTCCTAAGCTCCTCCCAGTCGGTTCCCTCGTAGCTGAACCCGGCGGCGCGGTAGTGTCCCCCGGCGCTGGAGAAAATGTGCCTCATGCTCACCAGGAAACCCGCCATGTTCCAGTCCCCTATCGAGCGGGTATCGCCCACGAGTTTCCCGTCTTCCCGCCGGGTGACGACTATGGTTCCCCGGCGGTAGATCTTGCAGAGCCTGCTGGCCAGGGTTCCACCCATGCCGCAGGGAACGTCTTCCATGTAGACCAGGACCATCCCCAGGGCGTCGGCCTCGGAGTCCTTGCGTTGAATCGCCATGGTGACGATATCGCTAAGGGCCTTGCCCCGCTCTTCACTGTTCAGCTTCATCTCCTCCCAGAAACGGGAGCACCATGCGGCGTCGTAGCTGGACATGAAGTCTATCATGGAGGAAATGCCTGAATGGTCGCCTTTCCCTATGGTGCTGGTGATCTTCTGGCGGACCATTGCGCCGGTCCAGGCGTGCTTCCTGCAGGGCCAGTTCTCCATGAGGAGCTTAAGCCCTTCGGTAAGCTTCGATTCCCTGATGAAAGAGAAGCAGTGGAGCAGATAGCGGTTCCACTCGGTGAAGGGAACCCTGTCGCTGACCGTGCCCAGGGCAACCGCGGCCAGCAGCTGGGGGTCATTCTCCCACTTGGGGAAGATGTGCACCAGGGCTCCGTACAGGACTCCGCAGCCCGCAAGGTCGGCGGCCGGGCCGCCGGTAACCTGGGGATTCACCATTCCGTGGGATTCGGGGAGGGGGGGATTCAGGGTGTGATGGTCGGTGATCACTATCCTCGCGCCGTGGTCACGGGCCCACTTGACCCCTTCCACGGCGCTGCAGCCGTAGTCCACGGTGAGGAGAAGGTCGCCGGGCTCGAGTATGCCCTTAAGACGGCCGGGTCTGATGCCGTAGGTCTCGATGTCCCTTCTGGGGATGATGGGGACCACATGGAAGTTCTCGTTCCTGAGTATCCTCAGGCCGATGAATATTCCTGTAACGCCGTCCATGTCGTCGTGGCCGTAGAGGACGATCTTGCCGCCGTTCTTCTTGACGGCTTCCAGTTCATCCCTCAGGATGTTCAGGTCGGGGAGGATGCGGTTCCACTTCGGCTTGGCGGGGAGCCAAATCTTCACAGGATCTTCCGCATCGGGAAATCTGCTTCTGAGTACCCTGGTTGCCAGGGAACTCAAACGGGTGCGTTTCATGATGCGTTCGCAGTCTAGGGTTCCCAGGCGTGCCATTAATTCACTTTCCGTTGTTTATTTGCGCTATAAATTTGTATTCTTCAACCGTGTAAGATTGCAGGGAATGCCCCCGCCGTCAACGGAAAACAAATCCATTCCCATTCAGTTGATGGAGTCCTCCAGGTCATCGATCTCTTCCCTGGCGCCTTCCCGATACTCCTCCATCTGCCTGAGAGCTTCGTCGTCTTCGGTATATCTGAGCCTCTCGTAGGGATCGAGTTCCGTCCGGTTCAGGAAGGGGCCTACGGTTATCTGAACGCCAAGGGAGAACTTCGGTGTCTGCATTACATCGGTGACTGACTCCGTGGAGTCGGAGGATACGAACAGGTGTTCCAGCTCCGACGCCGCCGCCATGACCGTTACATTTCTGTTGATCCTGTAGAGACCACCGATGTTGAGGTCGCGCCCGTCCCACTCCAGCATTATCTCGCTTTCCATGGTGGGGTGGAACATCACGCTTCCGAAAAGCCCGGGCACCGGGTTCTCCAGCCCGTCAACGGCTTCGCTGGACTGCTGGAACCTGCCTGTGCCATAACCGATATTGACACAAACGGGAATCGATACGAAGTAGCTGAAGTCCTTCGTTAAAACACCGTAGATGCTGAAGTTCTGGGCGTTCGGGTACTGGTACAGGCTGTCGTTATCTCCTCGATAGAACTCGTAGTTCTCCTCTCCGATGAGGTTCTCCACACCCACCGCTATTCCCGGGCGGTTGATGGTTTCCATCAGTGCCAGTCCCCTTGCGGTTCCGGAGAACCCTCCCTGGCCGAGGTAGGTTCCCCCTATCTGCCCTCTGCCGAAGAGCCCCACCTCCAGGTATCCCGCTATGCTCACGTCCATGTTGGAGGAACCCGAGGAGTCTTCCAGCGAATAGGTGGTGGCTCCACCTGCGATGGCTACTTCGGTGTGCCTCAGCAGGGAGGCGGTGGGGGTATCCAGCAGACCGTAATGGGCGAAGGGAAGCCCTCCGGCCATGAGGTTGAACGCCAGTGCAGCCAGCAGGGCCGCTGAGAGTTTCATCTTTCCTCTTTCCTTCGGTGTGTACACCCTATCACTTTATCAATAATGGCGATTAGAGTTCCGACGGTCAATCTCGGGGTTGAAAACGGCTGGGAAGTGGAGGTAACTGAAAATGCGGAAGGAGGAGTTTGCTCGGTTTCGTGCTTTTCTTTGCGGTGGCGGCATTCGAGCCCCTCAGTGAATCCCCGTGGCTGTCCGGGGGCGCCGCCGCCGCTCTCTTTCCCCGCACTCATCTCTCCATACCTCTGAATCCCTCTTCCATCGGGCTTCTGCAGGGCACGGGTGTGGCGGTCGCAGCCTCCCGGCCCTTCGGGTTCCAGGAGCTTGACCGCACCGCCGCCGCAGGCGGTGTCACCGGGGAGAGGTACGCCCTGGGCGGCTTTCTGAGCTACTCCGGCCGGGAGGGCTATTCCGAGGCAACCGCAACCGCCGCCGGGGCCGCGAATATCTTCCCCGGCGCGGTGGGGGGAGTTTCCGTTTCGATTCACAGGCTTTCCATAGAGGGTTTCGGCGGATCCACCGACCTTTCCGCCGACATAGGCATCACCGCCAGGCCGATCACAGGTGTTTTCCTCGGGGCCTCCTGCAGGGGGCTTTTCAGCACTTCGCCGGCGAACGACGGCATGGGGGCCGTTCCAAGAACGGTATCGGTCTCTTCCGGGGTATGTCCCGCTGAGGGGGTTCTCATCGCCGCCGGAGCGGCAATGCACCAGTATTCCGGTGAAGAGTTCACCCTGACCACTTCCGTGGAGCCGTTTCCGGGGATAACCCTCTCCGCCTCCCTGAACTCCCCTCCATCAAGGGTGGGTTTCGCCGCCGAGATCAGCGTTGCTCCCGGCGCCCTTCAATACGGTTACACCACCCATCCCGACCTTCCCGCGGGGCACACGGTTTGTCTGGGTTACGGCAACGCCCGCTTCGTTCCAGAGCCTCTGTTCCTTCAGAACGGGCCTGATGAAACTGAAAACGGGGTCCCGTTCCCGGTGAATGTCAACCAGGCCACCCCGGCAATGCTCCAGGAAATACCGGGAATAGGCCCGGCAAAGGCCTCGGCAATAGTGAATCACATCGAGACCGCCGGTCCCCTCCAGTCCCTTGACGAGCTTGTGGAAGTGCCGGGGATAGGCCCCGCTACCCTTGAGAGGATAAGGCCTTATCTTACCATATGATCTCAATCCTTCTAATGCTGATCACGCTTCAGATCTCCGGGGATACAAGGATCCGGGGCGAGTTCTCTTTTCCCGAGCCCCGGGGCTGCGCCGAGGGGTACTGGGCTGGAAGCAGCATGGCATTCTATCAGAGGCTGCTCCTCTCATCGGGCAAATGGAGCGCCGTTATCCTCACCGAGAAAGACCCGGGGGAGGATTGGGGAGACCTTATCGCCGGAGGTGCGGGTTACCATGACCCCGGCGGGGTCACCGCAGCTGCCGGCGCACTGAGGGTTCAGTTCGCCAGGGGGCTTCTGCTTAGCAACTCGGGTTCATGGGGTTCCACCGATCCCCTGGCACTCTCCAAACCCGGTTCCTGGAGGATGCGGATAGAACCGGCGGAAAGCCCCGGTCTCTCCGACGCCCGTCCCCTTATCGGGGCTGGTGCACTGGTCCCCGCCGGGGGATTCAGGCTGGCCGCGGTGTTCAGCCGCTCAGGTCTGGATACAGGCAGTTCCGGGCTTCACAGGTCGCCCTTTGAGATCGAGTCCAGCGGTTCGGTCACAAGGACTCTGGGAGCCTTCAGGGCGGGGCGTGGCCCAGTGGGTCTCTCCTTCGCCGCCGTCTCGGACGAAAACGACTCTTCAAGAGTCTCGACCGCCGGTCTTGGGGCAGACCTTCTCCTTCAGGGTGAGGAAGCCCTCCTTAACGCCGAGTTCGCAACCGACCTCGACTCCGTGAACAATTTCGTGGTTTCAGCTTCCAGGGGAGGTCCCGGGCTCCGCCACGGCATTACCGTCAGCAGGAACTTCGGCGAACTCCCCGGGACCTGGGGAGGGCAGGGAACTGAGCATCTGCTGGGAACCGGCTACGGAACCAGGTGGAAGCCCCGGGATCGTCTGGCTCTGGAGGCGGGTGTGCTCTATCTCCGCAGAACCGACGACGACAGGCTGCGAACGGGGATACAGCTTACGGAAACCCCAGGAAACCGCACGGAGTTCAGCCAGAGGATCAGCCACACCTGGACACCTGAGGAGGAGACGCTCTCCGGCCGGGCATCTTTCCGCTGGACTCCTTCACCGGGAGTTACCCTGAGCCTTAAGGTGCCCTTTTCCGTCTACCGGGGGTCGGGCATCGGAGAGGAGGGCTTCGGCGCCGAGGTCAGGCTTCGTCACAGAACGGGCAGGCGTTTCGAATACGGGCTCTCCGCCGCCGGCTGCAGCACCGACGGCTGGAACAGCAGGGTTTACGCGTACTCCCTCTCATTTCCCGGTGAGTTCGGAAGCACCGCCATGTACGGAAAGGCTTTTCTTCTTCAGGCTTCCGCAACGGTGAACCTCTCCCCTGATGCGGTACTCAGGGCCAGGGGAAGCTGGTATTGTAGAGAGGGTGAGGAGGTTCTGGGAAGCGGCTGGGAGGAAACCGAAGGTCCATCCAGAACCACCCTGGGCGTTCAGCTCGACTGGAGTTTCCAGTAACCGGCATAGGAAGGAAGGCAGCGAATGAGACCCTCGTGGGATCAGTACTTTTTGAAGCTGGCCATGCTTGCAAGCGAAAGGGCAACTTGCCCCCGGATGCACTGCGGGTGCGTGATAGTACGCAACAAGAACGTTCTGGCAACAGGGTACAACGGTTCCCTCCCCGGCCTGCCCCATTGCGACGATGTGGGCTGCCTGGTGGTGGACAACCACTGCATAAGAACGAATCACGCGGAAATGAACGCGATTACCCAGGCTGCGAGGAACGGAGTCTCAATCGAGGGGGCAACCGCCTATGTGACCAACATGCCCTGCACCACCTGCGCGAAGGCCCTGATCGGCGCTGGGATACGCAGAGTGGTGGTTTTCAGCGACTATCATTCCACACATGCAGAGGCTTTCTTCAAAGAGGCCGACGTTCGCCTCTACAGGCAGGACATGCCCGACAAGACCATCAACTACGATCTGGAAAGTTTCTCCAGCGCCAGGAAGTTCGGTGTCAGTGAACGAAAGCCTTGATGAAGGCCCAGGTGTTCTGACCGAAACCGTCGGAGAAAACGCTGTTCTTTTCTCCCGGAGTGCCCAGGTCGCCGTTGCCGTAGGCGTACAGGCTGTGCTGCCAGCTGTCGCGGTCGTTGGCTGACCAGCCCGGGTTCACCCTTTCCAGGGAAGCCCCCGGCTGTATGTCCCAGGAGGAGTTCCAGCTGAGGAACTCCTGGCTTTCCAGCCTCTGGTCCTCAAGCAGAAGGCTGCCCGTGGGGGAAAGGGAGAAGCCGCTCCAGACCGCCTGGGGTGTATAACCGCCGTTCTCCTCCTCTATGGATGACGCCCCTATGAGAACATAGCCCTGGGGAGGTACCAGTATGGTGGAGAACTCGATGGTCTGACCTGACTGGTTCTCTATTCTCCAGCCGGAAAGATTTATCCAGCTTCCGCTGTTGTTGTAAAGCTCTATCCACTGACCGGCAGCCGTTGTGGAAGAGTAAAGCGGATCTATCATTATTTCGTTGATGACCAGGCCCCCGCCGTCGGGGTACTCGGTTATGGGCGCATACGACCCCGAGAGGACGCAGATAAGAAGTAACACCAACTTTCGCCCTCCTTTCTACCTTTTCACATGAAAGCATAGAGCCCCGACGGCAACAGGTCAAGTGCTATCGCCTTGAGATCGAGACAGGTCCCGGGATCCCTGTCAGCCGGAACTCCCAGTTCCCGCCCACTGTTGCCGGGGTGTTCATCCGGGCGCTGGACCCCAGTTCAAGAATGTCCTGCACCGGGATAACGGCAAGTTGAGCAGGTGAATCCAGGGCCATCCGGATCAGCTCCTTTACTGAAGCGACGCCCAGCTCATTGCCTCTGGAGGTTATCCACCCCAGGGAAGTGTCATTGTCATGGGTCCCGGTGTAAACCACCGTATCGGATGGAACTGCCGCAGGGTCGAATGAGGGGTCCTCAAGGGCGAACTGAAGCACAGTCATTCCAGGGAAACCGCAATTCCTCCTGAGTTCACGCACTTCCTCCGTTATCATCCCCAGGTCCTCGGCTACCACAGGGAGGGGGCCAAGCTCACCCTCCACCGCGGAGAAAAAACTTTCGCCGGGGCCTGGTACCCATCTTCCTTCACGGGCAGTCTCAGCCCCTGCGGGAACCTCCCAGTAGCTTTCGAAACCCCGGAAGTGGTCTATCCTCACATAGTGGAAGAGCTCCATGGCACGGCGAAGCCTGCAGGTCCACCACCTGTGCCCGGTGGCCGCGCTCCGCTCCCAGTCATAGACCGGGTTTCCCCATAACTGTCCGGTGGAGCTGAAGTAGTCCGGTGGCACACCGGCCAGGAAGGCGGGTGCCCCATCTTCATCAAGCTTGAAGATGGACCTGTTGTAGAAAACGTCGGAGGAATCATGGGCGGCGTATATGGGCAGGTCACCCAGAAGGGATACCCCCAGGGATTCGCAGTGCTTTCTCAGCGAAAGCCACTGCTCCTCCAGGAGGAACTGTATCATGGCAGTTGTTTCACCCCCGGTCTCGAAGGAGGGCGCACGGTTGGTCCAGAGGTTCCATGGCCGCTCGCCGTTTGCGGTTTTCCTGGAGGAGAATGTACGCCATTCCTTAACCCATCTTCGTTCAAGGAAATCCACGAACCCCGGCGGGGGATCATTCAGTGCCCTGGAGGCGGCCCTGGAAAGAAGCAGATGCCTCTCCGCAAGAGCATGGTGGTCAATGGAAGGTCCGGCTGGTCTCCTGGCTCCGGCGACCTCCTTCCTGCTGAGATAACCCGCTTCGAACAGTTTCTCAGGAGAAAGAAGCAGGGGATTGATGGCAAAGGTGGAGAGGGTCTGGTAGGGGGAGCCGGCGTAGACAGGAGGAGAGAGGGGCAGCACCTGCCAGACCGTAGCGCCCGATCCGGCTGCCCAGGAGGCGAAGGCTTCCGCCTCGGAGCCCAGTGTGCCGATCCCCCAGGGGCCGGGAAGTGATGTGGGATGGAGCAGGATCCCGGTTTCCCTTCTGAAAAGCACCTGCCACCTCCTTTTCGCCGGGTAAGATAACAGAAAGGGCAGGGAAGGGTAATAGTTTAGCGCCGGTGCCCGAGGGACACCGGCGCCTTAAGGAAGGAAGGTGTCAAAGAAGCCTTTTTCCCCGCACGCCATTACGCGGCTCCTTTGACGAAGAGAGTATACATATACGCTAGAAGAATGTCAAGGCATATATATATAACCAATTCGCCATCCATTCTTAATTAGCTTATAAGCATGGAGTAGAACTAGTTAGATCTTTCTTTCCAGGTTATGTCTATATGTGAGGGGACCACAGGGAAGTCTACCTGATTCCTCACCGTGGTGTAATTCAGGGGGTTCAGGTCCCTGCGCCTGAAAAGGTCGGCTATGATGTCGCCGTAGTTTGGAACTCCCTCCAGGGTGTTCAGTTCCACGGTTGGCTTCACCTGGAAGCATGGCTTTACGGGCAGTATGGATTCGGCGGTCCCAATGACATTCTCATTATAGGAGTCGGTTTCATCAAGAATAGAGGATACTATCCTTGGCGCGAACCTGCCCTCCTCCACTTCGGAGGTTGGCAGAATGATGTCGGTGGCAGCGGAATGGCACGGGGTGATAACCTTGGCTGAGGTGCTGCCGTCCCTGTGCATGTAGAAGTCGTTGAGTTCCAGCACCTCGGCGAACACAAGGTCCATAAGACCGGCATTGCCCGTCTGCAGGGGAAAGATCTCCTCGATGCTGTCCACGAAACGGGAGCTGGATTTCAGGGTGGGAAGGGAGCAGCTGCAGAAGGGGGAGTAATAGGGAAGATCGCAGTTCTCCTGCTCCATGAGTGGTTTGCTTGTCGGGGCCTGGGCCTGCTCGGAGAACTCGCTGAAAAGCCTGGGCTTAACATAGAACCACGGGATATCGGGCCTGTTCCTTCTGAGACCGAAGGAACCCTTCAGGATGGTAAGCTTCCAGGAATCCACCCTGCCGTTGGGCTCGAAGAGCGTTATGGTAAGCCTGGTGCGAGCTTCAAGGCCGTAGAGGAAGCGATTTCCTGTGAAGGCC
This sequence comes from Candidatus Sabulitectum sp., assembly GCA_036743055.1. Taxonomy (GTDB): domain Bacteria; phylum Fermentibacterota; class Fermentibacteria; order Fermentibacterales; family JCC-6; genus Sabulitectum. Next base: position 28,000 of record DAINQE010000003.1, on the reverse strand, counting down.
AGCTTCCTGTGGTCGGCGGATGCCTGCTCCATGCCCTCGCTGGAATAGGCCAGGAGCATCATCTCCATGCTTGGGCGATCCCCGGCGTGAAGATCCACCAGCTCCTCGAACTGGTCGAAATATTCTTCCGCCGTCTCAAGGAGCTCGTCAGGAACCCCCTTGGAGGAAGCAGCCCTGAGGAAGCCCTTGAAAGCCGCTTTCCTGGGAATGTGCTTTACTGAGAGGAAGGAGTCGTCCACTTCGTGGAGCTTGTATATGTTCCAGCCGATCATGCGGTCTATTCCCAGTGTTCTGTATACATCCCTTGGCTGCTGAAGATCCCCGGGAAGAGCCATCAGTATGTCGGTAACCGCCTTTTTCAGCCCTGTGAGGCACCGGTGAGCCTGCTGGCCGAGGAGCGAAGATTTCAATCAGACCCCCTTCTGAAGTTCTGATAAGATAATATATATATATCTTTCCGGGTACCTCTCTCTCATATGATCCCCATAAGAGCCTTTCTCTGGTTCGCATGATCTTTCCCTGCGGGGGGATTGACCTCGGCTGCAGAACTTAACCTATTAAGCCGGAAAGGGAGGGCTCATTGAAATTACGGTGCGCGTTTATCCCTGCTGTGCTGGCATTTCCGATATACCTTACCGCCGGCGCACCGCATATCATGTGGACATCAGGTTTCCCCTCCGCCGGAGAGTCCGCCGCGTGGGATTGCGTGGAAACTCCCGACGGCGGTTACATCTCCGTTGGTGAGGCCTGGACCGGGAACGGCGGCACCTCACTGAACATTGCGGCGTTCAGGGAGGATGGGACCGTTCTCTGGGAGAGGACGCCGATGTTCATGGGAGTTTCCGTGGGTTACAGGATACTCCCATGCGCCGAAGGCTATCTGATCTGCGGCTCCATGTGCGATTCGGTGAGTTCAGACGGATTCCTGATGAAGATAGACACACAGGGAAACACTCTCTGGACGGCGAGCGCCGGCTATGAAGGCGATGATTGCTTCAGGGACATGTGCATCCGCCCCGACGGCGGAACGATAGCCGTGGGTCATTCCTTCAACGACGAGACCAGGGACAGGGAAGCCTTCGCGGTGTGTTTTTCCGATTCGGGAGCAGTCATATGGAGAAAGAGGTTCGTGGAGGCTGCTTACCAGACCGTCACAGCGATAGCCCCCGACGCCGAGGGTAGCGGGGACTACCTCCTCACAGGCACCGACGGCTCCGATGTCTTCCTCATGAAGATAAACGACGAGGGTGAGTGGCAGTGGAAAACCAAGTACTTCCAGGAAGGGGTTCAGAGCGGTTCCGGCATCCTGTGCGTACCCGGCGGCGGATACCTTGTGACAGGTTCCTCCAGGATAGAGCAGCAGTTCTCCGATGCTCTCATGGTTTTCTTCGACCAGCAGGGAGTGGTTCTTTCAGATCTGACATGGGGCGAAGCCGGTCCCGACATTGCATACATGGTTATGGAAGCATCACCTGCAGGTTTCGTCATCCTGACCAACACCAACAGCGGAGACGGCAGGGGTTACCGACCCAGGCTTCTCAGGTTCGATCCATGGTTCTCGAAGCTCTGGGACATTGAAATTGCCGATCATGAAGCTCTGTGCTATTCAATCCGGAGCACCACCGACGGGGGCTTCATCATCTCAGGCAAGAAAGCCTCCACAGACAGCACCGCCACATTTACATCTTATCTGGTGAAGCTATCCCCCGAGGATCTCCTCAACTGGGAGTGATGAGAGAATCCAGCTTACTGATCATCTCCGAAGCACCTGCGAACACTTCGCCAGGCCCCTTCGCCGTCATGTAGGCCGGGGTGGTGACCACCATCATGTCGGGATCTGCAACGGCCTCGGCTGCGGAGCATTCCACATGCCTGCAGCCCATCTCCTCTATCAGGGCTGCGGTCTCCCTGTGGGATCCGATGGTTACCACAGACCCCGGGAGGCAGCGGGCAACTAGAACCGGTGCGATGCACATGGCTGCCAAAGGCTTGCCTGCGGAGTGCGCCCTTTTCAGGAAATCAAGCACCACAGGAAGGGCTTCGCAGCTGGAGCCCTTTACAGCGAAGTCACACAGGGTGACGGCAGCACCAAGCCCCCCCGGGATAACCACCGCATCCACCTCGTCCGCAAGGTCGGCTCTCAGAGGGGATATTTTCCCCCTGGCTATTCGCGCCGCTTCCTGAAGTGCCATTCTGGGTTCATCGGATACGCCGCTGAGGTAGTTCACCGTTTTCCCCTGCTGGATATCCGGAGCTGTGAACACAACTTGCCAGCCAGCTCTGTCCAGGGCGATCAGAGCGGCAACGGTCTCATGAATCTCTGATCCGTCCATGTTGCCGCAGCCGGAAAGAAGAACGGCGGCTTTCTTCATCTCTTCCTCCTTCTCTCCCCAAGGACCACTTTCATCCGGTATTGGATATGTTAACATAAGAAGACCCATGAACGGGAGGGGGTACAGTGAAAACAGTTCTGGGAGTGTTCTCCGTTGTATCGGCGGTGCTGGTATCAGGGTGCTGCTACGGTTCCATGACGGGAGCCAGGACCCTGGGCACGAACCATATGACAGTTACAGGCGCAGTGGGTCTTCCGGCATACCTGTCGGCGGATGACAGGCGTGAAGCAGGGGACACAGGCATAGACGATGTGCCTGTATCGCCCTTCGCGACCTTCCTTTCAGGTGCCACCGACAGAATAGACATCGGGGCCTTTTTCAGGGCATGGAGTATAGGCCCCATGGTCAGAGTGGGGCTCACGGATCCTTCAGCGGCTTATGCCGTTTCCCTGAACGCCGGGGCGGGATATGCAATTCCAGCCAAGCTTCTGGGAACCAGATTCGGCGCTTCAGCCGGGTATCTCCTGGGAGAGAGCCTCGAAGTCTACGGGGGATGGGACGGCGGCTACGGCCCTGATGTCATCAACATCCCCCAGGACGGGGACGGCCACGATGACTGGGACCAGGTGGAGAACACCTTCTACCACTCCCTGAACTGCGGCCTTCTCTATACCCTCCCCGGCTCAGGCGAGAAATGGATACCGGAAGCCGTTGGATTCGAGTTCGCCCTGCCCCTGGACCTTTCCCGGGATCTGGTGCTGTTCAGCGCAGGGGTCACATACTGAAAGACCCGGCGACCGAAGCCGCCGGGCCTGAAAGCTGAGGAGCAGATCTAGAAGGCTGTCTTGATTCCAGCCCAGGTTGACCTGTTCAGGCTCACGAAATCCTCTGGAACCATTATCGTTGCGCCGTCGGGGGCGGTAACCGTCAGGTCGTCGATCCAGACGATATCGCCGGGGACCGAGTATGTGCGAACCTCGATAACCAGGCCTGTGTGGCCGTCGACAACCGTCCACTCGTACTCCGCCATGCCCCAGCCCTCTCCGGTGCCGTAGTCGTCCTGTCCTCCTGCGCTGCCGTCGTAGCCGTTGATGTCGCCGGGATCGTCGTTCCAGTGCCCCCAGATCCTGCATGAAGGAGCAGCTGAGGGAGTTACGTCGTACCTCCAGAATGATGCGGCAACGGTGTCGCCATCGTCGAGGCCTGTTATCCATGCAACGAACGCCTGGGGAGTTCCGGAAGCCTGGTTGTCCTCGAGTTTGAGGCTCTGGCTGCCGGAATAGACCGGATCGGTGTCAATTGAAGCGATGATGTCGCCGTATGAGCCCAGTATCGTGTCCGTTCCCTCCCAGCCGCATGTGGCTGTGGCGGCCATGGCGGCCAGGGGCAGTGCAACTAAAATCATGAGTAATTTCATCGGTGACTCCTGTCATATATTAAAAGTGTCAGCGAACTTCGACCGTCGAAGCCTAACTGAAAAATATACCCGGTTTGTTAAGACTGTGTTAGTGGGGTATCAGATGACTGGCTATGCCGATATGCACGTACACACTTCCTCGTCGCCGGACGCGGACGTTCCCGCAGCCGAGCTTCTGGAGATGGCCGCCGGGGCCGGAGTGTCCAGGGTGGGGTTCGTCGCCCATCTGGATATTCACCCCGACGACTTCTGCCATGGAGGTTTCAGTGAACCGGAGTATCTGTCGGAACTGAACCATGCCTCTGAGAACAGAGAGGTTCATCTGCTCAGGGGGTTGGAGATAGGTGAGCCCCACAGGTTCATGGATGATGCGGAGAAGATGTTTTCCAGGGAAGAATACGATTTCATCATCGGAGCTCTTCACTGGCTGGAAGACAGGATGATCCTGGATCAGGAACCCTTCATGGAAGGAGATCCCTTCTCCCTGGTGGAAAGATACTATCTTGAGACCCTGGATATCCTCGAAGCCGGGAGGATCAGCATACTGGCCCACCCGGGCATTTTCAGAAGGGGAATGGCCAGGGCAGGTCTCGATTGCGGATTCAGTGAAACGGAACTCTTCCCCGCCCTCATTGAAGAGGTTCTGCGAAAGGCCATCTCAAGGGATGTAGCCCTGGAGGTTAACACAGCGGGGCTCCGGAGACCAGAGAGCACCACTTACCCGGTTCCTTCGGTACTCCATCTGTACAGGCGCCTTGGAGGAAGGATGATCACACTGGGTTCCGATACGCACCGCAGGGACAATGCCTTCTTCGGCCTGGATAGGGGCGCGGCGCTCCTGGAGGAATGCGGCTTCACCGAGTACGGCTTCTTTCAGCGGTACGAGTACCGGTCGTGCCCTTTACATTCACTTCTTGATTAAATCATAATCAATATGGCGGTTGAGCACCGTCGGGCAAACCGGAAGAGATTCCGGGACGCAAAGCCACGGGTCCCAGCCCGCGCATGGGGAAGCGGGAAGGACAGCCGGGTTGCCGTTTGACAAACGCAAACCGGAAGAGATTCCGGGACGCAAAGCCACGGATCCCAGCCCCGAAAGGGGAAGGATGGCCGGGTTACCTGACGCCCTGCTCAGGCAGGGGATTGGAGGTGCTCACATGAAGAAGCTTGTGGTGCTGACAACGCTGCTTCTTCCTGCGGTTCTGCTGGCTTCGGTAACGGAGACAGCAATTCCGTCCACCACCGAGGCCTATCTCGCCCAGGCGGATAGCGCCATGGAGGATGGAGACTTTGACGCTGCGCTTCTTCTTTATGAAGAGGCAGTAGAGAGAGATCCCCACTCTCGGGCCGCTCTTTCCGGAAGGCTCATTGCCTTTTCCAGAGCCGGCGGCCATGGGTCAACCATCGCGGTGGCCGGTCTGAACTGAGCTGGAGGTCCCGGTCGGCGGGGCTCCCGCCGACCGGGGCCGACCCCGATCAACCGGTCTCAGAAAACGGATGTCGAGCGATATTGAATACTGATTCCAGCCAGGTGCGGGATACTGCCGCTCCTTTCAGCCCTTCCAGGCAGACATGGCTGCTGATAGTTATGCTGACTCTGCTGAACATGTACCTTTTCATGTATCATCCCAGGTCAATTCGTTTCACCGTGCTCGCCTTTCCTTTCCTTCTTGCCGGACTGTACCTGCTTAAAGACCTTCGCTCATGGGCATTGATGCTTCCCATAGCGGTAACGTTCGGGAACAAGGCAATTGAGTACGGTCAGTTTTACACCTCACCCGCAACGCTGGCGATTATCCTGGTATTCTTCGCTTTTGCCGTTCACAGGCTGGCGGGATTCAGGGATAACCCTCCCTTTCCGATACCCTTCAAGTTAGTGGGTCTTGCCTATCTTGCGCAGCTGGCTTCGGTGTTCGCAACCCTGTATCATCACGACAATCTCTTCTGGAACGTAATACGCGAGGGACACAAGCATTTCCTTGGAGCCCTGCTTCTACCGGTGGTCTACTTCTGGTTCGGCAGGGGGGAATGGCTTGAGAGGTTCCTCAAGGTTCTGGTACTGATGCTCTTCATCATGTGTCTCTACGGGATCTACCAGTACACCTCGGGTACCCTGGACAACCTGGGTGACCTGGCATCGGGCTTCGATCTCGCAGGAAGGGTTTACTCCACCATTGCAGGAGGGCCGAACTCCTACTCCGGTGTCCTGGAACTTCTGGTTCCTTCCACGCTGGCGGCATCGTTCTTCTTCAGGGAGAGATTCTGGAAGGGGCTTGCGGTAATCACCACCATACTCGGCATTCTTAACACACTTTACACCTTCTCCAGGGGGGGGTTCCTCACGGTGACCGGCGCTTGCCTGGTGTATCTCATTTTCCGCTACAGGAAAAGGATCTGGGTTCCCATCCTCTCGTTCCTGGTGTTCTTCGGCTTCGTGTCATCCAACTCAGGTGAGTTCGAAAGGCAGCTCACGGTCTTCAGCGACCCCAGGGAGCTCATGCTGGACACGAGCCTTCTTCACAGATACGTATCATACATGGGATTCATCGAAGAGATGGAGAAAGACCCCCTTGAAGGGATAGGCTGGGGCGGTGTCGAGTACTACCATGGAAGGACTGCTCTTTACGGGTTCTGGGAAGTGCGCCACATGGACAGCGTGGACAAGATCAACAGGTTCGGCGGTCTGAACTCGCTTATACTCGAGATGCCCCTGAAGGGGGGAGCCCTTTCGGCCCTGTCGCTGCTCCTTGTGGTTTCAGGGGGATGCATTGCAGCGGCAAGGACCCTTCGCAACAGAAAAACGGTTCAGCTGGGTTTCGGTTTCGTCTGCGGTCTGGCGGGTTTCGGCGTTCACCAGCTCTTCGACAACCTCATACCCTGGCCCCAGACCGGAGCTTTCTTCTGGATTATTTTCGCCCTGCTCACGGCCATGGCATTCCCTTGTTGCATGAAGGAAGAGTATTAACTATAGATTTCGGACATCGTTCAAATAGGGGGAGTCAATTCTGATCGCATTTCTCGGGTATCTTTTCGTGGTGTCCGTGGGGCTCATTCTCGTTCCCATGGTTTT
>DAINQE010000003.1:0-21080 GCA_036743055.1 Candidatus Sabulitectum sp. | reverse complement strand
GGCTGTGTCGACGGCAGCAAGCAGAACAGCCTTAACAATGTAACATGCGAGTCCATTTACTGGCGCTATGAACAGATGCTCAAGGCCCTTGGCAGCCGTGTAGGCGCGGTACTCGGAGCAACCGGAGCGGTGTTTTCCGTGAGGAAGTCCCTGTATGACCCTCCTGATCCCTCCAGAGCTGACGATTTCGAGACGGCCGTAACCACCAGGGTGAAGGGATTCATGTGTGTCTACAATCCTGAGGCCGTTGCAGCGGAGCCCACGCCGGACAATTCCAGCCAGTACCACAGGCTTGTGAGGATCGTGAGCTGGATGATGGGCTCGGCATTCAGTCTGATGGGGAAAGCTCTGAAAAGGGGCAGGATCGGTCTTTTTTCCCAGTTGGCAATTCACAAGGTGCTGCGCTGGAACATGGGCATTTTCGCAATAACCGCCTCCCTGGCAGGGATATTCCTCGGTTTCGCCGATTCATTGACGAACCCTCTTTTCCTGTCCGTGGTTATATTCAACCTTCTGGCACTTGCCGGGAAACTCATGAAGGGGTCAATGCCCTACGCACTGAAGCTTCCCTATTTTTTCTGGCTCATGTGCTCAGCTTCCCTGATGGGTGTTTTCAAGGCCCTGACCGCCAGATCGGAAGCGATCTGGGATCACAGCGCCAGATAGCGCAGCAAGGAGGTTTTCTTGGTTCTTTTCGGATATGCGGCGGTGCTGTCACTTCTGGCCGTTCCTCTGGGTATGGGATCCGACTTTACCGGTCTTGACGGGGATTTTCAGCTTACCTCCGCGGATTACTTCGATCCCGAAGAATACCAGGTTGGTTATGGAGACAACATATGGATATCTTTCCCCGGTGGAGTGCCCTTCGCCAGGTCGGAGGAGTCCATTTCCACAATAGTGCTCCCGGTGGGGCTCGACGGTTTCCTCAGTGTGCCCGGAATGCCTCCGGTGATTGTGGACGGGCTGAACCTTGCTGAGCTGCAGGCCATAATAGAGCAGATGGTCAGGGGCAGCTACGGAAGCTTCGCCGTGACTTCCGGACTGGCCCGTTCCGCTAATTTCGAGATCCCGGTCACCGGGCAGGTAAGCAGCCCGGGAATGATAACGGTGAACGGGCTTACGAGGCTCAGTGAAGCCATTGAAGAAGCCGGTGGCGCTACCGCCACCGCTGCCTTGTCCCGCGTACTGATAATCACTCTGGAAGGTGACTCCTCTTTCTATGATCTCAATGATTTCACAATGCACGGGAACCTGTCCTCCAACCCACTCATGCACAGGAACACCAGGATTCACCTGTATCCTTCCAGGGGAAGCATAGTCATCGAGGGAGCCCTTACCTCCGGCGCGATCATGGAGATGGAGACCGAGGTCATGGAGCAGTCCCGGGACATCCTGCCATTCAGGCGGGTCATCCTCGAGTATGTCGAGGGAGAGACAGCCGCCTCGGCCATTCAGAGGGCCGGGGGGATAAGCCAGGAGAGTGACCTCCAGTCCCTGTTCGTTTCCAGGCGGAGCACCTGTTCAGATGACGCGGTTATTCCCTTTGAGATGACTGACATCGATGGGGCCGGTTCTTCCGGTTCGCCCATTCTGCTTCCCGGAGACAGGATAGTGGTTCCCTTCTCCAACAGGTACGTCAGCGTAGTGGGGCAGGTAATGAAGCCCACACCCGTTCCCTACTCCCCCGGTATGCCGGTTTCCTACTACATCGGGATGGCCGGCGGTTTCAACTCCGCTGCCAGGAGGGGATCCCTCAGGATCATCGATCCCAGCGGCGAAAGTACCGATGCTGAACTTGACGATGTCGTACCCCCGGGGGTGATGATAGAGGTCCCCAGGGTTCCCGTGCAGTTCTGGCAGGAGTACCTCGCCATCCTCACAGGAGTTGCAACCGTTATCATTTCATATCAGAGCATAACCAACTGAACTAGGGGATCAGATGAGCAACAAGGCCACCAGTTTTCTGTACGTTCTGCTGAAGAACAGAAAATTCGTAGTAAGAACACTGCTGATAGTCATGGCCATAACCGTGGGCATCACATATCTGCTCCCCAAGAGCTACACGGTTAAGACGGTGATACTACCCCCGGAGGAACCCGCCTCCCCGGGTCTTAACATCGGCGGACTGTCCCTGGGGGACTTTGCCGGTTTCTTCAGTGGAGGAATGGGCTATTCCCTTCCACTTATGACCACCCTTTCCGATGTTTACTCCGAGATACTCAACAGTAGAACACTCATCGACAATGTTATAGAGAGCACCGGCTATGCCGATACCACGGGGATAAACGAGGACTGGGGCGATCGCCCCGAAGTGGCCATGTACAGGGCCAGACTGGAGTTCGCGAAGAACTACTCGGCACGTGTGGGTTCCGCGGGCATGATCACCATCGAGGTTACCACAAAGAATCCTCTCTACTCGGTTGAGGTTTCCGAGAGGGTCATTTTCCTCCTGGACAGCATCAATACCAGCATCACAAGGGCCAGGTTCGAGGAGAGCAGGGCTCTGACCGAGAATCAGCTGACTGCCGCCCGCGCCGCCCTTGAAGGCACCACGGCCAGGCTTCTTTCATTCGAGGGGGAGTACGGTACCATCATGCCCGAGGAGGAGATCACCGAACTGATGTCCGTCCTCGCCGAGATGAAGGGCAGGTACATAGAGACGACCCTGATGGCCAACGCCATCCGCAACGGCATAAGGTATGGAACCACAGCCCAGATACTGGAACTGGAGACCGAAGCACAGGCTCTCAGCGAAGCCATTGCCATGATTGAATCCGGCTCCGGCACCGGAGGCGTAGACATTGGTCCGGGGCTGTCGAATCTCCCCCCCGCCCTGATCGAATATGCCAGGCTCAGGACCGATTTCGAGATGCACCTGAAGATGGTCAGCGCCCTTGAGCTTCAGGTGGAGCAGGCACGGGTGCAGGAGGACAACATAGTCAGCTCGATAAGGATACTGGACCCGCCCAGGCATCCAGGCTGGAAGAGCAAGCCCAAGAGGCTCTACATATGGATAGAGACCTTCATCATAGCTTTCCTGATGATCTGCGCCTTCCTGTTCGCCAGGGAGAGGGCCGATGAAATGAAAAGGGAGCACCCTGAAGCCTGGGAGAAGTGGAACTCACTCCTCAGGGAAATGGCAGAGGATATGAAGTTCAGGGGGAAGAAGAAAAAGGGCTAGCCCAGTATCTCCGTTCCCATTCTGACCGCAAGGGCTTCAGGCAGCCTCATCCTTCCGTCTTCCGTCTGGTGGTTCTCCACCAGCGCAGCGATGAGTCTCGGAAGCGCAAGACCCGAACCGTTCAGCGTATGCACGAACTGCGGCTTTCCGCCCCCGGCGGGCTTGAAGCGGACCGAGCCCCTTCTCGCCTGGAAGTCCCTGAAGTTGGAGACCGAGGAGACCTCGAGCCACTTTTCCTGGCCGGCTGACCATATCTCGATGTCATAGCACCTGGCGGCGGCGAAGCTCAGGTCGCCGGTGGCCAGTAAAAGTATTCTCCAGGGCAGTTCCAGTTCGTCCAGCATCCCCGTAACATGTTTTACCATCTCCATGTGGGCCTGATCAGATCTGTCAGGGTGCTCGAACCGCACCATCTCCACCTTTTCGAACTGGTGAACCCTGTTGAGCCCTCTGGTGTCCTTTCCGTAGCTTCCAGCTTCCCTGCGGAAGCAGGGGGTGTAGCCGCAGAGCCTTAGCGGAAGCTCCGACTCTTCCAGCATGGCATTCCTGTAGAGGTTGGTTATGGGAACCTCACCGGTGGGGATAAGGAAAAGCCCGTCCCTGGCGATCTCGTACATGTCGTCTTCCATCTTGGGAAGCTGAGCCGTTGCGGTCATGGAGTCCCTGTTGGCCAGGAAAGGCGGCCATACTTCCTCCATGCCGTTCTCGGTGTGGGTGTCCAGCATCCAGCTGATAAGGGTCCTCTGCAGCCTTGCGGCCCATCCTCTGAACAGTATGAAGTTGGAGCCGGTAATCTTGCCGGATTCTGCCGGGAGGAACACATTTTCCATTAGCTCCCAGTGCGGTCTGGGCTGGAACTGGAAGGAGGGCATCGTTCCGCCCTCTTCCATGACGATGTTGTTCTCTTCGCCTCCCACTGGAACATCGGCATCGGGAACGTTGGGGAAGGAGAGTTCCATTGCGTTCAGTTCCTCATCGAGGACGGAGAGCCTCTTCTCCAGGGCGGAGAGCTCCTCGCCTGTCTTCCTGCTCTCCTCAACCTCGAGGTCGGCGTTCTCACCCTGGCGCTTTTTCATGGCAACCGTTCTGGAGAGCTCGTTCCTGGTGTTCCTGAGGTTCTCCACCTGGAGCATCAGACTGCGCTTTTCCGTGTCGGCGGCTGTCCAGAGATCGAGCTTGGCCTTTTCGTTCTTGGCGGCGATGGCCTGCTCTATGAGATGGGGTTCTTTCCTGAGCCTTTTCCTGTCAAGCATTTTTCACTCCCCGGATCCTATTGAAGAATATGAGGCAGGAATATAAGAAGACCCGCCGCAGCCGCGGCAATGGAGGCGGCAAGAACCCCTGCTGCTGCGGTGTCCTTGGCCCTGCGGACCAGTTCGTGCCTCTCGGGAGCCACCCTGTCCGCAAGGAACTCAACGGCTGTGTTGAGGGCCTCAGCGGCCCAGACCATTCCAGCGGCCAGAGCGAGGACCGCCCACTCGATCAAGGTCACCTTCAGAAGAAGGCCCAGCAATATCACCGCAACCGTGGCGGCCAGATGTATCCTTGCATTGACCTGGCTCTTTACCAGGGTTCCGAGTCCCCTGAATGCATGTCCGAAGCTCTCTATCCGTTTCCTTACCATGGCGAGGCCATCATCCTTCCGCTTGTGTCGATGGAGATCATGAATCCTATCCTGTACTCCCTGTCGCCATTATCCTCGGAAAGGGAAGCTGCAAGGCCGCAGGCGGTTCCCAGCGCGGCTCCCATCACCGCGTCAGAAGGGAAATGCCTGCCGGTGTTGACCCGCGACAGACAGGTATAGAGGGCAATGGCCGCCGCGGGAACCCCTGCGGAGGGGCCATACCTGTTCCATAACACCGCTGCTGTGCAGGAAGCGCCGGCTGCGTGGGCGGAGGGAAAGCTCAGCGGGTCGGTTCCGTCGGGTCTCGTTCTGCCGGCTGCGTACTTCATGCCCGCGGTGACTCCGTATGTCCAGAAAAGACCCCGGCAGAGCTCCTCGCCGAACTCTTCCGTCCACGGGCTGTCCAGGGCCATTCCCCCTAGCCACACCCCCGCCGCTGAAGCCGGCAGGAACGGTCCGAAAAGGAAATCGTCCACCTTGTCGGCGGTGCGGAAGGGTTCACCCTGAAGGAAGCCGGTGGACCCCTCATCATTCTCCAGCTGAGCAGTGACCAGGGAGGAAATACCCCCGGCCCCCAGCAACACAAGCTGTGGTGTATCCAGGAGATTCTCCCCGGTTTCAAGGGTATTCTCCACGAGATTCCCTGCTCCAGCGGCGGATGCCAGCAGGATCACCGTCAGGGCGTTAACCCCGGTAGAACTCCTCCACCGCAGTAATGACCTCATTCCGTTCGTCCTCCCTCAGTTCGCCGAAAACAGGCAGGGAAATCGCTTTCCCGCTGCAGTCCTCGGATACCGGGAAGTCGCCCTTCCGGTATCCCAGGTGGCTGAAGCATTCCTGAAGATGAAGTGGCAGAGGATAATAGACGGCACAGCCGATCTCCCGGCTTCGCAGGTGGTTCAGAAGACCATCCCTGTCCCGGGCCATGAGGGTGTACTGGTTGAAGATGGACCATGCCCTGGGATCTATCACCGGAGTGGTAACTTCTGAGATGGAAGAGAAGGCTTCATTGTAGGCCTCCGCGTTCCGGCGCCTTCCCTGATGCCACTCCTCCAGTCGGCGGAGCTTTACTCTGAGGAAACCAGCCTGAAGCGCGTCAAGTCTGCTGTTCGTGCCCACCTCGCAATGGAGGTAGCCGCTGCCCCCGTGCTCCCTGAGACTTCTCAGCCTTTTGGCCAGGGATTCGCTGGAGGTCGTTACCATACCTCCGTCGCCCAGTGCTCCCAGGTTCTTAGAGGGGAAGAAGCTGAAGCAGCCCATGTCTCCCAGGGAGCCGGCCCGCCTGTCCCGCCATTTTGCCCCAACCGCCTGGGCGGCGTCTTCGATGACCGGCAGTTCCCAATCCCTGCAGATCGAAAGTATGGAATCCATGTTCGAGACCTGGCCGAAGATGTGCACCGGGAGCACTGCCGCCACCCTCTGCCCGGAGGGTCTGTGAACGACCCCTCTCTGGGTTATGGCGCAGTTGTCGTTGAGCCAGCCCTTGAGCCTGTCCGGGTCCATGTTGAACGTGTCCGGAAGGATGTCCACGAAAACAGGATTCCCCCCTGCGCGGACAACGGCTCCTGCGGTTGCGAAGAACGTGAAGGGAACCGTTACAACAAGCTCATCACGCTTCAGGCCGGCGGCCTGAAGGGCAAGGATCAGGGCGTCGGTCCCTGACGCGCAGCCCACTGCGTGGGAGGTACCCGAATACTCGGCGAACTCCCGTTCAAGCTCCTCCATCTCAGGCCCTTTAATGAATCTGGAAGTATCCAGAGCTTCGGAAAACACCTTCTTGAGTTCTTCCTTTATGTCTGCATGCTGTCTGTTGATGTCCAGAAGAGGTACAGGCATCTCTTTCCTTTCCCGGGGCTCAGTGAGCGCCCCTGCCCGTAAGAACCACGATAACTGTCCTTGCCAGTATCTCCAGGTCAAGGAACAGCGACTGGTTCTCTATGTACTGAAAGTCGTGTTTGAGTTTTTTCGAAACGTCTTCGACGCTGGTGTCGTATTCCAGCTTCACCTGGGCCCAGCCGGTGATCCCCGGCTTCACCGTCAGTCTCTTGTCGTAGAATGGGTAGATCGTCCTCAACTCCCGGATGATCTCCGGGCGTTCAGGCCTTGGCCCCACCACCGCCATATCGCCGGTGAGAACGTTCAGGAACTGGGGGACCTCATCTATTCTGGTTTTTCGTATGAACTTGCCTACTTTTGTTACCCGGGAGTCGTCCCTGCCCGCCCAGACGGCGCCGGTCTTTTTCTCGGCATCGCGGACCATGGAGCGGAACTTGAATATCCTGTACTCCCTGCCTCCCTCTCCCGTTCTCTTCTGCCGGTAGAAGACGCCGCCCGGGGAGTCGATCACAACAGCAAGGCTGACGGCGATCCAGATGGGCATTCCCAGGATGATCACCAAGAGGCTGATAAGATAGTCCCCTGCGGTCTTCACAAGCTTCTCCCAGAAGGAGAGCCTGTCAGGGAGAAGCTCCATGAGGGGCTGACCCAGTATCTGGGTGTTGTGCACATGACCTGCCACCACATCGAAGAGGTCCGGCAGCAGCTTCACGCGGAGGCGGTTCTGCACGGCTGGCATCATCACCGACAGCACATCGTCGTGGAAATTGGACGCTATGGTAACAAGGAGGTCGGTTATGCCCAGTTCACCGGACAGCCTGTCGATGTCCTCTATGCTCCCAAGGGGCTTCTCGAGTATGGAGGGAACGGCAACGGGATGGGGCGGGGTTATGAAACCCTTTATGCAGTAGCCCAGGGAAGGGTTTACCTCAAGATAATCAACCAGCTCCCTGGCCGGTTCTCCAAGCCCTATCACCAGAGCGTTCCGCTGAAGGACACCCCTCTTGGCCAGCCGCCTTTCGAAGAGCCTGGAGGCACACCGGGCTGCGAACACCAGTATGTTCATCAGGGTGAAGTAAATGAAGAAGACCCACCTGCCAATGGATGCCTCCGGAGTGACCAGGAAGGCGAAGAGGGAAAGGATCACGAAACCAGCGAGAACCGGCTTGAACACCATCCTGATCTCGTCGGCCCAGCTTCTGTCCCAGTGAAGCCTGTAGGCCCCGGTGGCGGCGAAGATGATCCACCAGTAAAGGATGGAGAACAGACTTCCTGCGGTGATCACCCCTACGGAGATGGTTGATACTCCGGGGAAAATACCCCATCTGAACTTTGCAAGGGCGGAGAGGTAAAGGGCGAGGAAAACCGCGGCGCCGTCGAGGATCATGCCAAGGAAGATGGCGGACTTCTTCACCTTTTCCTCCTGAACAGGTGCTTTCTGAAGGTTGAGAATGCCCGCAGGGTCCTTCTTCCCTCGGTGAAGGGATGAAGAACGCTCTGTATCGCCTTGTAAGCAAGGTAGCCGGGTCTGAGGTAGAACCTTCTTCGGGCATCGTCGCACCAGTCAACCAGGGTTTCCGCCGGGAGGCCCGGCAGGTCCACAACGCAGTTGTGGAGACCTTCCGGGGTGAGCCATTCCCTGTAGTCTTCGGTCCTGAGCCGGCCTTCCTCTGCGAAGCCATGGTAGAGCCTTGTCCCGGGGTAGGCCATCACAGGGAAGAACTGGGCGGTGTCGGGTTTCAGCTTCAGGGCCATCTTGAAGGTTTCCTCCAGGGAGTCCAGAGTTTCACCGGGATTGCCGGCCATGAAACATCCGTGAACCATTAGCCCGGCCTTCCTGGCCCTCTCGGCGAAGGCGAGGTTCTGCTCCACTGTGGTGCCCTTGCTCACATTGTTCAGTATCTGCTGGCTGCCTGACTCGTAGCCCACTATTATCATCCTGCAACCGGCTCTCTTCATGGCCTTCATGGCGTCCAGGGAGAGGTTGGCCCGGGTGTTCGCCGTCCATGGCAGCCGGTTGCCGGCTTCCCACAGGGCCCGGGACACTTCCTCGACCCGGGTGGAGTCAACACTGAAGGTGTCGTCCTCGAAAACTATCTCCTGAACCTGGGGGAAGTACTCCTGGATCTTCATGAACTCCATCGCCACATTCTCCGCGGATCTTGCCCTGTAGCCGCCCTTGTGGAGAACCTGGGGCCATACGCAGTATGAACATCTGAAGGGGCATCCCCTGCTGGTGATCATCATGACTGAAGGGTATCTGGCTGCGGCGAAGAAGTAGTTCTCCGGCTTCAGGTGTTTCCTGTAGACATCCGCGAGGAGGGGAAGGGAATCCAGGTCCTCCACCGGAGGTCTGTCAGGGGTCTTCACCTGACCGGAGCTTCCGTTGAGCCAGAGGCCGGGAACCCCGGAAAGGTCACCACCCTTTTCCAGAACGTCCGCCGTTTCGGCAATGGTGATGTCGTATTCTCCCACCGCGATACCGGTAAGGAACGGGGCCGAAAGCAGTACATCCCCGGGAAGGGCGCTGACATGCGTGCCCACCAGGAATAGAGCGCCTCCCATGGAAGAGAGGCTTTCGGCGACGGAGATATCGCTGTGTATGGAAGGTGTGCTGGTGTCGATAACGGTCATGGAAGGGGCGAAGTCCCGTATCTTCTCTAACAGGGCTGAGTCGGTTATTCCAGCAGCTGGGCAGTCAAGGAAGAGAACCTGGTGCCCGTGCCTCTCCAGCATCCCCACGGAGTAGGCCAGCCAGAAGGGCCAGTACATGGTGCCGCTCTTCACTATGGCTGGGGAGCGGGAGGACCGTGAGAACCTTCCGTTCATGAATGGAGGATTGACAACGGCAACCCTCATATTATGGCCTCGATCCTTTCCAGGAACCTGTCGGCGGTCTTCTCCCAGGTGAACATCCCGGACCGTTCACGGCCCCTCTCGCCCAGCTCAGCCAGCGTCTCGTGGGAAGCGGCCTTGAGCTCCGCCATTCCACGCATTATGTCGATAACGGAATAGGGGTCTATGAGTATACCTGTGTCACCCACCACTTCCTCGAGGGCGGTGGCCTTCGAGGCCATCACCGGAGCGCCTGTGGCCATTGCCTCCAGAGCCGGCAGACCGAAGCCCTCGTAGACGGATGGTATGAGCAGGGCGCGGCAGGTCATGTAGAGCTTACGCAGCTCTTCGTCGCTTATGTAGGTAAGGACCTTGATGTTGCTCCTGGCGGGATTGGAGTCGAGGTGCTTCCTGAAATGGCCCCATGCCCTGTCCTTCCTCACCACCATCACCAGCGGAGGGGTTGAGCGGTCCATGGCCCAGAGCCTTCCGTAGGCGGTGAGGAACCTGGGGATGTTCTTGTATCCCCGGGCATTGCCCACATAGAGGAAGAAGTCCTCCCTCTTCCTGCCGTTCTGGACGGGTTTTGTGAAGAGGGCCTGCCCTTCTCCAGTTATAAAGATCTTGTCCCCTGAGGAGTTGAACTTCCTTAGCACATCCAGCTTGGTGGCCATGGTGGGAACCGCAACGGCGCTTGCGTGGCCTATGGACCTGGAAAGGGCCCTGGTGAAGAGCATTCTGCTGAAGGCGTTCCGGATCACACTGTCCCCGAAGTAGCAGGGAAGGTTCAGAACCATGAGATCGTGCACGGTTACGATGGTGGGCACGTCCGGCTGGGGACCGGCCATGGAGAAATTGACGAATACGTCAGGAGAAAGGGAATCTATCCTTGATGCAAGCTTTTTGTTCGGTCCCCTGGCGAACCTTGAGGAGTCGTCTTCCTGAATGTTGAACCTGTGAGAGTCAAGATGGAAGGCAGCACTGCCATTCATCAGCGCAGTGATCTTCCAGTCAGGACGTTCATGGGCAATGCATCTCGATACGTTCAGGGCATACCTGCTTATTCCGTCAACGTTCTTCTGAACGGCCCTGCAGTCTAGAAGAAGATTCAGGCTCATCGGGCAAGGCCTCGACTCTTAAGTTCTTCTGTGGCTTTTTCCACCATATCGACGGCATTCTGACTAGCTACCCAGCTGCAGAGTTCTGCTACGCCGTCCTCGAACGTCTTTTCAGCCTTGAATCCCAACTCTTCCCGAGCCCTGGTAACATCGGCGTAGCAGTGCCTTATGTCGCCTGCCCGGTACTCGTTCCGCACTACGAAATCGTCCACCGGCCCGTCCAGTTCCCTGGCAATGGCCTTACCGACCTCAAGGATGGAGAGTTTTCTTCCTGTTCCGAGGTTGTACACCCGTCCGGCTGAACGGCTGCTCTGAAGGGCCTGGAAACACCCCCGGGCGATGTCCTTCACATGGATGAAATCCCTGCTCTGGCCGCCGTCCTCGAATATCACAGGAGGTTTTCCGTTAAGGAGTCTGGAAGCGAAGATAGCGCCTACTCCCGTGTAGGGATTGGAGAGGGCCTGCCTTTCTCCGTACACGTTGAAGAAACGCATTGCGGTGGTGGGGATGCCGTACGCTTCACCGATGGAGATGAAAAGTTCTTCGTGGTCCCTTTTGTTCACCGCGTAAACGCTGGTGGGATAAAGGGGTTTGCTCTCAGGGGTGGGCAGCGGATCGCAGGTTCCGCCACATGAGGGGCAGAGCATCTCCCAGTTCCTCTCTTCCAGCTGTTCTGAGGGTCTGAGCCTGGGTGTGACCTTGCCGCACTTGCCGCAGTTGTATAGCCCTTCTCCGTATATCGACATGGAGCTGGCCACCAGTATTCTCTCTATGTGGTCCCTCTGACTGACCGTTTCCTCGAGGACGGTGGCGGCTCCCATGGTGTTTATGGAAGTGTAGCGCATTATCTCGTACATGGACTGCCCTACTCCCACCGCCGCGGCGAAATGAACCAGGATATCGCAGCCTTTCAGTGCCTTTGCGAAGCTGTCGCGGTCCCTCACGTCGCCATGTATGAACTCGATCTCTCCGTTGAGGTAGTCGGGCACCTTCGCGTCGATGCCGTGCACCTGGGGATCCAGGTTGTCGTAGGCACGCACACTGTATCCGTTCTCAAGGAAAAGGTCTCCGAGGTGGGAGCCAATGAAGCCTGCTCCTCCGGTGATAAGGACCCTTTTTCCCATCGTTTCCCCCTTAGATATTGTAACGGGATGATAGTTCTCTCGTCTGTTCCTGATTCTCTGACCGTGTAAAATAACAGAAAGGGCAGTCCCCGCACACCTTGAGGAATGCTTAACCGTCTGATAGAGTGAGCGCGCGAAGGGTTTCCCGGGCACAGTTCTCCCAGGTCAGTTGCTCGGCAAGGATCTTCCTTCTCTCTTCCTGTTCCGGGGTTACTCCACGGTCAAGGGCCATTTCGATCCCATGCAGGATGGAATCGTTATCTGAAGGGTCCATCATCCATGCAGCTTCGGAGAAGAACTCCCCCAGGCCGCCGGTGTTCGAGGCCGCCACCGGCAGTTTCCATGTGAACGCTTCGGGAACGGTGAACCCGAACCCCTCGTGGTGAGCCGGATGAACCAGACAGAATGCCCGTGAATAGAGGTAAGCAAGCTGAGAGTCGGAAACGAAACCGGTGAAGGTGACCCTGTCACTCAGACCCAGTTCCAGTGAAAGACGTCTGTACTCCTCTGCACGGAATCCGTCCCCTCCGGCGATTACAAGCGGCGGCGTTTCCCTTCTTGCCGAAAGTGCGGAATAGGCTCTGAGAAGACCGTCAATGTTCTTTCTCGGTTCCACCGTTCCCACCGCGAGGATGTGCTCGGGCTGCCCGGATCTCTCACCGTGGGAGCTGAAGTGATCGATACCCAGTGGCGTCAGGAACACCTTGCCCTCGGTTGCCGGGAATACTTCTGCAAGATCATGCATCGTTGAATGAGAGTTAACCAGGATGCAGTCGGATCTTTCAGCTATTCTGCGCAGACGCTCCTTCCAGACGATGGTGTCGTCCTCATGCTTCATGTGACCATAGAGGATCGGGCCAAGATCATGGACCATGTTTGCCTGCTTCAGCCCCCGGACCCTGGGCAAAAGGATGCCGTTAGCTGTGTGTACCCAGTGCAATCCAGATAGTTCTGCCCAGATCCCGGGGATAATACGATTCGTTATTCTCTGGGGAAACGGGTAGTACCTTATTTTGCCCTTCACCCCTGGGATCCGTGGCGGAGTACTCTTTGTGTTCCTCCACATCCACAGCTCACAGTCTTGATTCAATGCTGCCCAGGCCGAGATTAGTTCGAGGCCGTATCTTCCTATACCCGTATATCTTAGATGATCATAATCTATATTGAATGCGACCTTCATAGTGATTCCAGTATCTCTGCCAGCTCTGCTGCACCATTCGATATGACTCGTTCCCTGGCTACGAAGGACCTCCCGGCGAAGCCCATTTTCCTGGTATCAGCCTCCTCTTCATACAGTTTCATGAGGAGCGATGCGCCCTCCTCCGGAGAGCCTGAGAACAGAAATCCGGTTTCTCCATCTATGATGTTGTCGGTGAAGCCTCCCTCATCGATGGCAACGACAGGGGTTCCACATGCCATTGCCTCAAGAGGTACGAGACCATAAGGTTCACGGCGTTGGCAGCAAACCACGGCCAGTGCTTCCTGATAGAGGGTTCTAAGCTCTATGTCCGTTATTCCTTTCCGGATCGTCAGCTTAACTGAAAGGGACTCAGCACGGCTTCTAAGTTTCAGCCCATAGCCTGGGTACTCTCTGTCGGAAACGATTACTATCTCGGGGCGAACTGCACTGTCAAGCCTGCTGACCATCTCGATAACGGCGTCATGACCCTTGAAAGGCCACAAGGCTCCTACAGAAAGGATGTATAAGCGGTCAGCCGTCGCCTTTGCCTCAGGATGGAAGAAGGTTGAATCAACACCAGGCCGGACTATGGAAGACTCTCGACCGTAGATAGACTCAATCCTGCTCTGCATGTACCTGGAGAAAGTGACTATCCGTGTAGCTGCTGCGGTGGATCGTCTGTCTATCCTTTTCTCAAGGAGCAGCAGCGGGGTAAGAGCAGCTTCGGCAAGTGCAGTATTAGTTCTTTTTATAATATCTTTTTCATAAATGTGCCTTGGATATTCGTAGCAGAAATAGACTGATGGAATGGTCAAATACTGAAGTATGGGAGCGGCGGCAACCGGCATACAGTTGTGAACCAGGGCCTTGTCTGCGGTGCTGTTGATCTCATCCGCAGCTTTTCTGCAGACTTTTTTAAAGCTGAGCAGCCTGAGTATCAGGAACAGGGGTGCTGCAGGTCTGAGGGGGCCGCCGGGTCGTTTCCATAGCCGGTAGGGGTGTACGGTCTTCCTGACATCCGCCGGCAGCGAAGCTGAGCATGCTCCCTCGGGCTGGTGCACATGGAGGTGAAATCTTGATGCAAGCCCGTAAAGTAACTGTCCCAGAACCCTTATCCCGCCTCCGGAGGGCAGCATATGAAAGACTGCTAATCTGTTCACTTTGATACTCCTTGCGGCAGTCCATCAGGGACGTTCTGCCCCGCTCCGGAAATGAAAAGGCCTTTCAGCAGGTTTCACGGTGTTGTATTATCCACTCAGTGCAAGATAACAAAAAGGAGACATCTGTGAACAGAGTACTTCTGGTGGGAGACGACGGATCAAGGTCTTCCGCTGGTGCAGGAGCCGGAGCCTGTATCGCAAGAACGAAGAGATTCAGTACGGCCCTGGAGAGCAGTGGGTTGCCGTTTACGATCTGTTCTCCGTCTGAAGGTTCCGAAGGAAGAAAGGAAATACTCGAACTCCTCTCAAACGAGTCTTTTTCCTCAATTGTTGCCATCAGCCCTTTCCCGGCAGAGGCTGCTGCACTTGCCGATCCTGGAATCCCTCTCTGGATCGACCTTAATGGAATGCATCCCGCAGAGATACAGCTGCTGAAAGGCCACGACGGCAGGGACGGGGAGAGGATACTCAGAATGCTCTCCCTGGAGAACTCCCTTCTGCTGAAGGGTGACATTTTTTCCACTCCTTCAGCACGACAGTCATTCGCAGTTCTTGGTGAACTGCTGCTGCTTGGGAGGGAGCTTTCCTTCAGCGATGGCCTTGCTCCGGTGGTACCATTACCACACTGTGCGAATGGTTTCTCCGGTGTGGGGGGAATTTCTGCAAAGCCATTCAAAGTGATCTCGACGGGTTCTTTTAATCGGTGGTTCGATCATTCCACTTTGTTTGATTGCATCGAGAAGGCGATGAACCGGAATGCGGAACTGGTTTTTGAGGTTACAGGGGGCAGGACTCCTTTCTGCAAAGAGAAGTACGACGAATTTCTGGAAATGGTGGAAGGGTCTTCCCACAGAGACAGATATCTGCTTCACGGATGGGTTCCTGAGAGTGAGCTTCAAGAGGTCTACAGATCGGCTTCAGCGGCTGTTTACACGGACATAAGATGCCCCGAGACTCTGCTGGGCGCCCGCACCAGGGCGCTGGACTGGATCAGCAGAGGTATTCCTGTTGTATGCACCGAGGGAGCGGAGATCTCTGAAGAGATCCAGAAGAACAATCTTGGTATCGTTGTCCCGGGCGGGGACAGCAGTGCGCTGGCAAATGCCATAATCGACCTGACTGACAGACCGCAGCTCGTGGAATCGATCAGGATCAGCCAGGAGGAATGGTGCAGTCATGCCGGATCATCGCATTTTGTTTTTCAACCGCTTATCAGATGGTGCAGGCATCCGATACGTCTGGCGGGGAAAGCCGCCGGCTCTCCCACTGTTCCATCATTGAACAGTTTTCAGTACTTGAGAAGGTTGTTCAGGGAGCTGTCCAGCAGCAAGTCGCCTGAATATGCAGTCAAGCGTTTGCTTTCAAGGATGCAGCGTTCTTTCGGATAGTGTGTCGAGCCCTGCCGTAGAGGAGTCTCTTGGCCCTGCCTTGCTGAGCAGCATCTTTGGCGAATCTCATGAACAGACACTCCAGAGGTATCGGTGCCTCAAAGGGTGCTACATCCTTTTTTAAGGCATCGGAAGTGCCCTTCAGGATTGCCCTTGCGTAGGAATGCCTTCCCCTTGCCAGTGAGGTTGAGATCCACAGGAGATGCCATGACAGAATCAGAGGAGTGAGTTCCCGAAAGGTCTTTCTGTTCAAGTGTTTCTTGAGAACAAGAAGCCTGTTTCTCGTGCAGCTGTATTCCTTGAGGAAGCTGTAGCTTCCGGCGGTGGCCGAGTGAACGTGTCTGACCACCGCGTCAGGTTCATACACCACCCTCCATCCTGTTCTGTTCAGCTCAAAACCCAGATCCAGATCTTCGTAGTAGATGAACAAATCATCCCAGAACAGTTTGTCCGGCGAGGGCAGGGCGCTTCTTCTCACTATTACGGCGCCTCCACAGGGAAAGGGCAGGTCCTTAGCGGAGGAATGACACATGAAAGGTTCACCCCTGCCGACATCCCTTGAGAAACCCATCCAGTCAAGCTCGCCTCCGGCAGAATCCATTATCTCCAGTGAGTTGATGTTTCGCATTGAGCTCGAGACCGCTGCGATGGACTGGTCCTCCATGCGCTGAAGAAGAGCACTCAGCCATCCTCTCTCTACAATGCAGTCATTGTTCAGAAGAACGATCATATCACCGGACGCTATGCTGATACCCGCATTATTGGCACCGGTGAAACCGGTGTTCTTCAGCAGAGCGAGCAGCCTTACCTGGGGGTATCGAGCTTTAAGCATTTCAACTGATTGATCCGTTGAAGCATTGTCAACGACTATGATCTCATCCGGCCTTCTGTCATGAGCCAGCAGCGAGTCGAGACAGTCTCCCAGAATTGCTATCCCGTTGTAATGAGGAATGATAACTGAGGTTTTCATTTGTTTTTTCTCTGGAACAGCGCTTCCGGTCTTTTGTCAGGTCTTCCCGCCACCCCGTGAAGAGCGCCAAGCCAGAGCCATTTTACCAGCGCAGCATCTCCCTTCAGAGGATAGATCACTGTCTTGATTAACGTAACACAGAAGAAGTAGATTGAGAAAAGGAGCATATTCGACCAACTCAGATTTCGTTTTGCGAAGAGAAATCTGTTTCGGTGAGTGAAGTAGATGGCGAAGGGTGAAAAAACCCCTCCAGCGGTCACAGAAACATGATGTGCCACTCGCGATGCAGGTATGAGGTAGTTCTTGAAGCCAAGTTTCATTGCTCGGAGGCTATGTTCAGTATCTTCATGATAAATGAAAAAATCAGGATCCTGGTACCCGATCCGGGCATACAGGTCAACGCGCATCATCTCAGCACAGGCCGAGACTATCTCAACCTCAACGGGTTCATCCGGCAGTTCAGAGGTCGTCCGGTACAGCGGCTTGATGTCCATTTTCCAGGGAACGAACTTGCCGCCGGCATGCCAGATAAGGTTCCTGTCCTCTGCGTAAGTTATCGCCGGGGTAACTAATCCCGCTGTAGGATCATCTCTGAGCTTGTTGAAGAGCAGTGACAATGTGTCGGGTTCTATCTCCGTGTCGTTGTTTAGAAGGATGATGGCGTCGACCTCTTTTTTGACGACAAGTTCATAGGCCTTGTTATTACCTGTAATGACTCCGGCGTTTGAGTCATTCTTGTAAAAAGATACGGAATCATGATGTAAGATCCATTCGGGTACAGGATCCCTCGAGTTGTTATCCACAAGGCCGATCTCAATCTCTACATCTTCAGATCTGAGTATCGACCGGATGCAGATCTCAGTGAGCGCCCACTGGTTATAGTTTACCAGGAGTACTCCGATACGTGGAAGGGAACATCCAGCTGATTGCGGCACTTCGTTGCCTCCTTCCAGTATCTAAAGCAGGATATTTCTCTTATAACCGCATGACTGAAGGGTGAAAAATACTAAGAACAAAGGCCAAAGGAAACCCGATTTGCCGTTTACCGCTGATCTGGCTTTCCTTGCTTGAGCTTCCCTGAAAGTGCTGCTCAATGCACCGGCGCATGAAAGAGTATATTCCGTCTGGCAGCAGTACTCGGTATATCCAAAGGGGTCATCATTGTCTTTCCCTGTAACCGTTGTCACCGTGGCGTTCGGAAACTCGAAAGTCGTTCGGAACTGGGCAGAGCGATGGTCCTGCACGGGAGCATCCTGCCTGGTCTGCGACAACGGCGGTCAGCTCTCCTCCGGAGATGCAGGCCGTGCCGGGGTCCTGCCCTATGAAGGCAACAATGGGTTCGGCGCCGGGATCAACCGGGCGGTGGAGCACTCCAGTACCCCCATTGTGCTTGTCACCAATCCGGATACCCTTCCCGGTGACGAGATGTCCCTGAGGAGACTTCTCGAACTCCATTCCAGTGGAGCCCTCACAGGGGGAAGAACGCTTGCGACCTCCGGGGAAGAGGTGCATTCCACCGGAGTCTGGCCAAGCCGGAGCTGGGTCAGGTCTCAGATCTTCGGCAAGGCCCGTTCTCTTTGGAAACCTGACAGGTACGACTGGCTGCAGGGCTCTCTGATAATGGTAAACAGGGACGACTTCCTTGACCTGGGCGGTTTCAGCGAGAGGTTCCCCCTCTACTTCGAGGATGTTGACCTCTGCGCCAGGGCGAGGAAGCGGGGTATGAAGATAAGGTACTGCAGGGAATCCAGTTTCGTTCATGATGAGGGCTCAGGCTCCAGCAGGGTGACCGCCACCAGACTGTCCTGTTTCCACTGGGGAATGCTGGAGTATTTCAAGGCACACGATCCCGGCAACGCCGAAGCGGTCAGAAGGCTGATCCTCTTGAAGTGCATTCTGAGGATGGCGGCTCTTTCCCTGCGGGATGCGGAGGCAGTCAGGGGTTACCGCAGAGCGCTGAGGAGCATCGTCTCGGGGGTTGCCCCATCCCTGCCGGGGGCCGTGGATGGCTGAGAGACCAAGACCCGCCGGCAATACGAAGCTGCTGGGCCTTTCAGCCCTTTCCGCCAGCAGCATGGCCGCAGCGCTGCTCTCCTACTTCCGGTTCGCCGAGACCACGGCGATCTTCGGGGCCAACTGGCGCACGGATGCGCTGGTGGTGGCAACGGTTTTCCCCTTCCTGGTTCAGGAGGTGGTTGCCCATTCCTTCGGCTCCGCCTTTATTCCGATCTACTCCAGGGTAATGGAGGAGAGGGGGCGCGCAGGGGCTGTCGCCTTCGTGAACAAGACCCTCTCATGGCTTCTTCTCATCAGTTCTGCTCTGGTGGCCGTTCTCTGGATCTTCAGCGACCAGCTGGTACGGGTGATAAGCCCCAGCGGCTCCCCGGAACTGCTGGAGCTGGCCTCGGCGCTGTTCAGGATCCTTCTGCCCATGATCATACTGAAGACCACCAACGGCATCCTCGCCAACTTCATAAAGTACGAGAGAAGGTTCACCACCCTTGCGGTTACAGGGGTCATAGGCCTTAGCTTATCCCTGCTGCTGCTTGTTGTCGTCAGGGATTCCATAGGCATCAGGATACTTCCCCTTTCCATGCTTGCCGGGGCTTTGATCGAGTTCGGTTACATACTCTATCAGAGCTTCAGAAGCGGTTACAAGGTGGACCCATCCATTGCCGCCGACCCCCATGTCGGTCAGCTGGGAAGAATGGCCATGCCCGTGGTGGGGGGAACACTGGTTGGTTTCTTCGGCCCAATCGCGGACAAGATGCTGGCCTCCTTCCTGCCTGAGAGTTCCGTAACCGCCATAGACTACGCCAACAGGATAAAGAACATCGCCCTGGCGGTGATCTTCCAGCCGCTGCTCACATTCGCAGATCTCAGCTTTTCCATTGAGGCGGCAAAGGGGAACGAGGAGGCCCTTCTTTCGAACTTGAGGAAGAACATGAACCTCACCTCGCTGATACTTTTCCCCACCGCGGCCCTCCTTACCGTACTTGCAGTGCCGGTTGTCTCCGTTTTCTTCCAGAGGGGGAACTTCACCGGCGACGACGCGAGGTACATGGGCTACGCACTGGCATTCTACGCACCATGGCTGGCCCAGTTCGGAATAGGCTCCCTGGTCTCCCGGGCTTTCTATGCCCAGAAGGACTCGGCGACGCCGGTGATAATCGGAATAATCGGGATCATCTGCAATGTGCTGCTGAACCTTATCCTGATAGGCCCGTTGGGGATCGGGGGCCTTGCCCTCGCGACTACGGTTACATCAACCGGGAAAACGGTTTACCTGATCTGGTCGCTTTCCAGGAAGATGGGCGGGTTGAACCTCAGGCTCATAATCGGGGAGCAGTTCAGGATACTTCTGGCGAATGCCTTCCTCGTGGTGGGAGCACTTCTTCTCATACGTTTCTGGCCTTTCTCCACCGAATCTGACATAGTGACAAGGTTCCTTCAGCTGGCAGCGTATTCTTCCATCGGGGTGCTTTTCATGCTGGTGTTCCTCCGGGTGTCCGGCAGTTCCACCTTCCGGGAGATCTCATCGAGGATAGCGGAAAAGGTCAGAGGGAGAATTTCTCGCTGAGGATCTGGTCGAACCGCTTCCTGGGTATGTCAACGGAGTAGTTCTCCCGGATCCATCGGTTCGCTTTCCTTCTCTTTTCCAGTGTCCGCGGCCATTGTTCGCAGAGTTCATCGAAACGGCTGGCCAGTTCTTCTGCGGTGGCGAAGGAACCCACAAGCTCTGGAGCTTCCTGCGCGATGTGGGTCCAGGGCTTCACAAGGGTGTACAGACCCGAGGCCATGTAGGCGTTCACCTTCATCTGGTAGACCACCGGAGCGATCCTCTGTACCGTGGCCACGCCAACCTGATAGTTGGAGAGCAGTTCCGGAACCTTCAGCCTGGGGACCGGGGGGAGGCATCTCACCCTTCCCCCCGTGCTCCGGCACAGCCGGGCGATCCTCTTCCTTGCGGGACCGGTGCCGACGATGTCCCCGGTCATGGACCGGGAGGCCATTATCCCATCCAGGAAAACTTCGGGTTCGTGAACGTCGTCGATGCTGGTGAGAAGAACGGCCTTCTCAGGTTTGTCGTGCTCCCTGTATATGAATCTTGAGAGATCCTGGTTGTGGGGTATCTCTTCAACTCCTTCGGCGCCGGTGGTGGGGCCGGATATGTTGAATACGGCATTGTCCAGGAGTTTCCTGAAGCCCAGGCCCATGTGGTCCGGGTGAAGCCTTGAGTGGAACCTCATTGCGTACGGAAGCCCTGCCTCCATGGCAGCGAAGCCGGCTTCCGGGTCCAGACAGAGGACGAAATCAGCCCTGAAATCGCGGAAGTGTTTCTTGAGTGCTATTCTGAAGAGCTTCTGAACCAGGGCGTGCCGGTATCTCTCACCCCTCCGCCAGACCTTTTCCAGCCCACATATGGAACCAACGCCCACGCATTTCACATTCTCGATCATTCTCGCGCCCGGGGGGAAGTTGCGCACCACGTACATGGCCCGGTGCCGATCTCCGAAAAGGTCCAGGGGAGTGGTCCACCCTCCGGAGAAGGCGGGAATGGTGTAGGTGGTTGCTACGAGTATCCTCAATCGTCAGCCGCCGAAGAGCCTGTTGAAGTCCCCAGGCCCGGTTTTCTTCGCCTTTCCGCCTTCCCCTTCGTGGGG
>DAINQE010000002.1:102217-104237 GCA_036743055.1 Candidatus Sabulitectum sp. | reverse complement strand
TCCCAGGCGGACATATTGCCCACCGTGCTCTCATGGGCCGGTGTTCAGGGCGGCTATTCCGGCTTCGGAGTGGACCTGCTCTCCCCGTCCTTCCCGGTTCGTGCCGTTCCATCAGGAATGAACATGGAGGAGGGTTATGTGGTGACTACCAGAAGGAACGACCTTAAGGTTCACCTTTTCGACCATGGCTCGGTTGCCTTCATGTTCGACCTGGAAAGCGATCCCGGGGAGCATTCGCCCCTGGATTCCGTGGATCCCGACCTCATGGAGGAGGCCAGGTACTATCTGGCCACCCCGCCTCTTTTCAACCCCACCAGGGTGATGGTGGAGAACGTATTCCTGGATGCCCTGGAGAACCTGGGTTACATATGATGAAGGAGAGGCTGTGAAAACGCTTGTCGTTTACTATTCCCTGGAGGGCAACACGAAGCTGGTTGCCGACGCCGTGGCCAATGCCCTTGAGGCCGATACGGTTCGGCTCGTGCCTGCGGATCAGCCATCAGCCAGCGGTGCAGCGAGGTACTTCTGGGGCGGCAGGGCCGCCATCATGAAGAAGGCTCCGAAGCTGGAGCCCCTGGAGTTTATACCGGAGGAGTACGATCTCGTCTTCCTGGGCACCCCTGTCTGGGCGTGGACCTTCGCTCCTCCCATAAGGTCATTCCTCAGGGATCACGACCTTTCAGGAAAGAAGGTAGCCCTTTTCTGCTGCCACGGAGGTGGACCAGGCAAGGCCATCGAGAAGCTGGAGAGCGCCGTTTCAGGGGAAGTCGTATCTAAGATGCTTTTCAGGGACCCCCTGAGCAGGGACACTGAAAACCAGCTGAAGGCCGCCGGGGAATGGGCCGACGCAGCGGTGGAGAAGGCTAGATCCTGAGCTGAACTTCCTCCGCCATGTCCCCGATGGAATCCGCAAGTTCCTGAAGGTATTCGCTTGGGTATGATGGCATTCCCTTCAGCTCATCGGAAAGCGTTTTCTCCGAGCGGAAACGCTGAAGCACGTACTTCTTAGGCTTTCCGGGCTTCAGGGTCCGCAGGAGGCTCGTCACATCGTCTGCGTTCACCACGCCTGGCACCATCGTTGTTCTGAACTCACAGGGCTTGCCGCTTTCCATGATGAGCCCGGCGCTTTCAGCCACAGGTTCCCAGGAACCCCTTCCCCCGGTGGCGAAGATGTAGTTCTCCGGTGATGCCTTCAGGTCCATTGCAACGTAGTCAACGAAGGGCAGGGCTTCCTCGAGTCTCCCTGGATAAGAACCGTTGGTGTCCAGCTTTACCGCCAGGCCGGTCTCTTCTTTGATCCTTCTCAGGAGATCGATGTTGTCCCTGTGAAAGAGCGGCTCCCCTCCGGTGAGGACCACACCATCGATGAAGCCCCTTCGCTGGATAAGTTCCTCGAGGATCTCCCGGTGTGAAATGGAAAGCTCACCGTCCAGCAGCCCGGGGTTCACAAGTTCAGGGTTGTGGCAGAACGGACATGCGTAATTGCACCCTGCGGAGAAGAGCACCGAAGCTATCTTCCCGGGGAACTCGATGAGGCTGGTGCCCTGGATGGACCTGATCAAATCCCGTCAGTCCTTCCCGGTGTTAAGCTCCACATAGTGCCTCTGGGAGAACTCTTCCTTCTTGCCGCGGTTCCAGTCCTGGACCGGCCTGTAGTAACCCACCACCCTGGAGTACACCTCTGCCTTGACGGCAACCACTGTCTTAGCGGTATCGCTCATCACACATCCACCTTTTCTATGCTGAGGAACAGAGACGGTTCTTCCGGTCTGCCGAGTGCTTCTCCCGGTTCCCTGTAGCTTCCCTGGGGAAGCTCGCCGTTGATCTCAACCAGTTCGCCGTATTCGGCGATCTCCTCGTTCGAGTGCGGGTATGGGCACTGGAAGTGCTCCCCCGGTATGTATCCGTGAACTGGACAGATGCTGAAAGTGGGGGTAATGCTGAAGTAGGGCAGCTTGAACCTGTTCACTATCTTTCTGGCCAGTTCCCTGACCATCCTCCAGTCGTTGATAGCCTCCCC
>DAINQE010000002.1:89289-102117 GCA_036743055.1 Candidatus Sabulitectum sp. | reverse complement strand
TCCCTGTTGTCCAGCCTGAGCCTGCAGCACATGGACCTTGCGTCCTCCGGGTTCATGTCGGAGTTCACGAAGTTGCTGAAGTACGGTATGCCGTACTTGCCGGTCATCTCCCAGAGGGGCTGAAGCTCGTCGTCATCCCAGTCGAAATCCGCTGTGAGGTTGTATGTGGGGATGGGGAAGGTGAAGATGCGCCCCTTGGCGTCCCCCTGCATCATCAGTTCGCTGAAGGCCCTGTTGAAAACGTTCATCTCGTGCTGGAACTCTGAGTATGTCTCAGGCTGCTCCTTGCCGCCTATCACCACATGAAGGTCCCTGTGGGTGGAAGGCACCCTAAGGTCCATTGTGATGTTGGTGAACGGGGTCTGGAAGCCAACCCTTGTGGGGATGTTCACGTTGAAGAGGAATTCCTGAAGACATTGCCTTACATTTTCATAGGAGAGGTTGTCATACTTTATGAACGGGGCCAGCAGTGTGTCGAAATTGCTGAAAGCCTGTGCTCCGGCAGCCTCCCCCTGGAGTGTGTAGAAGTAGTTCACCACCTGGCCCAGGGCGGTTCTCAGATGTGATGCGGGTTTGGACTCGATCTTGCCCCTGGCACCCAGAAAACCGCCCTTGAGGAGTTCCATGAGGTCCCAGCCCACACAGTAGGGGCCCAGTATGCCCAGGTCGTGGATGTGCATGTCGCCGTTGTCCTGATACTCCTTTATCCTGGGCGTGTAGATCTTGGAGAGCCAGTACCTGGCGGTGATGGAGCTGGAGAGGTAGAAGTTGAGCCCCTGAAGGCTGTAGTTCATGTTCGAGTTCTCGTTTACCCGCCAGTCCTGCCTGCCGATGTAGTCGGAAACAAGGGAATCCATTCCCTTGAAGATCGCGCTGACCTCCCGGGCCTCGTTCCTCTTCTCCCGGTACAGGATGAACTGTCTTGCCGCCTGGGTGAGTTTCCTGAGTACCAGGGTTTCCTCGATGAAGTCCTGTATCTGTTCGATGGTTGGAATGGAGCCTGGCTTGAAGAAGTTCATGTAGAGGGCGGCTTCCACCTGGTCGGCCATTTCCCTGCTGGAGCCATCTGTGTCGGAAGCCTTCAGGGCTCGGTCTATGGCCCTTTCGATCCTGGATTTCCTGTAGGAAACAACCTTCCCGTCCCTTTTCCTTACCAGCCAGTCCATATGTAAATCGATCCCCCCCACCTTGAAAAGCAAGCAAAACGGCGTACGGTCAAACCCCTTCGGGGCGACAATAACAAACCCGGGTTCCGTCGGCAACCTCTGAACCACAATATGTTGTATGGCAGCATTCCGATATGCCTATATGTGGATATATCCCCTTGCTTCGCAACCGAATAGAGTATCGGTTGGATCGGCGGGGTTTTTTCCCGCTTTCCCGTCGGTGGTTTTGGGGGTATGTTGCCCCGGTGACATGGAGGTAAAAATGGCTTTGAAACAGGGCTCCTCCCAGAGTACCGCTGTTCTGCTGGCGCTGTCGTCGGTGCTCTGCTGGTCCTTCGCCGCGACATCCTTCAAGAAGGCCCTGGAGGCCCATTCCCCATGGTTCGTCGTTTTCAGCGGTTCCGTGGTTTCCGCCGTTGTACTGCTGGTCATTCTCCTTGCCAGGGGAAAAAGGGTCTCCCCCTCCGATGCCCGGAGGGGAGTTCTCTACGGCTTTCTCAACCCCTTTCTCTACTACCTCGTTCTCCTCCACGCGTATGACGGGCTGCCGGCCCAGATCGCCATGGTGGTCAACTATCTGTGGCCTGTGGTCCTTGTTCTGCTGGCTGTGCCCTTCCTGGGTCACAAACTCACCAGGGGAGGGTTCGCAGGGGTATTCCTCAGCTTTTCAGGCGTTGCGGTGATGGCACTCATGGGAAGAAGCTCCATGCGGATAGAACTCATTCCCCTTGGGCTGGCCTTCCTGAGCACCGTGGTCTGGGCGGTATACTGGCTGCTGAACACCAGAAGCACAGGGGATACCAACGCCGTTCTGCTGATGAGCTTCACCTACGGTTCCATCTATCTTGGCCTGGCCGGGGCCATTACCGGCCAGGCCTTTACTCCTGCTCCTTCAGCGCTCCCATGGCTGGTCTATATAGGGGTATTCGAGATGGGGGTTACCTACATAATGTGGAACACCGCTCTGAAAAAAGCCGAGTCCACTGCATCGGTGGGGGGGCTGATATTCCTTACCCCCTTCCTGGCATTGATCCCAATTGCCCTGATTGTTGGCGAGGGCATAGCCCCTTCCACCATCACAGGGCTGGTCCTGGTTACCGCCGGGATACTGCTGGAGAAGCGGTTCCGGCACAGAGCGGAAAGGCTGGGGGACTGATGGTCCGTCTTGAGGTCTGCGCTGGTGGTGTGGAGGGCGCGGTACTGGCCGCCGCCGCCGGCGCATCCAGGATCGAGCTGAATTCCGGCCTCTCCACCGGAGGGCTGACCCCTTCCCCCGGAGTTGTCAGTGAAACGCTGAAGGAGCTTTCGGTTCCGGTGGCGGTGATGCTGAGACCCAGGGCGGGAGGATTCGTATACTCCGCCGGCGAGAAGAGGGCTATCCTTTACGACATGGAAAGGGCCCTTGGGCTGGGTGCAGGCTCGATCGTTTTCGGTGCCCTTCTTCCCGGAAACCAGCCAGATCTCGATTTCGTCTCCCTGGTGAGGAAGGAAGCTGGAAGGGCCAGGGTGGTCTTCCACAGGGCAATTGATCTCACTCCGGATCCAGTGGCCGTTCTGGAAGATCTCATCGGTCTGGGTATCGACGGGTTCCTTACCTCCGGGGGGAAGGGAACGGCCTGGGAGGGCAGGTTCACCCTCCGGGAGATGGTACTGGCCTCCGGGGGCTCCGTGGAGATCATTGCCGCTTCGGGAATCAGTTCCGCCAATGCCGCAGGGCTGGCTTCGATCACCGGCTGCAGGTGGCTCCACGGTTCCTTCACTGCCGGGGGGAAGGGTGAACACTGCGGAGGAATAGTTCCTCCGGGGGATCCCGATCCATCCCCCGGGGAGATATCGAAGACGCTCCGGTCACTGGATGAGATAGTAGAGAACTAGCACAGATCCTTTCCTGTTCCCACGCCTGGAAATATTCCATATTATTCCATTAAGGGAGCAGATGACATGATGACGGGAACCATATCCGGCGAGAACCTCAGGGGTAAGACAGCCCTGGTGGTGGATGACGAGTCCGCCATCAGGGAGATACTGGGCATCTACCTTGAGGAACTGGGTCTCAATGTGCTTTCCTGTTCCTCCGTGGAGGATGCGAGGAACAGTCTGTCAAACTTCGATGTGGACCTTATCCTGAGCGACATTGCCATGCCCGGCGGTGAGAACGGCATTGACTTCCTCCGCTGGTGCAGGAAGCGAAGGATAATATCCCCTTTCATCCTCATATCCGGATACGTTACCTCCGAGGCGGTCAGGGACGCTCTGGCCCAGGGGGTTCAGTATGTGATACACAAACCGTTCTCCAGGGAGCAGCTCTCCCAGGCGATCCTGTCATCGTTCGCCGTATCAGACTCCTACACAAGGCTTTTGAACAGCTACCTCGAGGAGATAGAAAGGTCCAACGACCTTTTCCTTGCCACCATCGACGGCTTCGCCGCGGCTGTGGGCGCCAGGGACGGGTACACCCTTGACCATTCCCGGCAGGTAGCCGGCTTTGCTGTGCTGCTGGCCACGAAGATAGGCCTCGACGGCAAGAACCTGAGGACCGTGCGTATTGCAGGAGAACTCCACGACATAGGCAAGATAGGGGTTCCTGAGAAAATACTCCTCAAGGAAGAGCTTCTCACCAGGGGCGAGTACGGCGTGATGAAGACCCACGCCGAGAAGAGCGCCGAGATACTCAGCCCGATGCCCAACCTCGACGATGTTGTCAAGGCGGTTCGCTCCCATCATGAAAGGTATGACGGCGGAGGTTATCCCGACGGCCTCAGCGGCGAGGAGATCCCTCTTCTGGGGAGGATACTTGCGGTGTGCGACGCCTTCAGCGCCATGATAACCGAAAGGCCTTACAGGGCGAGGATATCCCCCGAGGAGGCCAGACAGGAGCTTCATGCCAGGAGGGGCGAGCAGTTCGACCCTGACCTTGTGGACGCTTTCCTGGCCATTCCGGAGATTGCCTGCATGTAGCCTTATCGGCTGGGTTACGGTATCCCTTATATTCCAGCTTTGATCCATAAGCCGGCAGGGGGTGTACCGAATGAGCGGTCAGGCAAAGCATCTTTTCATCACAGGAGGAGTGGTTTCCTCCCTTGGCAAGGGTATTACTGCGGCTTCCACCGCCCTGCTCCTGAAACAGAGGGGCTACAGGGTTTTTCTCCAGAAGCTGGATCCCTACCTGAACGTGGATCCGGGAACGATGTCTCCCTATCAGCACGGAGAGGTTTTCGTGACCGACGACGGCGCGGAGACGGATCTGGACCTGGGCCACTACGAGAGGTTCTCCGGTATCACCTGCACCAGTCAGAGCAACTACACCACCGGCCGTATCTACTCTTCGGTCATCCAGAGGGAAAGACGGGGTGAGTACCTGGGGAAAACGGTTCAGGTGGTTCCCCACATCACCGATGAGATAAAGAAGGCCATCCTCTCATGCAGGGAAACCGGCGCTGACATAATAATTACGGAGATTGGCGGAACCGCTGGCGACATCGAGTCCAGCCCTTTTCTGGAAGCCCTGAGGCAGCTTCATGTGGAGCTTGGGCCCGAGAACGCAGTATTCGTTCACCTGACCCTTCTTCCCTATCTGAACGCCTCCGGGGAACTGAAGACGAAACCGGCCCAGCAGTCCGCCGGTATAATGAGGTCCATCGGCATCATTCCCGACATTCTCATCTGCCGGACCGAGATCCCCATGGAGGAGGAGCATTTCCGGAAGCTGGCGCTCTTCTGCAATGTTCCCAGGGCCGCGGTTATCGAGGAGAAGGACGTCAAGAACTCCATTTACGAGGTTCCCATCGAACTGGCGAAGCAGGGGCTGGACTCCCTTATTCTGAGGAAATTCGGCCTTCCCGAGAACGAACTCGACCTTGAGAGCTGGAACTCCATGGTGGGCAGAGCGATCAACCCCGATTCGGGGAAGGTGAGAATTGCCGTTGCCGGGAAGTACATGGCACTCCGGGACGCTTACAAGAGCATTTTCGAGGCCCTTTCCCACGGAGCCATCTCCCGGGGGCTCGATATCACTATCAAGTGCATCGAGGCGGAGGACCTTCAGAAAGATCCCGGGGGAGAACTCCTGGAAGACGTCGACGGCATACTTGTCCCCGGCGGCTTCGGCTACCGCGGTCTGGGAGGCAAGATCGAAGCCGTCAGGTACGCAAGGGAGAACGGCATCCCTTTCCTGGGAATCTGCCTGGGGATGCAGTGCGCGGTAATCGAGACCGCCAGGAACCTGGCCGGTCTCGATAACGCCGACAGTCTGGAGTTCAACCCCGATACGGAACACCCGGTGATCTCCCTCATGGACGAACAGAAGAACGTGGTGAACATGGGCGGGACCATGAGACTCGGTTCCTATCCATGCATTCTGCAGCCCGGCTCCCGGTCGTCGAAGGCCTATGGCACCACTAAGGTCAGCGAAAGGCACAGACACCGGTTCGAATTCAATAACCGGTACCGTGACAGGCTCCTGGCGGCGGGTCTCGTACCCGTGGGCGTCTCCCCGGACGGAGGGCTGGTGGAGGTGGTTGAACGGGAGGACCATCCGTGGTTCGTTGCGGTCCAGTACCACCCGGAGTTCAAGAGCAGGCCCCTTGAACCGCATCCCCTCTTTGCTGCCTTCGTGGACGCGGCCTTCGAGAAGAGGAACCGATGAGGGAAGCGGGAGAGTATTGCGGGCTCTGCGGTGTAACGGGCACCAGGGAATCGGTTTCCGCACTTGTTGCAGAGGGGCTCTTCGCCCAGCAGCACAGGGGTCAGGAGGCCGCTGGAATAGCCACCCTCGACGGCGGGGGAAGCATCAGGCTCCACAAGAAGCGTGGTCTTGTACCTGACCTGATGAACGATTTTCCAGATGAGATGATGGTTGGACAGGCCGCGGCCATCGGTCATGTGCGCTACGGGACATTCGGGGGCACCTCGGTGCTTAACGCCCAGCCCATCAAGGTTCTCATGGGCGACATCCCCGTGGCGATCGCCCACAATGGAACCATAAGCAACGCCGCGGCCATAAGGGCTTCCCTTCAGCGTAAGGGTCACATCTTCCAGACGAACACCGACACGGAGATCGTGCTTCATCTGATGAGCAGGGAACTGGAGGACAACGACTACAATGTGGAAAGATGCCTGCAGATAGCCATTTCCAGACTTGAGGGCGCCTTCTGTCTGCTTCTGCTGGTGCCCGGCGGTATGTACGTGGTAAGGGACGCAATGGGATTCAGACCCCTGAGCCTTGGGAGGGTAGCCGGGGGAGGATGGGTCATAGCCAGCGAGACCATAGCCTTTCCGGTCACCGATGCGGAGTATGTCCGTGAGGTGAACCCAGGGGAGATACTTTTCTTTCCCGCTGGAGCAGACTCATCAAGTGATCCGGTCACGGTGGTTGCCGGAAGGGACGGCGGGTCTCTGTTCCCTCCTTCAAGACGAAGGGCGCATTGCATCTTCGAGCATGTCTACTTCGCAAGACCGGGGAGCTATGTGTTCGGTGACAGCGTATACAAGGTAAGGATCGAAATGGGGCACCGCCTTGCCGTGGAGCATCCCGCGGAGTGCGACATGGTGATGCCCGTTCCCGACAGCGGCATGTTCGCAGCCATGGGGTTTGCCAGGGAGCTGGGGATTCCCATGGACATGGGGTTCACCAGGAACCACTATGTGGGAAGGACCTTCATCGACCCGGGCCACGCCACCAGGGCGGCCATGGTGATGAGGAAGCTCCAGCCTATTCCGGAGGCCATCCAGGGTAAGAGGGTCTGTGTAGTGGAAGACAGCATCGTAAGGGGAACCACCAGCAAGGCAAGGATCAAGGCCCTTCGCGAGGCCGGGGCCGCCGAGGTTCACATGAGGATCAGCTGCCCTCCCCACCGGTTCGCCTGCTTCTTCGGAATAGACTTTCCAGAGGAGACCAGCCTCATTGCCAACAGGTATTCAGTGGAGGAGATAGGAAGGATACTCGACCTTGACAGCCTGGGGTACCTCTCCGCGGAGGGGATGCTCAGCTGTGTGAACGCCCACCCCCCAGAGGATTACTGCACCGCCTGCTTTACCGGGGACTATCCCGTGGCGCCGCCGGTGAACCGATAGGGCCGAAGGAGGATCATGATCAAAGGCGGCATAGCCATTCTGGATTTCGGCAGCCAGTACACCCAGCTGATCGCCAGAAGGATCAGGGAACTGGGGGTCTACTGTGAAATGCTTCCCGGCAACTGCAGCTGGAGCCAGGTGACCGACCTGGAGCCTGGAGGGATTGTACTGGCGGGAAGCCCCTACAGCGTTTACGGTGAGGACAGTCCCATGCCCCCCGCCCAGGTGTTCGATACCCCTCTTCCGATCCTGGGCATCTGCTATGGTATGCAGCTTCTTGCCCATTGCACCGGCGGAAAAGTGGAGGGCGGACACCACCGGGAGTTCGGCCCGGCGCTCCTGCATCACCGGGGGGGGAAGCTTTTCCAGGGCATAGACTCCGGTCTTCAGGCCTGGATGAGCCACGGAGACAGGGTTACCCAGCCGCCGCCGGGCTACACGGTGAACGCCTCTACGGACCTTCTTCCCATTGCCGCCATGGAGAATCCCGCCATGGGAAGGTACGGGGTTCAGTTCCACCCCGAGGTGCACCACACCGTTTTCGGGACCCGAGTGCTGGAGAACTTCCTGTTCAAGGCGGCGGGTCTCAAGCCGAACTGGAACATGAACCTCTTCCTCGACCAGGCGTCCGATGACATCAGGAACAGCCTTGGTACGCATGGAAAGGTAATACTGGGCCTCTCCGGAGGTGTGGATTCTTCGGTGGTGGCCGCTCTGCTTCACCGGGCGGTCCCCGAAAGGTTCACCCCAATTTTCGTGGACAACGGCCTTCTCAGGGCAGGGGAGAGGGAAGAGGTTGTCTCCACATTCGGAGAGCACTTCGGAATGCACCTTAAGGTGGTGGACGGCGCTGACAGGTTCCTGGATGAACTCTCCGGCGTATCGGACCCGGAGAGGAAAAGAAAGATCATAGGCAGGGTCTTCATCGAGCTTTTCGAGGAGGCAGCAAAAGAGATACCGGGGGTGACGCATCTGGCCCAGGGAACCCTCTACCCGGATGTCATCGAGAGCGTGAGCTTCAGGGGACCAAGCGCCACCATTAAGAGCCACCACAATGTGGGAGGGCTTCCCGAGAGGCTCAACCTTGAGCTGCTGGAACCCCTGAGGGAACTCTTCAAGGACGAAGTCCGGGAGCTGGGAAAGGCCCTGGGGCTTCCTGACAAAATGGTCTCCCGTCACCCGTTCCCGGGTCCGGGGCTGGCGGTTCGTATTCTTGGGCCCGTCTCAAGGGAAGACAGGGACCTTCTGCAGAAGGTGGACAGGGTCTACATCGACTACCTCAGGGAGAACGGTCTCTACGATGAGATATGGCAGGCCTTCGCGGTGCTGCTTCCCCTTCGCACCGTGGGTGTCATGGGAGACGAGAGGACCTACGACAGGGTGGTTGCCCTCAGGGCGGTAACAAGCATAGACGGAATGACGGCGGACTGGTACAGGATGGATCCGGACCACATGGCCGCCATCTCATCCAGGATCGTCAACAGGGTCAACGGGGTGAGCAGGATAGTGTACGACATAAGCTCGAAGCCTCCTGGCACCATCGAGTGGGAATAGCTTCATAGAGGCAGCGTAAACATACCCTGAGAGGGTAGCGTTAACAAAGTGAAGGGTTAGTTCGGGTGAAGATCAGGGTCGGTTATCAGGCCAGGGATTATCTGGGAATATTCTTCGGGGCCGTACTCTTCGGTCTGGCCTATTCATGGTTCCTTTTTCCTTTCAGGATTTCCCCCGGAGGAATAGGCGGTCTCGCCCAGATCCTCTACGCCGCCACCGGCGTTACTGAAAGCGTCTGGATGTTCGGCTTCAACATTCCGCTGTTCGTCATAGGCTACATTTTCGTGGGAAAGCAGTTCGGGATCAGGAGCTTCGTGGGAATGTTCCTCTCCAACACCATGTGCTGGGTTTTCGATCCGGTACACGTCAGGCTTGTGCCCGGCGCATCCAGCCATGTCTACAATGTGGCCGCCCAGGGGGAGCTCCCCAGACTGGCGGTCTTTCTCAGCGGTTCATCGGAGATGGACATCCTCCTGGCGTCCATAGCCGGCTCCACCCTTCTCGGTGTGGGCCTCGGCCTGATCTTCAAGTTCCGCGGAAGCACCGGCGGCACCGACATTCCAGTGGCGATCCTGAAGAAGTACACCGGAGTGAGCATAAGCGCCGGCTACTGGATGGTGGAAAGCCTGATAATCCTCCTCGTCGCCGCGGTGTTCGGGCAGCCCAAGCTCATGATCTGGGCCTATCTGAACCTTTTCCTCAGCACGAAGATGACAGACCTTTCCGCGGAGGGAATGCCCTATGTGAAGGCCTGTATCATCATAACCGTGAAACCCGACGAGGTCAGGGACGAGATATTCTCCACCCTCAACCGCGGCGTTACATTCCTGAAGGCCGAGGGCGGCTACAGGAGGTACCCCCAGGATGTTATCTACGTCTGCGTCCACAGGAGGCAGGTGATGGTGCTCCAGAGGATAGTCTCCCAGATCGATCCCGAGGCCTTCATGGTGCTGCATGACGCCTACGATGTAATGGGATACGGTTTCAAGAAGCGTACCCTTACATACTGACCATGGCAGGTCTCTTCGACACCCATACCCATCTGTTCCTGGAGCCCCTCTCCCGGGATCCGGAGGGAGCCGTTTCCAGGGCGGTTCAGGCCGGCGTCAGCCGTTTCCTCGCAGCGTCGGTATCAAGGGAGAACTGGGATTCATGCGCTTCCCTGGGATCGCTGCCCGGGGTCGCCGTGGCACTTGGCGTACACCCCAGGGAAGCCGCCGGGGGTTTTGATGGCGACAAGCTCAGAACCGCCCTGGAAAGCAGCGGGGCCAGAGCAGTTGGTGAGATAGGTCTCGACTGGCACGCTCCTGTGGAGAGGGATATACAGAGGACCGTTTTCGTGGAACAGCTCCGTATCGCCTGGGAAATGTCCCTCCCGGTCTCGATCCATTGCAGGGGAGCCTTCGGCGAGATGCTGGATATCCTTGGCGCATTTCCGGTCAGGGGATCGATGCATGGGTGGTCCAGGGACCCTGAGCTGATGCAGAGGTTCCTTGAGCTGGGGCTTTACATCGGTTTCGGAGGCATGATTACCAGGGAAGGAGCGCTAAGGGCCAGGGCAAGTGCCGTCGCCGTTCCCACGAACAGGTTCCTGCTTGAAACGGACTCTCCATCCATGGGGCTGCGGGGAGCCTCCCCCGGGCATTCCGAACCTGCCCATCTCCCGGGGATACTCAGTGAAATGGCGGTGCTGCGGGACGAGGCCGAAGACAGTATAGCCCGGTGGTCGTTGAAGAACTCCATTGATCTTTTTGGGGATCCGCTGTGAACCACCGTTTCAGGAGGAGCCGACAGTTCTTGGGAGAAACGGGTTTTCAGCGGCTCAGGTCATCCTCGGTGCTGGTTGCCGGTCTCGGCGGTGTGGGAATCCACTGCGCATCCGCCCTGGCCAGGTCGGGAGTGGGAAAGCTCTACCTGGTGGACTTCGACCAGATCTCACCTTCTTCTCTGAACAGGAATCCATTTGCCGGGCTGGCCGATGTGGAAAGGACCAAGGCCGAGTTCACCTGTTCCACCCTTTCGGCTCTCTGCCCCGATACCGAGTGCGTCCCCATGGAGGTTTTCATTTCCCGGGAGTACCTGGAGGACATCGGGCTTCCCGGGGGTGTGGATGCCGTGGCAGACGCCATAGACAGCCTGAATCCCAAGACCCAGCTTCTGGAGCACTGCGTTACACGGGGAATTCCGGTATTCAGCAGCATGGGCGCCGCCGGAAGGAGGGATCCGTCCATGGTGAGGACCGGCGACATATCCCGCACCGAACGGTGTCCCCTTGCCAGGATGGTCCGGAAGTATCTGAAGAGAAGGGGCGTATCAGGCGGCATTGAATGCGTCTGGTCGGTGGAAGACCCTGTGGAGGCACTGCCCCCGGACGACGAGCCGGTACTCCAGCGCCGTGGAAGGACCAGGAACGCCCTCCCGAGCCTCATCACCCTTCCCGGTGTTTTCGGCTACTCTCTGGCGCAGATGATCATTGACCGTCTCGCAGTGGAAGCCGAGCCCTCCCGCTCCGAATGATCCTTCTTTCCCTGAGGACCATGAAGACCGTAATCGAAACGGAACACATGTCAGCCACAGGCACAGAGATCCATATGCCCTGAAGTCCCAGGAACCTGGGCAGCACGAGCACTAGCGGTATAAGGAAAAGGACCTCCCTGGCCGATGAGAGAAGCATGGATTTTGCCGCCTTTCCCATCGCCTGGAAGATGCTGGTTCCCACGAAGAGGAAACCCAGCGCCCACAGCCCCATCATCAGTATTCGCAGTGAATCCCTTCCCGCGGAAAGCAGTTCGGGATCATGGGTGAATATCCCAATGAACTGAGAGGGAAAGAGCTGGACCGCGGCAAAGCCTCCGGTGGAGATCATCCCCGCCCAGAGAAGACCGGTGGCCGCGGCTTTTTCGGCTCTCTGCACATTTCCGGCCCCCCAGTTGTAGCCGATAATGGGCTGCAGACCCTGGGCTATCCCTATCAGGGGCATGGTGAGGAAC
This sequence comes from Candidatus Sabulitectum sp., assembly GCA_036743055.1. Taxonomy (GTDB): domain Bacteria; phylum Fermentibacterota; class Fermentibacteria; order Fermentibacterales; family JCC-6; genus Sabulitectum. The sequence continues at coordinate 90,335 of DAINQE010000002.1, read as the reverse complement.
CTGGCCAGCCGAATGGTTATTCCGTACGCCGCAACGGATACTTCCGAACCGTATTGCAGCAGTCTGTTGTTGAATAGAATGAACACGAAGCTGCTTGCGACGCTCCGAATGAATGAAGAGAAGCCCACGGCGGTTATCTCCCTGAGCACCGGTCCATGGAACCTGAGGTTACTCCTTCCAAGGGAGAGGCCGCTCTTCGCGGCCCTGAGTTCGCTTGCCTGATAGGCCACGGAGAGGAACTGGGCAAGAACGGTGGCAAGTGCTGCGCCCTTCACACCCATATCCAGCACGAAGATGAAAATGGGATCCAGAACGATGTTCGCCGCGGCGCCGGTTATCATGGTTGTCATTGCCGACCTGGCCATTCCCACCGAACGGAGCACGTTGTTCCCTGTCATGGATATGATGAACAGGGGAGAGGCGAAGATGATTATTCCGAAGTAGTCCGACGCGAAGGGCATTATCTCCGGAGACGCACCGAAGATACTGAGGATATGGTCCTGAAACAGAAGCCCCCCTGTCGCCAGGAGAGCCCCGGAGAGGACCGCGGCAAGTATCACATTACCGTAGGCGATCTCAGCCGTCTCATGCTTCCCGGCCCCCAGTGCCCGGGATATGACAGAAGCCCCGCCTATTCCGAAAAGCATCCCAATGGAGAGCACTATCATCTGAAGGGGAAACACGATGGAGAGCCCGGCAATGGCCATGGTACCCACACCTCTTCCCACGAAGATGGTGTCCACGAGGTTGTACAGGGCTATGACGAACATTCCGGTCATTGCCGGAAGGGACAGCTTGAAAAGGAGCCTCTTAACATTGGGATCCGAGAGCCTGCGGTGCATTTCAGGTTTCAAGGCCGCAACCTTCTAACTGTTCACCATAAGAAAGGATACAGAATTTGATTGACAAACTTGCGGACGACCACCTGGAAGAAAACCAGCGCGGGTAATGAAGCGACAGCACCATCCCCGCCATGAATTTTCAGCGAAAACCAGCGCGGGTAATGGAGCGCAAGCACCATCCCCGCCACGAATTTTCAGAGAAAA
>DAINQE010000002.1:86787-89189 GCA_036743055.1 Candidatus Sabulitectum sp. | reverse complement strand
CATCCCCGCCACGAATTTTCAGAGAAAATTCGTGGCGGGAACGTGTGGGAATCGAACCCACCCAGGGTGGTTCTAGCACCCGACGTCGGATTTGAAGTCCGAGAGGAACACCAGCTCCCTTCCGCTCCCGCTGACAAAGGTAAAATCGTAAATCGAGAGTGATTGTCAAGTATTTCCGAAGCTAGTATAAATAAGCTGTGATACTGTGGGGGAGGGGGTAATACGGAAGTGATATCCGGAAGAATCGTCGAAGCCATTGCCTCAGCACCGGACACAAGCTCCCGCGTTGAAGAATTACTGAATAAAATACCCGAGGGTCACCAGGCGGTGGAAGCGCTTGTGGAGATCGACCGCCTGGCAATGTCCTCCCCTGCCCATTGCCTGGCTTTCTATACCATTATCAATCCCGCATCCTACGCCGACAAGCTCGTAAGGATGGAGCGGGGGCAGCTTCTTCTGGAAACGGCGCCGCTCTCTGAATCCCTCGTGGGTCTATGGAAAACCGTGGACGAACTCAAGGCCGATCAGAGGATCAATTTCCTTGCCCGTGCCTCCCTTCTTCTTGAGGCGGCGTGTCTTGCCTGGCAGGATTCCTCACCGGAGTCCGCACTGCCCGGTTCGGCGATCCTGGCACCGCTCTGCGGTGAGGATGATCCTGATTCCAGGATGCTTAGAACGGAGAAGGGCTCCTGGCCGGGTGGGGTGTGGGGGAAGGTCGAAGAGGTCCTTGAAGAACTCGATTTCTCCAGGGAGAAGGACAGGTCCTGGGTTTACACCATCGACATGGACAGCAGGGAGAGGCTGGTCTCCGGGGCGAACATAAAGGCCTATGTAAAAACAGGTGCAGATGCCCTCTCTCCCCTGGCTCTGGCCAGGCTCTCCCAGAACCTGGTTACCAGGCTCAGCCTCCTTCAGAGGACCGTCAGCATGTATCCCCCGGACCATCCTTCCATCGGACCGGCCCTTGAGGGTTTCATCGACCTCCTGGGCTCCTTCGCGGACAGCGAGGCTGGAATGGTCGCAATCACCATCCTCGGCGGCGAGCTGATGGTGAACAACGTGAAGGTGAAATCCAAGACCAAAACCGTTCAGAATTTCCTCTCCCACTTGGTGGAAAGAAGGATCAACAGCATATCCTTCCAGCCCGGCATCGATGAAGAGGAACTCTTCAACTTCATCGACCTGATGAACAGGAAACCCGCCCAGATCCGAGATCGCGGTGGTCTTGCGGAGATGTGCAAGACAAGGGGTATCGAGCACGCAACCGTTGACGAGTTCAGGTACGCCCTCGTTTCCAGGGACGGCAAGCTTGTTGCCCAGTCGGTCTCCGGAACGCTGGACAGCGCTCTGGAGGACATCGTCTTCAAGGAGCTTATCGACAGGCTCCAGAAGGGCGACTCCATAAGGGACATCCCCGCCCAGCAGCTTGGGGAGGCCCTCAGCAGGATACTGGAGGAATCCTCCGCCGGTTCCGGGAAATACAGGTCGATGCTCGCGGACTTCGTTGCGACACTGGACCCGTCGATCCTCGAGGAGGGGGTGCTGGTGAGCAGGGAGCTCCAGAAAACCCTGGCCTGGAGCGCCCTCAGGAAGATCATCGACAAGAACCTGGAGGATCTTGACGGCGGTGATCAGGACAGGATTCTGGATTCCATAGACAAGCTGAGTCAGCTTGCCTGCATGGGAGCCGAGCGGGGAAAGGCCCACACCGTGATGCACGTTGTGGACAACATCCACGGGCTGCTGCTCTCCGGACAGGCCTCGCCGGACACCATTTTCGCTTCGCTGATCCTTATGGGATCGGTCTGCGAAAGACTGATCGCCTCCGGAAGGCTCTCCACCGCCTCCGAGCTGGTGGCCATCATTTCGGACTGCAGACTGCTTCAGGTTGGCAGCCCCAATCATGCCAGCGCCCTGAGAAGGGGTCTTTCCGAGGCAATGCGGAGGATTGACACCCCGGATGCCGCCGATGTGATACTGGAAGCCTTCATGGACAACGACGAGAGCAGGTATCAGGCAGCCGAGAAGATCACCGAGGTAGTCATGTTCAGGAATCTGGGCATGCGGCTGGTGGACCTTTTCCTGGAGAGGAAGAGGGAGATCAGGGCCAGGGCCTATTCGGTTCTGAGAAGGTTCGGTTCGGTGTACCTTCTCATGTTCCAGTCCAGGATCGACGAGATCCAGAGAAGCGGGCTCTCTGTGAGAATCAGGGAGACGGGAAGGTTCGCCACCCAGGACTGGTACATAATGAGGAATCTGGTGGCCCTGCTGGGAGACATAGGCTCCAAGAACTCCATCCATCTCCTGGAACAGCTCTGCGATGACTCCGACGACAGGGTGCGGAAACTGGCCCTTCTCTCGCTCATGAAGATAGACAGCGGCAGGGCCGCTTCCCTGGCGGC
>DAINQE010000002.1:52364-86687 GCA_036743055.1 Candidatus Sabulitectum sp. | reverse complement strand
CACATCCTGGGGACCGTTACAGCGGCCATGGATATGATAAGGTCAGCCCAGCGGAACGGTGACGGAAAGGCCTCCAGGGCTTAGGGGATCCTTCCCTCTACTGCCACCAGTGGACCAGACCGGGCTCAACCACCTTGCCGTACTTACGGTGTGCCGGCAGGACCCTTACCGTGAACCCGAATCTACCCGCCTCGCCGCAGACCACCTTTCCGGTGAAGTTGAGCGTGCCGTTCTCCTCGCCGGTGTATTCCAGCCTGGTGGAGTTCCTGGAGGTAAGCCAACCGTCGCCTGTGGCGTGGCCGAACTGGGTTTCAACCGAGAGATCGTCTGCGCTGAGACCCGGTGCCCTGAGCCTGGCTGTGATGGATATCTCATCGCCCACGGTCATCGTATCGGCAAGGTCATCAGCAAGCACTTCCTCTATGGAGATCTGGTTCCACTTCTCCCTTACGGCTTCCTTCCAGTTGGCCAGTTCCCGAACACCGTCCATATTTCCAGCCTCAATGGACCTGGAGAAGGCAAGGGCCGGAATGTAGTAATGCTCGGTGTACTCCGCAGCCATCCGGTTGGTGTTGAAGTCGGAGAGGGCCATCTTCATGGATTCTTTCATCACCGATGTCCATCCGGTGGGAATTCCACCGTTCACACGGTTGTGGAAGAGCGGGGCGATCATGTTCTCCAGAAGGTCGTAGAGGGCTTTTGCCTCGATCCTGTCCTGGAGGGTCTGATCGTCGTAGGTCTCCCCGTTCCCTATGGCCCAGCCCCTCCCTGGACTGTAGCCCTCGGCCCACCAGCCATCCAGCACGCTGCAGTGGGGCACTCCGTTCATCGCGGCCTTCATGCCGCTGGTGCCACTGGCCTCCATGGGGATCCTGGGCGTATTCAGCCAGATATCCACCCCCTGAATCATGTGCCTGGCCATGTCCATGCTGTAGTCGGAAAGGTAGACGATCTTGCCGTAGAGTTCCCTGCTGAGGCAGGCGTGGAAGACCTCCCTGATAAGGTTCTTTCCCCCGTTGTCGTGGGGGTGTGCCTTACCGGCGAAGATGACCTGAATGGGGGTTTCGGAATTGCTCAGAAGTGAGGTCAGCCTCTCCATGTCGTGGAACAGAAGGGAAGCCCTCTTGTAGGTAGCGAACCTTCTTGCGAACCCTATCGTCAGCGCGTCGGGGTTCAGAACGGTGAGGTTCTGGTGGGGGAGACCCCTTATGCCCATCTCCTCCAGCTGCTCTTCCCATCTCCGCCTGGCGTATCCCACAAGCCTTGCCCTGAGTCGTTCGTGCGCCCTCCAGAGTTCGGAGTCGGGGATCCTGTCGATCTTTTCCCAGAATTTCTCAGCCATGGGGTTAACGGGCGAGATGCTCCCCACATACCTCTGTATAAGCCGGGTGAGCTCACCGGAGAGCCAGGTCTTCTCATGGACGCCGTTCGTTACGTGGCCTATGGGAACCTCCGATTCGGGAAGCCTGGGCCATACATCTTTCCATATCTGCCTGGAGACCTCTCCATGAAGTCTGCTCACGCCGTTGGCCTTCCTGGAGAAGTTCAGGGCGAAGACCGTCATGGAGAAGGCGCTGGAGCCGGGGTGAGAGCCGTAGCCAAGGAAAGCGTCGTTGGTCAGGCCGACCCTGTCGAGGTAGGGACGGAGGTATCTGAGTACCAGGCCCGGTTCGAACTCCTCATTCCCGGCGGGAACGGGAGTGTGGGTGGTGAACACGTTCCCCGCGGTCACCATCTCCCTGGCCTCCGCGAATGAAAGACCGGTTTCGATGAGATGCGCCAGCATCTCCACGATGAGGAACCCTGAGTGGCCCTCGTTTATATGCCTTACTACCGGGGTGAGACCCATTGCCCTCAGGGCCATTATCCCCCCAGCGCCCAGGAGTATCTCCTGGCGGATCCTCATCTCCTTGTCGCCGCCGTAGAGCTGCGACGTTATCTCGCGGTTCTCGGGTTCGTTCTCAGGCAGGTTCGTGTCCAGCAGGAAGAGCCTGATCCTGCCCACCTTGATCCGCCAGATGGCGGCGAGGACCTTGTCGCCGTCCATGGGCACCATCACGGTGACCGGATTGCCGGAACCGTCCAGCACCCTCTCAACCGGCATGTTGGAGTAGTCGTTCACCGAGTAGCGCTCCTGCTGCCAGCCGTCGCTGTTCAGGTACTGGTTGAAGTAACCCAGCCTGTACAAAAGGGAAACGCCCACGACGGGTACGCCCAGATCGCTGGCGCTCTTCATTGTGTCTCCGGCCAGAACACCGAGACCGCCGGAGTAGATCGGCAGACTCTCGTGAAGACCGAATTCAGCGGAGAAGTATGCTATTACCTCGTTCTCCCCAAGGACTCCAGGGTGCCTGGATGAAAACCAGGTGGTCATGGAAAGGTACTCGTCCATGGAAGAGCTTACCTCCTCCAGGGAGGAGAGGAACACCGGGTCAGAGGAGAGTTCTTCCAGCCTTTCCTGGCTCACCCTTCCCAGAAGCAGCGTGGGGTTGTGTCTGGTTATCTCCCAGAGGTCGGTGTCTATTGTCCTGAACAGATGTATCGCGTTCCTGTTCCAGCTCCACCAGGTGTTCGCGGCGATCCTTCCAAGGGCTTCGAGCTTTTCAGGTATCCTTGGCACTACCCTGAAGATTCTCGACCTCAAGACTGCTGCTCTCCCTTCCCGGAGGAATACCTCATGAACGCCGCCGGATTCCCTGCCACAACCGCCCCGGCGGGTACATCCTTAGTTACCACGGCCCCGGCTCCGATGATGGCTCCACGGCCTATCCTGACAGGGAGTATCGTGGCGTTTGAGCCTATGCTCACGCCGTCCTCTATGATGGTTCGCTTCCAGTTGGAAGGGTCGGGCTGGGGGGGGTACACATCGTTGATGAACATAACGCCGTGGCCTATGAAGCAGTCGTTCCCTATCTCCACCAGTTCGCAGATGAAAGTATGGCTCTGCACCCTTGTCCTGTCGCCGATCTTCACGCCCTTCTGTATCTCGCAGAAGCATCCGACCATGCTGTCGCTGCCTATCTCGCAGCCGTACATGTTCACGAAGTTCCAGACCCTGGTTCCCTCGCCGATCACGCAGTCATTGATCAGTTGAAGGGGATTCTCAGGGGATTCTTCTTTCCTGTCCTTCTTGAAAATCGGCATCTCTACTCCCTCTGTGCTTGATTTGGAATGGCAATCACTACCAAACATATTACACATCAACAATTGGAGGAAAACTTGAGCGAGAACATACGCAATTTCTGCATCATAGCTCACATAGACCACGGCAAGTCTACCCTTGCGGACAGGCTGCTTCAGGTCACTGAAACCGTTTCCGCCAGGGAGTTCCACGATCAGATGCTGGACTCCATGGACATAGAGCGGGAGCGGGGAATAACCATCAAGAGCAGCGCCGTCACCATGCGCTACACCGACCCCGGGGGACAGGTCTACCAGCTGAATCTCATCGACACCCCGGGCCATGTTGACTTCAGCTACGAGGTTAGCAGGGCCCTGGCCTCCTGCGAGGGCGCCCTTCTGGTGATCGATGCCGCCCAGGGTGTTGAAGCCCAGACCCTCGCCAACCTCTACAAGGCAATGGAACACAACCTCGAGATAATACCGGTGATCAACAAGATAGACCTTCCCTCAGCCAACATAGAGGAGACCCTTCACGAGATAGACAATGAACTGGGTCTCGACACCGATGGAGCGGTGCTCGTGAGCGCAAAGACCGGTGAGGGGCTGGAAGGTCTCCTGAATGCCATCGTGACACGGATACCACCCCCCGCAGGAAGCCCGGAAGCCCCCCTCCGCGCCAGGGTCTTCGACAGCATCTTCGACGCCTACCGGGGCGTGGTGGCTTACTTCAAGGTGGAGGAGGGCACCATGGTCCAGGACGACGACATACTCCTGATGGCCATGGGAGAGGAGTACCGCATCGAGGAGATCGGCCACCTGGGGATACACCGGGTGAAGTGCAGGAAGCTGGAAGCTGGAGATGTGGGTTACCTCATAGCCGGGATCAAGAGCGTAAGCGACGTGAGGAGCGGTGAGACCATAACCAGCGCCAGGAAACCCGCCGAGAAGCCCCTGGCGGGTTTCGAGGAAGCCAAGCCGGTGGTGTTCTCAAGCCTCTTCCCCATTTCCACCGAGGATTACAACGACCTGGCCATAGCCATGGAGAAGCTGAAGCTGAACGATGCCTCCCTCACCTACGAGAAGGTGAATTCCGTAGGACTGGGCTTCGGGTTCAGGTGCGGCTTCCTGGGGCTCCTTCACCTGGAAGTTGTGCAGGAACGTCTGGAGAGGGAGTTCGGAATGAGCCTGGTGCTCACCGCTCCCACGGTTCTGTACAGGATAACTCTTACCAACGGCGAGGTTCAGTACATCGACAATCCCAACCTCTACCCGGACCCGGGCCAGATACAGCTTACGGAAGAGCCTTACATAAAGGCTTCGGTGATAATGCCCGACAGGTACATAGGCCCGGTGACCACCCTGCTCCTCGACCGCAGGGGGCAAAACTACTCTAACCTCTATGTGGGGGCCAAGAGGGTGGAGATAAAGGTGGAGATGCCCCTGGCCGAAATAGTCTACGACTTCTACGACAAGCTTAAGTCGGTGACCCAGGGCTATGGAAGCTTCGACTACGAGAGCGCCGACTACAGGCCCGGGGACCTGGCAAAAGTAGACATTCTGGTGAATCACGAGAAGGTCGACGCCCTCTCCATGCTGGTTCACAGGGACAGGGCCGCCGCCTGGGCCAGAAAAGCCTGCGAGAACCTCAAGGAGGAGATCCCACGCCAGCAGTTCAAGATCCCAATTCAGGGGGCCATAGGTGGAACGGTCATTGCCAGGACCACCATCAGCGCCCTGAGGAAGGACGTTACGGCGAAATGCTACGGCGGAGACATTACCAGGAAGAGGAAGCTGCTTGAGAAGCAGAAGGCCGGCAAGAAGAGGATGAAGATGGTGGGGAAGGTAATGATCCCCCAGAAGGCCTTCCTGGCCGTGCTGAAGAGGGAGGGTTAGGATGAAGGGTTTCGACTCGGTCATCACCTTCTGCTACACCGAGGACATCGAGGCCGTCCACAGCTTCTACCACGGAGTGCTGGGGCTTCCCCTGGCCCTGGACCAGGGCGGGTGCAGGATCTACCGGGTAGCAGCAGGTGGCTTCCTGGGCTTCTGCTCTGGCAGGGATCGGAGGGTGGCCGACGACGTGACCATCACACTGGTAACCGAAGATGTGGACGCATGGTTCGATACCGCAGTGAAAGCGGGCTGCCAGGTGATCAAGCCCCCGGCTGAGACCCCGGAGTACAGGATTTACAACTGCTTCCTGAAGGACCCCGCGGGCTACACCCTTGAGATACAGAGATTCGAGGATCCGCGGTGGCAGAAGGACTAGGCCTTTACGTTCATGTTCCCTACTGCCTGAAGAAGTGCTCCTACTGCGCCTTCGCCTCCCAGAGGAAGCCGGAGGACATCTCCGGCATGTGCACCGCCCTGTTCACGGAGTTCTCCGGCAGAACACGAGGAAAAAACCTTCAGTTCGACACCTTCTACGCAGGGGGCGGCACCCCCACGCTCCTTCCTCCTGAGTTCTGGGCCAGGTTCATTTCCACCGTGAACTCACCATCACTCACCGAGAGGACCATCGAGTCCAACCCGGCTGTCCTTGACGCGAGGGGTTACTCAACGATCCTCCTGGCGGGTTTCAACCGTATTAGCTTGGGAGTTCAGAGCTTCCAGGGCGAACACCTGAAGCAACTTGGCCGGGCGCATACCTCAGAGGATACAGATGAAGCCCTCTCCCTGGCTAAGAGGGCCGGGTTCAGGAATGTCAGCGCCGATCTGATGTACGGCCTCCCCGGGCAGGATATGAACTCGTTCAGAAAAGACCTGGAGAAGATGCTTGGCCACATGCCGGAACACCTCTCCCTCTACGAACTCACCCTTGAGAAGGGAACCCCCATGGGGGACAGGGGCATCAAGGCTCCCGACTCCCTCTGCGCAGACATGTATCACCTGGCCCATGACCTTCTCACGGAGAACGGTTACATCCACTACGAGGTGTCGAACTACGCTAGGGAAGAGAAATACGTCTCCAGGCACAACTCAGCCTACTGGAAAAGGACTCCGTACATCGGCATCGGACCCTCCGCCCACTCCTTCGACGGACATAAGAGGAGCTGGAACCACAGCGACTCGGTAAGGTACGAATCCGCCGTGGTCCGGGGCGATTCCCCGGAGGAATCCAGCGAGGACCTCACCGGAGAGAACGGAGCCCATGAACTCCTTGCCCTGGGATTCAGGCACAGCGGAGGGGTAGACCTGAACTCTCTGGAAAAACTGGGCTTCAGGCTCGCCGCCGAAGAACTGCTTGATACGGGCATGGTTGCACGGAAGGCCAACATCCTTGTTCCCGACCACCACGGCATGCTGTTCGCCGATTCACTGGCCCTGAAGGCCGCTGAACTGCTTGAGCGGCTCCCGGGGTTTGACGACCGCTGAAAGAAACTGCATAATTGGGCCTGATTTTTGAAAGCCTTTGCCCCTGTAGCTCAGTTGGATAGAGCGGCGGTTTCCTAAACCGTAGGCCACACGTTCGAGTCGTGTCAGGGGCACCAGGCTTTCTTTTTTTGCCCTTCCTTCAGGCCGCCCGCAAGTATGTCAATTAAACTCCATAACTGACCATATTATGGTTCCTTAGCCGGTATCAGGCCTGGCTGTTCGAATTCGTTTCGGGGTGCCTATAACTTCTTATAGAACAGTTCGAAACTGTCCACTGAGAGGTACCAGACTGTAAGTTCTTCCAGTACTTGGGACAGCGATTCTGTGGAACATAGTTAAGCTGTTAGGATAGACAGCATTGGCACAGTTGTTGAACAAGCGCTTAGGGAAGGGAGAATGATTGTGCTATTCTTGGTTGCTGCTTTGTTTGCGATATCAGATATGGATTTTCTCCCGCTTAATGAAGCATTGCTGCTGAATGACGAAGTACCAAATTTAGACGATCTCTACTCTTCATATGAAGGATGCGAGCTTGTTTTTTCTGTACGAAGCGTGACACGACGCGTTTCCATTCTTGGTTGGGCTTCTGAAAGATACGATCTTGAGGTTGGGAATGTATTAATGGGCAATCTGGATCATGGAACAGTATTTTTGTATACATTTCCCAATGGAATGTTATCCGGTCAGATTACATCAATTAAAGAAGGCCAGGGTTTGATTGTCTTTGCAGTTCCCGACAGTGCAAACGACTACATGGAAGGTTTCAACACCGCAGAGGGTTCCTGGGTAACATACCTGTATATCCATTAAGCAAGAGTATCTGGCAGTATCAAGGTGCAAACACTATTAAATTCAGTGAGTTAAGCATTTATGAGATTTTGCATCTTGCTACAGGTCCGATCGAAAACTGTCCACTACGGGGTGCCACAGTAGAAGGTTCCGAACGTGTCCACTACGGGGTACCCAAACGAGATTATCGAACTACTTCTCGGCTTCTTGAAAAGCTCTCAATTTGGGATACTAGCAAAGGATTCTGATCCTTGCCAATCACTAAAAGCATCTAAATCCAAGCTATGTAGGAATTGCGAAGGAACATTTGATTCATTCCATAGGTAGAGTCGGAAAGAACATGGGAGGCTTTCATGCTTTTCTTTCTTGAGGTTTTGTGCGGAACTGTTTTTGCAGATTCAGTGGTGTTTGGCCCTGGTATAGATCTGGAAGTTACTCAGACTCTTGAATTAACATACTCGTATGAGAAACCCTTATCTGCTGACAGCAGCAGCTCGTTAATCCTTGAAGGAGGGTCTGTGTTCTGCTCGGATTCCTACCTTGAAGAGTTTGCTCCGGGACTCGAAGCGGGAGTTGAGCTTCGGGGTTATCGAGATGGTGATCTTGTCGGTTTCTTTGTGGGAGGAAATGCATCTGGAGAATTGCTTTGGCCCTCTGCACGCGAAAGACTTGAACGAATCTCCTTTTTAGTCAACTTCGGGTGGAAGCACAGGTTACCAGTGCTGGGGGTTCCGGTTGCTATCGAACCTAACTGGGGAGCCGGGATAACAATGGATAATGACAATTCCGCTGGCTGGGAATATACACCCAAGCCTCTGGTGAATTTCGATCTCAAGTTGTCTTTGTTCTAGCTCGAACTATCCTCATCCATCCACAGGTACTAACAGTATCGACTACGGGCAGCCGCAGTAAAAGGTTCCGAACGTGTCCACTACGGGGTGCCATAGTAGAAGGTTCCGAACGCGTCCACTACGGGGTACCTGCTACATGAGTGCGCCATTACATGCAATGCTCTGAAAGCCTGTGCAAGAAATCGTTGAGAGGTTATTTCAGCACTATTTTATGAGGTTGACTTTCCTTTTCTAAGATCTTCGAACTGGTTGATTTGAACATCACCTTCCGGAAAACTGGCAACAATCTTCAGTGAGGCACCCATCGCCGATAGAATCGACCTCAAAGTACTTATGAACATGTCAGACTGATGTTCAATCCTGGATATTGATGACTGCTTCATTTTTAAAGCAACTGCCAGTTCTTCCTGCGTAATCTTAAGAGCCTTCCTGAGCTCGCCGATTTCCATTTCCCGGATAAGCTCATTTGCTTGAAGCTCTATTTTCTTCTTACGCTCTGGAGACATGCCGTCAGTGAGATTCCTGAAGGGCTTCGACATTATTCCATCTCCTCTTTCTACTCTTTCTCCTGTACCTACTCCTGCTTCTCTACCTGGTTCCTAACTTTGTGTTATCTAAACAATCACTTTAACTGCTCTAAATGCTTGTCGTAAATACTATCGGCAATGGGCACTAACTCTAAATACCACCTATTGTTACCTTTCTTGCATCCACCAATTAATAGTATTGCAGCTCTTCTTGGGTCGAATGCGTAAAGAACACGATATGGGTTGCCTTGGTGTTGCACTCGTAATTCTCTCATATGAGAATGTTTAGAACCTTTTACGTTTGAGGAGTAGGGAAAATCAAGAGTTACTCCTCTTAGCTCCAGCAGTTTGACGTAACTTGTAACACTGTCCTGCTCATCTTCATTCAAACTTTCCCACCACTCTCCGAACTCATCAGTGTATTCAATCTCACATTTCATCATTCCTCTCTTTCCATAGCCTCTCTTCATGCTCTTCATAACATGTAGGTAATATTACGTTAGAGTTATAATTCGTCAAGTCTTTTTCCCTCAGCGGGAATGTGTTTCGAAATCAATACTGAGGAGATTTTCTAAGAGTGTCCACTACGGGGTAGCTGACATCTTGTGGCGCGCTTTTCCAGATTCTTGTCAGTTAGAGTTCGAAAAGTATCCAACAAGGGGTACCGCAGTAGAAGGTTCCGAAAGCGTCCACTACGGGGTGCTAAAAAGATTCACCAATGACCGAATACGGTGAGGAAGACTGAACTGTCGTAAATTGACAAGCCCCAAGAAAAGAGTTATAAAAAGAACGAAAAATAGACCATAATACGGAGGTTGATATGGAACAGGTGCTGTCAAGTTATTCGGCCAGCATTTCTGAGTTGAAGAAGAACCCTACAGCTCTTCTCAGGGAAGCTGATGGTGAAGCAATTACCATTCTCAACCATAATGTCCCTACTGCATATCTTGTTCCAGCCGAAACCTATGAGATGCTTCTCGACAGACTGGAAGATGCTGAACTGGCCAGGGTTGTTCTAGACAGGCAGTGTGAAAAAGAACAGGCTGTTGAAGTTGACATAGACAATGTATAAGCTGAAGTTCCTGCCCAGCGCCCTCCGGGAGTGGAAGAAGCTAGCGGTACCGATAAGGGAACAGCTGCGTAAAAAGCTCAAGGAAAGGCTTGGGAATCCCAGAATTCCGGCAAGCAGACTGCATGGCTTTGCAGACGTATACAAGATCAAACTGAGATCATCAGGCTATAGACTCGTCTACGAAGTGAATGACAAAGAAGTGACAGTTCTGGTTATTGCGGTCGGGAAGCGAGAGAAGGGCAAAGTCTATTCCAGATCCAAGGGCAGGCTCACGGATTCCTGATCTTCTTTCCCAGTTCCAAAACTATCCAATACGGTGTGCCATAGACTATGTCTTAAAGAGTTCAGAGTGAGAGCCGCATCTCTCGAAGATGAGTTGGTCGTTATCGATCTTGTAGATAAGGAGCCAATCGGATTCGATATGGCATTCGCGTCTGCCAATGTAGTTCCCAACGAGTTTGTGATCTTTAAAGATTGGATCAAGGGCTTTGCCAGCCAGGAGAGACCTGGCTATTAGCTTGAACTGGTCAATGTCTCGCCCCTGCTTCTGTGCCAGCTTGATATCCTTCTTGAACTGCCTGGTATAAACCGGTCGATACATCAGATCCCAAGCTGCTCAAACATGTCGTCTGCATCCTCGCAGAGAATCAAACCTTCACCTGAATCAGTTTCATCCATGGTCTTCCTGGTGAGAGCTGAGGGGATTCTGACATCAAACGGAAGACCATCATTCATTTCGATCTGTCTGAAAAACAGGGTTATCGCCTGGGTAGTAGACAAACCCAGTCTGCTGAGTATTTCCTCTGCTGTTTCCTTTAGACCTGGTTCGAGTCTTGCTCTGACTGTGGCTGTCTTGCTCATTGGAACCTCTCTTTCTTTCTAAATGTAGCCCATTAGTGCTACAATGTCAAGTTCGTGTCAGAGATCGCGCTCTATCCGACAGGGGGTATCTTCTCCGTCAGCGGGGCGAGATCACTATTCATTCTGGTTTCCGAGACCGTTCTGCTCCTGATATCCTCTCCTTCGCCGGGGCAGGGAGGTCCGCTGTGGTGAGAAAGTGTTCCATCAGCGGGAAACTGGTGGCAAGGGTCTATTGACTTTTCCCATGAAGATGCTGATTCTTTGATGTAAACCACTAAGGGGGGATGGATTATGTCAGTAAGGTTGATCTCCGTTTTGATTCTCATGGGTTTCAGCGCCATGGCGCAGGGCGTCTTGATAGACCACTCCTGCACCGATCTTTCCCAGGTGCCGCCGGTCTGGATAGAGGCGGTGAAGAGTTCGCTGCAGTCCCACTATGCCCATACCTCCCACGGGGGGCAGCTCACTTACGGTCTCGACTTCGTGGAGGACGACGTTCCCCTCTGCGACGCCGAAGTGGGTATAGGGTATCTTCCCCAGGTTTCGGGAGCCTACTGTGTCTTCGACGGGCAGGAGAACGAGTCCTACGTTACCCCTGACCTTTACTGGGAGTCCAGCGAAGGGCTGAACCTCACAAGGGACGTGCTCGACGGCAATCCAGCACTGGACACTTCCATGTGGTGCTGGTGCTCCCAGTGCGACTACTACGACCAGTCGCAGGTTCAGGCCTATCTGGATGCCATGTCCCAGCTTGAGTCGGAATACCCGGAAGTGACCTTCGTGTACTTCACCGGGAATGCCCAGGCAACCGGATCCGAAGGCTACAACAGGTTCTTGAGGAACAATCAGATCCGTGACTACTGTACCGCCAACGACAAGGTGCTCTTCGACTTTGCGGACATGGACGCCTGGTGGTACAACCCTTCATCCTCCCAGTGGGAGCACCACACCTACCAGTACAACGGAACCGCGGTGCCGGCGGAGCACCCCCAGTATTACGGCGACGAGTACGGCCATACCACAGCTGAAAGCTGCTACAACAAGGGTTCTGCCTGGTGGTGGATGATGGCAGTGCTGGCGGGCTGGGGCACCAGTGGAGCCTCAGTGGAGTACATATCGGATGGTCTTCCTTATCTGGTGGAGATTCCAAGTCCCGTGTCCGATAGAGCCACCATCAAGGTTTCGCTTTCTGAAGTATTACCCCTGGAGATCATGGTTTTCGACGCGGCGGGAAGGCGGGCGGCGGAGATATCTGCCGCCTCATTGCCCGGCGGAAGTCACCAGTTCCAGCTGAGCGGTCTGGAATGCGGGGTCTATCTAATAGGCCTCGACGCGGGAGGATATCGTTCCAGTCACCGCATGGTGGTAGTTAACTAGTATAAAAGAAAATAAGTTGACGAACTCTGTGTTTCCTTGTAGTATGGGAACTCGCCCTAAGATCTTTCCCATCCCTGTCAGGAGAAACACATGGAGATCAGGAACAACAGAGTAGCTTCCTTTCACTACACACTGAAGAACCCCGAGGGAGAGGTTATCAGCGCTTCTCCAGAGGATGATCCCCTTACCTACATACATGGCACGGGATCAATAATACCAGGCCTTGAGAGGGAACTGGAAGGCAAATCTCAGGGGGATTCCTTCTCCGTTGTGGTGCCCCCTGAAGAAGGGTATGGTCAGAGGAACCCCAACCTCGTTGCGGTACTGAAGAGAGAGGTCTTCCACGGTATGGACAAACTGGAACCGGGAATGCAGTTCCAGGCCCAGGACAGCAACGGGAACCTTCAGGTGATAACCGTTTCTGAGGTAAACGGCGACGAGGTTACCGTTGACAGGAACCATCCTCTTGCCGGGATGCCCCTGGACTTCACTGTGAACGTGGTGGATGTAAGGGAACAGACCGAGGAAGAGGCTCAGGGTGCGGAGGACGTGCCTAGATAGCGAAATCGGCTCCTATGGTAAGGCTGTCGTGGTCCAGCAGGGAGAAACCCTTATCATGGAACAGCCTGACGCAGGCTTCCACCACTTCTTCGTCGTAGATCACCCCGGCCCCTTCCCTGATGGCCTTCAGGGCCACCTCCACACCCTTGCTGGCCCTGTAGGGCCTTCTGGAAGCAGTGGCCTCAACAACGTCAGACACCGCCACGATGCGCGCTTCGATGGAAATATCTTCACCCTTCAGACCCTGGGGGTAGCCTGAGCCGTCCATCCTTTCATGGTGCTGAAGGATCACCTTCGCTATGGGCCATGGGAACTCTATCGACTCGAGTATGTCATACGCAGCCCGGGGGTGTGTCTTCAGGAAATCCACCTCGTATTCGCTGAGTGGGCCCGGTTTGCTGAGTATCTCGGTGGGTATGCTTAGCTTCCCCAGGTCGTGGAGGGTGGAGGCGATCCTTATGCAGCTGACAGTTTCTTCGGGAAGCCCCATTTTTTCAGCTATGGCACAGGCCAGGTGGGCCACACCCTTCTGGTGTCCCGAGGTGTAGGGATCCTTCATCTCCACCAGCATGCTCATGGCGGATACGGTGCCTTCTATGGCGTTTTGAAGGCTCTCCACGCTTCTTCTGAGGTCTGATTCGTACTGTCTTGTCTCGGAAACGTCCTTAACTATTCCGTCGATATAGGTCCTGCTTCCATCCGGGGAAGTGAATGATCTTGCGGATATGGATGCCCAGAATGCTGAGCCGTCGGCCCTTCTCATTTCAACCGCGTGATCCCTGATGACCTTTCTCTTCCCCAGCAGTTCCAGCATCCTGCCCCTGTCCTCCTCCCGGGCGAAAAGGGATACCGCAGTGGTCTTGAGAATGGCTGGAGGTGAATCGTAGCCGAATATGGAGGCCATGGCAGGATTGGCCTCCAGCAGTCTGCCCCTCTCGCTCGCTTCGCTCCTGAACAGGCCCACGGGAACATTGGTGTACAATGTGCGGTAATTACGCTCGCTTTCCCTGAGGGCCGCCTCGGCCCTTTCCCTGTTGGTAACATCCTTCAGCACGGCCTGTATGTAGCTCCTGCCGTCTATCTCGATGGCGTTGAGCCCCACCTCGGCGGGGAAGACCTCGCCACTGGACCTCATGTGCATCCACATGAAGTACTGGGGCCCCTCCTTCACTGCGGCTTTGATGTAGGCCAGGGCCGCCTCCTTCGACGGCCTGCCGTCAGGCTGTTCCGGAGGGGAGAGGTCGTATGGAGTCCTTCCCGTCATCTCTTCTGCGGAAAAACCGAAGGTCTCGGCGCACTTGGTGTTGCACTCCAGTATGGTGTCGTTCTGTATGAAAAGGATGGGGACGGTGGCGTTCTCGAAAAGGGCTTCATACCTGTTGCGGCTTTCAGCCAGGGCCCTGGCCGCGGCCTTTCTTCCCTGCTCCTGCTCGATGCTGTCCAGGGCGAAGGCGATGTCGTCGCATACCTCTTTGAAAAGTGATATCTCTTCGGTGTCAGGGGGGTACTCCCCGAGACTGGTAACGGTAAGGACCCCATGGATCCTACCGTGGCACTCAAGTCTGCAGGACATGATCCGTCTGGGCTCGTCGGTGTCCGGCTTCAGGGGGCAGTTCACGCAGATCGAGCGGTCCTCATCCGAGATCCAGGACCCATGGAAAGCCATGGACTTCTCGAGACAAGGTGTGTAGTTACCTTGCATCACGTGTTCGAGAAGCGGTTCGAGGTTCTCCCCGGGAACAGCCTCGGCGGAGCACCTGAAGCTTCCATCCCTGTTCAGAAGGAATATCCACGCGTCCTTGTAGCCCCGTGTCTCCACCAGTTTTCTGCACGCGCCGTCTATCAGCTTCTGCACGTCGGTCTCATTGGTAATGAGCTGGTTGATGTTGCGTATGGCCCGAAGTATCAGGTTCAGGTGCTCAACCCTTTCCTCGGCTACTATCCTCTCCTCTATCTCGGTGCGAAGGAGGTTCACCGTGTCCCTCAACCTCCCCGTTCGCTCCTCGACCAGTTCCTCCAGGTGAGCCCTGTATTTCTCGAGTTCCCTCGTCCTGTCGGCCACCCTGTCCTTCAGCGAGTCCTGCACTGAGATGAGTTCCTTCTCGGTCTTCTTCCTCTCGGTGATGTCCTGCATAAGGACCTGAACTGCCTGGCTGCTCTGATAGTCAATCAATTTCGCGCTTACCTCAATGTCTATGAGCCGGCCGTTCTTCTTCAGCATCCTCAACTCGTATACCTGAGGTGCGGCTTCCCCTGAGATCCGTTTCCCGTGTATCTCAGAAACCCTCTTTCGATCCGAGGGAGCAATGAAGTCCAGGAAGCTTCTGCCCACTATTTCCCCATTGTCGAATCCGGAAATGGTACTTGCAAGAGGATTTGCGTAAACCACTGTTCCTTCGGAGATGATCACTATGCCCATGGCAGCCATCTCCACCAGGGTGCGGTAGTTCTCTTCGCTGGTTCTCAGGGCCTCGGTGGCGTTCCTTCGGGAAGTGACGTCCCTTACGATGGCCATGGTGCCTTCGAATGAACCGTTCCTGAAGATCGGCGAGCAGGTTGCGCTGAACCAGCCGGTGTGGGTGATCAGGTCCATCCAGTAGTCGAACTCGGCAACCTCGCCCTTCATGTTCCTTTTCATGGCTTCCATGAAGGGCTTGACCACATGTCCCGGCATGACCTCAGCCACCGTCTTTCCCAGGAAGTGTTCAGGATCGCTGTGAAGCCTGGACCTGGAATCGGTGTGGCCGAAGGTGAAGCGGCCCTGGGCATCGAAGATGAATACCAGGGTTTCCTTGAACAGCGACAGCAGGGAGAAGAGATTGTCTTCGGAATCCATGAGCAGGTCAGCGAAACGGGAATGACCCTCGTTGTGCAAAGGCTGCTCCTAACGACTGCGTGGAAGTTCCATCATTGAGGCATACATGGCGCAGACCCGAGTCCGGGTCAAGTGGGAGGATTCCATTACTGTACCATCAGGCTGACACTATTCATAACTTGACAATAGAGTTCGGTATTGATTAGTATCGATCTGGTGGTAGAACGCTCGCATCCAGTGATGAAAGGAGGCAGATGTGGAAACGGAGATGGTCGACAGGAAGTTCAGCCGGGAGATAAGTTCCGGCACCACCTCCCTGGCGCTGCTTGCTGTCCTGGCCCAGGCCGGCGAACCGATGTACGGATACAGGATAGCAAAGGAGATGTCCGGCGACCTCGACTTCCAGCTCATTAAGCAGGGAGCGCTGTATCCCGTTCTGAAATCCCTGGAGAGGAACGGGCTCTTAAGCAGCACCGTTGAGCCCTCGGTTTCAGGTCCCCCCAGAAGGTACTACAGGATAACGGAGGATGGACGCAGGGCCCTTGTGCGCTGGAGGAAGATCTGGGAGGAAGCAGGGGAAGTGGTGAACAGAATCCTTGGAGGTATGGCCGATGAAAGGTAGAGGGCACATTGAAAATTATCTTGACGAACTCAGGGCTGCCCTGGGGGATCTTGACAGGTCCACCGTGCATGATGCACTGGCGAATGCCGAAGACCATCTTATGGAAGCCCTGAGAAGCGAACAGGAACTGAACCCCGATGCGGATCCAGCGGAGCTTGCCCGCAAGGTGATCGGCCTTTACGGATCTCCGGAAGACATCAGGGGGGTCTATTCGGACATAGAGGAGCAGACCACCCCGGTGTTTGCCGGGAAGCCCGCCGGGAAGGGTGGTTTCGGAGCCTTCTTCGGCATAGTCGGCGACCCTGGGGCCTGGGCTGCCTGCCTGTACATGGTGCTTTCCCTCGTAACCGGAACTTTCTACTTCAGCCTGGCGGTTACGGGGTTGTCCCTCTCCTTCAGCCTGATCCTCCTTATCATAGGGTTGCCTGTCATGATGCTTTTCTTCCTTGCGGTGAGAGGGCTCGGGTTCGTTGAGGGAAGGCTTGTTGAAGCCCTCCTGGGAACCAGGATGCCAAGGAGGTCAATCGTTCCCAGGGGCGGCTCATGGTGGGAGAAGTTCAAGGTGATGTTCACCACGGGCAGCACCTGGACCACGCTGATTTACATGGTCCTGATGCAGCCCCTGGGAATCCTTTCTTCACACTCATCGTTACCCTGTTCAGTCTGGCGATCTCGCTGATGAGTGCTCCAGTGATACAGTACGGTTTCGGACATGCAGTTATAGAACCGGACATCAGGTTTCCCCTTTATGCGATGCCGGCAGTAATGGCAGCCGGCGGTATGCTCACGGTGCATACCCTGCACCTTGCCAGGCTCACTACCCGAATACATGGCAGGTTCGCCAAGGCGATGCTGGTCAGCTGAAAGCTGCTTGTAACCATTCCGGGGCGGGTCACTTTATAACCACCACCCGCCCCTGGGAAGCTGCCCCGTTCTGGAACCAGCGAACTGTATAGAGCCCGGCGGGAAGACCGCTGACATCAAGCCGGGCGGTTCCACCTGATGCCCATTCCTCTGCAACCGCCCTTCCTGCAAGGTCCATCACCGTTACTGAACCGGTCAGGTCCTCTGCCATGACAGTTATCGAGGATGAAGCAGGGTTGGGCCAGAAACTGCACTGGTCATTCTGGTGAGGCGAGCTGCCCATGGAAGGATCCTCCACCAGGAAGACCCACTCCTGAAAGCCCCCCGACTCGGTTTCTTTCTGGCCGGCTGCCATGTAGACGCCTGGTTCGACCTGCGCAATGGAGAAACACCATTCATCGGTGGTCTCCTCTCCGAACTCCATTTCCCAGACCAGCTCTCCGAACTCGTTGAGTTTCACAAGATAAGCGTCGTTGTCGCAGGTGTACCTGTCCTTGGTTGCGCCCGCGAGGAGAAAACCTCCGTCCGGGGTTGCTATCACACTGCTGCAATAGTCGTAGAAAACGTTGCCGTGGAACGACTCCAGTATCTTCTCCCCGTCGCTTTCAGTAAGTACGAAGTACATGCCGCATTTGTCCGGATCGTTGGATTCCCCTGCCATCGCGATTCTTCCGTCGGGAAGGATCACCGCTGAGTTAGCCCGGTCATAGCCGCCTTCCCCTCCCTGGGCGCCGTAGTAGTTCTCCCTGATCAGATCGCCGTTAAGGTCCAGAAGGATCTGATATGCATCGGAGTTCTCGGTGAATGATCCCGTGGATCCCACGATCAGCAGATGATCCTCTGCCGTAAGAAGGATCCTGTCAGCGGTTTCCGGGCCGGAGCCTCCATATGTCCGTTCCCAGACTGGGTTTCCCTGCGGATCGGTCATCACCAGAAGCAGATCGCTGCCACCCTCCGCTTCATGGCAGGTCCTGCCGGTTATGAAAAGGTTCCCGTCCGGAGATTCACAGACCGATCTGGCCATCTCGAGATCAGGTGTTCCCCAGCTGTTCTCCCACAGGATGTTTCCCTGGATATCCACTTTGGTGAGGAGGATGTCCTCATTACCGTTCCTGGTGGTGTATCCCGCAATGATCAGATCTCCCTCTGATGTCTGGATCACATCGAGACCGAAATCGAATCCCTCCCCGCCGATCACTGTTTCCCAGAGGGTCTGTCCGTCATTGTCCATTGCCATAACCAGGGCATCGGACATCAGACCACCTGTGGAGAAGTCGTAACCTGTAGCGGCAAAACCTCCTCCATCAAGGTGGATCATGCTCCTTATTCCCCTGGAGACTGTTTCTTCATTGTCTTCAGCCGGATTTGAGGAGTTCAGCGCTGCCCATGCGGAGATCACTGCCTGGCAGTTCTCCCTCTGAAAATACTGTCCGCGCGAAGTGGTTATTATCGGGCCGTCTATTACGGGAAGCAGCCCCCATCCGATATAGTTCGCTCCCGCATTCTCATAGACATCCACGAATGAGCTGTCGGGTCCACTCCTTCCCTGGATGGTAACCCCCTGGAGAACATCGGCAGCAGCAAGCACCAGCGGTCCGGCGCAGGTTGACCAGAGAGGGATGCTGTCGGCTACCGCCGCCTGGATCAGAGCAAGGGCCTCCGGCGATTCGATCAGGTCCTGGTAAGGCTGGGCGACATTGAACCACCTTGAAGGCATTATGGCCACGGCGTCATAGCACGATACATCAAGTATTTCCTGGATAAGGGTATCGACTTCAATAGCAGGGAGTGAGGCATTGCATGCGGAGATGGTTTCGCTGGTTCCGGCGGTGGTGATCCTGAACCCCATTCCCTGAAGGTGGTCAACATTGAAGTTGAGATTAGCTCCATACTTTTCAGGAACTACGAGCAGAACATCGAAAACAGATGCTCCCGCTGCGGAGGCCAGCAAGAGCACAGCAAGCACCGTAACAAACCCTTTCATATCTCTTCTCCTTTCATCAGGGCAGAACAGATATGTATCATATTGATACATAAGTCAAGTGTGACAAATTTGACATAAGAGAAACTGAATCATCATATTTAGAAATATTGCTGTGAAAAGAGAAAGGAATGATGAAAAATGTTACAGAGACTGTTATCCTGCATCACGGTTCTTTTCCTGCTTGGCTGCCAGTCCCCTCAGAGTGATTCCTTGTCCGCCGGGGAGGTTTCACCTTCATTGGAGATACGCGTATCGGTCGGGGCCGAGTACGGCGACAGCTGTTATGTATTTGGCAGCATAAGGGACGCGTGCGTGCTTCAGGACGGGAGGATCCTTGTACTCGACGGCATAACCTGCCGGATCTCCTGCTACGATCCCGACGGCGAGTTCCTGGAGAGGGTGGGGGGATCAGGGGAGGGCCCGGGGGAATACATACGCCCATTCTGCATGACGGCTCTTGCCGACGGAAGGGTGGTGCTAAGTGATCCTGGTCTTACCAGAATGACCTTCCTCTCTTCCGATCTTTCGGTGGATACCATCATCTCAGGCTTTATCCCGTGGTCCCCCGAAAGGGTCAGTCCAGCCGCGGATGGAAGCTATACCGGCAGTTACAGGATCTTCGACAGGGAAAACTCCATGTACGGGAAACTAATCGCCCTCTGGAGCGACTCACCGGTTCAGGACATGGAATACTACAACCGCCTTGCACCATTCAATCGGGAACGGCTTCGGGAGTCCACCGAGGAGTGCGAGGTCGTGTTCACTTCTGACTTTCAGGGTAACGTCTACTACTCGCCCTACTCCTATCAGGAATTCTCCGTGGTGGCCATGGACCGAAGCGGAGAGGTTCTGTACACAATTGAGGAGCAGCGGGACCCGATGCCCAGGCCGGTGGAGGATATCGAAAAGGAGCGTTCCGAGATGCAGGAGCAGCTCAGGAACGAGGGCGCATCTCCTGAAATGCAGTGGGATCCGTCGGAATACAGGGAAATGGTCCCCCTGAGGGGCATGGGCATCGACGGGGAAGGCCGACTCTGGGTAAGGGACGGACGTGAGGAAAGCCCGGTGTTCGATGTCTACAACCTTGGAGAGCACATGTTCAGGACAGCCCTTGACTGCGAAGAACTCCAGGGCCTGGATCTCAGGGTGAAGGTTCACGAAAACGGCATGGTTGCCTGGGAACCCGATCCGGAGATCTTTCCGGTGCTTTATATCCTTGAGGTGGAGCAGTGACCTTCTTACCCCGGGAAGGGTTCTTTAGTATTATTCTCCTCTCGAAGTTTCACTGAAGAACATCACCTTCACCGGGAGGATCCCATGAGCGTTGTACTCGACGGAAAGAGCCTTACCATAGAGAAACTGGTGGCCGTGGCCAGGAACTGCGAGCAGGTGGAATTAGCTCCGGAGGCCTGTGAGCGTATCCTGCGATGCAGGGAAATGGTCGAGAGGAAAATCGCCGCCGGTGAAACCATGTACGGGATCAACACCGGCATTGGTGAGTTCTCGGAGACCAGGCTCAGTGACGCGGAGGTGCTTTCATTTCAGAAGTACCTCATCTACAACCACTCCGCGGGCATAGGAAAGCCTGTACCCATCGAGCGCGTGCGCGGCGCCATGCTGGGAAGGGCGAACGTTCACTGCAACGGACATTCCGCCGTAAGGCTGCAGATGACCGAAATGCTGGTGGAGATGCTCAACCGCGAAGTTACTCCCGTTGTATGCGAGAAGGGTTCCGTTGGTGCCTGCGGCGACCTCGCTCCCATGAGCATGATCGCCCTGGTGATAATGGGGGAGGGGGAGGCCTGGTACGAAGGGGAGATATTCTCCGGTGAGGAGGCCCTGGGAAAAGCCGGTCTCAAGCCGCTGGAACTCCATGCCAGGGACGGTCTGGCACTCATTAACGGCTCCAATCTCCTCACCGCCATATCTGCCCTGAACATTCACGACATGGAGAGGTGGCTGAAGCAGGCTGAGATCACCGCGGCAATGAGCCTTGAAGCCCTGTACGCCAACATGAAACCCTACGAGGACAGAGTCCATCAGGTAAGGGGTTTCAGCGGTTCACTGAGAAGCGCCAGGGCAATACGGAAGTGCATCGAGGGAAGCGACCTTCTCACCGGCAAGACCCCCCAGAGAGTCCAGGACGCCTATTCGATGCGCTCAACTCCCCAGGTGATAGGAGCCGCCCATGACGCGGTGGCCTACGCCAGGAGCCAGGTGGAAACCGAGCTGAACGGCGTAGGCGACAACCCGCTGTTCTTTCCGGAGGACGATATCGTTCTCACCGGAGCCAACTTTCAGGGTACTCCGGTCTCCCTTCCCATGGAGATGGCCGGCACCGCGATAACCATGGTTTCCGTGCTGAGTGAAAGAAGGCTGAACAGGCTTCTGAACCCTGCGCTCTCAGTGGGTCTTCCCCCGTTCCTGGCGGAGAAACCCGGGCTCTACAGCGGTCACATGCTCAGCCAGTACACCGCGGGGATGCTCATCGCGGAGCAGAGGATACTCTCCAGTCCTGCGGCGGTGGCTTCGATACCGGCTGCGGCGGATCAGGAGGACTTCGTGAGCATGGGCATGAACACCGCTCTGAAGAACTGCCAGATCCTTGAGAACGCATGGGGCATACTGGGCATAGAGATGATCGCCGCCGCCCAGGCCCTGGACTTCAGGAGCCACAGATGCGGCAGCGGCGTGGAGGAAGCAAGGAGGATCATACGCCTCCATGTGGACCATCTTGGGGAGGACAGGCCGCTGTATCCCGACCATAACACCATGTCCAGGGTGGTTCGCACAGGAGAGGTTCTCGACGCGGTGGAATCACTTGTGGGGTCTCTGGGCTAAGAAGCACTTAAGTGTTTGCAGTACAACAGAGTTAACAAATCAATCGGCCCCGATCTCCCCGGCGTTCCGCAGAGCGATCCTGGCGGTGATGGGGCCGATGATCTCAAAGAAGATGCAGGTTGCGGTTATTGTGGTAATCACCGACGAACCCAGCATCAGGGCCTTTTCCGTTCCAACTGCCGAGAACTCCTGCGATACAAGAAGGGCAAGTCCGATGGCCACCCCCGCCTGTGAAAGGAGCCCAAGTCCCAGGTTGTTCCTTATTGTCTCAGGAGCTTTTCCCATGAATGCGCCCAGCCAGGCACCGCCTATCTTACCTGCGGAGCGTCCCAGTATATAGGCCATACCCGTGATCCCCATGGCTGGAAGTGCCGCGAAGTTCAGATGAGCCCCTGCAAGGAAGAAGAAGAGAATGAAGAGAAGGGGCATCAGGGATCTGAGCTGATCGTTCACCGAGGTAACTGTGCTCTGCCTGTTTGTGTTCGCAAGCACGAATCCTATTCCCATGTTCACAAGTATCAGCGACAGATGGAACATGGTCGCCAGACCGGCTCCGAAGAGGACGAACCCAAAAGTTAACGCAGGTATGTTGCTGCTGGAATCTAATTTGCGAAGGAGATATGAGTACAGGAATCCCAGCGCACCGCCGGTGAGCAGACTGAACAGTATCTCGGCGGCCGGTCTGGCGAGCCCGGCTATCAGGCTACCAGACGCAAGGCCGGCCTCCGCAAGGAGCAGCTGCCTTGCGATGGCAGCGGTGAAGCCGAAGAGGAGGATCGCCACTCCGTCGTCGAATCCAGCTACTGCATACAGCGAGGATGAAAGCCTTCCCTTTGCCCTGTACTCCCGTATCACAGCCACCGTCCCAGCCGGGGCGGTGGCCGGGGCCAGGGCTCCGAATATCAGTGATGTAACAATATCCCCTGTAACAGCATACACCAGAGCTGCAACCATCACCAGGGCTCCGGTGGACTCCAGGATGATTATCAGCCCGATGGACCTGCCCAGGGAGCGCAGAGTGGAGAGCTTCAGCTCGCTACCTATGCTGAAGGCAACGAAGCCGAGGGCTATGTCGGTCACGAAGGCAAGCTCCCTGAGATGAGCGTGATGGAAGATGCCCAGGACAGAGACCCCGGCGAGGGTTCCAAGTACCATGTAGCCGATAATGGAGGGAAGTCCCGCCTTCTTCGCCGCCTTGCCGAAGAACAGGCCGGTGACAACTGATGCACCGACAAGGGCGAGGAGGGTGAACTCCGTGGTCATGTCAGGTTTTTCTCCTTATCTCCCCGGCTTTCTGAAGCGCGTATTTCGCCCCTATTGGCCCTATGATCTCGAAGATTATGCAGGTGGCGGTTATGGTGGTTATCACGTTCACCGCTATGCTCGAGGCTTCAGGTGTTCCAAGGGCTTCGAACTGACCGAGGACCACCATGGAGAGACCGATGGCCACCCCTGCCTGGGAGAGTATTCCGAACCCCAGGTACTTCTTGATGTTGTCGTCCGACCGGCCGATCACGGCACCCAGCCTGGCACCGCCCATGAGACCAGCCGTTCGGGCAAGTATGTAGACCACACCGATCAGCCCCAGGGAAGGCAGGGCGGCGATGTCCAGATGAGCCCCCGCAAGGAAGAAGAAGGGTATGAACAGAAAGGGCATCCAGGTCCGCAGCTGCCCCATCATCGATTTTACCGTGGCAACCGGCGTGGTGTTGGTGAGTACGAAACCCAGCATCATGCAGGTGAGGATCAGGGAAAGGTGAAGCCACTGGGCTATTCCCGCTGCCACCGCCACGAAGCCCATGAACAGGGAGGGCACATCGGTCAGGGGTCTTAGCTTCCGCCCCAGTACCGTGAGCAGTACTCCAAGGAAACCTCCAGCCAGGATGCTGAACAGTATCTCACCCGCCGGATGAAGTACCGAGTGCATCAGTCCGGAAGAGGCCGCCGGGTCCAGAATGTTCCTTGCCGCGGCGCTTGCGAAACCGAAGATGATGATCGCCAGACCGTCGTCGAATCCCACAACGGCATAGAGAGCGCTGGTAAGTTTGCCCTTCGCGCCGTACTCCTGTATCACCGCCACGGTGCCCGCCGGAGCGCTGGCAGGGGCGAGGGCTCCGAAAATAAGCGCCATGGGCAGGTTGCCGGTGAGTATCCAGACGGCGCCTGCCACCATGAAGAAGGCAGCGAACGACTCAGCCAGAATGATGTAGATGATCCCTTTTCCAAGCTTTTTCAGCTCCCTGAGGTTCAGTTCGCTGCCTATGGTGAAGGCAACGAACCCCAGGGCTATGTCGGTAAGGAACGACAGTGTTCTGGTTCCCTCCGCAGAGAGTACACCGAGAACGGAGCTGCCCAGGATCACTCCAAGTATCATGTAGCCCACCAGGGAGGGAAGCCCTGTTTTCCTGGCGAGCCTTCCTGCGTAGAGGGACAGAATAACAGCGCCGCCAACAACGGCCATCAGAGGTAGTGATGATAAAGTCATTTCAGTAGTCCAGGGATCCTATTGCGTGGTGCAGGTCGGAAACCGTGACCATCACGTCGCTCTGATCCTTCAGCGCTCCGCATACGTACTCTATGTTCCTGATGGTCTGGTTAACCAGCGAGCCCTTTACCACAGCGGTAATTATGCGATTGAAGGTGTTCAGGTCGCTGTTCCAGAAACCCGCGAAAACAGGGATCCCGGACATGTATTCAGTTGATTCATGGGCTTCGAGGACCATGGCGCCGAGGAACTCCCCGGAAGCGAACACCTGCAGTATGTCGTTGAAAAGCTCTTCATTTCGAACGAACACGTGCAGCATCTTCATGCTGCATGCGGTATCGGAGGGAGCACCGGACACACCCTCGGCATCCAGGCCTGTGATAAGCTGGAAAAGCTCCGAGCCGCTTGCGGCCGAGCGTATGGCTTTCCTGGTGTCGGGATTCCTGAGGAGCCTGGCCATACCGGAAAGCACCCTGAGGTGTTCCTTTGGATTGTCCTCAGGGCCTATCACGAAGGGGAATATGTCCACCTTCTCGTTGTCAGCTGCATCGTAATCGAGCTTTTTCGCAGTGGTGACGATGCCGGCCACGAAACTCCGCAGGCCGGAGATGCGGCAGTGGGGAACCGCCACACCCGCCCCTAGAGCAGTTGACCCCAGTTCCTCACGCTCTCTGAGGCTCTTCAGGACCTGGGCATGCATGCCCTCAAGCTGGGGATCCCGGCACGCCACATCAGCCACCGCCGAAAGCAGCTCGTCCCTGTTGCTTATCTTGAGTTTAGCTTCGGTGTTTTCCTTCCGAAGTACATCGGAAATGTTCATGATTCCTCCAGATTTGTCAACGCGCCCTTTCTGAAAGGGCGCTGCAGCCCCTAAACGATCCCCGCCAGCGGCGGGATCTCCGATATGGAGGCTACGGTTGTAACAAGTCCGGGTTCGGCAAACTCAGTCTGCTCTGCCTGCCATGTTAGCGCACGCTTCACATGAATAGCGTTAACACCGCATCCGATGGCTGGATTTATGTCGGACCTCGGGCTGTTTCCAATCATGCAGGCCTTCCGCGGCTCAACCCCGCAGTGGGCCAGCAGTTCCTTCATAGTGTCTTCATTCTTCACCGGAACCACCTTCAGGTCACTGAAGAACCCGGCGATCCCGGAGCGGCTGAACTTGTCTCGCTGGTGGTCGTCCTCCCCCATTGTGTAGACGATCATTGACTTGCCGAAGCGGTGCATCCGCTCGATGGTTCCCATTACCCCGGGAAGAAGAACAAGGGGGTGATGAAGAAGAGAATTTGATATATATTCAAGACTGTCAACTATATAGGGAGACAGCAGGGTGGACCGGTCCTGAAGGATCCCCCTCAGGGTGTCCATGTACGGCCGGGCTCCGTAACCGGTAACCGACAGTCTTTCGATATCTCTCCGCCTAACTTCCCGCCTCGTGTCATCTCCCGGAAAGCCCAGGCTTTCCATGAGGGCAATGAAATCCTCCTCGGCCCTGCGGAAATACAGGGCGCTCTCCCAGAGAGTGTCGTCGGCGTCGAAGATCCAGAGCTCGGTTTCCCTGAGCCTGCGTTCGTTTTCGCTTTGCATGGTGGTGAATATAACACCCTGCAATCTCCGGTGCAGGATGGATTCGGTTCATGATCGAGTAAACAGATTTCGAAGCGAAAACCGAATGTTTTCTTCCGGGTAGTTATGGAGGTGCCGGGAACCGCTTCTGCAAAGGACTATGTGGTATATGCACCGAGAGAGTTAACCAGAATGGGAAGCTGCAGATCCGTATGATTGCTCAAGAATTGCATAAGAGAAAGCAGGACAATGGTATAGGATTCAGGGGGCACAAAACCCAAACATCAATTTAGTGTGTATACTCATAAGTTATGAAGATGCGTAAACATGAAATTCTGAAATTCATACATTGAGCGCTATCTGATTGATGTTTTTTTCATATGTTGACTTGGTTCATGAAACGCTTTAGGATTTTCCCGGCCGGAGAAGGTTCTAGCTTTCCGGTATCTACATCGTGGTACAGTTCACACGGAGAGCGATCGTTCTAGGGTCGCCCACTGAATCAAGCATATGACAAGAACGCGGAGGGATCATGCGCACAGCATCATTCTTTTTCCTGATTGCCGCAGGTATGGTATTCATGGCATCCTGCGGAGAACAGGAGCCGGCGGTAACTGCTGATACCGGAGTCACTGCGGAAAACTCAGCCGGAAACCTTCCCATGGAGCAGATAGACGCCCATGCGGAAGCTCCTGAACTCACCATTGGGTATGTGAATCAGGACCATCATTCAGCGGTGTTCGTTGCCGCCCTCAGACCGGAAATGATGCATGAGAACTATCCCGTGTATCTGATTCCCCTGGGCGAATCCTATTACGCCTTGATCAAGGACAACGAAAAGGTAGCGGAGATTCAGTTCATACAGTCCCAGGGAGCGATAAATGTTCCCAACAACATGCAGGCCGGCCTTTTCGAGATGGGTTTCGGCGGGGTCATTCCCTTCGCTGCTGCTATTGACCAGGGTAACCCGATCAGGATCGTCGCACCGCTTCACCAGGACGGCGACATGCTCGTTGTCTCAGCAGACAACGAAACCGTGAATGACTGGGGAAGTTTCCTCGCCTGGATCGAAGCCTCCGAGGGGCCGATCACAGTCGGGTTCAAAAGCCCGAAGGCCGTTGCCCTCATTATCTTCCAGAGCGCATTAACTGAAGCTGGAGTGAGTTACGCCATGTCCGGAGCGGAAACCCCGGAAACCGATGTCATTCTCTACAACGCTCAGGGCGAGCCCAACCTTAATCCGGCGCTTCAGGAAGGCCTTATCGACGCCTACGTGTCCAACAACCCCGCCTGCGCCATGGCCGAGCACAACGGCATTGGCCGATGCGTTGCGGAACTTTCTCTTCTTCCCCCGGGCGACTTCGAGAATCATCCATGCTGCGCCATCGCTGCCAATGAGGCGGTCATAGCAGAGAAGCCTGAAGCAGTGTCGGCGGCTCTCGAGCTCTTCATGTACTCCACCGACTTCATCAACGCTAATCCGGAAGAAGCCGCGGCGGCTGCAAGCGAATGGATCGGAACACCCCTCGAGGTAGAGATCGCTTCAATGGCCACAAGCACATACGACATGAGGGTCACTGAAGCCTGGAACGGGAACATGGGCCTGATCATGGACCACATGAGGGCACTGAACTCCTTCACAGGCCCCCTTGCCGAGGTTCAGGGCGTTGGGATACTTGACCTGATCACGGATTTCAGCCTTCTTCCCGAGGAACTGAAATAGCCGGAAACAGCGGTATAAGCCTCCGGCGGGTGCATCTGCACCTGCCGGGGCTTGCCCTGCCTGTTCTGCTGCTTGTTGTCTGGCAGTACTTCGGCGGCACCGGGATGCTGCCCTCCCTTTCCTCCGTTGCTGAGGTACTCATCCATCCTTCCAGGGATCTGCTCAGCTGCGGTTCGCTTCTCTGGAGTACCTCCGTCAGCGTGGTCAGGGTCGTTCTCGGTCTTCTGCTGTCCATCCTTCTTGGAACTCCCCTGGGCTTTGCCATGGGAACAAGCAGGGTTTTCAGGCGGTTCACCTCCGTTGTCACAGAGCTTGCCAGACCCCTTTCACCCCTTGCCCTCCTTCCCCTGTCCATCGTGATCTTCAAGGACACGAACCTTGCGGAGGTGTTCGGGGCCGAGCACCTGAAGTACTCCCGCCACATCCTGAACGAACTGCAGCTGGGAATGATGTTCATCCTTGCATGGGGAGGGGTATTCCCGGTGATCCTGGAGACGATGCACGGGGTAAGAAGTGTGCGGAATGTCTATCTTGAAGCCGCCCGGGTACTCGGCGCGGGAAAGCTGTACACCTTGAGGCACGTTCTCTTCCCCGCCGCCCTTCCGGAT
Organism: Candidatus Sabulitectum sp.; assembly: GCA_036743055.1. Taxonomy (GTDB): domain Bacteria; phylum Fermentibacterota; class Fermentibacteria; order Fermentibacterales; family JCC-6; genus Sabulitectum. The sequence continues at coordinate 58,640 of DAINQE010000002.1, read as the reverse complement.
ATCTTCGCAGGATACAGGATGGCAGCGGGAAGATGCTGGATGGTCATTATCGCCGCTGAGATGCTGCCGGGGACGAACTCAGGGCTGGGTTATCTTATCAGATACTCGTATCAGCTGTCGCGCTTTGATGTTATGCTGGCCTGCATCTTCGTGGTGTCCGTCATCGGGCTGCTCCTCTCCCGAGGGCTGGAAGCAGCCGGGGAAAAGAGCCTTCTTCTGAGGGCGGGGGAGAGATAATGTCTTTCAGGGTCAGAGGGCTTTCGAAGACATACAAGGATCCACAGGGCATCCCATTCCAGGCAGTGGGTCCGGTGGACCTCAATGTTCCAGAGGGTCAGTTCCTCTGTCTGCTGGGTCCCACTGGCTGCGGAAAAACCACCATTCTCAGGCTGCTGTCGGGGCTGGAGGAACCCACCTCCGGTTCCTGCGACACCGGCTCAGGGAAGCTCAGCTACGTTTTTCAGCAGGGCGCGCTCTTTCCCTGGCTTACGGTTGAGTCCAACGTAAGCTTTCCCCTGAGGGCAAACGGAACTGGAAAAAGGGAAGCGGAAGCCGCCAGCCGAAGGATCCTTGAGCAGGTTGGGCTCTCGGGGTTCGAGAAGAGCTTTCCCCATGAGCTTTCCGGAGGTATGCAGCAGAGAACGGCCCTGGCCCGGGGGCTTGTCACCGAGCCTGACCTTCTGCTTCTGGACGAACCGTTCGGGTCCCTTGATGAAAGGACCTCGATAGCGCTTCAGGATATGGTCTATGAACTCTGCACCAGGCTCTTCACCACGGTGGTCTTCGTTACACACAACATAGAGGAAGCCGTTTATCTGGGCGACAGAGTGGTGGTGATGGGGCACAGGCCCGGAAGGATAGCAAGGGATGAAGTGGTGTCACTGCCCAGACCAAGGGATCGCATGTCCAGTGATTTTACCGATTTGATGCTCTCCTTCAGGAGAACTTTCGAAGAGCTTGTGGAACCCTCCTAACGCCCCTTTCTCAGATGCAGGAAAAGCAGCAGCGCTATGGTGTCAAGAGACACAAGGGTGGCAAGGGTCTGGCCGTCTCCGTAGTTGTTGATGCCGAAAGCGAACCTGATGATAACGAACACAATGGTACCCATGAACCCACCTCCAGGGCAATGAAAGATTCCAGCGAACTCCCTGTTTCCATTATATTAAACTTCCTGCATGAAGAAAACACGCAACTCTCGGAAGGGTGGTCACCTGTAATTGGATCCGCGGATAGAGGTATCCGGAAGGACTGCTGCCTTCCACGGAAAGTTCGCCGCCAGGGACCTGAGGGAAGTCACAGCGGCCCTTGAGCGAATCCCCTTCGGCGATGTCACGCTGGATCTTTCCCAATGCACCTCCATGGACAGCGCCATCGCCGCCAGGGTGTGGTCCTTCTACGGGAACAGGAAAAGCAGGGGCAGGAAGGTCAGGTTCGTGGGTGTCTCCCCGGACCTCGATGCAGTTTTCGACAGGTTCGAGGAGATCGACAAGATCCCCCCTCCCTTCGGTTCCAGGAAGACCCTCAAGTACCACTTCGCCGACATCGGCGACAGGGTCGCCGAGTCATGGGATACGGTATCGGGCCTGTTCACCTTCACCGCCTTAGCCTTCAAGGCACTGGTCTCGGGCAAGTTCCGGGGATCCATGACCGCCTACTACATGGAACAGACCGGCGTGATGGCCCTGCCGATCGTGGTTACCCTGAACTGGCTCATGGGCGTTGTGCTTGGTTATCAGGCGGGGTATCAGATGAGCCAGTTCGGCGCCGAGCTTTTCATGCCGGCGCTGCTGGCATACAGCATCTGCTGGGAGATAGGGCCGATGATGACCGCTGTTCTCGTGGCGGGCAGGTCGGGATCGGCCTTCGCCGCTGAGATAGGCACCATGAAGGTCCGCCAGGAGATAGACGCCCTTCAGGTAATGGGCTTCAACCTCTACGGGTATGTTGTTACCCCCAAGCTGATCGCCCTCTTCCTTGTTATGCCGCTCCTGGTTACCGTGGCTAATTTCGCCGGGATGGCCGGGGGACTGGCCGCCGGGGGAATGTTCCTGGACATGCCAGCCACCGTCTATCTGAACGAAGCCAGAAAGGCCCTGATCCCCTTCGATCTTTACTGGGGAATTATCAAGAGCGTTTTCTATTCCGCCATCATTGCGGTTACGGGATCCTACATGGGCATGAGGGTGCGCGGCGGCCCGGCAGCGGTGGGTAAGGCCACCACCTCGGCGGTGGTGGTGAGCATCTTCCTTGTCATACTGGTGGATGCCCTGCTTTCACTTGTCTTCGTGCATCTCAGACCGGGGCTGACGCTGTGAAAGACGCCATTATCACAGTGGAGGATCTCACCGGCGGCTATGAGGATCAGATCGTTCTCAGAGGCGTTTCCATGGAGGTCATGAGGGGGGAAGTCCTGGTAATAGTGGGCAAGAGCGGCTGCGGAAAGTCCACGATAATGCGCTATCTGATCGGGCTTCTGAAGCCCTTGTCCGGTCGTGTACTTTTCGAAGGGGACGACCTGTGGGGAGAGCCTGAAACCCTTCTCAGGGCAAGGAGACGCTGGGGCGTGCTTTTCCAGTCGGGAGCCCTGCTGGGTAACCTCACGGTGCTGGAGAACGTTATGCTGCCTCTGAGGGAGTTCACCGAGCTCACAAGGCCTGAGATGACCGACATAGCCATGAGCAAGCTCGAGATGGTTGGCATGATCCACGCAGCCTACGAGAAGCCCATGGAAATATCCGGCGGAATGCAGAAAAGGGCCGCCCTGGCCAGGGCCATGGCCCTTGATCCCGACGTGCTCTTCTTTGACGAGCCTTCAGCGGGCCTTGATCCCGTTACCAGCGCAGGGCTGGATCAGACCATACTGTCGGTGAACAGGAGCCTGGGAACCACCCTCATAGTGGTTACCCACGAGCTGGACAGCATATTTACCATTTCCGACCGAGTGGTTATGCTTGACCCTGACGAAAAGGGCATCATCGCCACCGGCTCCGCCAGGGAACTCTCCGAAACCTCCCAGGACAGCCGGGTAAGCGACTTTTTCGGCAGAAGGACGGGGGTATAGATGGCTCTTCGGGCCAACAGGTTCAGGCTGGGCATGTTCTTCGTGCTTATCATGGGTGGGTTCATTGCCTCCATCTTCTGGCTGGCCGGGGGATTCTCCAGCAAGGCGAGCACCGATTACGCGTGCTACTTCGGATGGAGCGTAGGAGGCCTGAACGTTGGAAGCTCGGTGAACTACAACGGAGTTCCCGTTGGGTCCGTCTCCGCTATCGAGATCGCCCCTGACGGAAGGCTGGTAAAGGTGGTGCTCACCATCGAGGATGAGAAGTTCAGGGTGGACGACACCATAGTGGCTTCCCTCTACATCACCGGCATCACCGGGCTCAGGAACGTGAATCTGGAGAGTCTGCCCGACTCTTCCGGCAGACTGTGGACCCAGAGCCAGCTCAGCTTCCAGTCGGATCTCCCTGTGATACCCGTTCAGTCCGGCACCATGCAGTCGGTGACAACGGGTCTGAACAGGGTATTCGAGATACTGGAGCAGGTTGACGCCAAGACCCTGAACGACCAGGCGATTCTTGCCCTGACCAGGATCAACCGGATACTTGAAACCATAGAGTGCGACTCCCTGAGCTGCAGGGTGACCGGAACACTGAACAGGATAGACACCCTTCTTGTTACCTACAACCATCTCGGCCTGGAACTGACGGAAGCGGTTGCCGGTATCGAAGGGGACATGGAGCCACTGATGGAGGACATCCACGAGTTCACCAGCAGGCTTTCTGAACTGTCAGCCCTTATGGAGTACCTGGCGGACGACCTCGAGGACACATTCAACGAAACCGGGGTAATACTCCACGAGTTCAGCATACTGCTGCCCCGGGTAAACAGGATGCTTGAGGGATTTTCAGCGGGAACATACGGAGAGGACGTCTGGAGATGAAGATGAGAACCGCCCTTGCCGCGGCTGCATTTCTGATGCTCGCAGGATGCATCACGGTGAACGTACCCCTGGGCACAGGGGAATCCGTGCCCGTTAACCAGTGGATGGTAAGGTGGGACCCTCCGGAGGTCGCCAGAAGGACAGGCGAGTTTCAAGTCGCCATAAGGGTCAAGGACCTTGACGCCGCGGGAAGCTACCAGCTTTCCGGCATGGTCGTTACCGGCGGGGATGGCACCGTAAGGGAGAGCAGCGACAACAGATGGGCGGCAAGGCCCGGAGCTATGCTCAGCGAGATGCTCTCCCGCGATCTGATAGCCGCCGGGGGCTTCCCGGGCGTGTTCAGGACCGCGGCGAGCGTTACCGGTATGGTCACCCTTGAGGGCTATATCCGGGAGTTCGGCGCCCAGCAGGTGGACAGCACAACATGGATCGCCGTTCTCGACGTTGACGTTACCCTTCTGGGAGACAGGGGCATGGACATCCTCTTTCAGAAGAACTACCGCTACCAGAGAAGGATGCCGGCCCCGGGCTTCAGAGAGCTCTCGGAACAGATCTCGGCCCTCTCATCCTCATGGTCCCAAGCGGTAAGGGAAGATATTTACGCAGTCCTTTCTAACTGAGCCAGGATCGGAGCCGCCAAGTTGAAACTGTTCGGAAAAAAAACCAGGAAAAGCACGCCATCCCCTGCCCGTACCACTGAGAGGGTCACCCCTCCCTTCGAAGGCATGAATAACTTCATAGTGGTGGTACTGGACAGCTGCCGCTACGACAGCTTCATGGAGGCCGGGCCCAAGACCATAATGAAGCTGGGGGATACCGAGGCCAGGTACAGCTACGCCAGCTGGACCGCCCCCTCCCACTACAACCTGCTCATGGGCCTCATGCCCCATACGAGCCCGTCAGGGGTCTTCGCCAGCGAGTACTACAAACACGACTTCGTTCGGTACAATCAGAGGCTGGGGGCCAGGGACATAGAGTTCAGGAGCCTGGTGCCGGGACTCTGGCTGCCGGACTTCCTGCGGAACACCCTGGGTTACAGGACCCATGCAATGGTTTCCCTGCCGGTCCTGAACAGCATGACCCCGGTCAACCGCGGTTTCGACACCTTCCGCCTGATGGACAGGCACAACGACATGAACGCCATGCTGGACCTGATGACTTTCCCGTCGGACAGGCCCAGCTTCTACATGCTGAACGTTGGAGAAACACACTACCCCTATGCCCGTCCCACCGAAGCCGAGAACCAGTGGCCGAGGATCAGCGGTGTTCACGGGGTCTTCAAGCACCTTGATGACAACCTGGTCGACGGGTGCGTGAGGGAGAGCACCTCTGGAGACCGCTTCTTTGACGCCGAGGAGATGGAGATGCTCCGCCTCCGGCAGGTGGACACCGTTACCTACCTCGACACGGTGTTCGAAAGGCTCTTCGACATCGTCCCCCGGAACACCTGGATAACGGTTACCGCGGACCATGGCGAGCTTTTCGGAGAGGATGGCTATTTCGGTCACGGGCCCATCCATTCCGAGAAGGTCTTCCAGGTGCCCTTCCTGGAAGGCCTGCTGCGATAAAGGAGCAGATGCTATGTCAGAGCAGAAGACAATGAAGTTCAAGGCGGAGACCAGAAGGGTCCTCGACCTTGTGATCAACAGCCTGTATTCCCATACCGACATTTTCCTCAGGGAGCTGATCTCCAATTCCTCCGACGCCATCGACAAGCTTCGGTACATGGCCCTGGAGGACCCTGATCTTGCCGGTGAAGCCTATGTTCCGGAGATAGTGATCTCGGCGGATCCTGAACGGGGAACACTGACGGTTTCCGACAATGGCACCGGAATGAACGCCGAAGAGCTGGAGGAGAACCTGGGAACGGTTGCCTCCTCCGGCACGCTGAAGTTCCTTGAACAGGCGGTGGCTGGAGCCGCCAGACCTGAGCTGATAGGCCAGTTCGGAGTGGGCTTCTATTCCGCGTTCATGGTTGCCGACAGGGTAACCGTAAGGAGCCGGAGGGCCGGGGAGGACAGCTGCTGGATCTGGGAGAGTGACGGATCCGAGGAGTACACCATCGAGGAGACCTCAGATCTCCCGACTGGTACTTCCATAGAGCTACACCTCAAGGAGGATTCCAGGGAGTACCTTGAGGAGTGGAAGATCGAATCCCTTGTGAAGCACTACTCCGACTTCGTCAGCCACCCTGTCTACCTGGAGAAGGAGCACGACGGCAAAGAGACCAGAGAGCAGATCAACACAGGCACCCCTGTCTGGCTCAGAAACCCCTCGGAGGTGGAGGACAGCGAGTACGACAGTTTCTATTCGCACCTCACCCACGATCACTC
>DAINQE010000002.1:50831-52264 GCA_036743055.1 Candidatus Sabulitectum sp. | reverse complement strand
ACCTCCCTGGATGAACTGAGGAGATCGCCCCATCTGGAAGCCTCCTCAGGGGGAACGGTGCTTCTCCTTCACGGCCCTCTGGACCTCCTGGCAGTGGAGTCCCTGGGCGAATACCATGGAAGGAAGCTGGTGAACCTGGCCAGCGAAGCCTCCGAGAAGGAACTTTCCCAGGAGGAGAAGGATTCCAGGGCGGAGGCCGAGAAGGAACACGGAGAGCTGATGGGAGCCCTTCGGGATATTCTGGCGGAGAAGGTTTCCGGGGTCCGTTTTTCCCCGAGGCTCAGGGAAACCCCATGCATACTGGTTTCCGCCGGGGATGACCCGGGGGAGATGATCCGCATGATGATGAGGGCCATGAACCAGGAAGCGCCGGAGGCGAAGAAAATACTTGAGATCAACCCGGGCCATCCCATCGTGGGCTCACTTGAACTGGCAAGGAAAAGCGAGGACACCGAAGGTTTCCGAAGGAAGGCGCGTATGGTCCTTGAACTGGCCAGGGTGCTCTCCGGTCTGAAGCCGGAGGAACCCGTTGAGTTCGGACGGTTCGTGGCCGAACTGATGTCCGGCTAGAAGAGGAAGTTTTCTTGAAGTACGCAGTCATAGCCCTGGTTTCCGTGGCCCCGGCCCTGGGATGGCTGTGGTTCTTCCACAGGACTGACAGGTATGAACCAGAGCCCAGGAGGCTGGTGTACAGGACCTTCTTCCTGGGGGTTCTCTTCGCGGTGGCCCTGGGCACTGCATATACCGGCCTTCCATATCCATGGGGACCTGCCAGATACGCCGCTGTGATCTGGGCTCCGGTGGTGGAGGAGACAGGCAAGTTCCTGATAGTCTTCTGGACCGTATTCAGGAACCGGAACTTCAACGAACCCCTGGACGGTATCGTTTACGCCGCTTCTGCAGCCCTGGGTTTCGCCGCGTGCGAGAACGCTTTTTACGTTCTTGACGGCTGGAGCGCCGCAGGGGCCGGAGCCGGGGTGCTGACCCTCCTTGCCCGGTCGGTTTTCAGTGTTCCAGGTCATGCCCTTTTCTCCTCCTTCTGGGGGGCTGCCCTTGGCTGGTCTGCCGGGAAACGGGGCTTGCGCCCTGTTGCAGCGGTCGTTTCCGGCCTTCTTGCCTCCATGGCGGCCCACGGTGTGTTCAACTGGCTCAGCATGGAGGAAATGCTGGGCGGGCTTGCTTTCATAGCCTTCACCGTGGTGCTCTGGAGACTTGTCTATACCAGGCTCATCACGCCGGCGCTGGTGGCGTCGCCTTTCAGGAAAGATGAAAAGAAAGCTGAGTAAGCTGGCGGGTCCCCTCCGCAGGGGGGTCCTTCTGCTTACTGTCCTTTCCCTGGGAGGCATCGCCGCCCTTGTGATAGCTGCGGGGGGCAGGGAGTCCCTGGCGGCGTTCGGTTCCCTCAGCCCGGGATATGTGCTGGCCGCGCTGCT
>DAINQE010000002.1:0-50731 GCA_036743055.1 Candidatus Sabulitectum sp. | reverse complement strand
GCCTGGGCGGCGATGTTCTCCTCACTTTATCTGGTTACCTTCATTTCATACTTCGCGCCTAGCCCGGGAGCAGGAGGCATAGCGGAAGTAGCCACAGGCATCCTTCTCTCGCCGATCATACCCGGCGGGTATCTTCCGCTTTTCACCCTCCTGAACCGGGCGTTCATATTGTTCATCCCAGCCGGGATAGGCTTTCTCACAGCAGTGGGAACCCTGAAGAACCTGGGGAGCCAGGGGCCATCCGATTGAAGCCCGGCCTTGCGCACGTCCTTATACTAGATGCTGATATGAACACCCTGAATAAACGATTAACCGAAAGAAGGTTTCATGTCCTTATTGGAACGAGTAGGAAAGGAGATCGTCGGCGGTATCAGGAGGGTGACCGGCCAGGGAGCCAGTTACGCCGACGCGAGGTGGTACAGCGACGACAGCTGTCAGCAGTTCATGATACTCGATGGCAACCTGGAGGCCAATGACACAACCGTTGAAAGCGGAATTGGTGTCCGGGTGCTCTACGGCGGAGCCTGGGGCTTCGCCGCAACCAGCCGCATCAGTGATATAGGCAGCTGTTTCAGCAGGGCCATGGCCAATGCGGTATCCGCCTCGAAGCTGGTCAAGGTAAGGCTGGACATGGGGAGCAGGCCCGGGATAACCGGGGAGTACTCGTCGCCCTTCGAGATCGATCCCATAGAGGTGGACCTTTCCGAGAAAGTGGACTTCCTCAGATCGGTGGACAGCTCCATAACGGAGGACTGGATAGCCAGAAGACTGATCAGGGTTCAGCTGCAGCGCCTTGTGATCCATTTCTGGAACAGCGAGGGAACCGAGACTTCAAGAACCCTTGTCAACGCCTTTGCGCACCTTACGGCCATGGCGCCGGACATCGACGGCCAGATGCAGAGAAGGTCCAAGACCCTCCACTGCCGCCCCGACGGAACAAGGGGTTGGGAGATGCTCACCGACCCTGAGCTCTGGAGCGGTCACGGAGAAAGGGTCAGGAAGGAGCTGCAGCAGGTCGTCGGCGCTCCTGAACTGGAGTTCGGGAGAAGGTCGGTGATCCTTCTTCCCGGCCAGGGCCATCTTCAGGTCCACGAGACCATCGGACATCCCCTTGAACTGGACAGGATACTGGGCTACGAACTCTCCTACGCTGGGGGCAGCTTCGTTGACCTGGACTCCTTCGGTACCCTTCAGTACGGTTCTCCCAGGCTCAATGTGAGCGCTTACGGCTCCATCAGGAACAGCCCGGGAACATTCGGTTTCGACGACGAAGGGACCCCGGAGAGGGACTACATGCTCATAGAGAATGGACTTCTGGTGAACTGCCTTACATCCAGGGCGATGATCAGCGAGGCGAACCAGAGGGCCGGACGTCAGGTCTTCACCGAAAGCGGAGGGGCCAGCAGGTCCACCGCCTTCTACAGGGCCCCCATCGACAGGATGACCAACGTTAACATCCTTCCGGGTAACGACGGTTCCCTGGATGACATCATTGCCTCAACCGAGGACGGTATCATCGTGGACAACCCCACAAGCTGGTCCATCGGCTCCAACAGGGAGCACTTCCACTTCGGCTGCGAGATAGCATGGGAGGTTAAGAAGGGCCAGGTGACGAGGGTACTCCGGAACCCTTCCTACCAGGGTCACACGCTGGAGTTCTACAACAGCCTCAGCGCCGTGGGCGACCGTTCCACCTGGACGGTGGAACAGGTGGAGAACTGCGGGAAGGGCGAACCCAACCAGGTGATGGAGCTTGGTCACGGCGTCCCTGTGGTCAGGTTCGACGATGTGATAACAGGGGAGAGGAGGTAGAACCATGACAGGCGAGATCAGGAAAATGGTGATGGAAGCCAGGGACAGAGCCGCAGAGGCCGGTATGGATGCCTCCATAGAGGTGCATCACGAGAACAGCCATCTCATGAGGATAGGGAACAGCTCCGTGAGCCTTAATACCAGCGAGGAACTCACCAGGTTCGACATCGAGGTGATAAAGGGCCGCAGAAGGGGAACCCACACCCTTCTGGGTGAGGTTGATTCAGCAGACGAGCTGTTCAGGATAATGCAGGAGGTTGCCGAAAAGGCCGAATGCTCCGGGGAAATGGATTACGCGCCGGTTCTGCCGGTGATCAGCCGAACCCTGGATCAGAGCAGCCAGTACGATCCGGAACTCGAGAAGCTCGATCCCTCGGTAAAGGAAGCGGTCTACAGCGAGATCATACGCTCATGCGGTGAGGAGTACGACTACTCAGGGGCCTGGTCCAGCGGAAGCGTGGAAACCTTCGTGGTAACCACCGCCGGAAGGAACAGCTCCAGGACCCTTCTCACCGACCAGCAGTTCACCTGCGTTCTGAAACATCCGAAGAGGAAGTGGGAACTCGCCCACTGGCAGACGGGCTGGAAGGCCGGTGCGGTAACAGCCGGAAACACGGTGGAGAACTTCTCATCGTTTCTTCCGGTATACGAACGCAATGAAGGGTTCAGGGTCGAGCCAGGCCGATACAAGGTGGTCTTCGGTTCCCAGGCCCTGGGTGAACTCACCGGAATGGCGGTCTGGACCGGCTGCCATGGACGGGCCTGGGAGATGAAAACGGCCTGGACCTCTTCGAAAAAACCGGGTGACAAGGTTTTCCACGAATCGATAACGGTCCTGGACGACCCTTCCAGCGAGAACGTGTTCTCCAGCCCCATGAGCGATTCCGGCTTGCCCACCGAAACCATTCCCATGATCAGCGGCGGAAAGCTCTCCTCACTCATGTACGACAGGAACACCGCTTCGAAGTACGGCAAGGAACCGACCGCAAGCGCCGGATGTCTTTCCATGCTTCCCGGTGAGGGTCCGGCGGACCTGTCAGAAGCGCTGAAGGATCATGACATGGTCCTTTACATACCGGCCATCCACTACATGAACCTGCCGAACATGAGCCGGGGCATATTCACCGGCAGCAGCAGGTTCAGCGCTGTCCTCATGAAGAACGGAAGGGTGGTGAGCCCCATCTTCTCCAGCAGGGTGACCGACAGCTTCGAGAGGGTATTCGGGAACGTTCTCGGATTGTCCTCGGAAACCGTCAGCGTGAACACGTCCAACACCTACGGAAGAAGGAGTCCATCGGCGCTCTCCGTTCCTTCATGGATACTGGTGGACGATGTGAAGATAACCGACTGCGCAGACAGCTTCTAGTCTGAAAAAGGCCCCCGGAGCGCCGCTTCGGGGGCAATCCTTTCGGGATCGCTGTCCTGTGGCACGGCAAGGCCTTCAAGCTCTTCTTCGGAACGGGGGATCCTGCCGGTCCTTACTATGGCGTTGGTTTCCCTGTGGCGTATGGCAAGGTTCTTCCACTCATACTGTCCGGGGCTGTTCCTTGCCAGATCCTCCGCGGCTGAGGTGAACACACCTGCGAACCCCACGGGGTCCGCGGGTGTTTCCAGCTCCCTGAACCCTATCTCCCAGCCCATTGCCTGAACCTGGGTGCACCAGGCGAAAAGCACACTGCAGCCCGTTCTCCTCCATAGTTTCCAGGGAGCCGAAGGCACCAGGACAGGGACTCCGAAACATGTGGTCCAGGTTCCCCCGGGTCCTCCATACGCAGTGGAGCCGTAATGGATGATCCCACCCTCCTGGAGTGTCCTGTACATCCATCTCGGGTTCTCGTCGGGGAAGTGCATTTCATTGTACTTCAGCCCAGGAGCAAGACGGGATCTCCTGCAGTAGGCCGGCATGTCCAGGTACCTGCTGCTGATGACGTGAACCCTTCTGCCGCCCATTCCCAGCAGGACGTGCAGCCCCCTTTCGTCTCCGTAGTGCGGTACCAGGAGAAGCACTCCGCGGCCTCTCGCACCGGCTTCCGCGAGAAGCTCGGGGTTTTTCCATGAAACCCTCTCAGTTGCGGAGGAAGGATCCTCCCGGTCAAGCAGGAACAGGCTGAACAGGTTCCTCTCGTGGGTATTCCAGTATTCCTTCAACACATTGTCGAGTCCGTCTTCGTTCAGGGCGGGAAACACCCTTCTCAGGTGCAGACGGTAGAGATCAGTGGCGCTTCCGGATGCGGCCATCCTCAGAGAGGCGAGCCTTCTGGAACACCATTCCAGTGATGAGGGTTTTCCGGCGAGGGCAACCAGTATCCTGAGAAAACGGTAGTAAAGGGAAGAAGGTGACAGCACGAAGCCCTCCTTTTAAGTCAGGAGTGGAATCTACCACTTTCACCTGTGGTTGTCAGTGCGTATCTTCGGCTTCATGGACAACATTCTTGTGGTAGGAGCCGGGCCCGCCGGATCGGCCTGCGCCTGGCGGCTGGCGACGGGCGGAGTGCCATGCGTGCTTGCAGACAGCGCTTCCTTTCCCAGATCCAAGCCCTGTGGCGGGGTCCTCTCCGGAAGGGGAGAGAAGATTTTGCTCAGTTCCGGAATGGTAACCGGAGAGGAGCTGGACGACCTGACCCTTCGTTCACACGGTACCATGACCATCAGCAGCGACTTCCATCCCCTCCGCACGTTCACCGGAGGAACACCCCCGGTCAGACTGGTGGAGAGGACCGGCTTCGACGCTTTCCTCAGAAGGAGAGCCCTGGAAGCCGGAGCAAGGCCCATGGAAGACAGGTTCACGGGCTTTCAGGGCGGCGAAGCGGTTTTCATGTCCGGCTCCAGGGTACCCTTCAGGAGGGCGGTGGGCGCCGACGGAGCCTCCAGCAGGGTCAGAAGGTCCCTGCCCGGGGTGACATTCGCCAGGCCGGCCCCTGCGCTCACTTCCCTGGTCGCCCTCTCTCCGGCGGCCATGGGACCGTTCATGGAGAAGGGTCTGCAGATATTTTTCTTCACCGGTTTTACAGGGTATGGATGGCTCTTCCCCAGAAGGGACGATCTGCTGGCGGGAATTGGTTCCTTCGACGGTTCGTCTTCGGGAATGCGTACCTTAATGCACAAGCTGATGCTTCATGCCGGAGCGGGTGTTTCCAGCCCAGTGTCCGGAGCGTTGCTGCCGGGATCAGGTCAGCGGGTGACACCCGGAAGCGGGGCCGTCCTGCTTGCCGGAGACGCCGCGGGGCTCTGCGACAGGGTGTCGGGAGAGGGGATCTCCCACGCCCTGGAAAGCGGCATCGCCGCCGCGGAAGCGTTGCTCGAAGGAGCCGAGACCTGGAATTCCGAGTGCATAAGGACCGTGCGGCAGTCAAGCCGTTACAGGGTCTTCCTCTACGGATCGCTTTTCAGAAGGCTCGCCATGCGGTCCCTGGCAGGGAGCGACAGGTGGTACCGGAAGTACTGGGAAATAGTGTGCGGTGGTTCGGGTTACGGGAATCTTTTCAGATGACGGACCTCAGGGACCCGTGACGGTGACCCTGAGGGCGGATGATCCGCCGTTGCCTGACAGTCTTGCTATGTACAGTCCCCTTCCTCCCATGGAGGAAACAGGTATCGTCAGTTCCAGCATGCCCACCACTGACCTGCTGTAAACCCTTCTGCCGGTAAGATCGTAGATCTCCAGCGTGTCCCACCCGTCATCAGGTGACCAGCTCAGCGTGAAGGATGACCGGGCCGGGTTCGGATGAATCAGCATGCCGGGACCGCCGCCTTCCTGGGGTCCGGACTGGTAGGTCCCCGGTGGTCCGTGGTGGAAGCCCAGGTCGACCATCGCAGAATCAGGGACGCTGTCGGTCCTGGTCCAGGTGAACTCCAGCCCCCATTGGGACGAAGAGCTCCCTCCGGCGTTAATGCATGGACTGTCAGCGGGTTGCCCGGCTTGCACATGCCACAGGAAGCAGTCATCGGTAAGCAGGGGATCCTGGGAAATGTTGCCCTGGGTCCCTGTGGGGTCCGGCAGGTTGCCGTAGTTGCCGTCGGGGTTTCCCCATACGCAGTTGTAGAGGAACTGCGGATCTCCGCCGTCCTGAATGTAGAACGCCGGCCCCTGGTTCCCGGTGGCGATGCAGTGACTGACCGTGGGGGAGGAGTTCACCCTGAAATAGACGGCGCTTCCGGTGTACAGTGAATGGTTGTTCCTGAAGGTGCAGAACAGTATCTCCGGATTCGACAGGGCATAGCAGTAGATCCCCGCGCCGTCGTCGTGGGCATACCCCCCGGTGAAGAGACAGTTGAAGATGCAGGGAGATGAGTTGTAGGCGAAGATCCCGCCGCCGTCGTCCCAGGAGTGGCTGTCCTGGAACCGGCAATGTGAGATCGATGCTTCTGAGCCGTAAAGATAGACGGCTCCCCCTGCGGACTGACATGTGTTTCCGACGAACACCGAATGGCGGATGACCGGGGCTCCCTTCCAGGAGTATATGGCTCCCCCGTTGTCCGCCTGGTTGCCGAGAAAGGAGCAGTACTCGATCACCGGAGAGGAATGCCTGGAATACACCGCTCCGCCGAAGGGTTCGTCCTGGGATGCCTCACCGGATGAAAAGCAGATCCCGGAAATGACCATTGTGGTGTCCACGGTGCCGGATCCAAGTCCGTCGATCCTGACGATCCCTCCTGAGAGACCCTCCCCGGAAAGAACCACGGAAGAGGGGTCGGCGATACTGCCGGTGAGTACCACCCCGTTGTGGGAACCGTTGATGGAAACAAGGTTGCCGCCTGTGCCCGTGTGAACCCCTGGAAGGACAAGTACCGTGTCCCCAGGTACGGCCATGTCCAGCGCGTTCTGAATGCTCTCTCCAGGGTAGACCTGGTATACCCCGGAAACAAGCGTAAGAAGAAGCGGGATCATTCCAGTACCACTGCTTTCCCGCTCAAGGCCCCACCGTTCCAGGAGCACCTGTATAGAACCGTTCCCACGGGAAGTGAGCCAGCGGGTATCAGAACCGTACCCGCTCCCGTGCCGTCGAAGATGAAGAACGATCTGTGAAGGAGTCGTCCCGAGAGATCGAAGAACTCCGCTTCTCCATAGGAGGCTGAGACCCCGCTCACGGTGAGAATGGCGAATCCCCTGATCGGGGAGGGGCTGAGGCGGATGACGGCTGAAGAAGCTTCGCCTGGCTGTATTCCGGATTGGGAGGTGTTAACATGATGCCATCCCATGTCGGAGGTTCCCTGATCCGGGAGACTGTCCGTCCTGGTGCTCAGCATTTCCACGGCCGATCCCCATACATCCTGGTGCCCTGCGTCCAGGCAGGGGCTGTTCTCCTCCTGACCGGCCTCCAGGTGCGAAAGGTTGAACAGGGAATCGGCGAAGACCGGATCCATCGAGATGTTCCCCTGGGTTCCTGATGGATCTTCCATACCATGGTAATCGGCGTACTCGTTGTTCCAGCAGCAGACGCTGACCATAACCGGAGGGTGGTCGCTGATCACATTGATGCCCGCCTTCCCGGTGTTGGACGTTACGATGGAGGAAGCAAGAAGGAGCGAATCCACAGTGTGTATCCTGAGGCCTCCGCCGTCGTCGAAGGCGTGGTTCCCGTGAACGGTAAGATACTCAAGGGAGGATGTGCCCTGGAGAATGCAGAGGCCTCCGCCGTCGTCCCCTGATGAGTTACCGGTGAAAAGGGCGCAGGAAAGGTCGATCCATGACTGGTATCCGTTAAGACCGGCTCCGTCGTCAGAACTCGTATTGTTACCGAAGAACAGGCTGAACCCCTGGAAAGCGCAGGCGTAAAGGTCCACCCCGCCACCCGTTACCATTGCGTCATTCCCTGAGATATCGCTCCAGTGAAGTGAAAGGCTGCCGCCCTGGGCGCCTATGCCTCCTCCTATGAGAGCGGAGTTTTCAAGGATCTGGCAGTTTGTCACCAGGGCCCATGCCTCCTGGCAGAACAGACCTCCTCCGGAAATGTACTCCCCTCCGGTGGCGTTGCCCCTGGTGATCACCAGGTTCGACAGGGTGATTCTGGATCCGTTGGGTCCAGACACTGAGATCACTGGTCTTACAAGGCCCTGACCATCAAGGACTGCCCTGCTGGAAGGGCTCGAGGTGATCGTCACACCGGACTGGCCGGGGGAACACGCCAGGATGGGAATCTGCTGATCAAGGGTGTAGGTGCCCGGTGAGAGGAAGAGCGTGTCCCCCTCGCCCAGCCCGTCAAGGGAATCCTGAAGGGCATCGCCGGGCCAGACTGTAACCGTTTTGCCCGATGCTGCCCCTGCGAAAAGAGCTGCAGCCAGCAGGAAACCGTCTTTCATCTTCACGGCCGCCCCGCGATCACGAATTTCAGCGTTTCGTTCCAGCCCATGTTCCTGATAACCGCGAAGTAAACACCGGGCGGCAGTTCCCCGATGTTCGCAGAAAGGGTGTAGGAACCGGCTTCCAGCTCCATCTGAACCGTTTCGACCACGGTGCGTCCCGACAGGTCCCTTATCTCGAACTCCGCGGCGGCCGCTGTCAGCACCGTCAGGAGGAAGGTTATCTGATCACCGGCGGGTAGAGGACCCTCGGCCCTTATCCCCACAGCGCCTCCCTGCGGCCATTCAGGATCCCAGGATCCCGTACCGAAGGGCGTACCCCCGAATGGACCGGCCACCCATGAGAGGGGATCACCGTTGTCAGAAAGGATATCGGCTAGCAGAAGGGTGGAACCATTCCCTGCGGCATCGGGCCATGGCGGTTCCGGGTGATAGAACAGGCTGTCAACGGTATCACCCGACGGATCCCTCAGTACCACCGCATCACCCTGATCCCTCAGGTTGAAGTTAAGGGTTCCCGAAGGCGGCGGAAGGGTTCCGTAGGCGTTCATGAACAGGAAGGTGTCCGCGGCGAAAACCATGGCTTCCCCGGGCTGTATGATCAGCTGGTCCAGGGTGGAGAGATTTTCCGGGTCGTCGTCCCTGAGGGACCATCCCCCGAGAGCCACAGGTTCTTCTCCGGGGTTCGTTATCTCGAACCAGTCTCCGGGATCCAGTGCAGGGGAGCTCTGATAATTGATCTCGGTTACCACAAGTGATCCTGTACGGGAGATGTCGGAAGGGGTTTCCAGCCTCAGGGGTCCGTTGGATGACCGGTGCCTGGAGCCGTTTCTCGTCCCGTAAACCTGCAGCCAGAGCCGGCTTCCCGAGAACTCCGGAGGCAGGATTGCGGTGGTGTCCTGGGTGAAGGCGCTGTATACGATGTCCTCCTCGTGGGTGAAAAGGCTGTCCGGGGAAATGACTACCTCCCAGGTGCATCCTGAACCGCCGGTGCTCCATGAGATGTCCAGCCCTTCTTCGCATGTGACCGGAGAAACGATCCTGAAGGGAAGGGGCCACAGGGAGAACTGCTCCTGAAGGTAGGAATACCTGTCATCGGGCCAGCTCTTCACCGCTTCAACGGTTCCCCAGTAATTTTCCATCGTGTAGTCCCTGAAGGGATCGTTCTCCACCATGGGAGCTGCAAGGGCCGCAATGGAGTCCACCGTTCCCGACAGGACCATGGACCTCATCATGGGGTACTGATATTCTATCTCCTGGATAAGGTCGTTCCTTATGGAGGGGTTGCACCACATCCTCCAGACCAGGGTGTTCCTTCTGTTGCCGTTGTTGCTGGAGTTCTTCCAGTAGGGGAACTCGGGGCCGTACTTTCCCCATGTTCTGTCCATGTCCCAGGTAACGTATCGCCAGGGACCCTCCGCTCCGGTTCTTTCCAGGATCAGGTGATAGTTGTGATAGTAGGTACTCCCATGTCCAAGAAGGACATTGGTGGCCATGGCAGATACAAGGTCTTCGTAATGAAATCGCAGATGTATCCCCTCTTCGAACTCCCTGTCCGAGGCCAGGAGAAGCCAGTAGATCAGCAGCTTCAGGTCGTCCCAGGGATCGTTTTCGTGGGTCTTCTTAGTATAGGGTTCCAGCTCGAGGGGCCTGTCCAGGGTTGTGTACCTGTCTGCGCACTTGTAAATAACGGCATCGTCGGGAAGGCCGGTTGCCAGAAGGAAGTCCTCGTCCACGTCCTGGACGGAAACGTACGGCCCCTGCGTCTCACCGTTGAAAACCACCTCCACCAGATGGGCTTCCGGGACCGTCTGGCCGGTTCGCCGGTAATAGAGATAGGAGAGAAGCTCCCTGAACCGGGTCCTGTCGAGGTACTCGGCGTTGAGGTTCAGCTCATCCGCTCCGAAAAGGAAAGTTCCCTGGGGGAACTCCACCTTTATGGACTTCTTGGGGTACTCCCTGCTGGTGGCGCCCCTGATCCTGAACTGGCATGAAGTGGAGTAGCCCCCGCAGGTCAGCTCCGCGGTCAGGTATATGTCTTCCCAGTAGTGGTCACATGCATACTCCCACTGTTCCTGGTCGAACTCCAGATGTACCACCGGCACGGTGTCCGGCCAGGCCGATCCGGCAAGTACAGCCAGCAGAAGAAGATGCATCTTGCTCCTATGTGCTCAATATTGCTTCGAGAACCTCGATGGCAACCTGTTCCGGCTGAAGACCCTGCATGGTGTAAAGGTCCTCGTGGTCTCCGCTCATTCCGTATTCCTGCACACCGAATCTCAGCAGGGGAGGCGCTCCGCCCCTTCGGGAAAGGGAAAGGGCCACCGATGCTCCCAGACCTGTTTCCGTGTCATGGTCTTCGTAGGTCACAACAATTCTGAATGATGACAGTTCCCCGGCAAGCCCTTCGGGAAGGTTGTTGGGGCAGCTTACGGACATCACATGGCATGAGAGTCCGCCTGTCGCCAGTATGTCCGCGAGCTCGAGGGCTTTCCAGGTCATGGGGCCCAGTGCCAGCACGCATATGTCGTTACCTTCCCTTACCGTGTCGATTTCACCGAATCGGAACCTGTAGCCCCCGCCGAAGAAGGGTTCGCCCTTCCCGTCGGTGATCACAGGGAGTTTCGAGCGACCCATTGCGATGAAGAAGTTCCCCGGGGTGGAAGCGGCGTACCTCACCGCCCTGTCGGTCTGGTTCGGATCGGCTGGTACTATGGTGCTGCAGTTGGGCAGAGCCCTCATCAGACCGGCGTACTTGATGCAGTGGTGGGTCCTGCCGTCGGGACCCACGTCGAGACCGCAGTGGGTGGCCACTATCTTCAGGTTGGTGTGGTTGATGTCATTAAGTCTCTGCTGGTTGAAGGTCTCGTCGGCGGCGAACACCCCGAAGTCGCTCCAGAACACCAGTTTACCCGCCAGCGAAGCGCCCCCTGCCATGGATGCGGTGTTGTGTTCCATTATGCCGCCCTGGAAGAAGTGGTCGGGGTACTTCTCGGCGAAGGCGGCGGTCTTCACGCTGCCGGCAAGGTCGCAGTCGAAGACCATTGGTGTGTTCCCGGGGTTGTTCTCAGCAAGGTCCATCAGGGCGGCGCCCCATGCGCTCCTGTTGTCGCCGGAATGGTCCGCAGGATAGGTGACAGGGGTTCCGGGATTCTCTGCGCAAGCGTGGCAGGATCCCTCGCTGAACCTTTCGGGGTTCTCCCGGATGAACCGGTTCCTCCGGGCCCGGAGATCATCCATGTCGTTCTCGGCTCCCAGCTCCTTCAGGGCTTCCTCCAGTTCGCCTGGCTTCAGGGCCCTTCCGTGGAACTCGGCCCTGTTCTCCATGAAGGAGACTCCCTTTCCCATAACGGTATTCGCCAGTATGAGCCTTGGCTTCTTCTGTCCCTCGGGGCGCATAGCTCCGTAGAGCTGGTGAAGGTGGTGTCCGTCGACCCTTACGGTTTCCCAGCCGGAGGCCCGGAACTCGGCCTCTATGTCAACGGGCATCACATCGGCGGTGCTTCCTGATATCTGAAGGGAGTTCTGATCCACGATGAAGGTCAGGTTGTTCAGCCGGTACTTCGAGGCGAACCTCCGGGCTTCCGCTATCTGACCCTTCTGGTTCTCGCCGTCGCCGGCGATCACCCAGATGTGGTTCCGCCATCCGTTCAGCCTGTCCGCCAGGGCCATCCCAATCGCTGAGCTGAGGCCCTGTCCCAGGTTCCCGGTTGTAAGCTCGATGCCTGGGACATGCCTTTCGATGTGGCCTTCGAAGTCGCTTCCCGCAAGGCGGAAGGAAACAAGGGCTTTCCCGGGATCGAAGTAGCCCGTGGCGCCCAGTACGGTGTAGACCCCCGGGGATGTGTGGCCGTGGCTCACCACTATCCTGTCCCTTCCAGGCATGGAAGGTGAACCGGGATCGACCTTCGCCTGGCTCCAGAGCATTGCGTAGATCTCCAGGCTGCTCATGGAGCCGCCCGGGTGGCCGCTGCCCGCCAGGGAGGTCATCTTCAGGATGTGGATCCTGGCACGGCGGCAGAGCTCCGATATCTGCCCCGCGGCAGCATCGGGAAGTTCTGCCGGGCCGAACAGGGTTCTTTCAATCCTCAAGTTTCAGCCCTCCGAATTCAGTTTTGCGGACACCTTTTCCCTGGCTTCCGCGGAGAGGGCCGTGACCTTCCTGAGCAGGTCCTCGGCCTTTGCCCGGGTTCCCTTCCTGTATCCCGCATCCTCTATCTCCGGCAGGTTGATCAGCACATTGTAGTACGCCCCGGTTGCGGCGGCCATTGCCGCTGCCGCTGCTACCCCGGCGTCGGACAGGCTGGACTGCATGCCCCTGTCCAGGAGTGCCATGGCCATCTCCACCACCTCGAGAGACCTTGCCAGGACCCCGAGGGGAACCTCCACCGCGCTCTTTACCGCGCTCTGAACGTCGCCCTTAGCCCTGGCTGTTTCCATCCACCTGTTGAATGCCCTGGTGTCCTCGTCGATGGCGTTGAGAAGGTATTCCTTGGCGTTCTGCGCCCTGGGGGCAAGCTCCAGCATCTCATCCCAGCTGGACCTGTACTTCCTGTTCTTCACCGTAAGGTTGGCCACCATGCTCGAGAGCCCGGCACCAACCGCCCCCATGAGCGCGGCGGCGCTGCCGCCGCCGGGAGCGGGGCTGTCTATGGAAAGCTCGTCGCAGAATGCCCTGCAGGTCATTCCGGAAAGGTTCACGGATCTGTCTGCGATCATGTACTCTATTATCTTCTTCTCAGGGACGAACTCGGCCACGTCGTTGAGACCCATGGTCCTGATGGCAAGCTCAACGAGCTCCCTCTCAGGGGCCCCGGTCGTCCTGGCCTGCTTGCCGATGTTCCTCAGGGCCCTGTTCTGTTTCTCGAGGAAGTACTTCCCTGCATCCACCATGGCGCTCAGGGGCACCAGGCCCACCACTTCGCTGCCGGTTACCGCCAGCCCAAGCTTCTCGGCCTCCTCCCTGGTAACCTCGTATGCGATGTGAAGCGGAGTAACGGATATGTCGGTGAGGTTCATGGTGACCTGAGCCGTCCTGTATTCCTCAATGTACCATCCGGTGGCCTTGCAGTTCTTCAGCCTCCCGGGAACCTTTATCTTCTTGCCCTGCTCGTCCCTGGCGAACTTCCAGTCGGATGTTCTTTCCGTTCTTCCGGAATCCCTTATCGACAGCGCTATTTCCTTGGCCAGGGAGGTGTCGCCGGTGTTCAGGTTCACGTTGTAGGCAATAAGGAAGTTCCTGGCACCGATGGTGCAGACTCCGGTTCTCGCAACGGCGTCGTTCCATTCGTTGGGGCCGAAGTCCGGTTTCCACTCGGGCCTGCCCAGCTTGTTCGGCAGGGCTTCGTACTCACCCTCCCTTATGTTGGGCAGTTTCTTCCATTCAGGCTTTGATGCTGCGTTCTCGTAGAGGTAGACGGGGATGCCCAGTTCGGCTCCCACCCTTTGACCTAGTATTCTGGCCAGCTCGGCGCATTCTTCCATGGAAATGCCGCTGACGGGAACGAAGGGACAGACATCGGTGGCCCCGTGCCTGGGGTGTGCCCCGTGCTGGACCCTCATGTCTATCAGTTCTCCGGCTTTCTTTATGAGCCTGAACGCGGATTCCACCACCGTGTCGGGTTCACCGGCGATTGTGATAACCGTTCTGTTGGTAGCGGCCCCCGGATCCACGTCGAGAACGCCGGCGCCCTTCACTGATGAGGCCGCCTTCACCACGGCGTCGATGACCTCTCTGTTCCTGCCTTCGGAAATGTTTGGCACACATTCGACTATACGCCCGGCCATATTAACTCTCCCTTTTCCCTGTGGTGATTTCTTGTATAATGGAAAAACCCCTGAACAGTAAGCTTAACATAATAAGGTTGGAGGTTTCGTGTACCTGGGAATCATTGAGGGCTACTACGGGAAGCCTTATACCCACCGTCAGAGAAGGATGCTCCTGGAGGAGCTCTCTCAGATGGGTTCGCCGGTTTATTTCTACGCTCCCAAGGACGACCCATGGCATCGTATCCTCTGGAGGGAGCCTTACCCGGAGGAAGAGTGGAGGGAACTCACCGGCTGCATGGGCGGCGCCACATCCTTCTTCTTCTCGGTAAGTCCCTGGCAGTTCCAGGACGGCCAGTGGAGAATGGCCTCCGAGAAGCTGCTGAGGGCCGAGGATTCCGGAGCGGCAGGCCTGGGGATACTCTTTGATGACGTTCCGGAGGAATCCGCCGGTGAACTGGCCCGCAGGCAGCTGGAGTTCGCCGGAAGGGCCCTGGAGAGGACCGAACTCCCGGTGGTGCTTTGCCCGTCGGTCTACTGCACCGAGCTCATGGAGCGTTACCCCGGGGGAGGGGAGTACCTCCAGGCGTGGCGGGAATGCATCCCGTCAGGCTGGAGCAGCTTCTGGACCGGACCCGGGGTCGTTTCCAGGGAACTTTCCTCCCTGGGATCGGCGGAAGAGCTTCTGGGTTCCCCCGTTGTGGTCTGGGATAACCTGCACGCCACCGACTGGTGTCTGAGGAGGGTCTATCTCGGTGGCCTCTCCGGAAGGAGACCTCCGGGACACTCCTGGCTGGTGAATACCTCCGAGGTCTTTCCAGCGGCTCTCCACTCGGTTATGGAACTCAGGGCGGCAGGCGGGCTTCCCAGGGAGTGGCCCGCCGGTCTTGGGGAGCCTTCTCCGGGCTGGCAGCTCATGGAGGAGTTTCACCATGATCCCTGGAACCCCGGGGAGACCGGCGGCGAGATCCTGGCCAGACTGAAGGAGGCCCTGGACGGCCCTGGGACCCGGGAGGCGACAGAATGGCTTCAGGGTGCCGTTGCCGATATGGATTCCTTCACCAGGGACCTGTCCGTGATAGAGGGAGGGTGGCAGCTGCTTCCGGTTGCCAGGGACCTCTTCCGGACCCTATCCATACTTCTCAGAGCGCTGAATTCCAGTGACCCCCGGAAAACGCTTCATTATCTTATGGAAGAGAGACTGCCCTACGAAAACCCCCTCGCCGCCCTTGCATCGGGCTTCACCGACAGGAGGAACCCTTGAGAGTCATTCTCGCCGGATACAATACAGACAGGGAGAACCATTCAGAGACCCCTGAGACCATATCGGCTGCCTATGCCCGGATAAGCAGGGACCCGGCTCCGGTGGACGAACTCAGAAGGGCCGCAGCCGGTGAGGTGGAGCAGGCCCGGAGATCCAACAGGACCATCGTTTTCCGCTACGGCCACGGCTCCATAGCCGAGCACGCCGTGTTCAACTTCGACCTTCTGGGTATCTCCAGGCTCGCCGCCGAGGCGATACAGTCCTTCAGGCTGGCAAGCTTCACGGAGAAGTCCCAGCGCTATATCAGGATCAGCGAGGACTGGTTCCTGCCCCCCGGGATGGAGGATTCCGTTCCGGCGCTTCGGAGGCTCTTCCAATGCTACGGCGATCTCCTGGATATCCTGGAAAAGTCCGGGATCGAGGGGACGGATGCCAGGGAGGACGCCAGGTACATCCTTCCGCTGGCGGCCACCACCCAGATGGGCATGACGGTTAACGCCAGGGAGCTGGAGCACATGATAAGAAGGCTCAGGGCCCATCCCCTGGAGGAGGTTCGTGAGCTTTCAGCCGCGCTGCACGGAGCCGTGCTTCCAGTTGCTCCCTCTCTCATGATATTCACAGAACCCGCCGAGATGGACCGGCTGGCCCACCTGCAGCCTGAACCGGTCCCCATGGGGAACGAGTATGCGGTGCTCCTGGATTGCGATGGTGATGAAAGGGTCGCCGGATGGCTCACCGAACTGTTCGGGGAGCCGGATTTCGACAGGGTCTACAGCTCGCTGGGTATGCACGAAGCACTCCCGAGGTTCTGGGAACTGTTCAGGGCCGACTTCCGGGTTACCCTCTCGGCCACGGCCTACGCACAGCTGAAAAGGCACAGGATGAGCACCCAGCTGGTTACCGGATACGATCCCTCCCTGGGCCTTACCGTACCTCCGTCGATCATTGCCGCAGGGGGAGAGGGGCTCTTCCGCGAAGCCGCCGCGGAGACTGAGGAGGCCGCCGCGGGTCTTGGTCCCAGGGGGCGTTATCTGCTGACCAACGCCCACAGGAGGCAGGTGCGCATCTCCATGAACGGCAGGGAGCTGAATCATTTCAGCAGGCTGAGGGAAGACGCCCATGCACAGTGGGACATCAGGCGCCTGGCGTCACTGATGATATCCCTTGTGAGGGAACGGGCACCAGAGACCACAAGGCTGACCTGCGGGAAATCGGACTGGGAGAGGGTCAGCGGAAGACCTGCTCTATGAACCTGGGTCTCCCCAGCCTGTCGCTTTCGAACCTGGGGGTTATCCTCAGGATGCTGGTCCCCCGGTTGCCCATGATGTCCGTTCCGTAGTGCCAGGTGAAGCTTCCCTCGTAGGAGTGGGAGTAGATGCCCGTGGCGCTGCCGGATACCGTGGACTGACGCCAAGTTTCGCCGCCGTCCGTGCTGTGGTGGATCACAAGGTCGAGGACCCTGCCCTGGCGATCTCCCAGCTCATAAGCGATCACCGCCTGACCCCTCTGGGTGTCAAGGTCCGATATTGTCGCCCTTATGACCTCTGGTAACTGAACATTATCAAGGGTAATGGGCCCGAGAACTTCAGATCTGGCGGAATCGCCGTCGATGGCCACCAGTCTCACGTCCACGTCAAGGGCTGAAGCCCCCGGCAGGTCTGCCGCGCTGTTCCAGTGGAGAATGGTGTTGTACCTTGCCGGGCCGAAGGGGCCGCTGCTCACCAGTCCCCTTGCAGGGTGCCAGTTCTCCTCTGCGCCGTGCACGCGGTACTCAAGCTTCAGACTTATGTCGTCGGAGTTGGCGTCCGCTATTGCGAACCTGAATGGTACATCACCCCGGAAAACGTCGTACCTGGAGGGCGACTCTATACGAACGGAAGGAGGCGGGTTGTTGTCGAGGTGGAACGGGGCCGAGGGGACTGCAATGCCGGTCTCCCTGTCGGTGGGCAGGGCCCTCATGCGAACCTGGTAGCCGTCGAATCCCGGGAGATCGGTCTCCGACTCCCAGACTATCTCGAACTCGTACCGGGCGGTACCCGCCTGTTCCGCTTCGATAACCGTCGCGGGTCTCCATGATGTTCCTCCATCGACACTGTACTCGTAGGCAACGTCGAGGAGGTTCTGTTCGGGATCGCTGAGCCTCACACCGAGATGCACCCTTCCGGATACCTCTTCAGTGGGGGCGATTATCTGTGCGCTGGGAAGCCTGTCGGTATCTATGTGAAGACCCTCTATGAAGTACCATGGACCCGGATCGGCGTCGGCGGCCCTGATCCTGAGCCTCACATCCTCGGCGTCGATGTGGCCGATGTCTGCCGCGGCGTTCCAGGTAACTGGTTCTCCATAGAACCAGGGTTCTATCTCTATGCTGCTCCCGCCCAAGTGCATGAGCTCCCAGGTAATGCCTCCGTCTATGGAGAACTGGCCCTGGAGCTGGATCACGTCACCCTCGCGGTCTTCCACGGCGTATCCCAGACGGTACCTGGAGTCGTCGAACTTGACCGGGGGTTCCATGAAAAGATCGGGAGGACGGTTGTTGTCTATGTGGAGAAGGCCGGAGGTGCCGCTCTCGCCGGGACCGAAGCTGGAATAGGGCGTTATCCTTATCAGACAGCGCCTTTCGTCGGCGGAGGGCAGATCGAGATGGGAGTTCCAGGTTATCTGACCTGGTCTCTCGGAGTAGTTCCTGGTTTCGGTCCAGGTGAAGCCGGCGTCGGTGGAGTAGCTCACGGATATCCCGGTGTAGTCGGCGCAGGTGACGGAATAGTCAAGGGATACCGCTTCGCTGAACTCCCCTGTTAGCTGCTCGACCTCAGCGACGGGGAGAAATCCCGAACCATAAGCGCCTGAATTGAACTGATCCCCCAGCGGCAGGGGCCATATGCAGGTAGCCGCGGCATGGGCGGAAAGGGGATACGCCGTAACCATTCCAGTGGGGCTCATTACGATGATCTCGCTCATTCCGTCACCGCTGATGTCTCCCACCACAGGGGCAAAGACAACTCCGCCGGGATTCTCGATCGGGTATCCCCCCATTCTTCTGCCGGAGGCGTCCCATGCGTAGATGCTGCCGCCGTTGGCCGCGGCAAGTACTGCAGTTCCCGAACCGGTTGCAGCTATCACAGGCTGGAATGGTCTGGAATCGGTGCGGTTGGGCCATCTCCAGGTTCCGGCAAGGGTTCCGTCGCCGTCCAGGAGGTAAATGGTGCTGTCTATGCAGGCCAGTGCAAGCTGCGGAAGCTGCAGGTCGCCGTCGATGAGACCAATGGCGCATGAACCGGAAACCGGTCTTGCGTCGAGATAAAAGGGCCAGCCCTCCTGTTCGACGCCAAGAAGGCTGTATAGGTGAACCCTGCCGTCCTGGGTGGCGAAGGCGATGTCGGCCTGGCCGTCGCCGTTCAGGTCTCCCGTAACAGGGACCGTTCCCGTGGGATACCCT
This sequence comes from Candidatus Sabulitectum sp., assembly GCA_036743055.1. Lineage (GTDB taxonomy): Bacteria > Fermentibacterota > Fermentibacteria > Fermentibacterales > JCC-6 > Sabulitectum. The sequence goes on along the minus strand of DAINQE010000002.1, from coordinate 32,150 downwards.
ATGAGCTGGGGCCACCCGGGAAGTACGAGGCCGTCGTATCCCAGGACCGTTAGTTTGCTGTTGTTGGTGGAGCATACGATACCGTTCCCGTTGCCTCCGCCAAGGCTCACCTCGGTAGGCTGGTGCTGCAGCTGCGACTGGAGGTTTACCGGCCATCCCGGTAGCGGATCGCCCCTCAGGTCTAGAAGATGAACCCTTCCGTCGCTGGTGCCGTAGGTCAGCTCGAAGTAGCCATCGTCGTTCATGTCCGTGGCGGTGATTCCAGTTATCACGTTGCAGGTGTTCTCCACGGGCCATCCGAAGGCTTCGTTCCCCGCCAGGTCGATCAGGTGAAGGAAGCGGTCATTGTCGGCGTAGCAGAGAAGGATCTCGCCGGTCGAGCCAGGGACGGCCGCGGGGCGCAGGACCACCCCGGCTCCGTTTGAGACGGGGAATCCGGGAAGGGGAACTCCCCCTGAGGTCCAAGCCCCAAGCCCTGAACTGCCCAAGGGGATAAGCATTACCTGGCCGTACTCCGAGTGGGAAACTATGTGGGCCTCGCCTCTGGGCGTGGCCGGAAGCTGCATTTCCCATACCGGGAGTACTCCCCCAAGGAAGACCGTCACCAGGGCAGTTGCGATGTTCAAGGATACCTCCCGGGAATTATTTCGTTATCTTATGTGTTATGGAAAATACGGACATGGGCAACTGCAGTCAACTTGATCCCGAGGTTTTCGTACAAGTTTGCCCAGCCGTTGACCCTGGTTGACATGAACGGAATATTAAGCTAAATAAGAGGCAGAAAAGGCCGCGTGCGCCAAATCGGCCATCCGGAAGACAAAACAGGGGGGACCTGGAGGATATATATGAAACTGGTCGCTGTTCTCATCGTTGTGTATTCCACAACAGCGTTCGCCGGTTCGCTTCCTTATGCTTACGGTGATGTTATCAACGCACCCGACGCCTATGTTCTGGAGCATACTGAGGTCGAGATCGGGCTTGCTGCCAGCGCTTATTCCTTCGAGGACTCCACCGGCGCCGCGGACAGCGACGTAAAGTTAACCGGCTACATAGACATCGGAATACTCAGTTACGGCCAGATAGGGGCATCCTACCTGGCAGACGGCGGGCTGGTGCTTAACGCGAAAGTTGCCATACTCAAGGAGGGAATAACGGTTCCAGCCTTCTCCCTGGGTGTCCAGAACGGCCTGGGCGCCGAAAGGGTGGATTGTTTTTCAGGTCCTCCGGGCACTCCCGATTCAACAGGTACTATCTCGTCCATATGGGACGAAGACGGCTTCTACAACTACGACCACGCCCAGAACTGGTCTGTTTACGGCGTCGCATCCAAGGACCTCAGGTACTTCCTGGGCGCTCCCCTCACAGCGAGCCTGGGAATAGGCATCGGCAGGTTCGTGGGGGTCGTCGATTCCGGCGCCCTGGGAATAGGCAGTTCCATAGGGAACGGCCTTTTCGGTTCCCTGGTGTGGGATCCTTCGGAAAAGGTTTCAGTGGCCGTCGAGATCGACGGCAGAGACCTGAACATGGGAATGGACTACGCGATAAGCCGCCATGTGCAGCTGCACGTGGCCTGGGCGGAAGTGGAGCAGATGCTCTTCCCCGCCGAAGGCCAGAACCAGCAGGACATACAGCAGAATTCCAAGTTCACAGTTGCGGTTTCCTCAAGGTTCGGGCCCCTTTTCGGCGCCGGCCGTCTCGAGCTGGAGAGGGAACAGCAGAGGATCGAGAGGGCAAGGCAGAGGCTCGAGGAGCTGGAGGCAAGGCGTAGAGCAGCCGAATCAGAGCTCCAGAGGCTCCGCGATCTTCTAGACGAACGAAGGTAACGGCAATGGGAGTTCCTAATAACCCCCTGCCGCTTTTCATCGCAGCCGCTGCATTAGCCGTGTTCCCGGTGCAGGCCCAGGATGGGGCGGAACCGGAAAGCCCTGAGATAAGCACCATCCTGGTGAGGGCACAGCAGGAACTCCAGGGGCTCGAGGATCAGATAATGCGCGAGGAGGAGAGGCTGGCCCGTATAGAGGCCGAACTCACCCAGCTCCGCAGGCAGCATTCCATTTTATCCAGCGCCCAGTCGGCTTTCGAGCTTGGAGAGGAACTCTACAGCACCGGGTCCATCGTCTGGGCAAGGGACGCCTTCCAGTCTGTGGTGGACAACTTCCCCGATTCCGACTACTATCACCCCGCCCTTTTCCGGCTGGAACTCATAGCCTTCGAGCTGCAGGACTATCAGGGGACCATTGGCTACTACCAGACCCTCAGGGAGGTTTCCCCAGCCTTCGAACACACCGACATCGCCATCATCGTGGGCAGCCTCGCCAGGTATCACATGGGTGAGTTCCAGGAGGCCAGGACGGAACTGCAGCAGATAGGCCCCGGGAGCGATAATGCCGCCCTTGCGGACTACCTGGTGGCGGTCACTTACGTCGCCGAAGGCGACAATCAGGCCGCCATATCCAACCTCCAGAGTGTGATAGACGAAGCGGGAAGGAACCAGAGCGGCATCGCCGACAGGGCAAGGATAGCCATAGCTCAGATATATGTGGATCAGGAGCTTCTCGAGGAGGCCATCGCCGAGTACCGCAGGGTCAGTCCTTTCAGCTCATACTACGATGTGGCCATGCTGGGCCTTACATGGACCTACATGAAGCAGGAGAGGTATCAGGAAGCCTACAACCTTGCGGAACGGGTCATTGAGGAAGTCCCCGGAACGGAACTCTACAGCGAGTTCGAGCTGGCAATGGCCAACTGCGCCCTGGGCGCCCAGGATATAGACATAGCCATATCCATGTACCGTCAGCTGATGGATGAGTACAGGACCACCGGCGATTACTACGACACCTTCTTCTCCGGAGAGCAGGTCGCCGAGCAGTACGACTCCGAGAGGGAAAGGCTCGATCGTATCAGGCTTGGGCTCACCGAGCTTAAAGAGGAAGCCTACATGCAGGGGGACATGGAGCTTGTGGCGCTGATCGAGCAGGAAGAAGCAGCGCTCAGGGATCTTTTCGTGGACATCTCCCAGTTCGAGGCTTCACTTTCGATGCCCGTGGACATGGACGCCGAGACCATGCAGCAGGAGATCAACCGGCTCATAGCTTCTTCCCGGGCCAACGCCGAACGACTTGCGCTGGAAATAGAGAGCACGCAGGAGATAGCCACATCGGCGGGTACCGAGACCGACAGGCAGGAACTGATGCAGCTGGAACAGGAGGTCTCCCGGATCAGGCTGGCCCTTCAGGACCTTGCCAGCAAGATGGACACGGGAATGGCAGCGGATCACGACTGGATGCAGGAAACCCAGTACGGCATAGCCATAGCCACCTTCATGGAGAGGGAGCTGAAGAGGGACAGCCTGAATTACCTTGGAGCCTACTACACCAACAGGATAGAGGAAGCTTATTCCGAAGGGGACAGCCTCAGGGCCTCATCGCTGGTGGCCCAGAAGCAGGAAGAGACAGTTGCTCTTCAGCAGCGCATAGACGAGTCTGCCATAGAGTGCGCCAGCTACTTCGAGGAGTACCTTGCCCACTATCCGGAGAGCAGGTTCACCGCCGACATCCTGGTGAGGCTTGCCCAGCTGTATTACGAGATAGACAAGAACACATATCTCGACAGGGTCGCCTCCTCTGGAGGGGATTTCATACCAGCCGATTACTCCAGGACCATAGAGCTTTACCAGAGGGTGCTCAACCAGTATCCCGACAGCGAAGTGGAAGATGTGGCCCTTTATTCCCTTGGCTACGCTCTGAACGAGATGGGTGATCCCGACGGAGCAATCTCCAACTACCGCCGGCTGCTGAGGGACTATCCGGAGAGCCCCCTGGCGGCTGAAACCAATGTAAGGGCGGGAGACTTCTACTTCGACTCCTTCGAGTTCGACAGCGCATTCGTTTTCTACAACAGGGTGCTGGATTACCCCGACGCCACGTCCACCGTTTACCAGTTCGGAGTGTACAAGCTGGGATGGACCGCATACCTTCTGAACAGGTATGAACATTCCATTGCCCTTTTCGGATACCTTATCAGGGACAGCCAGAGGATGGACGACCTGGGTCTTAGGCGGAACACCGACATGGTGGGGGAGGCGATAGAATACCTTGCCCACGACTTCATGGAGCAGAAATCCGGCCCGCCTGTCCAGATGGCCACCAGCTTCCTGGACTACTTCGACGACCAGAACGTTACCGTTCAGGTTCTTACTCAGATGGGTGACTTCTACCTTGAGCAGGGGTACTGGATGGAGGGAATAGAGTCTTACCAGGCCCTTCTTCAGAGGGACCCCTACAGTACCGAGGCTCCATTCATACAGTCCAGGATCGCCATAGCCTACGAGGGTGCCGGGGATCTGGCCAGCGCCGCCACCGCCAGGGAAACCATCGTTGACAGGTACGGCCCGGAGAGTGAATGGGCCATGCAGTCCGGTGACTCCACGGTGTTCCAGCAGGTGGATTCACTCAGGGCATCGGCTCTTCAGTACTCCATCGGATACCACGGCAACCAGATACTCGAAGCCGCCGGTGACCCCTCGGTTACGGGCCCGCTGTATGCCGCCCTGATAGACAAGATAGAGCTTTTCCTCCAGGAATACGGCGACTCCAGGCAGGCCTACGAGTTCCGCTTCCTTCTGGGAGATGCCTACTACAACACCGGCGATTATGCCAGGGCCGGTGATGTCTACCTTGCCGTGGTCTACGACAGCACCTCAGCCCAGCAGAGGGAGAACGCCGCAGGCAATGCATTCAGCTCCTATTACGAAGCTTACTCCCAGCCCGGTGCGGACAGTCTCTACCTCAGGGAGCAGATGCACGAAGTGGCCATGTACTACTCCGACAACTACCCCCAGGGTGAGTTCGCCGCGCAGTTCCTCTTTGCCGATGCCGGGAATCACTACAACGCGGTTGACTACCCCACTGCAAGGGAAGCTTACATGAGGGTTTACAACGAGTTCCCCTCTTCGCCCTATACGGCCCGTTCCGCAAGGTTCCTGGCGGCGGCCTATGAAGCCGAAATGATGTATTCCGAAGCGGAAATATGGTACGGCAGGGCGGCGGACGCAGCCGCTCTCACAGGGGAGGAACTGGGAGAGGATGTGGAGCAGCTTGCCGCTGCCATGGCGTACAAGGACGCCGAGACCCTCGCCCAGTCTGAGGATGTGGAATCACTCCTTGCCGCGGCGGCCAGGTTCGAGGAGTCAGCCAGGGCCCATGTGGGTACGGAAGTGGCTCCCGTGGCCCTCTACGACGCCGGTGAGACCTATGGCAAGGCCGGGGACATAACCAACGCGATCAGGGTGTTCAAGGAGCTCGCAAACAGCTATCCCGAATCCGAGCTTGCGGCCGAGGGCATGCAGAGGGCGGCTTTCCTGGCCATGGAGGCTGAACAGTTCATCCTTGCCGGAGACACCTATCTCGAAGCATACAACAGGTTCCCAACCGCCGAGGGCATGCACGCCACTCTCTACAGCGCCGCCGTAGCGTACGAAGAGGGTGGTGCCGAAGAGCTTGCCATGGGCGTCTACCAGCAGATCATACAGGATCAGGCCGCCTCGCCGCAGACAATGGTGATAGCCCTGGGAGAGTACGGCGACTACCGGTACGACGCGGGAGACTTCCAGGGAGCCCGGGAGATATACCGGGAGTGCGTGGATACATACGACATGTACAGGGAGGGTCCGGCCAACCACGCCGCGAGGGGTGCTTTCCGGATAGGAGAGATACTGAGGAGGAACTACGACGCCATTCCTGCCACTCCTGAAACGGTGCAGCAGAAGGCCCAGATAAAAACCGAGGTCGAGAGCTGGTACGGCAAGTCCATCACATATAATGTGGACGTGTGGTTCATGGCCTCATGCGTCAGGGCCGGTGAGCTTTACGAAGACTTCGCCAACTCCGTGGCCTTCATGGATCCGCCGGCTTCCATAATCGATCCCGAGGCCATTGATGAATTCTACAATCAGCTTTATATACAGTTCTACGAACCCCAGATGCAGCGCGCAACCGACATCTATGTCACAGCAATAGAGAAAGCTGTGTCTGCCGGGGTTTCGAACGAGTGGGTGGACAAGGCCGCGGAGAACCTCGAGCTTCTCGCACCGGGTATGGTTTCCTCCCTTGGTCTTCCGGGATACGAGATAGAAACACCGGAGGCACCTGATACAACGGAAACCGGAACAGGTACCGAAGCAGGAGGCGCCGGCGGAGAAGAGGGGTTCGTTGAAGAGGGGTCCGGAGAGGAGACAGGCCAGTGAGAAGCGTTGCACTTCTTCTTCTGCTGGCAGTTCTCTGCGTTCCGGCAATGGCCCAGGAGGCCGTCCTCGAAGGTGGAAGGCTCATTCTCGAGGAGATCACCATTCAGGGTGAGCTTAGAACTCCACAGGCACTTTTCCTCATGCTGAAAAGCACGCCGAACCTGAGCAACGTGCTTCTTGAAAGGAGTTTTCTCGAGGATGTGGTCAGACCCATTTATCCCGGCGCATTCGCCACCGAGACAAGCTTTTCCGTTGCCGCCAGGGAATCCAGCGCCATGCCTGTATACATCAGGTACGGTTCGGTTGCGATCCTGGGCGGTCTGAGCGCGTGGAAATTCTCCGAAGGAGATGAAAGCACCGGAACTGTCTTTGCGGTAATGGCCGGGCTTGATGTGATTGGTAATTTACTGTACGACCTTGTAGGTCAGTAGTTTTGATAGCAGTTACTAGAGAGGAGCCCCTGTATGCGTAACAACCTGTTCTCCCTGATAGCGGTGATGATCCTTCTTGTCCTTCCCTCCACGGGATTTTCCCAGCCCGGGGAGGAGAACGCCGAAGCGGATACCGCTGCGGTGGATTCAGCCGCTGTGGACACCACCGCAGTGGACACCACCGCGGTAGCTGAGGAAGAAGTGGCCGCGGATACCACCGAAGTGGACCAGGCTGCGGAAGAAGAGGAAGAGGTCGTCGAGGCGGGCCTCCTCAGCAAGACCGCCACGTTCTTCAGGCAGGGCGGACCCGCCATGTGGGCCATTCTGGGATTCTTCGCCGTGGGTATAGTCATAACTATCGAGAGGCTCATCTTCCTCTTCGGAACCTCCCAGATGAACCCTGAGCAGCTCATGGCCAAGATAGCCTCCCTGATCCGAAAGGGAAGCATAGAGGGCGCCATCGCTGCTGTCAGTGAGGAGAAGGCTCCCCTTGCCAGGATAATCGAAGCCGCCCTGAGGAACTACAAGGGCACCGAGCGAGACATACAGAATGCCGTTGATGAGATGGCCCTGGCGGAACTTCCCAGGATCAACGCCAGGATCGGTTTCCTTGCCATGCTTGCCAACGTGTCTACCATGGTTGGTCTTCTGGGAACCATATTCGGTCTTATCGCCGCGTTCGCCGCGGTGGCCGCAGCCGATCCCGAGCAGAAGAGCGTTCTTCTCGCCAATGGTATTTCCCAGGCAATGAACACCACCGCCTTCGGTCTTATCTCCGCTATTCCTCTTCTGATAGTCCACTCCGTCCTCACATCCAAGGCGGATTCTCTGGTGGATGATATCGACCGTTACAGCGTCATGGTGATGAACATGCTGGCACAGGCCAGGAAGGAAGCCTGATGGCGAAGGCTGCATCGGGGCGGAGCAGAACGGGGAAACACCTTCCGGAGATCGATCTTCTCCCGGTGATGAACCTCTTCTGCTGCATAATACCGTTCCTGCTGTTCAGCGCAACTTTCCTTGAGGTCGTAGTCATTGAAATGGCCCAGACCGAAGGCGTCAGCAGTGCCGGTGCCGGGGCCACCGCCAACCTGATGCGTTCGGAGGAGGACAGGCTCCAGCCCAAGATAATCATGACGCAGCAGGAAATGTTCATTGGCACCGTCAGTGGAACGGTTCATGTGTGCTACGCCCAGGAAACGGTGGTCGACGGCGAAACCATAATCACCTTCCCCTGGGATTCGCTGGCAACGGACATTACCGAGGTTTACGAGCTTCTCGACGAAGCCTATCCCCAGATAGACTTTCACAAGATCACCATCCTCACCGTGGAGGAGATGCGTTACCAGAACATCATCAGGGCCATCGACATAGCCGGGGAGGCCGGTTTCGATCAGCCCGGTCTCCAGGTTGCTCCTTCCACTGCGGTGAGTTCCGCCATGAGGGGGGGGAACTGATGAGCGCCCCCTCAAAACGCAAGGTTCCTCTGCTTCTGGGTTCGGGCAAGTCAATTGCCCTTTCCCGGGGAGGCGACAAGAAGGTAACCCTGAACCTTACCTCAATGATCGACATGTTCACCATTCTTCTTGTCTTCCTTCTGAAAAGCTACTCAGCTGACGGGCAGATAGTTACCGTAAGCGATCAGCTGGTGCTTCCAAAGGCCCGGATGGAGCAGAGGGTTGAACTCAAGCTGGAGATCCAGGTCAACAACTCCGTGATAGTGGTGGACGGGGATCCTGTGGTATCGGTAACCCCGGACCTCCTCTCCTCAGGGAACTCCATACCTGAACTGGTAGTAAGGCTCAAGGACCATTTGGAATATTCCAGGCTCACCAGGGGTACACTTACTGAAGAGGAAACAAAGATCAACATCCAGGGAGATGTGGACATACCCGCGATCCTTCTTCAGAGGGTAATGGCAAGCTGTTCAGAAGCGGGGTATGCCACCCAGAACCTGGCTGTGATCAAGACGGAGACCCTGGAAGAAGGTGATGTCTGATGGGAGCCGATGTAAAAAAAGTGCTTGCCGTTGCTGCAATGCGCGACGGGAAGGTGGTAACCAAACTGCTTCCCGGAGACAGGGAGGTTACCCTGGGCTCCGGTTACAACAACAACATCGCAGTTGAGGGCGCGGGAATACCGGATTCCCTGGTTTTCATAAGAAAGGCCCCCGACGGCCAGTCCTGGGAGCTCAGGCTGTCCGACACCATGGACGCGCAGATAACTTCCGCCAACGGCTCCAGGCTGAAGTTCAGCGATCTGAAGGGACTTGGCATCTTCAGCACCGATGACAGCGGCAACTACATGCTCAAGGTCAACTACGGCGACCAGGGCATGGTCAACGCCGGACCCTTCATAATCCACTTCGGATTCATCGAACCCCCGAAGGTGGCGGAGAAGAAGGCTGAACCGAAGAAGAAGCCCGAACCGGTAAAGCCGGTTGAGACGAAGCCCGAACCTCCCGACAAGAGGGCTCTGAAGCTGGTTGTGGAGGGCGGCCCTGGAGGAAGACGGGAGATCTTCCCCAACGCCGGGATAATGACCATCGGTCAGGCCGATTACAATACGGTCGCCGTTAACTCCCCCGGTCTGCCCAGGATACACACCCTCCTTGAACCCGAGGAGGGGAACAAGTACATCCTCAGACTGCTTCCCGAGATAAAGGGCGGTGTGGAGGTGAAGGGAAGCGTCATTCCATTCGCCACACTCATCGAGAGGAATCTCCTCAAGCAGGAAAAACCCGGCGAACCCTACATCTGGGTCTTTGACAGGAACGTATCAGGTGTGTTCACTATAGGCGGGCTGGAGATATTCTTCGGCTTCGCGGAGCCTCCTCCAGAGGTGCTGAAGCCCAAACCGAAGCCTGAGCCTGTCATACCGAAGGATACCACGAAACCGGCGTTCTACGACTGGAAGACCTTCGCCTGCAGGCCCCACGAGCAGGTGACTTTCCACGTGAGCAAGAACGAGAATGACCGCTACAAGATCATTCTCGGCATAGGCCTGGCCATCGCTGTCCTGACCGGTGCGGTGACCGACAGGCTGATCATGGAAGTTAAGGAAACAAAGACCCAGATCCTCAGGAACGCTCCCAGCGCCAGGGTCGCCCAGCTTTCCGAAACCCCCCCGGCCGCCGAGGCCGGCCTGGGCGAGGAGATCATAAGCGACATGCCCGTTGCGAACATGGAAACCGCCGGAGCCGGCGGACCCGGCGGCAATCAGGGGCCTGCGGGAGCAGCCGCTGGAGCCGATGCAGCTGGAGATGTGCTCAGCAGCATCAGTTTCGCAGCCTACGGCACCGGAGCTGCAGGTGGAGGGGCCGGTTTCATAGGCGACCTCCAGTCCGCCGCGGCCTCCGGAACAGGTCTGGCCTCAGGCCAGACCGGCGACGCTCTCATAGCAGGAGCGGGAGGCGGAGGATCAGGCGGCCTTTCCGGCCTTGCCGGGGGCGGAGGAGGCGTTGCCGCATCCGCTGAAACCGTGAGCTCCAGCGAGATGCAGGCGGCACACCAGGCGGCGCAGGTATCCTTCAGCGCCAGTGCTTCAGGAGAGGCCATTGACCTTGGCTACAGGAACATGAGCGACATCCGCAGAAGGATCAACGTAATCAAGATGCGTGTTCAGACCGCTTATGAGAGCCTTCTGCGGACGAATCCCGGGGCAAGCGGAACGATCACCATCAACTTCTCCATCACCCCCAGCGGTTCCGTCACCGGTGTTTCCGTCAGTTGTCCGGGAGCACTGGCAAGCCTTCAGGGAACCGTAACCTCAGCTGTTCAGGGGCTGAACTTCGGACCTGCTCCAGAGCAGACCTCGAACCTTCCCGTCACCGTTCCCTTCAGCCTGGTACCACCCCAGTAGTACATTGACGGCCGCGGCATCGCCGCGGCCGACCCTGCCGTCTGGCCGCCCGCAAGTTTGTCAATCAAATCCTGTAACTCCTCTTCCAGTGAGCAATTATACATGGTATCAGGCCTATCTGCTCACTGGAAGGCAAGTTGTGGAACTAAGTTGACAAACTTGCGGGCGGCCGGAAGGCGGCCGGAAGGCATAAAAGAGGCCGCGGCGATGCCGCGGCCCCTTCATCAACCAGCGGAAGTGTACTAGTACATTCCGCCCATACCGCCGTCGCCGCCTGGCATCGGCTTCTCGGGCTCAGGGATCTCGGTGATGATCGCCTCGGTGGTGAGGAGGAGTCCGGCGATGGAGCATGCGTTCTGAAGGGCGGTCCTGGTGACCTTGGTGGGGTCCACGATACCGGCCTTGAACATGTCCACGTACTCTCCGGTTGCGATGTTGAGACCCTCGGTCCTGGCCATGCCGCGAACTTTCTCAACTACTATAGCGCCTTCCATTCCAGCGTTCTGAACAAGCTGGCGGAGGGGAGCGGAGAGGGTGGTAAGGACTATTCTTGCGCCAACCTTCTCGTCGCCTTCGAGCTCCAGCTTCTCAACGGCGCTCTCGCAGCGGACAAGAGCGGTTCCGCCTCCGGGAACGATGCCTTCTTCAACGGCTGCCCTGGTGGCGTGAAGGGCGTCCTCCACCCTTGCCTTCTTCTCCTTCATCTCTGTTTCAGTTGCTGCACCAACGTTGATCCTGGCAACGCCGCCTGCAAGCTTGGCGAGCCTCTCCTGAAGCTTCTCGCGGTCGTAGTCGCTTGTGGTGTCCTCGATCTGCTTGCGGATCTGGTTCACGCGGCCCTTGATGTCCTCGGTGGCACCGCTGCCCTCGATGATGGTGGTATTGTCCTTGTCGATCTTGACAACGCCGCAGGTGCCAAGGTCGTCAAGGGTTATGTTCTCGAGCTTTATGCCCAGGTCCTCAGTGATGGAACGACCGCCGGTGAGTACGGCTATGTCGCCAAGCATGGCCTTGCGCCTGTCTCCATAGCCGGGGGCCTTAACTGCGGCCACCTGAAGCATACCGCGTACCTTGTTCACCACGAGGGTGGCGAGGGCTTCACCTTCGATGTCCTCGGCTATGATGAGAAGGGGACGACCCATCTGGGCAACCTTCTCGAGAACCGGCAGCAGGTCCTTCACATTGCTGATCTTCTTCTCGTAGATGAGGATGTAAGGCTTCTCCAGAACCACTTCCATGTTCTCGGGATCGGTTACGAAGTAGGGGGAGAGGTATCCGCGGTCGAACTGCATTCCCTCAACGACGTCGAGGTCGGTAGTCATGGACTTGGCTTCCTCGACGCTTATGGTGCCGTCTTTGCCTACTTTTTCCATTGCGTCGGCAATGATCGCGCCAATCTCATCGTCGTTATTTGCGCTGATTGTGGCAACCTGTCTGATCTCGTCCTTGCCCCTGACTTCCTCGGAGAGTTCCTTGAGTTCTTCGACTACCGCTGCAACGGCCACGTCTATACCCCTCTTGAGGGACATGGGATTCGCCCCTGCGGTGACGTTCTTCAGACCCTCGCGGTAAACTGCTTCGGCCAGAAGGGTTGCGGTTGTGGTGCCGTCGCCTGCGACGTCACTGGTCTTGCTGGCAACCTCGCGGATGAGCTGGGCGCCGATGTTCTCGAACTTGTCGGGAAGCTCGATCTCCTTCGCGACCGTTACGCCGTCCTTGGTGATGGTTGGGCTGCCCCATTTCTTCTCTATGACAACATTGCGGCCCTTGGGTCCCAGGGTGACCTTGACAGCCCTGGAAAGCTGTTCAACACCGGAAAGTATTGTTTGCCTGGCGTCCTGATCGAACTTGAGTTCCTTGCCTGCCATGATGGGATTCTCCTTACTGCTCTATTACGGCGAGGATGTCATCCTCGCGGATGATAACGAGTTCTTCGCCGTTGACGGTGACGTCGGTGCCCGAGTACTTTCCAATGAGGATCTTGTCACCAACTTTTACTTCCGGGGCAATGAAATCGCCGTTCTTTGCGCGCTTGCCCTTTCCCACGGCAACGATGGTTCCCTCGAGGGGTTTTTCCTTTGCCGTGTCGGGAAGTACTATTCCGCCCTTAACGACTTCCTGGGGCTCTTCCCGACGGACTATGATCCTGTCGAAGAGCGGCCTTACCTTCAGTTCTGCCATTTCCTTCTCCTTTCGTGAGGAATTCTGTTCAGGCAAAAACGATCAATCCTAACCCTTGTTCTTATTTTCGCGATTCTATCTGAAGCAAGGATTATGCCACAGAAAAACCTTTCCTTGGCTGTGTGCATAACGCAATGTGGCGCATACATAAAACAGATGATCGGCGGATACCCGGAAACCCCAGGTGGAATGGTATGGGCCAGTTTGGCGCAATGGCGCTGGGTGGCTTCATGGCGCATGGGTATATTCGGCTTTCCGCTCACATGGAGGTAAGAATGGATTCCGTTGTAATCATAGATGACAGGGGAGCGAATCTCGAGCAGGTATCACGGGTTCTCGACGGAGCCCGGTTCGAGCTGGGTCCCGATGCTTCACGGGCGATCATGGAAGGCAGATCCAAAATCGAACTTCTTCTCCAGTCGGGGAGGGCGATTTACGGAGTGAACACAGGATTCGGCAGGCTTGCGAGCACGGTGGTTCCCCGGGAGGAGCTCTCCCTTCTGCAGAAAAACCTGCTGCTGAGCCACGCGTGCGGAACTGGAAGGCCGTTCAGCCGGGAACTGGTAAGGGTCATGATGTTCCTCCGGGTCGTATCCCTCGCCAGGGGCAGAAGCGGCATAAGGCTCGAAACGGTTCAGGCGCTTGTGCGGATCGCCAACAGCGACTACATCCCCCTGGTCCCATCACAGGGTTCCCTGGGGGCATCCGGCGATCTGGCGCCCCTTGCCCACATGTGCCTGCCCATCCTCGGTGAGGGCGAATGCACCGACGAAGACGGTAATGTACTCCAGGGCGACCAGGTCCTCGAGGAGCTGTCCATGGAGCCGGTGGTGCTCCAGGCGAAGGAAGGGCTGGCCCTTATCAACGGCACCCAGGTGATGACCGCTGTGATGTGTGAAGCCCTTCTGAAGGCACTGAACCTCATGGAGGCCGCCGACTCAGCCGCAGCGATAACCCTTGAAGCCCTCCTGGGCACAGACGCCGCGCTGGACGGTGAGCTTATAGGATTAAGACCCCATCCCGGCGCCGCTGTTTCGGCGGCTAAGATAAGGGACCACCTCCAGGGTTCCGACATAGTTCACAGCCACCCTTCCTGCGGCAAGGTTCAGGACGCCTACTCCCTGCGATGCACCCCCCAGGTCCACGGGGCTTCGAGGGATGCCATGTCCTATGTGAAGCAGGTGGTGGAGAGGGAGCTCCTCGCGGTAACCGACAATCCCCTTCTCATGGAGGACGGCAGGGCCGTAAGCGGGGGCAACTTCCACGGACAGCCCCTTGCCCTGGCCGCGGATCATCTGAAGATCGCCGCCGCCGAGCTGGCCAACATCTCCGAGAGAAGGACCGAAAGGCTGCTGAACCCGGACCTCAGTGGCCTGCCCGCATTCCTCTCCCCGCATCCGGGCACCAACTCGGGGCTGATGATCGCCCAGTATACCGCTGCGTCCCTGGTCAGCGAGAACAAGGTGCTGGCCCACCCTGCAAGCGTGGACAGCATTTCCGTCAGCGGAGCCCAGGAGGATCACGTGAGCATGGGCACCACCGCAGCCAGGCAGGCTCTCGAGATAGTTGAGAACAGCTGTCATGTTCTCGCGGTGGAACTTGCCGCTGCGGTTCAGGCCCAGAGGTTCCTTGACAGGGGCAGAAGGGGCAAAGGAACTGAGCACACCTTCAAAATTGTTTCTGAAGTGTTCCCTCCCATGGACAGTGACAGGCATTTCGCCTCTGATATTGAGGGCATAGCTCTCCTGGTTCAGGAGGGCGCAATAAGCTAAACCACATCGGGGTGCTGCCACAATGGCGGCTGAGATCATACCCGTTGAACCTGATCCGGATAATGCCGGCGCAGGGAATCACAGAGAGCTTTACGGTTTTCGTTCCCAGTCGGCATCCGGTGGAAAAGGAGGATCCAGAAATGGAACACCTTGTATCCATGGCCATCGCCGGGGACTATTTCGATAAGCTCAAGTCCAGTTTCTCCGCTGATGTGGCAATAGCAGGCGGCGGTCCCTCAGGGCTCGTTGCGGCGGCCCTGCTTGCGGAAAGGGGTTTCTCGGTGAACCTCTATGAGAAGAATATCTCCCCGGGAGGCGGCATGTGGGTGGGAGCCATGATGTTCAACTCCATAGTCATAGAAGAGGCAGCATGTGACATTGCCTCTGCAAGCGGAATCAGGCTTCGCAAGGGAAACGAATCAGGCTGCCTGGCGGATTCGGTTCAGGCAACAGCAGCGCTTATCTCCAGGGCGTGCAGCGCAGGGGCGAGGGTGTTCAACTGCACCGCGGTGGAAGACGTGAGTGTGGACGGTTCGGGAAGGGTGAACGGTGTCGTGGTGAACTGGAGCCCCGCCCTGAAGCTGGGAATGTACATTGATCCCCTGATGGCCAGGGCAAGGTGCGTACTGGACGCCACAGGTCACCCTGCTTTCGTTGTCACGAAGTTCCTGACCAGGCATCCGGACTGCGCAAGGGTTCCCGGTGAAGGCTGCCTTAATGTTCTGGATGGAGAGCGCCATACGGTGGAGCATACAGGTGAGGTCTTTCCGGGACTCTTCGTGAGCGGCATGAGCGCCTGCGCCTTTGGAGGAGGGAACAGAATGGGCCCGGTTTTCGGAGGCATGCTCCTCTCGGGAGAGAAGGCTGCCGGTGAGATAGCGGGGATCCTGGAGAACTGACTGGATCAGTAAAGCCCCGGGTCCCGGGAGGGGCCCGGGGAACCTGGTCCTCCCTCATCGCTGAAGCCCATTTCCTCCAGCTCCTGCTCTATCTTTTCCGGGTCCTCTCCGGCCTCAAGTCTGTTCAGTGCGTGTTCCAGCTCAGGGCCCAGATCCTCGCCCATTTCGTCGGCCATCCTCCTGACCGCCCGGGCCATGGATCGGGGGTCGTTCTCATCGATGTCCGCCAGGTCGGCGGCCATGTCCTCGTCGGATCCTCCCCCCTTGGACGATGTGGTGGAGAAACTGCTCATGACCCTCTTGAGGCCGCCTCTGCCGCACTTGGGGCATTCCAGTTCGCCTTCCTTGCGGTCGCCCCGCATAAGGAACTGGAAGATGGTGTTGCAGTCGTCGCACAGATACTCGTATATGGGCATCAGGAATCCCTTTCTGTGAATCGTCCGAAAACTCCTTCTCCCACCGGGGTTCCCACCGCTCTGGAAACCACCGGACATTTCACCACGAAGGAATGATAAATCCTGGGGTCGCCGGAGCCAAAGAGGCCCTCCAGGTTTCCCTGGCCCTTGGCAAGAATCACATCGGCCGTCTGGAACACCTCGAGGGGCTTGCCCTGAAGCATATCGGGAACCACCGCAGGAAGATCCGTTCCGCTGGGGAGGATCTCAGCCTCATTGTGAAGCCCAGCCTGAACGGCATCCTCCGTAAGGGCGTCGTTCATTACCGGTCTCTCCCTGGTCATGTAGTACCTCCTTCCCGTGAATCCACTCAGCTCGAGGAAAAGCCTGTCCATTACCGTTTCACCGGCGTTGTCGCCCAATATGAGAAGTACCCGGGCATCGTCAAGCTCTTCGAGGAAAGAAGACCTTTCATCCACCGCCAGGGGCTTGTGAAACAACGCTGAAAGCTCCTCAGGCCCGGGCAGAGGGTTTCCCTGACCCACATCCAGCAGGTTGCACCAGGTTGCCGCCGAAAGGGCTTCCATTGCAGGGGAGACGGAGCGAGAGAACCTGTTCCTCAACTCGTCGTAAATGGAGAGCAACTTGTCTGTGAACAGCTTTTTCTCTTCTGAGAAGATGTCCTCACCTGAAAGGGAAGCAGTCCGAAGGAGTTCCCATGCCTCCACTCCCGCCAGCGGGGGAGTCAGCCCCATTCTGAGATTGTCGAATATGAGACCGGTGAACCTTTCGTAGTCTTCCACGGAAAGACCCGCCCGATCAACGTAATCGGAGAATCCCCGGCTGAAACACCGGATGCATTCTTCACCCGGGCTAAGACCCAATTCCCGATCCCTCGAGGAACAGTCCGTGAATTCTGGCGTCGTCGGTCAGTTCAGGATGGAAGCTGCTGAGCCATATGTTCCCGTACCGCAGGAAGACGGCCCCTTCCTCCACGGAGGAGAGTACTTCAACACCGGGATCCAGGGGAACGAGCAGCGGCGCTCTAATGAATACCCCGGGATAGGGATCATCCAGGCCCTTGACCTTAAGGTCTTCCTGGAAGCTGGCGACCTGCCTGCCGAAGCTGTTCCTCACCGCCCTGACCGGGGCCAGTTCCAGCCCGGGCTGATCGATGAGGTGTTCCCTTTCGGTTATCTCGGTGGACACCAGTATGGAGCCGGCGCATGTTCCCCAGACGGGAAGACCTCCACTGGCGGCGTCCTTCAGGGGAGTTTCCAGGTCCCACCTTCTTATGAGCCTTATCAGGGCGGTGGATTCTCCTCCTGGTATTATCAGGCCGGAAATGCCCTTCAGATCAGCGGGAAGTCGGACCTCGACCGTGGAGCATCCGCAAATGCGGAGCATCCGGACATGCTCACTCACGCCGCCCTGCAGGGCCAGGACTCCCACAGAGGGTTTCATTTACCAGCCCCTGTCAGCCATTCTCTCCTCTTCGGGAATGGAGGAGATATTGATCCCCACCATGGCTTCCCCGAGACCGGCGCTGACCCTGGCTATCACATCCGGCTTGTCGAACTGGCTCACGGCTTCAACGATGGCCTTTGCCCGTCTTGCGGGGTTGCCGCTCTTGAAAATACCGCTTCCAACGAAAACGCCGTCTACTCCAAGCTGCATCATAAGGGCGGCATCGGCTGGTGTGGCCACGCCTCCGGCGGCGAAGTTCACCACTGGAAGGCTGCCGTGTTCATGAACGTACTTAACCAGCTCGTAGGGAGCGCCCATGTTCTTGGAAACGGACATGAGCTCCTCGAAGGGGGTGGCCTGAAGCTTCCTCATGTCGCCCAGGACGGATCTTGCGTGGCGAACAGCCTCGACCACGTTACCGGTACCGGCTTCGCCCTTGGTCCTTATCATTGCGGCGCCCTCGGCGATCCTTCGGAGCGCTTCTGCGAGAACCGTGGCCCCGCATACGAACGGAACCTTGAAATCCCACTTGTTCACATGGTTTGCCTCGTCGGCGGGGGTGAGCACCTCGGACTCGTCTATGAAATCGATCTCAAGGGCTTCGAGGACCTGTGCCTCAACGAAATGGCCTATCCTGCACTTGGCCATTACCGGAATTGTCACCGCTTCCTGGATCCCCCTGATCATGTCGGGGTCGGACATCCTTGCGACCCCGCCCTGGGCCCTTATGTCCGCCGGAACCCGTTCCAGGGCCATAACGGCGACGGCCCCGGCCTCTTCGGCTATTCTGGCCTGTTCAGCGTTCACAACATCCATGATGACCCCGCCCTTGAGCATTCTGGCGTGGCCGGTCTTTACCTTCCATGTTCCTTCGTCTCGTACAAAACTCATGATCCTACCTCGTGGACAGAACCGAATCCATGAACTCCATGCCGGCGTCGTTCCATCTCATGAAGGACGTCCGGAGGCGTTCCGCGGTTCCATCTCCGTTATGTCCGGAAACAGCGGTCCTGAAGGTGAAGATACAGTCGGCCGAAGCCTTCAGATAATCCGTCCACTTCACTTCCGCATCTCCGGGCAGGTTGTCTCTCGGGGACTCAAGGGCCATGGCAAGCGCGGATTCGGCCCTCAGCAAGGCAGCAGAAGCCTCGATGCTGCCGTATGAGCCGCTTTCAAGGGCGGTCCACGCATCCATCAGCCCCGCTATTTCGCGGTCTACAGAACAGAAAACACCGGTGTTCACCCCGCCGGCGCCTGCGGCTGCCGGGATGATCCCCGCGATCAGTACCATCACAGCTGTTCTCATGGCTGGAATATACTATTCCCGCAATGGCGTCCAAACCGTTTACACCCCGTCGATATCGTAGTATTATGTAAGCTGCTTTCTGAGGTATCAGTTACAGACGGGAGTTTCGTGAAAACGGTCGCCTACATTGCGGTGCTTCTGATCTTCACCTGCAGGGCTTTCGCTGGTCTGGTGGAAGACTGCTCCCTCAGGGGAATTCCCGTCATTTCAGCAACCGTATCCGATGATCTGCTCCTTGTCACCATGGAGGGCAGCCTTGCCCGGGGAGATTCCCTCCTCAAGCACTATGGCGGTGTTTTCTACATCCTTGCCGACAGCATAGCCTCCGGCTGGCCGGTGCTGGGCCTTCAGGTGGACATACCAGGAGCCTCTCTGATCCTTTTCCGGGAAGATGTTTTCAGCGCTGTGGAGAGGATGCAGCAGGGGCTCGACGAGTCCGTAATAGCCGGCTGGATACTTGAACACACATGGGTCAGCAGGAACGGTCTATAACCCGCCCTTGCCGAACAGGATCACAGGGATCGTCTTCACCACAAGCCTGAAGTCCAGCGTGTGGGAAGCGTCTATCGTGTAGAGGAAATCCAGGAACTGGGCCTTGTCGAAGGGCAGACGGCTCCTGCCGTAGACCTGCCATATTCCCGTGAGACCCGGCTTGATCATGAACCTTCGTCTCTGCCAGCCCTTGTAGTGCTCCAGCTCGTACGGTATGCAGGGTCTGGGGCCAACTATGGCCATGTCTCCCTTCAGAACGTTGATCAGCTGGGGGAACTCGTCCAGGGATGTCTTCCTTATGAACCTGCCCACCGTGGTTATCCTGGAGGTCTGATCGAGTTTGAAGGTCTCTCCGCCCTCTTCGGCGGTGTTGCCCCTCGCGTACTCCCTGAAGTACTCCCTGTGCTGCTCCTCGTTTGCCTTACCCTGGCGCATGGAGCGGAATTTCAGGAACTTGAAGACCCTCATACCCCTTCCGACCCTCTCCTGGCGGAAAAGTACCGGGCCTCTGCTGGTCAGCTTCACCATAGCTGCAATCAGGATGAGCAAGGGGGAAAGCAGAAGGAGGGCGGCGGCCGCCAGCAGGACATCGTAGAACCTTCCTATGGTGACTATTCCAGGCCTGTTGACCGTTCTTAAGAAGGCAAGGGCGCCATAATCCTCGAGACTGAACCATGGGTCGAAGTAGCCCAGGTCAATTATCTCGTTGCCGTAGATCACGAAGGGGATCCCTATGTCGTGCATCAGTATGCAGGTCTCGGCGATGCAGTCCATGGAGTGCCTCTGATCGAAGAGAAGTATCGCTCCGCTGCATCTCTGCCGGTCCAGTGTTTCCCCCACTTCCCTCGCTATGTCGTCAGGGTTTTCGGGAAGGGGGACCGACCACTGAACTACCCTTTCCTCCGAGGCGTAAATGCGCGTTTTCTTCAGCAGGGCAGCGATCTTCCCGTTCTTCGAAGGGCTGCCGGCTATGAGAAGGTTACTTCGCCTCCGTCTTTTACCGCCGTAAAAAGCCACGAACAGGGCTGGAAGGAGGAAGAGCTTAATCACCAGAGTGAGGAACAGGAAGATGAACATGTTGAAGACGATAACGAACCGGCTGTCTATGAATACGCTTCTGGCGCCCTTGAGAAGGAAGACCAGAAGCATGAAGACCCCTGTGACGATGAAAACCATCCTCATGACCCGGTAGAGAAGCATTGGCCGGTTCAGCGTTGTCCTTACCGAGTAGAGGTTCTCCACCACTGAGGTGATGTAGTAGCCCAGGAAGAAGAACAGGCCGGTGCCGATGTATTCCGAAAGGGGAAAGGCCTTCAGGTTCCCGGACCTGAGCAGCACCGCGGCGATCATGGAGATCCCCACGGAAAGCACATCCATCACCACGCCGGCGGCGTAGTACCTTCTGTTCAGGGAAAGGACCCTGGCCGTTGGCAAGCTATCTCCCCGCGAAGAAGTTCTTGACTTCCATCGCCACCTCAGCCTGCTGTTCCGGGGTTATCTCCGGGAACATGGGCAATGTGACGTTCTCTCCGGCGTTCTTCTCGCAAACCGGGAAGTCTCCCCTGGAATAACCCAGGTATTCATAGGCCGGCTGGGTGTGCAGCGGTTCAGGATAGTGAAGCCCCGCGCCGATACCCTTCCCGGCCAGGTATTCCCTCAGCTCGTCACGATGCGGTGTGTGCACCGCGTAAAGATGGAAAACGTGCCTTGCGCCGGGTACCGCTACGGGAAGCTCCAGAGGGGTGCCCTGAAGAAGACTGCCGTATCGTTCCGCCGCGGCTATCCTCAGGTCGTTCCAGCGGTGTATGTGCCTGACCTTGACCCCGAGGACCGCACCCTGGAACGCGCTCATCCTGTAGTTGTGCCCTATGGCCTCGTAGTAGTACTTCTCCCTGGAGCCGTGGTCCCGGAGGCTTCTGAGCCTTCCGGCCAGTTCGTCATCGTTGGTGGTCACGGCACCACCCTCGCCGTAGGCTCCCATGTTCTTGCCCGGGTAGAAGCTGAAGCTCGCCGCGTTGCCGAAGCCTCCGGTCATTCTGCCCTCGAGGCTTCCGTCGTGGGACTGGGCAGCATCCTCGAAGAGGTACAGACCGTACCTGTCGGCCACTTCCTGGAGTTTCCCGTAGTCCGCAGGCTGGCCGTAGAGATCCACCGCTACTATCCCCCTGATCTCCGCTCCGGTCCTGGGATCGACCGGTTTACCCGACGAGGAGCAGGATGTCAGGAAACGATCCGTTTCTTCGGCGGAGATGTTCCATGAGGAGGGCTCGGCGTCAACGAAGACGGGGACATGCCCGGCAAGCACTATTCCCTCGGCGGTTGCGGTGAATGTGTTCGGGGGGGTAATGAGACCGCTGCCCCGGGGGATGTCCGCGGCCCAGATCATGCCGTGAACCGCCGCGGTTCCACTGGAAAGGGCAATGCAGTGCCTGACTCCGCAGAGTTCAGCGAACTTTTCCTCGAAGTTCTTTACCTTAGGGCCCAGGACATAATGGCAGGTTTCGAGAACCTCCTCTATTTCAGGTCTGACCTCGTCCTTTATCTGTTCGTACTGCGCCTTGAGATCAAGGAATGGTACAGGCATATCCTACCTCTTTTTCTTTTGTGGCTTGTATCAGCATGGTAAAATAACACAGAGCATGGAACGAATCAAATGGATATCAGCACCCCTCCGGCTATTGCCAGGAGGATGCCGATGAGATTCGTGGTGGAGGGCTGTTCCTTCAGTACGAATACCCCGAAAACCACCGCCAGCACGGGATAGAGGGCCGAAAGGGCGGTGGATGTGCTCACCGGCCCGCAGGATACCGCCTTCTGAAAGAAAATCAGCGCCAGCCCCCCAAGCACTCCCGCCAGGGCTGCTATGAGCACTCCAGTGGTGTCGGCGTTCCTCAGCGTCTGGCCCAGCGACAGGAAGAGGATTACCACCGTGAACAGGGAGAAAAGGGTGTAGATCATTATCGAGGGCCAGTGCCCTATCCTTGTGGATGACATCTTCACGAGGATGGCCCAGAAACCCCAGAGCACTGTTGCGACCAGGCTGAAGGTGATATGTTTCTCCATAGGCGGCCTGCTCCGTTTCGATTTCGATTCAGTTTATGAAGAGAGCGGGTAAGGTCCTGCAAAACGAAAACTCAGCCGATAATATAGTTGATCCCCGCA
The DNA here is from genome assembly GCA_036743055.1 of Candidatus Sabulitectum sp. Taxonomy (GTDB): domain Bacteria; phylum Fermentibacterota; class Fermentibacteria; order Fermentibacterales; family JCC-6; genus Sabulitectum. Next base: position 9,940 of record DAINQE010000002.1, on the reverse strand, counting down.
TAATGAGAACGAAGGATGTGCCATGAAATCCCTGTTAGCACTGTGTCTTGTTACCTCAATACTCACCGCTTCGGAGGGGGAGATGTCCCTCTGCGGAACCGAGGAACTCCTTCCCATCGGATTAACTGACGAAGAACTTACAAGGCTCCATGAGATAGGCACCTGGCAGGACGCCACCGATCCTCCTCCGGATGGTGTAAGGAACCCCGGAGAGTTCGAGCCGGCCACCGGAGTTATGGTAAGATGGCCCCTGGGAGTTCCCTACGACTTCCTGGTGGACGTGTCCAGCAACAGCGAACTCTGGGTGATAGTATCCTCCTCGCAGCAGGCCTCCGCCCAGTCTGCCCTTACCTCCGCCGGCGTCAACATGTCCAACACCGACTTCATAGTGGCTTCCACCAACTCGATCTGGGTAAGGGACTACGGCCCCTGGTTCATAGTTCTTCCAGACGGTACCCAGGGCATTTTCGACTACGACTACAACCGCCCCAGACCCCTGGACGACATTATCCCACAGGTGATTGGCGATCAGTGGGGGATCCCTGTCTATATCTCCGACATCGTCCACACAGGTGGGAATTACATGTCAGGAGGTCTCGGGGAGTCCATGTCCACCAACCTGGTCTATGTGGAGGACCCGAATCCCGATTCCTGGGTCAATCAGCAGATGGAGGACTACCTGGGCGTTACCGACTACACCACCTTCGAGGACCCGCAGCAGAGCTACATAGATCACATCGACTGCTGGTCGAAGATACTCGCTCCCGACAGGATAATGGTGCTCCAGGTACCTCCCTCCCACCCTGACTATGCGGCCCTGGAGGCTGTGGCCGACGTTATAGAGGGCAGCCCCTGCCCCTATGGATACAACTGGAACGTTTTCAGGGTTTACTCCAGCGGTACCGAAGGCTATGTGAACGGCCTTCTCCATAACGACACCTACTACATGCCCGTATGGAACACAGGGAACGACTCACCGGCGCAGATCGCCTTTGAGAACGCCCTGCCCGGCTATACCGTAAAGGCCGTGTACTACGGTGAGTTCCAGAACACCGACGCCCTTCACTGCAGAAGCAGGAACGTTATGGACAGGTACATGCTGGAGGTACTGCACACCCCTGTGGCCCAGGAGCAGTCGGGCTTTCCGGTAACGGTCAGCGCATTCATCAGGCCCAATCCCGCCAATACCCTGGTTTCGGCGAACCTCCACTACAGGGTTAATTCCGGTTCCTTCACCGAGGCAGCCATGACCCCGCAGGGGGGGAATAACTACTCTGCGAATGTGCCGGGGCAGTCCAACGGCGACTTCGTGGAGTACTACATAAGGGCGGAGGATTCCTCCGGAAGGGTTTCGGCCCATCCGCAGTTCGCTCCCTCGACATGGTTCAACTCCTACAGCGTTTCCTCAACAGGGGTTGCTCAGGGTGAAGCGGGGCCTGTGAACCTTCCCGGGATGCTAAGCCCGAATCCGTTCTCCTCATCCCTCGTGTTCGCCGGTGAACCAGACACACAGTTCACCGTGCTCGACCTTTCCGGCAGAACGGTCTTCCAGGGCACCGCCGACTCCCAGGGGCTGATGACATGGGTACCCGGCGGGGATATTCCCGGCGGGGTCTACCTGATAAGGTTCTCAGGACCCTCCAGGGGTGTTTCCAGGGCGGTACTCATCCGCTAGGCGACCCTGTAATTGACGTACCCTCCGGCCAAAACCAGCAGGGCTCCTGCCAGTACCGCGCCGGAGGGTACTTCGTTGAACACAGTGACCTGCCAGATAACGGAGAAAACAACGCTAAGGTAGCCGTATATGGCCACCCTTCCCCCCTGGGCGTACCTGTAGGCGGCGGTCATCAGAACCTGACCCATTACGCCTGCGGCGCCTATCCCCAGAAGGGGGACCAGCGCTTTCGTCCCGGGCATTACCCCCGAGGAAACCGCATGCGGAAGGAAAAGCGCAAAGGTCATCAGACTGAACCAGAAGACCACCCTCAAAGGAGAATCGTATTTCCGAAGGGCTCTGAGCGTTGTGTATGCCCCTCCTGCAAACACCGCGGAAGCAAGGGCCGGGATCACTCCCCCGGTGAGCGAAAGACCGTCAGGAGCGGCCACCAGCCCTACTCCGGTGAAGGCGATGAGAATGGCAACGGCCTGAGCGCGCCTCAGCTTCTCTTTCAGGAAGAGCCATGAGAAAAGCACCACGAAGAAGGGACTCAGTTTGTTGATGGTGACGGTATTGGAAATGGGAAGACGCTCGAGAGCATAGAAATAGAGCACCATTCCCAGGGTTCCAAGGGCGCATCTGAGGAAGAGCAGGGAGGGCTTGTTCGACAGAAGTGACTCCCCCCTGCGAATCATCAGGACCAGGGTTACCGCCGCCGCGACGAAGCCCCTGGCAACCAGTTTGCCGCTTGTTCCTATCCCTGAATCCGAAGGCACCAGCTGAACCGACAGGGGCACCAGCGAAAGGAACAGGGCTGCCGCGGTCATGAGCACCGCCGCTTTCGTGGAGTCCGTCAAACATCCACCTTTACCAGCCGGTACTCCCTGCTTCCCAGGCCGATCCTCTCGCCTGTTTCCAGCTGAAGGGTCCCGTCCCTGTCCGGCCTGGCGGCGCGGAACTTGTCGCATCCAGCCGGGGCATTCCCTCCCAGGGGTTCCGCTGCGGTGACCAGGTCGAGACTGGCCTGGTCGATTGCCACCGGATCGTCCGAGGCAAGTACTCCTATATCGGCCACCATGGGAGGCCCCTCCTTCTTCATGCAGTCGCAGTCCGGGGAGATGGAGGTGAGGAAATTAACATATACGGGTACTCTGACGGCCATGGTTGCCGCCAGGGCGTACTCGGTCATCCTCGTCATGAAGGCGTCGGCCTCCTGGTTCCACCTTATACCGATGGCTCCGAAGGGGCATATTCCTATGCATTCCCCGCAGCCTGTGCATTCATCGGGGTCGATCCGAGCCTTTCCGCCTTCCTTCAGTATCGCAGAGGAACCGCACACGGGAACGCACAGGAAGCAGCCTGTGCAACGGTCGGCCCTCACGGAGGGCATCACCGAGGAGTGCTGGTATATTTTTCCCGCCTTTGAGGCCCAGCCCATTCCCAGGTGTTTGACCGCTCCGCCGAAACCCGCGAGGAGATGCCCCTTGAAGTGACTCACCATGACCGCGGCCCCTGTTCTTTCCAGTGCTCCGGCCAGCCTGGCGGTGCCTGTGGAACAGCACTCCGGCAGCTTGACCGGGAACTCCTCGGTTCCGGTGAGTCCGTCCGCCACGATGAAAGGGGGAAACTCAGGCATCCTGAAGCCGTGTTCCCATGCAAGGGCTGCATAGTCAGGCGCCGTCATCCGCCTCCCTCCGTAGAGGACCGTTGTGTCGGTGAGGTATGTTCTGCCCTCTGGAAGCTCCAGGGCGTCTATCACATGTTTCAGCATGGCAGGGGGAACGTAGGAGGAGTTGCCCTCCTCCCCGGGGTGGTGCTTCACCGCCACCAGTGATCTGTCATCCGGTTCAGTCACCGGGACGAAGGGTTCCAGAAGGGCTTGGAAGCCCCGGGCATCCATGTGCCCGATGCCGAGGAATCTTACTGTTCTCATCTTGCCGTCCTTTCCACAGGGCAGAATATATCACAGCCAACTCCTTCCTTGCCTGACATCATTTATCGGCGTATTCTTGGTGCATGAGCAGTCTTGTCTGGGTAGAACTGGCCGCCGGGAACCCGGATCACAACCTGGCGGAGATAAGAAGGGGTCACGGTTTCCGCGGCATTCACTGCGCGGTGGTGAAGAGCAACGCCTACGGACACGGGGTGAAGGAAATGCTTCCTCTCCTCTGTTCGGCGGACTGGCTGGCGGTGAACTCCCTTGAGGAGGGCCTTGAATTGAGGAGTCTGGGGGAAACCAGACCGGTCCTTCTGCTGGGCCATGTTCCCCTGGGAAGACTTGGCGAGGCAAGGGATTCCCGTCTCAGGGTAATGGTATGCAATTTCGAAACACTGGAAGCAGCCTCCCTGCTTCCCGCGGCTGAACTGCCACTCCTGATGCACATGAAGGTGGAGACCGGAACCTGGAGACAGGGGGTTCTTCCAGAGGATGCAATGAAGCTTGCCGGGGGAATAGTGAACACCCCTGGAGTGAAGCTAGACGGCGTCTATACCCACTTCGCCAATATAGAGGACACGCTCAACCATTCGTATGCCAGGGAGCAGCTGAACAGGTTCACAGGCGTTGTCCGGGAACTGGCAGCGGCGGGCATAAGACCGCCAGTGGTTCACACCGCCTGCTCAGCAGCGGCCATTCTCTTTGACAGCACCCATTTCAGCATGATAAGGACCGGGATCTCCCTCTACGGCCTCTGGCCCTCCAGGGAGACAAGGCTTTCCGCGGTCTCCATGGGCGTGAGCATGCCGGAACTGAGGCCTGTTCTCTCGTGGAAGACCAGGGTGGTACAGCTGAAAACGGTTCCCGCCGGCAGCTACATAGGCTACGGCTGCACCTTCAGGACCATGAGGGAAACGAAAATGGCGGTGCTTCCCGTGGGGTACGCCGATGGATATCGCCGGTCGGTGGGGAATACCGGCTGGGTCCTTGTGAAGGGCCGAAGGGCGCCTCTTCTGGGCAGGGTGTGCATGAACCTCTGCATGGTGGACGTTACCGATATTCCCGGGGTGCAGCTGGAGGAGGAGGTGGTGCTTCTCGGGGGAAGCGGTGACGAGGAGATTTCGGCGGAACTCATGGGCGAGTGGATGGATACCATCAACTACGAGGTGGTAACAGGGATAAGTCCGTTCCTGCCCAGGGTCGTGAAGCGGGGGTAGCGATGTTCATAGAGGTGGTGGGAGCAAGCGGATCGAAGAACGCAGTGGACCGCATCGTCTGCATGAAGCTGGGCTCCAGGGCCCTGATCGACGCGGGAAGCGCTTCCTTCGTTCCCTATGAGGAACTCAGGAACATAGATACTATCCTCCTGACACACTCGCATCTGGATCACATACTCGATCTGGGCTTCGTACTGGACTCCCTGGTGACCTGCAGGGAGAAACCCCTGCAGGTGCTGGGAAGCGAATCATGTCTCTCCATAGTTAAGACCCATTACATGAACGGGCTCATATGGCCCGACTTCACCAGGATCCGGTCCGGAGACGTTCCCGTCCTTGAATACAGGCCGATAGATGACTATCGGTGGACGAGCCTTCCAGGGGGAGTCGATGCCATGCCCGTTCCGGTGAACCACCCCGCGGGTGCCAGGGGCTTCATCTTCAGGCACGGTGAAGACAAGGTAGTCTACTCCGGCGACACTGGCCCCACGGAAGCCCTTTGGGAAACCGCCGCCTCCATGACCGGGGTGAAAGCCCTGGTGATCGAGGTTTCCTTCCCTGAATCCATGAGGGGCATAGCCCTGGCGGCTGACCACCTCTCCCCGTCCCTGGCCGCCGGGGAGATAGCGAAGCTGAGGATGCCCGGTCTTCCTGTTCATCTCTTCCACATGAAGCCCTGGTTCGCCGATGAGATACGCGGGGAAGCCGGCATCATAGGTCCCGGAGTCAGGTTCCTGAAAACCGGCGACAGGATAGAATTCGGCGGTTCAGCCCCTCATTGACAGGTACAGGGATGTCTGGAATATGGCCTTCAGCGTGGATATCACCAGAGAGACGGCCAGTATCCAGACTCCGGCGAAGACCACCGCCGGGATCCCCGGGGTGCCGAAGGCGAACAGAACCAGGATCGCCGGCAGGGACGCCGCGAACCCCAGCAGTCCGAAGCTCACTCCCCCCACCAGCTGATGCCCCCAGTTTCCCTTGAGGTCCTTCCAGGCTGACTTGAGGGCGGTGAAAGGGTCGGTCCTCTCAATGACCATCCTGGGGGGAACGAAGAACGCTGCCATGGTCCACATTGTTCCCAGGGAAGCGGTGACCAGACCCCTTCTTCCTTTCCTGCTGAGAGATTTCAGGATTACTCCCACGGTGGCCTCTATCATGGCCCAGGCGGCGATGTAGGAGGTTACCGCAAGCGAGGCCCTGAATCCGTCGGCCAGGGTCGGATCGCCCCCTGCCATCCGGATCTCGGCACAGGCGATCACGGCGCAGTTGAAGAAGGTGATCAGGAAATAGTTGGCGAAGTAAAAGAGGAACATCAGAACGAAGAAGGCTGCTTTGTTCCCTGCGTACATTCCTTCCAGGCCGCTTCCCGCGGCTGCGATGGGAAAGTAGAAACTGGCGCTGACGATCAGGCAGAGCAGCCCCGAAAGGGCGGGGAACACCAGCAGTTCCCTGTCCGCCTTCAGCACTGCCCAGCTCTGCCTGACTGCATCCATGGTCTGGCTGAAAAAGTTCATCTGAGGTTCCTTCCATATCGTTGCAAAAAGCACTTCGCTTTGGTATTCTTCGCCCATGAAAGATAACCAACCCCTGGCCGAAGGAAACCTCCCTGGAAGGAAGGTAAGCCTTCTTTCCCACTATGCCGCGGTGAACTCACTCTGCGTTCCCACGGTGGAGACCCTGCACCGGATGGGTGTGCTCCACTCCGTGATGGGTCCTCAGCACGGCTACTGGGGGGAGACCCAGGACAACATGATAGAGTGGTCCGGCTACACCCACCGCCGGTACGGCATTCCGGTCCACAGCCTCTACGGAGCCACCAGGCAGCCCACCGACGGGATGCTGAAGGGCGCCGATTCGGTGGTCATCGACCTCTGCGACGTTGGGAGCCGTTACTACACCTATGTCTACACCATGGCCCTGACCATGAGGAAGTGCGCGGAACTCGGCATCCCGGTGGCCGTGGTGGACAGGCCCAATCCCATTGGAAATGCGGTGGAGGGACCTGTTCTGAACATGGAGTACGCTTCCTTCGTGGGGATGTATCCCATCCCTGTGAGGCACGGTCTTTCCACAGGGGAGCTGGCTCTTTTCTTCTCTGACTACGATGGTATACCGGCCCCGTCCATTCTGCATCCCGGAGAGGATTCCGCCTGGGTCATGCCCTCGCCGAACATGCCCACCAGGGATACGGCTCTTGTCTATCCGGGGATGTGTCTCCTGGAGGCAACCAACCTCTCCGAGGGAAGGGGCACCACCAGACCCTTCGAGATTTTCGGCGCGCCATGGATAGACCCCTGGGATCTGTGCGAAGCGCTCCAGCAGACCGAGTACATGAAGGGGGCCATTCTCAGGCCGCACTTCTTCATTCCCACATTCAACAAGCACAAGGGTAAGATGTGCGGAGGCGCCCAGATCCATGTGACCGAGGAGAACCGCTTCAGGCCGTTCCTGGCAGGCCTGGGAATACTGGAGTACTGCTTCAGGCACGAAGCCACCGAATGGAACCCTCCTCCCTATGAGTACGAGTACGAGAAACTGCCCATTGACATCCTCGCAGGGGGCCCCGAGACAAGGGAAGCGGTGAACCGGCATGATCACCATGCCCTCACCGGGCTGTCCCGAACGCCCTGCAGCATGTGGAAAAGCCCATCCGGGGCAGTATATTCCGGCTGAACCAAACCACCCGGAGGTCTAACAGCTTGAGAATTGCCCTGTTTTCAGATGTCCACGGCTGCCTCACGGCACTCAGGGCCGCCCTGGGCGAGTTGAACCGCGAAGAGCCCGACCTCACGGTTTTCCTCGGCGATGCCGTTCACTACGGTCCCAGCCCCAACGAATGCGCGGACCTGCTCAGGGAATCAGGAGTCGAATGCATACAGGGAAACTGCGACAGGGCTGTCTCCCGGGGGCGCAGCTCCACCGGTGAGGTCTACGAGAACCCCCACTGGACCAACATAGCCGGGGAGTTCCTCAAGTGGACAACCGGGGAACTCTCAGCGGTAAACAGGAAGTGGCTCAGGGGTCTGCCGGAGGAGCTTCGCTTCCAGCGGGGCAAGACAACCCTCCACTGCGTTCACGGGCTACCGGGAAGACAGTCGGAAGGGCTTCCCGTGAATGCTGCAGGGGAGGTCTACGACGCCATCCTCAGCCGTTCCGGCGCAGATATTCTCGCCTGTGGCCTCACCCACGCTCCTGCGGTGATCAGAAGATCCAGGGGCATGATAGTCAACCCCGGGGCCATCGGCGGAGGGACAGTTCCCGGCGGGGGAACCTTCATGATACTGAACCTGCCCGAAGAAGGGCATCCCCAGGTGGAGACCCTGGAGTTCACCTTCGATGCGGCTGAACTCCAGCGTGAGTTTGCCGGAGCCGGCAGGGGAGAGCTGTTTCTGAAGTGCCTGAAGCTGGGCCGTGACCAGAGGGGCCACTGGCACACCGGCAGCTCGAAGTGCAGACAGCAGTGGGCGGAGCTCCAGTAGAATGCGGGCAAGAGGGAGCCTGCTCCCTGCGGTGCTGCTTCTGCTCGGTCTCATCCTTTACCTTCCAACCCTGCGCATCGGCTTCCTGACCGACGATTTCCTGGACATACAGACGGATCTTTCCAACGCTGCTCAGGCCTTCACGGGAATGTCCTCCTCCGGCTACAGGCCGCTCATGTCCTACAGCTGGGCCCTGGACAACGCGGTCTGGGGGGTGGGAAGACCATGGGGCTGGCACCTGACGAACCTGATGATCCTCGCACTGACCCTTCTCTCCCTGGCGTTCTTCCTGAGGCTTTTCGTCACAGACGGCACCGCTCTGGCCGCCGGACTTGCCCTCTTCGCCTTTTCTTCACCTGTGCTCGTTTCAGTTGCGAAGATGGACTGGAGGACCTCCATCCTTCCTGTCATCCCCCTTCTCTGGTCGCTTTATTACTGCGTCAGGTACAGCAGAGGGGGGGGGAGAACCCATCTTGCCTCCTCGGTTCTGCTTCTTCTGATCTCCGTGTTCCTCAAGGAGATCGCCCTGGCCATACCCCCCGCGTTCGCATTGCTGGCATGGTCTGAATCCCAGGAGGGGCAGAGAAGGCGGAAAACGGTCCAGGTTCTGGCCGCTTCCGGACTGGCAGTGGTTCTCTACCTTGCCGCCAGATACATGGCGGTGGGTCTTTCCACGGGGTACTCGGAGAGTTCGGCCTTTGGTTTCTTCATGGCAAGGAACATACTGACCCATCTCGGCACCGTGCTTTCCCCGTGGACCGAAGGACTTCCCGCCAGGGTATTGCTACCCCTTCTGCTCCTGTTCCTGTGGCTGCTTCCCGCAACCACTGAGCGGAAGGTGTTCATTGCTGCTTTCTCCTTCTTCTCGCTCTTCACCGTATCCAACCTCCCGCCCAGGACCGATTACGCGGTGGCTGCGGTTCCCGCGTTTTCCCTGGCGGCGGCCCTGCTCATTCAGGAAAAAGGGAGGATGAAGGGCATTCTTCCAGCGGTTCTACTGGTCATCGGAGCCATGTTCCTCAACTCGCTGGACCAGCGGAAGACGATCCAGGACGCCTCCAGCACCGTTGAGGAGGCTACCGGGAGGATTGCCGCGATATCCGACTCCCTGCCCGGCACCGGCCCGGTCTTCATTCACTGGGATGCTCCGGAAAGAGGCGGCTACGGGACTTTCTGGCCAGGAGAGTTCATGATGCCGCTTCGCGCATCGGGATACGATACCGAAAGGCTCGTTGCCGGTGCTGACAGGATATGGGACCTCCTTCTGGAACATGAGGGGAACGGGCACCTCGTATTCCTGATGGAGGAAGGATTCAGGGATTACCCTGTTTCACTCCTGATGTATGAAGAACTGCCCGACACCACTGTGTTCATCCAGGGCTGCTCCACTGCCGGGGAACTGATAAGGTACCCTTCATGCACCGGCACCAGCCCCGTGGCTTCCCTGTGCCTGTATTGCCCTTCTCTGTGCGACACCCTGCTCAGGATGGAACCGAAGGATATTGACGGGCAGTTCTTCTTCGACCTTGCATCGCAGCCCGTCTGGCTCTCAGCGGATGAAGGATTGGTGATGCTCTATGAAGGAGAGCTGACATTCACATCCCTGAACGTTTCCCTGGACGAAGCCATTCGCCGCGTGGAGATGAAG
>DAINQE010000001.1:118601-147715 GCA_036743055.1 Candidatus Sabulitectum sp. | reverse complement strand
ACCTCTCCAGGTAGACGCCGTCCTTGTACCAGCCGTGATTCCGCCTGCAGGCGGCGACCCAGCCCCTTATCCTGAAGGTGTCCCGCTCTCTTCCCATGATCCTGTACCTGTACTCGGATTCAGTTGACGGACACATCATCTCCTGATGGACATACTCGGATATGGTGTTCAGCTTCTTCCAGCCATTCCCCGGAGGATAGGATCCGTTCTCAGAAAGGTACATGTTCAGACCGCCGGCTATGTTCCTCAGGTTGGACCTGCATGCAGCGTACTTGGCGCTCTCTGTGACATCGGCGTACTTCGGTATGGCTATTGCGGAAAGTATGCCCACGATGAGGACCACCACCATGAGCTCGATGAGTGTGAATCCTCTTCTCACAGGCTGCCCCCCCTGAACTCTTCGCGGTCCATGTCCGAGGTGTAGAAAAGCCCCCCCGGGGTCTCGATGTACCAGGATACTTCGTCCTCCACTGCGTAAATGAAGCCTGGAGGAAGGTCAAGGTCGTTCGGGGAGGGAAGGGAATCCCTATCCGTGACGAACCGTTCCACCTCCACTGCGACTTCGAATACGGCGTCCCTCTCAGCCTGTTCCTCAGGAGGGGGGTCCTCCACGAAGGAGCTTCCTTCAGGCTGGTAAAGAAGCAGGGCCACCGCCATAAGCCCTCCGGCAGCGGCCAGGATGTAGATCCCCCGGGGTCTTTTCTTCTTTACCCGCCCCGACGGAGGTCTGCTCTCGTAGACCACATCCCTGTCAAGCTGGATCGGCCCCTGATGGTCCACTGCGGCCTCCCTTCTCTTCGCGTAAATCAGCCCATGGAGATTATATTAGAAAACATGGACGAACTGGAGAGGATACTTCTGAACACCCTTGCCCGGGAGAAGCTCCTTCCCGATGGAGCCCGGGTAACAGCCGCGGTCTCCGGCGGGGCGGATTCCGTTGCCATGGCTTACCTGGTGAGCGCATTTGCCCCCGCCAGGGGCTGGGAGGTGGACATACTCCATGTGAACCACCGTGCCAGACCGGGGGCCGACGGGGATCAGGAGTTCGTGGCAAAGCTGGCAGCGGAGCTCTGCCTCCCGTTCAGGGCAGTCGCTCTGGAACCCGGCGTAAGTGCCGGCGAGAGGGAATGGAGTGCCGCAAGGCAGTGTATTTATGAAGCGTGCCCGGGGCTGGTGGCCGTGGCACACAGCCGTGACGACAGGGCCGAGACCCTTCTTCTGAGGCTCTGCGAAGGAGCCGGGCTCCGGGGCCTCGGAGGAATGGACTACCGCGGCAGGGGGCCTGTGCGAAGGCCCATGCTGGACATGGGCAGGGAAGGGATAAGGAGCTGGCTTCGGAGCAGGGACATCCAGTGGCGGGAGGATCCCACCAACAACGATGCGGGAATGGCAAGGAACAGGATGAGGCTGCAGGTACTTCCTGTGCTTGAGGACGCCTTTCCCGGCGCGGTTGAGGGCATCTGCCGTTCATCCTCGGTGCTCAGCGGATGGAGGGACCTTCAGGATTCCCTGGGGGAACTGCTGCCGGAGCTGTCCATTAAGCGGAGGGAGTTCCTGGAACTGCCCGACGCCGTTGCCTCCCTTGCGCTGTGGCAGATGGCCGGAAGACCCAGGACAGGTTTCCAGGAGCTGGCAAAGGTCCTCAAGTGGCTGCAGGGAGGCGGAAACGGTGAGCACCTTCTTCCAGGGGGAAGAAGGCTCACCGCGGACAGGGAAGGGATAAAGGTCACCGAAAGGGGCCCGGGGAGGTACTGATGACCGATGACTACCACCTGCTGATAAGCGAAGAGAGCATCGCCTCCGCTGTGCGGAAGCTTGGAGAGGAGCTGACCCTTCTCTACCAGGGCGAGGAGGTGGTGGTGATACCTCTCCTTCGCGGCGCCTTCGTCTTCGCCGCGGACCTCATAAGGAACATGGAGCTGCCTGTAAGGGTGGAGTTCATCGGAGCTTCCAGCTACGGCGAGGAGACACGGTCGTCCGGCGAGGTGAGGCTCACTCTGGACACATCCTTTCCGCTGCACGACAGACACGTTCTCATCGTGGAAGATATTGTAGACACCGGGCTTACGCTGAGCTATATTCAAAAGTTAATTAAATCCAGGAACCCGAGATCCCTCCGAACCGTTGTCCTTCTTGACAAGCCGTCAAGAAGAAGGGTTCGGACGGATATTCATAGAACCCTCTTCACCATACCCGACGAGTTCGTTGTCGGGTACGGGCTCGACGGCCCCGGCGGCCACTGGAGGAACTTCCGCGGGATCGCCGCCCTGAGGGATGGAACGGAGAACAGCCAGATTGACTGACAACAACACACCTCCTCCGGACAGGAACAGGAAACAGCCCCCGGTCCAGCCCCCTGGAGGGCTGGGAGGATGCTCCTTCAGAACAGTTACCATGTGGGTGATGCTGGGCCTGCTGGCCTATGTTCTGGTGATATTCCTCGGGCAGGGCTCCGACAGGGCCTCAATAACCTATTCGGAACTGCTTGACTACGCCTCCCAGGGGAAGGTGCGGACGGCGGTTCTCTCCTCCGGCGGTGAGGTGGAGGGCGAGTTCCGTTCCCCCCAGTCCATCAGCGATGGCGAAACGGTAACGGAATACCTGAAGTACTCAAGTTTCGTGCCCTTCGAGGACACCGGTTCCGTGGACATCCTCCGGGGATACCAGGTGGACGTGTCCGGCAGGGGCCCCAACGGCATACTGGCAATACTTATCAACGTGGGGCCCATACTCCTTCTCCTGGTCTTCTGGATATTCATAATGAGAAGGATGTCCGGCGGCGGGCAGGCCTTCAGCTTCGGCAAGAGCAAACATCGCCTCATAACCGGCGACAGGCCCAAGAACACCTTCGAGGACGTTGCGGGGTGCGACGAGGCCAAGGAGGAGCTGGAGGAGGTTATCGAGTTCCTCAGGGAACCGGGCAAGTTCAGGAAGCTCGGCGGAAAGATCCCCAAGGGCGTTCTGCTGATAGGCCCCCCTGGAACGGGAAAGACGCTGTTGGCCAGGGCTGTGGCCGGTGAGGCCAAGGTGCCGTTCTTCTCCATGAGCGGATCCGACTTCGTGGAAATGTTCGTGGGCGTAGGGGCCAGCAGGGTCCGCGACCTTTTCATACAGGCAAAGGCCAAGTCGCCCAGCATCATTTTCATCGACGAGATAGACGCGGTGGGAAGGCAGAGGGGAACCGGCCTGGGCGGCGGCCACGACGAGCGGGAGCAGACGCTGAACGCCCTTCTGGTGGAAATGGACGGTTTCGCCGCCAACCAGGGCGTTATCGTGATAGCCGCCACCAACAGGCCCGATGTTCTCGACGCGGCCCTCCTGAGGCCCGGCAGGTTCGACAGGAGCATAACCGTTGGCATGCCCGACGTTCAGGGCAGGGAAGCCATTCTGAAGGTGCATACCGCCAAGATGCCCCTCTCTCCTGAGGTGGAACTCTCGGTGATCGCAAGGCGAACCCCCGGGTTCAGTGGCGCCGACCTGGAGAGCCTTGCCAACGAGGCGGCCCTCCACGCCGCCAGGCGGAACGCGAAGGCCATCGAGATGAGGGACTTCGAGAGCGCAGTGGACAGGATCCTCATGGGTATCGAAAGGCGGAGCCTTGTGATGTCCGACGAGGAGAGGAAACTCACAGCCATCCACGAGAGCGGCCATGCCATAGTGAATGTCTTCAGCCCCCAGTCGGACCCCTTCCACAAGGTGACCATAGTGCCCAGGGGAAGGGCTCTGGGAGTTACCAGCTTCCTCCCCAGGGCCGAACGACACAACTACTCGAAGGAATACTGCGAGAGCGTTCTGGCAAGGCTTCTGGGGGGAAGGGCCGCCGAATCCCTCTTCCTCCAGACAATGAGTACAGGAGCCGGCAACGATCTTGAGAGGGCAACCGACCTGGCCAGGAAGATGGTCTGCAACTGGGGCATGAGCCCTGAGATAGGTCCGGTGTCATTCTCCGACGATCACGGACCGGTGTTCATCGGAAGGGACATGGCCCGGACCAGGAACTACAGCGAGCACACGGCAAGGGTGATAGACGACGAGGTGAGAAGGATCCTTGGCGAGGCCTACAGAGGCGCTCTGGACATACTCGAGGGCAACAGGGACATTGTGGAAAGGCTCACCGAGGCCCTTCTGGAAAAGGAAACGGTATCGAGCTCGGAGATTCGGGAGATGCTGGAAGAGCTTCGCCCAGGCGCTGAATTCCCCGGCCTCGACGCCCTTGACGGAGAGGGGGAGCACGAAGGTGGACCTGAAGAAGATTGAGGACGGAGTTCGCCTTATCCTCCAGGGAATAGGCGAAGACCTTGACCGTCCCGGCCTGGGAAGGACCCCTGAGAGGGTGGCCGCTTCCATGGCGGAACTGTGCCGGGGCCTCGACCCCGCCTCGAGGAATCCACTTTCCGTGATGAGCGAGGCCGACCAGAACGAAATGATCATAGTGAAGGACATAAGCTTCTCTTCACTCTGCGAGCACCATCTGCTGCCCTACCTGGGAAGATGCGACATCGTGTACCTTCCGGCTGAGGACAGGATAGCAGGGCTCAGCGCCATCGTAGAGCTGGTTGAGAACCTGGCCGCAAGGCCGACCATTCAGGAAAGGCTTACCACCGAAATCGCCAACACCCTCATGGAGGAACTCCAGGCCAAGGGCGTAATGGTGGTGATGGAGGCGGAGCACATGTGCCTTGCCATGCGCGGGGTGAAGAAGAGGGACAGCAGGATAGTAACCAGCGCCATGAGGGGTTACCTGAAGCGCCCGGAAACCCGCTCGGAAGCACTGGCCCTTATTGGAAGGAGCATTTCGGGAAGGTGATCTCCGCAAGGCTTCTGAAGGGGGGTGATCCGGTGAACTGGGGGGAGATAATTGCCCTTACAGGCGCTGATCCAGGATCACTGCCCAGGCTGGGAAGGCGCGACAGGATAACCGTGATCCTCCTCGAGGGGCTTCCTTCCCCTGCGGCTTCCATACTGAAGCAGTGCATGCTTTCCGGCGGCGCCGACGCCCTTGTGCACAAGGATGTCCTTACCTGCGGGGTATCCGTTTCCTCCGCCGCTGTCTACGGGACTCCCAGGGCCATCGCCCGGGGATGCGAGTCCATGGCCGGCCAGCCCTTCTCCCTGGGGGATACGGCCGCGGTCGTTATGAAACTCCTTCAGGATCCTGACCTTCCCCCTTCCATTACCATTGACGGAGCCGTTCTGGAGTACCGGGGAACCCCGCTTATCATGGGCATCATAAACGCCACTCCCGACTCCTTCAGTGACGGCGGTTCCTATTCCTCGCCAGAGGCCGCTGCGGATATGGCCTGCAGGATGGCTGAACAGGGCGCCGCGCTGGTTGACGTGGGCGGGGAATCCACCCGGCCGGGATCCGGCTGGGTGAGCGGAGAAGAACAGATATCAAGGGTGATCCCGGTTATCTCCGCCATACGGGAGAGGTGCGGGGTGCCTGTGAGTGTGGACACCAGGCTTCCGGAGGTGGCAAGGGCCGCAGTGGCCGCCGGGGCTGGGATGATCAACTCCGTTAACGCCCTGGAAAGCCCCGGGATGGCCGATGCGGCGGCTGAACTGGGTGTGCCGGTGTGCCTGATGCACATGCTCGGGACCCCGGACACCATGCAGGACGATCCCGAGTACACGAATGTGATAGACGAAGTTGGGGAATATCTGCTGAAGGCCGTGGAGAGGGCCGTGGCAGCCGGTGTCAGAAAAGAGCGGATACTGGTTGACCCCGGAATAGGGTTCGGCAAAAGGCTCCAGGACAATCTTGCCCTTCTGGGATCCCTGGAACACCTGAAGCGGCACACTGGATGCAGGGTGCTTCTTGGCCACTCCCGCAAGAGCTTCCTCAAGGCGATAACCGGCATCGAGGACCCCGGGGAGAGGGACTGCGTTACCCACATCGTATCTGTCCTCGCCAGGGGAGCTGACATGGTAAGGGTGCACGACGTTGCCGGTTCCTCTTCCGCCTTTGCAGTCGCCGACGCCCTGGGAGTAATGAGATGACGCTCCTTCTAGGGCGGCCGCTCCTCTCATGGTTCTGGCTCGTCCAGGTCCTGGACATCGCCCTTATCTCCTACCTGGCCTGGCTGCTTCTCAGGGCCATATGGGACAAGCCGGCGATGAGGGTAGTGGTAGCCGTGGTACTGGTGTGGATAGTGAGCCTCTTCCTGAACTCCATCGGTTTCTACTCCATTGGTCTCATAACGGAGAAGCTGGCTTCGGTGCTGATATTCGCCCTTATAGTGATCTTCAGCCAGGAGGTGAAGGACCTTCTCGCCAGGTTCGGCCGGTACCTCAGCAGGATAGGTTTCCTGGACTTCAGGTACCACCGCTCCGAGGATGAGATACACACCGCCCTGGACGCCGTTGTGGAGACCTGCACCTATCTGAAGAAGAAGCGTTACGGAGGCCTGATAGTCCTTGAGCGGGAGGAGAACACCTCGGAGCTCTGCAGGGACTCCTACGAGATAAGGGACATTCCGGTGCAGGCCGGTGTCCTGGAGTCATTCCTCACACCACCGGGCCCATACCACGACGGCGCAACGGTGATCAGGGGCGACCGCATCATAGCCGCCAGGGCCATACTGCCCCTGACCATTCCAGGCAGGGACACCATCTGGCTGGGAACAAGGCACAGGGCGGCAAAGGGTCTTGCGGAGAAATCCGACGCCGTGGTTGTCGTCGTCAGCGAGGAAACGGGAAGCATCAGGCTGGCCCACGGAGCGAAGCTCACCGGCCCCTACACAGAGGACAGCCTCAGGGCCAGGCTGAGGGTCCTGATGACCCCGGGAAAGACGGAGGACAAGGAATGAGCGTGGAGGAAACCAGAAAGATAATCGAGGCCGAGACCGCAGATCTTCCTCCAAGATGGCGTCGGGTCCTCATGGAAGCCCTGCTTCCAGGGGATTACGATAACGAAGCTGAAAGGCTCCTTGACTCCGCCGTCTCCGTTCACCGCTGCTTTCCCGAGGATATGGAGACCGCCGAGGCCATCCTTGCCGGCGATGCTTACATCCCCATGGCCATAACGGAAATGATACGCTCCGGCTCCACCCCGGGTGAGATCCTCGAGGCCGTCCGCAAGTTTGTCAATCAAATCTCATAACATGCCATCATAAGGCAAGATAAGTATGATACCTTGACTGGAATAGTGAATGCATTATAAATATGAATGTATTCATGAAAGGAAGCTTTATGGGACTCCGGGAGAGAAAGCGAAGGGATACCAGGAAGGCCATACTGGATTCGGCCGAGATCCTCTTTCCATTGCGGGGATACAGGAACACCACCATGGAAGCCATTGCGGAGAGGGCGGAAATAGCCGTTGGAACCATCTACAACTACTTTCACTCGAAGGCGGAAGTCATGGTGGAGCTTAACTCACGGGAGACGGAAAGGGTCATCTCCGAACTGAGGACGCTGGACATCGAAGGATGTTCAGTGGAAGACATGCTGTGGGAGATCATCTCCAGGATACTCGCCGTCTTCGACAGGTATCCCAGGGAACTCATGAGAGAGTTGTTCTCCGCCACTATCGAGAACAGCCACAGTACACTCACGAACGGTCTTGTAAGACAGGATGAGAAATTCCTCGGTTACCTCGCCGGCATCCTTGAAGAGCTTAAGAGCAAAGGAAGACTGAAGATGGAGACCGATCCAGGATCGGTGGCCTACGGTATTTACAGCCTTGTTTTCGGCGGTATGCTGCGGTACTCCATGGACGATGATTTCACCCTCGAGGACGCCATGACCCTGATCGCCGGCATGATAGGGCAGTTCTGCAGGGGTATAGTTCAGGAAGGAGTTTGACCATGAACTTGTTCCCATTGGTTATCCTGCTGGTTTCACAGCCTTCCGTTGATGACCTGCTGCAACACCTGGACGAGCTTTACCGCAGCGAGGACAGCCATTCCATGATGACCATGGAGGTGGTTACCCAGCACTGGGAGAGGACGCTGGAGATGGAAGCATGGTCCAGCGGAGAGGACAAGACCTTCATACTTGTACACTCCCCTGCAAGGGAAGCCGGTTCAGCGACTCTCCGGATCGGAACGGAGATGTGGAACTACTCCCCGGCTACGAACAGCACAGTGCGAATACCTCCCTCGATGATGACCGGTTCCTGGATGGGATCCCACCTGACCAACAATGACATCGTAAAAGAGATCACATACAGCGAAGACTATACAGGAGAATACTTGGATACCCCTTCCAGCGGCGAAGCGGAGGATGGAATGCTTTACCTGGCACTTTATCCCGAGCCTTCCACCGCCGTGGTCTGGTCCAGGATCGAGTGCGCGGTGAACCGGGAAACGCTTCTTCCCCAGTGGGAACGGTACTATGACGCCAGAGACAGGCTCATAAAGACCATTACCTTTTCCGAAGTGCGGGAAATGGGCGGGAGGACCATACCTTCCGTCATGCGGATCCAGCCCGGGGACGAGGAGGAAGGCAGCACCACGGTTACATGGGAAGAGGCGATCTTCGACGCTGGCGTGAGCGAGGATGTTTTCTCCCTGGCCAACCTGCAGTCCGGCGGGGGAATGTAGTGGGCGGCACCGTCAAGCTGGCCTGGAGGAACATCTTCCGCCAGAGGAGGCGCTCAGCCCTCACCGTGCTGTCCATGACCGGCGGCTTCGTTCTATCCAGCATTGCCATTGGCTGGATGAACGGGTCATACGACAACATGATCCTTTTCTTCACCAACAGCAGGACAGGGCAGATCCAGCTTCATGCTCCGGGTTATTCCGACGATCCTTCCATCTACCTCTACATGGATGACCTTGCGGGAATAGCCCGGGAGTTGAACAGCGTTCCCTCTATTGAGAACTGGACCCCGAGGGTGTATGCCGGTGCCCTTCTGGCGTCCAGGGATCAGGGAGGCGAACCGGGGGTTTTCTCCAACTCGGCCGGTGTGATGGTCACAGGGATAGATCCTGAACTTGAGGAGATGGCCACAGGCTTCTCCAGCACCCTTGTCTCAGGGGAGATGCTGGGAACCACCGCCGCGGATTCAATGCTTTTCGCACCGGGATCCATCCTTCTCGGTCAGGAGCTGGCGCTGCTTCTGGATGCGTCACCTGGGGATTCCCTGGTTCTCATGTCCCAGGCTGTTGACGGAGCCAGCGCCGGGAGACGATACGAAGTAAGCGGAATAGTCTCCACCGGGAACACGGAACTCGACAGGAGCACCGCCTACATAACCCTCGCTGATGCCCAGCTTCTCTTCGGGCTCGGGGATGCTGTTCACGAGATAGCCGTGATGACGGGATCCCTTGACCTTGTCGAAGGAACGCTGGAAGACTTAAGGACGGCCACCTCCCGCAGGGATGTCTCCGTGGAGCCCTGGCAGGTATTCGCCAGGGAGTTCTACAACGGCATGAAGGCGGATGAGACCAGCCTGAGGATCACCATTGGTATCATTCTGGCCATGGCAGGTCTGGGGGTGCTGAACACCATTCTCATGATGGTCCTGGAACGCCGGCGGGAGTTCGGCGTGATGAAGGCCCTGGGAGCAGGTCCCGGCCGGATAGTGACTCTGATAGTAACCGAAGCGGTGCAGCTTGCGCTGGTGAGCATCGCAGCCGGAGGGATACTTGCCACCCTGGGGCTTCTCTACCTGTCACGGCACGGCATGGTGCTGGAGCAGCCCCTGGATTACGGCGGTTTCACATTCAGCGAGATGGTGGCCGCCATATCACCTGAATGCTACTGGCTGCCTGCTGTGTGCATCCTGTTCACCGCGGTGCTGGTAAGCCTTCTGCCTGCGGTGAGGGCATCCCGTACCGACCCGGCCAGGTCCCTGAGGACGGTGTGACATGCTTCGAAGGATGATAGTGATCTCCTGGAGGGCCATTCTGAAGAACCGGCGAAGGACGGTTATCACCTCCACCGCTATTGGGATAGGTCTTGCTTCCCTGCTCTTCACCGATGCCCTTTTCGCAGGCTTGATAGACTTCATGGTGGACACCGCAACGGAGACATGGATGGGGCATGCTCAGATCCACGGTGACGGCTTCAGGGAAACCGGGAGGATAGCCCTGACAGTTAACGATCCCGCGGGGGTGATGGATAAGCTGGAGGGAGACACCCTGGTGAGGGGATTCACCGGCAGGCTGATCGCCCCCGCTACACTGGAATCATCAATGGAACTCAGGCCGATCACACTGACAGGCGTCGACCATACCACCGATCCGGACGTTACTTCCCTATCAGCCTCCATCGCGGAGGGGGGATACTTCACCGGCGACAGCACCGAACTGATAATCGGAGAGAAACTGGCTGAAGACATGGAACTCCAGCTGGGTGATATCGCGGTCCTGACAGCTGCCGCCGCCGATGGCGGTTTCTCCTCGTCGCTTTTCATAGTAGCCGGGATCTGCAGTTTCAATTCCGAGAAGCTCGACCGTTACTCCGCTTTCGTGAACATCGAAGCCGCCGAGGATATGCTGGCCCTTGACGGGGAGTACCATGAGATAGCGGTTCTCTTCGCCGACCCCCAGGCGGCGGAGGCCCATGGGGAAAGATTCAGGAGGATGTACGGGGTAGAGGGCAACACAGCAGAGATATGGCCGGTGCTCCAGCCCCAGATCCATTCCATGGTTCAGATGGTCGATGTGAGCGTGACCGTTATGGCGGCGATACTCTTTGGCCTCGTGCTGTTCGGCATAGTGAACTCCCTCTTCATGTCGGTTTACGAGAGGATGTACGAGTTCGGTGTGATGAAGGCCCTGGGAACCCGCACCGCGGTGATTTCCGGACTGATCCTTCTGGAGGCCTTCTGGCTCGGGCTGACTGCCATCGTAATCGGCTCAGTGATCGGCTGGGCGGTTGTGTCGTACTTCGGGGCGGCGGGGTTGAGCTTCGGCGAGATGGAGTTCACAGGCCTTGCCCTCAATCGCCCCATTTACCCTGTATTCGAAGCGGGAAGGATCTGGATCTATCCCCTTATCACACTTGTTTTCACCACCCTGGCGGGAGTATACCCCGGGGTCCATGCAGGCAGGCTCAACCCGTCGGAGGCCATCAGACGAAGCCTGTAGGAGTGGAGAAGAGATGAAGGAAAAGCCGGTAATAATCACCAGGGACTTGAAGAAGACATACCATGACGGCGGCGTGCCCGTGGAAGCGGTGAGGGGTATCGACTTCACCCTGGAGAGAGGGGAGTTCACCGCCATCATAGGACCTTCCGGGTCCGGAAAGACAACCTTCCTCAACCTGGTGGCGGGACTGGATTCTCCTTCGGAAGGCGAAGTGGAGCTTTCCGGGAGGCTGATATCCTCCATGTCGGGAAAGGAACTGGCAGCCTGGAGAAGGGATCACATAGGCTTCGTTTTTCAGGCATACAACCTGTTCCCGGTCCTTACCGTGGAGGAGAATGTGGAATACGTGATGCTCCTCCAGGGGGTGGGCGCCCGGGAGCGGCACGAAAGGGTCATGAGGATCCTCGAGGAGGTCGAGCTGGCGGATATGGCCGACAGGCTTCCATCGAGGCTGTCAGGAGGGCAGCAGCAGAGGGTGGCGGTGGCCAGGGCCATGGTCTCCGAACCGGATCTCATCATTGCCGACGAACCCACGGCGAACCTGGATTCCACCACCGGCGGGGCTCTCCTGGACACGATGAAGAGGCTGAATGAGGAAACGGGTATGACCTTTCTTTTCAGCACCCATGACGAAGTGGTAATGGAAAGGGCCCACAGGCTGGCTGTCATCAGGGACGGCCGTCTGGACAGCGGTGGACAAGGGAAATGAGGCGGTGCCTGATCCTGCTTCTTGCTGCCGCCAGCGCTTACGCGGTCTCATTCGTACTGCAGGAATCGGTCCTGGGAGGTGACGGATACTGGAACGCCAACTCGTCCCTGAGACTCACCGGAAGAACGCTCTGCGGACCTGTGAAGCTGGAAGCGGCCTGGGAACTCACCGCATCCGCCGGAGATCCGCCCTTGACGGAAGTGGCCCGGACCCCCTTCAGGCTGATCGACATGGATCCGGTGCTGATGCCCGGGGAGATTGATCCGGATACCCGACTCACACTTCTTCACGATCTGGACAGGTTTTATGCACAGGGGAACCTGGGCAGGCTCAGGATCACCGCCGGGCGCCAGGCGGTTTACTGGGGTGTTTCGAAGACCGTGAGTCCAACCGATCTCATAGCCCCGTTCGCCTACGGTACGGTGGATGACCGTTTCAGGACCGGTGTGGACGCGTTGCGGCTCACATATGCAGCCGGACCGCTCTCCGAAGCGGAGGCCGGGGCGCTGTTCGGCGAGAACGCGGATACCGTTTCCCTATGGAGCAGGGGCAGGTTCTACCTCGCCCGTACCGATGTTACCTGTGTGCTGGCCCGGTTCAGGGGGACGACCATGGCAGGCGGAAGTCTCAGCAGGGCGCTGGGAGGATCCGCCGTCTGGGCTGAATCCGCGGTGCTCCGCCGGGAGGATGCAGATACATGGTGGAGCCTTTCCACCGGAATGGAAAGAAGCTTCCTGGAAGGACTCATTTACGGCTTCGCCGAGTATCATCATAATTCCCGGGGAACCGACGAAACCAGCGAAACCGGGATCACCAGTCTGCAGGGGAGTGACTACGCCGCCTCCGGGCTTACGCTGAAGATTACTCCGCTGCTGACTGTTACAGCCGGAGCGCTGGTCAACGGAGGCGACGGCTCCGCCAGGCTGGACGCATCCTCGGAATACAGTGTGTCCGCCAACGGCGCTCTGGAAGCGGGGATGACGATGGGTACCGGTCATCCATGGGAGGAGTTCCAGGGTCCGGGACTGTCCGTCTACGGACTCTATTCGCTTTACTTCTGAGAGGTATGGAATGAATATCTGGACATCGACCGTTCTTCTGGCCGCTGGCACCGCATGGGCCGCATCCTCGGTAACCCTGACGATAGAGAACACATTCCCGGCACAGGGCAAGGCGATGGGGCTGGAGGTGGCCGAGGGCTCCCCCTATTCCCAGTTTTACCTGCTGGGTACAAACAACACCGACGACGCGGTCTACTGGTATTCCGCGGATGGCACGGTCTGCGACACCACCCTGATGAGCAACGGTAACGACAAGTGCTTCGGTGTGACCATCCGGCCATCGGACGGAGCGGTCTTCACCAACGACTGGGAATCCTCGGACCTTTTCTACACCCTTGACGGCGGCGCCACATGGGAAACCGTTGAGGATCCATCGGAATTCGAAGGCAGGGGGATATGCTTCTCCGGGGATCATATGTGGAGCACCAACGGCTACTCGAAGCTCCTCAGGTTCATACCGGGAGGAGGAACCGCACAGGAGATGACCCTTCCCCAGGTGTACGCTCAACCCACCGGGCTCACCGTTTTTCCCATGGGCGAGGGAATGGGAATAGCGGTAACCACTTACTCCGACCATAACATCTGGTTCTATCTCTGGAACGGAGGCGATCCGGAATTCCTGGGTTCTGCGCCCTGCCCGGCGGAGTGCCAGGCTTCCTGCGGTCTGGCGCACAGCGAAGAGAGGGGAACGATTTTCTGGAGCTACCGCACGAGTTCAGGTGAGTACTGGATATCGGAGATGTCATACGAAACAGGGTCCGCCCTGAAGCCGCTCACCTGGGCTTCCCTGAAAAGGAGTTATCCCCGCTGATCACCCCAGGCCCAGGACTTCCAGGTTCCATAATCTTTCAAGCTGGCCGTTCCTGAAGAAAACCAGCTCAGGGGCCGCGCTGTAGAGACCTTCAAGTTCCGACAGGTCCCAGCTTCCGGCTATGAGAATACCAGTTCCTCCCCCTGGCAGGGGTCGGGGTCCCGGTGTGCTCAGGACGGTGACGGAGAGCCTGGAGCACTCCAGCAGCCACTGGGCGTCGACTCCCTCTTCCGCGATCACCGCAGTTCTCAGGAGCGGCTGCACGGCGTAGATCCCCGCTTTGACGGTGTCGTAGCAGTCCGGGGCGGGAATGGAGGCTATCTGGTCAAGGAGGTCGAGGGGGAACTCCGTGGAAGTTTCCAGTATGAGGTCCAGCGGGCAGAATGGATCCGTCTTCCTGCGGATGGCCAGCCTTTCCATGATGGCGTTCCTGTGTTCCCAGGGATCCCGGGAGACTATCCTTAGTACTCCGTGGCGGACGGAGGGCGGTGCTGAAGGGGATGGCGCAAGGGGATCGAACCGCTCCATCCCGGGATAATCGTCGCAGAGGATCGGCCTGCACGGAGGGTCCGCATCATAGCCCAGGATGTCAGAGATCCTCTCCCTTTCCTCCAGGAGCCCGGCGATGGTGTTTTCACCTGAGCGTGTCACTATGTACGGGGGGCTGTCCAGGTACTGTATACCCAGTGACGGAGCGGAGGCCCTCAGCGAGGTACCGGGAAGGACCGATAGGCAGAAGGTCTGCACCTGTTCACCTACTCCAGAGTTCCTGAGTTCCATGGCTCCCATGGCCACGTTCTTCGGGTCGTCCCCGGGAAGGCCCAGGATAAGGTCCACTATCGGCGTCACCCCGGCTTCCCGCAGTTTCGCGGCTCCGGCTACGGTTCGGGCAGGATCACCACCCCGGCCCACCGCTCTGAGCACCCGGGCGTCCATGGTCTGAAGCCCCACCTCCATCGAACCGAAACCGGCCCTCCGGAACGCCTCCGGATGGGGTTCTGTGACCAGATCACCTCTGATCTCCCCGAAGCAGGAGACATTCAGCGATTTCATTCCATCGAGAAGTGGAAGCAGATCAGCCCTGGCATTGAAGGTGGGATCCAGGAACACAAGTTCCGATGCCCCGCTTTCCACCGCTGTTTTCATCCTTTTCAATGCTGCGGCTGCAGGTGATATCCTTGGAACCGGAGCGGTCCTTCTGTAAGCGCAGTAGATGCAGGAACAGCCGCAGCCCCGCTGCGTTTCCACATGGGCCGAACCTCCCGGCTCCGGAACGAGATGACCTGTCTCATAGGGGTCGGGCCATCTTTCCGGGGAAGATTCGTCTGGAAAGGCGGGAAGGTATCGGGCTCCGGCTGCAAGCAGGCTGGAAAGGCTAAGGTGGTCCAGTACCATGGCGGCCCTTTCCTCCCCCTCCCCTGAAACGAAAAGGTCTATGCACCCCTCGGTGAGAAGGTCCCTGTTGTCCGGGGTCACTTCCGGTCCCCCTGCAACTACCATCACCCCGGGATGGAGCCGTTTGTACTCCCTGAGGATGTGGAGTGTCCGTTCCCTGTTCCAGAGGTACAGCGTTACGCCGATTATCCCGGGGTTCCTCGCGGAGAGTTCTTCCAGCAGCCCCATGTCACCCAGGGTGTCAGCAAGACGCTGGGGAAACACCGATTCATGGGGAAGCCCAGCCGCCGCAGCAAGCCTGGCCGGGGCCAGGGGTACGTTGCCCGTTGGTTCCCAGCCTGTTCCAGGATGGAGCGGAAGCTGCAGGAGTTGAACGTTCATGCTCTCAGGCGGTTCTGAATCCTGACAGCCCCAGCGCGATCACCGCCAGGAAAAGCAGGAAGGAGACACCCCAGAGCAGGTGTGCCCTGGGATGGTGGCCCGAGAAGACCGGCTTTCCGGAACGGTGAGTCCCCAGGCCCTGCAGAACAGCGGAGAAGGACAGCAGCGGGATCAGGGGGGATATCCCTGAGAACAGAAGCCAGCCCAGTGCTGCTGCAAGCCCTGCATAGAAAGCCTTCCCGGAGCATCTTGCTGACCACCTTTCCGAGTCCGCCAGGGGCGGATACTCCTCGTAGGCGGAGGTTCCCTCCCTGGCGAAGTACTTCACCGCATAAGCGATGGAGAACGCCGCGGAAAGGGCCGCAAGGATGCCGTATACGGTGAACCCCGCCAGTGCCAGGAAACTCGCCCAGGAGGGTCCGTGACCCGGCAGGGGTGCGGGGGAGGTCAGGGGGATCAGTGCCATAAGGAGGAGAAGCATCTGCATCCCCTGGAGAACCCCGAGCACGGACCATCTGCCCAGTATGCGCCTGGCGAAGATCCTGGAGGCCTGGAGACCCACCAGGATAAGGGCCGTCTGTCCCAGTGTTCCGGTGAGTGAACCCTGCCCCGTGGAGAGGATGAGCGCAACGAAAAGAAGCTCCATTACCCTCAGGATGTCGAAGAAGTCCATGCCGGAGGCAGTCTGGGCCTCTTCGCCGGGTTCGGCTGGAAGTTCGCCGGTGTTCCTGCTCCTGCGATGTGCTATCTCCTCCACCACGAATGCGGCAAGGGCCAACAGCGCGAAAAGATTATGCACTTTCACCTTCCCTGACCCCGAGGAGCACCGCGGCTCCGGCAACGAAGAACACGGAGATGGCCAGAATGGAGTTCCTGGTGCTTCCCGTAAGGTCTCCCACAAGTGCGAACATCAGTGGACCGAATATACTGGCGAACCTGGATGAAACCGAGAAGAATCCGAAATACTCCGAAGACCTTTCCGGGGGAATGAGCCTTGAATAGAAGGATCGGCTTATCGCCTGGATACCCCCCTGGAGAAGGCCTACCGCACCGGCCAGCACCCAGAACTGCCAGGCTTCGGTCATTCTCCAGGCGTAGACCACTATACCGGTGTAACCGGCTATGCCGGCAAGGAGGGACTTCTTCGCTCCGAAGGCGGAAGCGGCCCGTCCATACAGGATCGACCCGGGAACACCTATGAACTGCGTCAGAAGAAGGGCTCCGATGAGATCCGAGGTCTCAAGACCCAGTTCAGCCTTGCCGAACACCGTGGCCATGAGGATAACGGTCTGAACGCCGTCGTTGTAGAGAAGGAATGAAAGCAGGAACCTGAAGGCGTTCCTGTGGCCCCGGAGATTACGGAAAGTCATTGCGAGTTCGGACACCCCCCTGGAAAGCGATCGCCTGAAGCCTATGGCGTTTACCGCGGCCCTGCCCTGGGGAACGCGCCTGAACAGCGGGATGGAGAACGCGCCCCACCAGACGGCCACGGACAGGAAGCTGAGCCTGACCGCAGCGGTGCCCTCCGGTATTCCGAAAAGGGAGGGCTTCTGGATCATGAGGAGATTCAGCGCCAGCAGGAGCCCGCCTCCCAGGTATCCCATGGCGAAGCCCCTTGCGCTGACAAGGTCACGACGCCCGGGCGGGGTGGCATAGACCAGCAGGGAGTTATAGAAAACGTTCGCTCCTGCGAAACCGAGCTGCCCGGCGATCACAAGAGC
Source organism: Candidatus Sabulitectum sp. (assembly GCA_036743055.1). Lineage (GTDB taxonomy): Bacteria > Fermentibacterota > Fermentibacteria > Fermentibacterales > JCC-6 > Sabulitectum. The sequence goes on along the minus strand of DAINQE010000001.1, from coordinate 130,598 downwards.
TATGGTGAACCCTATCCTTCCCGGGCCGCTCAGGGCGAGCAGGGCGCTGGCGATCACACCGACCCCTGTCATGACCCCCAGATATGTCTTCCTGTTCCCCGCGGCATCCGCCGCCGCGCCGAAAACAGGCGCTCCCAGGGCTACAAGCAGGGCCGCGAATGACATGGAGTAGCCCCAGAGGGACTGGGAACCTGAAACGATCCTCATCCCTGCGAAGGAGAAGGCAACGGGATCTGGACCGCACACTACCCCTGCGAAGAACGCGGGAAGCACAGCGGCTACGATGGTGGTTACGAAGGCCGAATTAGCCCAGTCATACAGGCACCAGGCGTTCTCGGCCCTGGTGAACTTCTTCCCCATGAGAACATCCTTTCCAGGTTCCCGGAACATAATCCAGCAGCGGCGCCTCCGGCACTTCCTTCCACAGTTCCACTCTGGTATTATTCATGGTCACTCAAAATCCAAACAGAACAAAGAGGGGTGTATGATGTCTTTGCTGGAAGACCTCGATGGTCTGCTCGCCCGTATGGGTTCCTCGGTAAGGGAGAACATATCCAGGGAGGAAATGATCCAGGCTGTGGTTGACCGTCGCGAAGCGGTGGTCATGGACTGCGGGGCCCTTGCCACCTGGACAAGGGTGGAGTCCACGGGCAGAAGCCCCAAGGACACCGTTATAGTCAAAAGGGAATCCAGCGAGGGAACGATCGACTGGACAAGCCCTAACAACCTCCCCATACAGGAGGATACCTTCGACATGGCCTGGGAGGAGATACTGGAGGTGTTCCAGGGAGACGGCGAACTCTTCGTCACCGACAGGGTGATAGGCGCCGACCCCAGGTATTCCCTTCCTGTGAGGGTGGTAACCGATAATGCCCTTACGGCGCTGTTCACAGACAACATGTTCCGCCCCTGCACCGAAAAGGACCTTGAGAAGTCCATTTTCAGGGACAGGCGTTTCACCCTGCTCGCCTCCCCGAACAATAAGATGAAGCACGAGAAGTACGAAGGCAGGCTTCGAAGCAACCCGTCCCTGGGTCATACATCCAACATGATGGTGGGCATGGACATGGACAGGGGTCTTGGAATAGTTTTCGGAAGCGCTTACTGCGGCAGCATCAAGAAGCTGATGTTCACGGTGATGAACTACATGCTTCCCGCCGAGGGCATCCTGCCGATACACTGCAGCGCCAACGAGGGGGAGAAGGGTGACTGCGCCCTTCTTCTGGGGCTGTCGGGAACCGGAAAGACCACCCTGAGTGCAGACCCGTCCAGGGCCCTTCTCGGCGACGACGAGCACGGGTGGAGCGACAACGGGATAGCCAACTTCGAGAACGGCTGCTACGCCAAGCTCATAGATCTCAACCCTGAGAAGGAGCCGGAGATCTACTCCGCCTGTTTCCATGAGGACCACTACCTTAAGCACGGCTCCATAATAGAGAACGTGGTAGTCTACCCCAACGGAGAGTTCGACCTTTCCGACGATGCCTTCACGCCCAACACCAGGGGTTCTTACCCGCTGAGATACCTTTCCAACATCAAGGAATCATCGGTGTCCGGCCATCCCGGCACCATCCTCTTCCTTACCGCCGACGCCAACAGCGTCATCCCCCCGGTATCGAAGCTCACAAGGGAGCAGGCAATGCTCTGGTTCCTCATGGGCTACACCAGCAAGCTGGCGGGTACCGAGACCGGTATAAAGGAACCGGTGAGCACTTTCTCAAGGTTCTTCGGCGAGCCCTTCATGCCCAGGCTTCCCGAGGTGTACGCCGATCTGCTGGGAAGGAAGATGGAGGAGCACGGCACCCAGGTATACCTGATTAACACCGGCTGGACCGGTGGGCCATACGGAACCGGAAGCAGGATCGACCTGCCCCTCACGAGGAAGATGGTAAATGCCTGCCTGACCGGAGAGATAGAGAAGAGCGACATGGTGGAGGATCCCTTCTTCAAGGTCATGGTCCCCACCACCTGCCCGGGGATAGAGGACAGCGCGATGCTTCAGCCTGGGAACACCTGGAAGGACCGGGAAGCCTACGAGGCCAGGGCACGGAAACTGGCCGGCGAGTTCGCGGATCATTTCAGGAAGGCTTACGGCGACCAGAACATCCCGGAGGATGTGGTCGCACAGTGCCCAGGGATCTGACCCGATATCCAGCATGACTGAAAACCCCGGCAATCCGCCGGGGTTTTCAATTATCTTACCCTTGGAAATGATACATTTGCATCAACGGGAACGGGGTGAAACATGTCATTGATCCTTTTCTCTCTGCTGTCTACCTTTTCCATAGCGGCATACGATTCGGAGGCCTCGGAATGGGGAGTTGCGGTTGCTTCATGCGTGCCCTTCGCTTACCACTCGGTGGCCTGGGCAGAGGCGGGGGCCGGTGCCGTGGCCACACAGTCCTGGACCAACCATTATTACGGTACTGAGGGTCTCTCTTTGCTCTCGGAGGGTCTGGGCGCTCAAGGGGCGATCGATGCCCTCACCCAGGAAGATTCCCTCAGGGAACAGAGACAGCTTGGTATCGTTGACGCATGGGGCAACGCCGCGGCCTTCACCGGAAGCGGCTGCATGGCCTGGGCAGGTTCAGTCCAGGGAGAGGGTTACACCATCCAGGGCAACATCCTCACCGGGCCTGAGGTGGTAAGCGAAATGGAGAGGGCCTATCTGGAGACGGAGGGGCTGCCCCTGGCTGAAAGGCTCTACGCGGCGCTGCTGGCAGGTGAGGCTGCCGGCGGGGATTCCCGGGGCAGGCAGTCCGCTGGACTTCTGGTGGTGAGGGAGGCCGGAGGGCATTCCGGGGCCACCGACAGGTTCGTGGAACTGGTGGTGAACGACAACCCAGACCCGCTTGCGGTACTGGGAGATCATCTTTACACCTGGGAGCTGTACAACTGCCTTCCGGTTTACGCCGGGGGAATGGATACCGATCCGGTGGCGGAAGAGCGAATGCTCCACATCCTGGGCAGGCTGTCCATACAGGGAAGCGACAATCCCCAGCTGCTGAACCTGGGAGCCTGGGAGCTGGCCACCAGGGACCTGATGCTGGAAGAGGCGGTGGAAATGGCTGAAAAAGCTGTGGAACTCGCCCCCGGGGACGCGAATATAAGGGACACACTGGCTGAGGCCCTCTACAGAAGCGGTCTGGTCTCCCAGGCCGTGGAACAGGCAGGGATCGCCCTGGAGCTGGATCCGGATAACGTTTATCTGCAGGAACAGCTGGCGAGGTTCCTTGAAGGGAGCGAATGAACCGTGGGTACAGGCAGGTTTCAGGTCTATACGGGGAACGGAAAGGGAAAGACCACCGCTCTGCTGGGTCTCTCGGTCAGGGCGGCCTGCTCGGGGATGGGGGTTTTCATAGCCCAGTTCATGAAGGGCCAGGAGTACTCGGAACTCTGCCTTCCCCGGAGATTTCCCGAGATAACCATCCGCCAGTTCGGCGGGCAGGCCTTCATCAATCCAGGCGAGAAGCCCTCCCCGGATGACCTGAAGAACGCCCTCATGGCCGCTGAAGCCACCGGTGAAGCCATGCATTCGGGAAAGTTCGGACTGGTGGGAGCCGATGAGATATGTGTCGCAGTGCATATGGGGGTACTTCAGGAAGAAGTTGCCATTGAGCTCATAGGGTCAAGACCTGGCTCGGTTGAGCTGGTCTTTACCGGCAGGTACGCAACCGATAGAATCCTGGAAAAGGCGGACCTCGTCACAGAAATGCTTGAGATAAAGCACTACTACAATACGGAAGGGCTTTCCGCAAGACGGGGAATAGAGAACTGAAAAAGGGGGTTGATCATGAAAGTATTGACAGCGGTCCTGCTGCTTGCGGCTTTCTCTGCCGCGGCACAGGAGGAACCGGCCAGGGATGCCATGGACTTCGTTATTGGAGGCGGAGCCTGGCTTCCGGGGCTGATGAACGAGGACAGCGAACTGACCGTCGGATACGGGTTCATGGCGGGTATCGAAACACCCATGTTCCAGGAGGACATGTTCCGGCTCACAGCTGGGCCGGCTTTCTGCGGCACCGACAATGAGGACTACGACGGAATAACAGCGGTGATCCTAAGTCTGGGCTACAGGAAGTTCCCCTTCTACAGGCCCTATGCCGGTTCCAGGGCCCTGGAACCCTTCATGGGGGTAACAGGTGGAGGCATCCTGGTCTGGGATTCAGCCGCGGACGATTCCGGAGTCGAGACCACTAGCACCGGCGGGGCAATGCTTGGCATAGAGGTGGGAACCAGGATCAAGACCGGAGAGAACAGCTTCTTCGACCTGACCCTGATCGGCGAATGGGTTCCCACCGGCGGTGGTGTCGCAGGGGAAACGGAAGAGGACCTCAGCGGCCTCAGGATACAGGGAAGCCTGGTTTTCTAGCGGGATCCTCGAGCACCGAAGCGCCCAGCTGTCCGCAGGCCCCTGCCACCTTCCCTCCCCTGGACCTTCTCAGGGTAACGGCCTGACACCTGGGGTAGAGGAACTCGGTGAACTCCTTCACCGCAGTTTCCGGGGGTCTTTCCCATTCCAGACCGGGTACGGGGTTGTAGATCAGCAGGTTTATCTTGCAGGGCAGCCCCGAGGCATAGGCTGCCAGGGCCGAGGCATGGGAAAGCGAGTCGTTCACCCCGCGGATCAGGCAGTACTCCAGTGTGACCCTGCGGCCCGTGGCTTCGGTGTACCTGAGCATGTCTTCCTTCAGTTCCGGGAGGGTCAGTGCGGAAGCGACAGGGATGAGGCTCCTTCTCACGGATTCCACCGCGCTGTGGAGTGATACCGCCAGTCCGTACTGCTTCTTAAGGTCGATCAGCTTGGCGATCCCTCCGGGAATACCCACGGTGGAAACCGTTATCTTCCTCTGCCCGATGCATATCCCCCTGTCGTGGCTCATGATGTCCAGGGCGGCGGCCACGCTCTCCCAGTTGTCCATGGGTTCCCCCATTCCCATGAGGACCACATTGCTGATCCTGTTCCTGGAACCCTCCGCCATGGTGTAGAGCTGGGACACTATCTCGTCGGCGGTCATGTTGCCGTGGAAACCGGCTGAACCGGTCATGCAGAACCTGCAGCCCATCCTGCATCCGTACTGGGTGGACAGGCATGCCGTGAGCCTTGGGGGATCCGGTATCAGGACCGACTCCGCCGGCCCTCCTGGAAGGCTCAGAAGGTACTTCACGGTACCATCAGGAGCCTCCGCGGCACTTTCCCGGCGGGGTACCGTTATCTCCGCGGTTTCCTCAAGCCGGGAGCGCAGGGCCAGGGAAACATCAGTCATCCGGGAGAAAGACCGGACCCTCCTGAAATGGAGCCAGGTGAATATCTGCTTCGCCCGGAAGGCCTTTTCCCCCATTTCGTTCACCAGCCACTTTTCCAGTTCCTGAAACGTCAGTGAGAGTATTCTTACCGGCAACCTCGCTCCTTCGTATATTGACCGCTGAACGGAACGGAAAGGAATGACATGAACCGAACAGTGGGGATCATAGGCGGAAGCGGAATATACACCATTCCCGGTGTTGAGATACTCAGTACTCGCAGGATTCAGACCCCCTACGGGGACCCATCCTCGGACATTACCCTGGGCAGGATGCACGGGATGGACCTTGCCTTCATACCCAGGCACGGCGACGGACACAGGTTCTCTCCATCCGAGGTCCCCTACGCCGCCAATATCTACGCCTTGAAGAGCATGGGGGCGGACACCCTGATAAGCTTCAACGCGGTGGGCAGCCTCAGGGAGGAGATCGAGCCCAGGCACTTCGTGGTTCCGGATCAGCTCTTCGACAGGACCAGGGGGATAAGGCGTTCAACCTTCTTCGGGGACGGGGTCGTAGCCCACGCTCCCTTCGGCGACCCCTACTGTCCGGGGCTGAGGGAGCTGCTGGTAAAGGCATGCCGTAATGCCGGAGCAGTGGTTCACGACGGAGGCACCCTTGTTGTGATGGAGGGGCCCGCCTTCAGCAGCAGGGCGGAAAGCGAGTTCTACAGAAGGCAGGGGTTCGACCTCATAGGAATGACCACGCTGCCGGAGGCGAAGCTTGCAAGGGAAGCCGGGATCTGCTACGGCACCCTGGCCATGAGCACCGACTACGACTGCTGGCACCAGTCGGAGGAGGCGGTTACTGTGGAAATGGTGATTCAGGTGGTGAAGGACAATGTGAAGATGGCGAAAAGCGTTCTTGCCGAGGCGCTTCTTCTGCTTTCGGAAGCGCCGTTATGCTCCGCCGCCTGCAGGGCCCCGCTGGGATCCATGACAGCCCCTGAAGCCGCCGCAGAGTCCAGGCTTGCGGAACTTGGCACCATACTGAAGAGATGAGCGCCAGGATAGGCGAGATGGGAGAGAGGGGTTTCATAGAAGCCCTGAGAAGGGAGTTCCCCATGGCTCTGGCCGGGGACGACGCCGCGGTCCTGAAAAACCTGTCCACACCTGTGGTCACCACCGATTCCTTCTTCCAGGGAACCCATTTCCACAGGTGGTGGACCACCGCGGAAAGAACCGCTGAAAGGCTTCTTGAGGCCACTCTCTCAGACCTTGCCGCAATGGGATGCCCGCCGGGATACCTTTTCAGTTCCCTTATGCTCCCAGGGGACATCGAGGTCGGCTGGATAATGGATTTCTACAGGGGCCTCACCTCCAGGCCGGACTGCTCCCTTGCAGGGGGCGAAACGGTAAGGGGGCCGGTGTTCGGTGTTACCCTTACCGCCATCGGGGACTGCGGAGAAGCCCCTCCTCTGCTGAGGAGCGCGGCCACCCCCGGTGAGACCCTCTGGGTAACGGGACCCCTGGGAAGAGCGCTGGACTCCCCTGAACTGCTGGAACGCTCCAGGGAAATGGAGCTTACCGCCGAGGAAACGGAACAGGTACGCCTGTTCCTTGAGCCCAGGGCCAGATTCGACGCGGTCCAGGGTATAAGAGCTGCCGGAGGAAAGGCTGCGATAGACATATCCGACGGTCTTTTCTCAGAGTGCAGGCACATCATGGAGGAGAGCGGAGCTGGTGTTTCACTGGACCTGGGCCGGGTGCCTCTGGTGCCCTACTGTTCCGGAAGGCCGCTGGAAGCATGTTCCGCAGGGGAGGACTTCGAGCTGCTCTTTTCCCTTCCGCCGGGCGCCGAGGTTCAGGGAGCGGCGATGATAGGCCGTGTTACCGGGGATGGCGAGCTTCATGTCATCGCCGATGGCAAGAGGATAGACTCCGGTCAGGGTGGATACGACCACTTCAGCTGATGGGAGGCTATTTGAACCTGGCCTCCATGGCGCCTTCAAGCCGGTAGAGATCGCTGTCGAAGAGCAGCGTGAGTTCGTAGCCATCGGTGGCATCCAGTTCCCAGAGGGGTATCACGTCGGTTGGCCAATGAGCCACCGCGAGGAGGGAATCGGTCTTGAAAAGAAGGGGATCCAGCCTCACCCCGGTTCCCCTGATGCGGTTCCACGCGTGGAAGACCAGTTCTCCTGAATCCACCGTGAGACCTCCCTCCACCGACAGCGCCACCCCTGATCCGCCGGCTTGATCCCGCAGCTCCTGGCACATGGGAACGCACGGGCCGGGGAGGGCATCGGGAACGGGCATGTCCCTCATTAGCCCGGCCAGGGTTCCAATCGTTTCATCGCTGATCTCAGCGGTTACCGGCCTCATCGTGCCCGGGGTCTGGAAGATCCGCAGACCAGCTGCGAGAACCGCTGTGTCCCCCGGTGCGAGGCATGGGATCTCCGCGGTGAACATCCCCATTGAAACGCAGAAATCCGAAGTGATTACATCAAGGTCCTGGAAGGGCGGGTGCTCCACCGGTTCCGGAATGAGGACCTGAATGTTCCTGGCTGCGACGCTTCCCGTGTTCGCCACCCTCACCAGGAGTACTATTGTCGTATCCAGCGGAGCCGTTCCCGCCCTGCGGTTCATCAGCCATCTGGAGGATCCGGTATCCGAACTCCGCCCCAGGGCAAGACCGTATATCCTTCTGGCCCCGGTGAAATCGCCGGAGGCTTCCAGGAGCCTTCCGTAGCCCACCAGCCATTCGCCGTTCTCCACCGCCGCCATCTGCGCGTAGAGCACCGCAGCTTCAGGGATGAACCTGAGGTTCGCAAGGACCATGGCCGAGTCCCCGGGGGAGAATGAAGAGAGAAGGAGCAGGAGCAGACTCACTGCCTGAGACCCTCCACCGGATCCAGCGACGCCGCCCTGGCGGCGGGTATGACAGCCGCAAGCAGACTTATGAGTACCGCGGCCCCTCCCGCGGCCAGAACTGCAGGGGGAGAGACCTTCATTGGAAAGCTGTCGTGGAAGGAGTACACATCCGGGATCTGGATGAGCCCGGTGGAGCCTATTGCCCAGCATCCGGCCAGGCCCAGGGCTATCCCGGCGGCGGCCCCTGTGAGGCCCACCAGCATGCCTTCCCAGAGGAACACCTTGAGAATGAGCTTCCTTTCGGCGCCCATGGATTTCAGCACGGCCACGTCCCTTCTTCTTTCCACAACGGTCCTGGAGATGGTTCCGGTGATGTTGAAGGAAGCCACCAGGGTTATGAGAAGGATCGCCGCGAAGGAACCCATCCTCTCCAGTTCCAGGCTTGCGTACAGCGCAGGATTCCTCTGCTGCCATGTAAGCGCTTCCAGGGAATCGGGGAGAACGCCGGCGACCGCCGAGGTGACCTCCTCGAGGGAGTACCCGCTGGAAGGGATGATGAAATATCCGGTGTAACCTTCCCCGGGCATGAACATCCTGGAGGCTGTCTCTATGGGCAGGTAGGCTATCCTCCTGTCATTGGCGGGCAGACCGGTTTCGATGGCCCCTGCGAGCACCGCCCTTCCCGCGCCGGCCCTTCCCCCTGTGAAAAAAGCCTCCGGGGGAAAGAAAAGCAGTGTGTCACCGGCGCTGTGCATGAAGTCCTCCGAAAGGTACACGCCCAGTACGGCCCCTGGGAGTCCTTCTTCTGAAAGAGAAGGGGGATCCCCCCAAATAAGCATGGTGTCCAGACCCGAGGCGGTGAAGCTTCCGGGGGTTATCCCCCTTACCAGGCAGCCCGCTTCACTGTTCCTGGAGGGCATCCGCACCACCGCTTCCCCGTCGATGTAGGGGTAGGCTCCCCGGACCTGGGGAAGGGCTTCAAGTGCTTCGGCAAAAGAGGAGTCAGAGCTTACTTCACCGCCGGGGTTAACCACCGCCAATGGGGCGTCAACGGCCTGCACGCTGGTACCGATGAATTCCTCGAGTCCCGAAAGCACCCCCATGACCACCACAAGGGCGGCAACTCCCAGGGCCACTCCGGCGGTACTCACCACCGAAGCGAAGGCCAGGCTCCTCCTTCGGGGATGACGCCTGAGATAGCGCCACGCAAGTTTCCATGACAGACCCGGCAGCGGGGAACCTCCAATCCATGGTTGAGTATTGATTATATATCAAAACTGCAACCCGCTGGCTCAGGGAGGTTCGAACTGTCAGTATTCGTTCTTTTGCTGGCCCTCACGGCGGTCCGCCACGAGGTCACCGTTGAGGTCCCCCGACCGGTCCTGATTTCGGTTGACGACCTGGTCGAGATCCACGTGCCGGGAATGTATCAGAAGACAACCGACGATTACGGACAGGTGCCGGCGGGCCGCTACTTCTTCCCTGTGCCCCCCGGAGCGGATCCCGTACTGGAATGGGTGGTAGAGGAAACCTCCCGGACCGGATGGGATGAACGTATGCCCCTTTCTTCCGCTCCAGTTGCCATCGGAACAGGCTTCGAAGCCCGAGAAGAAAGGGCTTCCATGGACATTCCCCCGGCACATCAGCCGGTTTCCCTGGAGATAGTGGATATGCTGGGCACCACTGTTGCGGTGGTTAGCGTATCTCCCTTCAGTTACGGTTCACCTTCCATCTATGCTTCCCGCATCAGCTTTGCCCTTAACCACGATGATGCCCCCGGGGGAAGACCAGTTGGCGGGACTCTGCTGGAGCATCTGTGCCCCGGTGCCGACACCTGGTGGCCCAGGATGGAAAGATCCCCGGAAAGCCCCTTCTGGGGAAGGCCATGGGCAAGAATACAGGCGGACGAGACCGGATTCTACTCGGTTACATGCCAGGAGCTGGAGGCGGCCGGCTGCCAGGTTTCAGGGGTTCCTTCACAGACCCTGGCCATGTTCTCCGGTCCCGGAGAGATGTTCGACCCTGAAGACCGCACCGCTGAGCACCAGCTTCATCCGGTGGCCATCTCGGTAGAGGACGGCGGCGACGGCGTGTTCGGCCAGGGGGATTCCCTTGTTTTCTACGGCAGGGGTCTCTGGAGCTGGCGTTTCACCTCCGATTCTCTATACCGTGCCCCGCACAGGTACGACAGGACAAACACCTTCTGGCTTACATGGGGAGGGCAGAACGGCGCACGAATCACAGCCGCTGAAGCTCAGCCCTCCGGGGGAACGCCTGTGGAGAGCGGAACAGTGCCATTCGGTTTCGAGGAGGAGGTGCTTTCCAACCACCAGGGGAACCGCACAGGGTGGCTCTGGGGTTTCATTTTCGAGAACACCCCCAGCTATTTCTACCTGGGTTCCCCGTTCCAGTCCGACCTGGCCACATTCAGGCTGGCGATCCTGAAAGCGGGGACAACACCGTGGGACCACAACCTGGTCGCGGAGCTTGACGGCACCGTGGTCCTGGATACCATAGCCTGGGGCATAAGGCACGAGTATTACTCCCTGGACAGCATCTCGGTATCCTCGGGAGGCAACATGCTCAAGCTCTGGAGTGACTGGCACGGAAGCACCTACCTGGACTATGCCGAGCTTCTTGTTCCGGTAAGGCTGGCGAAATCAGCCGGTTATCCGGCTTATCTCACCGGCATACCCCCAGGTCCCCTCTCCCTGAGCGTCGGCCCGGTTTCCCCTGAGGCCCTGATCTATGACATCACCGACCCGTACTCGCCTGTGGAACTCACCGGATGGACACTTGCGGACTCAACCGCCGATCTCACACATGATCCGGGAGGCGATTTCGCCGTGCTGCTTGCCGTTGAACCCCGGTCCATGAAATCACCCCTCTCCATCGAACCCGCCCAGCCCGGAAGGATACTGGGTGCCTCCTCCGAGGGGGATGTCCTGGTTGCGGTCCCGGGTGACATGTATCAGGCCGCCCAGATGCTTCACCCCATCTACTCCTCCAGGGGACAGACGGTATACATGGCCACTTATCAGGAGATCTACGACGAGTTCGGCCAGGGGGTATCGGATCCCGGCGCGGTGAGGTCATTCGTAAGATGGGCTCTGGATACATGGGTTCAGAAGCCTTCGGCCCTCCTTCTGATAGGAGACGGCTCCAGCGATCCGCTGGGATACAACACCGGCTACGAGACCCAGGCTCCCATCTACTTCGAGCTTCCCAGCGGGAACTGCAAGGAGGCGTTCTTTACCATGGTTCACCAGGGCTCGGAGTTCCCCGAACTCCCTGTTTCCCGTATCCCCGCCGGGAGTGTGAACGAGCTGGTCATAGCCCTTCAAAAATCGTACGAGATGGAGATAGCTTCCCTTCCGGGCCCATGGGAGAACACGGTCATACTGGCCGCCGACGATGAATGGGGGAATTCAAAAACGGAGTCGGAGCACACCGAAACCTGTGAACTGCTTGCGGACAGCGTTCTTCCCCGGTCCCTGAACGTGGTGAAGCATTATCTCATAGATTATCCATGGCCCCCGGGCACCACAGGGGAAGGCGCCCACCCGGAGAAGCCGGAAGCCGCCTCGGACCTGATAGACCTTCTCAATTCCGGAGCTTCGTCAGTGAGTTTTTTCGGCCACGGCTCCTACGACCAGATGGCCAGCGAGAAGCTGATGTCCTCTGGGATGGTCAGCCAGATGGTGAACCAGCCCAGGTACTTCCTCTATAATTCGTTCTCCTGCAACAACGGTGAGTTCATCCTGCCTGCAGGGGACTGCCTGGCGGAGGTCCTGCTCTTTCATCCGGAGGGGGGCGCCGCAGCGGCAATGGCTTCCACCGGAATCAGTTTTTCCACCCAGAACAGGAACCTGTCCTCCTCTTT
>DAINQE010000001.1:102292-118501 GCA_036743055.1 Candidatus Sabulitectum sp. | reverse complement strand
TGGCTTCCACCGGAATCAGTTTTTCCACCCAGAACAGGAACCTGTCCTCCTCTTTTCTCAGCAATATCTACGGCGAGGCCAGACTCCCCCTTACGGAGGCGTTCTGGCTTTCCGTGGTTACACTGGGTGATAATTACAACCTGCTCTACTGCGTTCTCGGGGACGGCGGCCTTCAAATACCCGCAGGGAACACAGGACCATGCCAGGTTGTTTCACCGGACACACTGTTCAGGGGCAGGAACAACACCGTGCAGGTAAGTTTCCCGGCGGAGACCAGCTTTCTCTTCCGCTGCAGGGAGAGCGCCGGTACCGTAACCTATGTCAGTCCACTCTCCCAGAACTTCTCCCTGAGCTATCTCAGATACGGTTCCCCTGTATACCAGGGGATCAACACCACCGATCCTCAGGGACAGGCTTCAATTGAGTTCTTCGTTCCGCTGCAGGCGGACACGGGTTCCCTGGGAAGGGCCGACGGAACTGGAGGTTTCGAAGGGGACCTTGCCACAGGCTATTCCTGGCCGATACCGGTGTTCGATGACGGGGTCCATGATGCCGACAGCACAGGTCCTCTGATTGAGCTGGAGTTCGTTGACTCAGAACCCGGAGACATTCCTTCGGTCTATCAGAACGCCGTCCTTCACGCGGTGCTGTCGGATCCTTCAGGGATATGCGTACTGGGCGAGGATGCCGGATCCATCATCATCTGTTCGATCGACGGAGAGTACGATGACGTTACGGAACTGTTCACCTTTTACAGCGGCAGCTCGACCTCAGGTTCCCTGGAGTATCAGATCCCGGAGCTGCTCCCCGGGCTGCACCAGGTCCGAGTTGTGGCAAAGGACGGCATGAAGAACACCGGGGAAGCCATTCTGGATTTCAATGTCCTTGAAGGAGAGCCTCCCCTTCTTGAAGAAACCGGTGTGTTTCCCAACCCCCACCGCGGGACCAGGGCTTTCTTCTTCACCACCGGTTCCCAGGGAACGGTGGAGGCAACCGTGTTCACTGTAGCCGGGCGGCCGATCTGGTCCGGGGAAACCGTCGTTTCCCCTGGAACCGGTCAGATCGTGTGGAGCGGCCTGGACGCCGATGGAGATCCCCTGGCTGCCGGTGCCTATGTTTACATGCTCAGATTCAGCGGCGTTTCCGGTTCGGCCTCAGTTACGGGCATTCTGGCGGTAAGCCCTTGATCCAGCGGGCGGTGGAGCTTATCGGGAAAAGCCTCAGGCCGGTGGTTTTCACCGGAGCTGGAATGTCCAGCGAGAGCGGCATGAGAACATTCAGGGGCGAAGACGGCCTGTGGAAGGAGTACAGCCCTGAGAAGCTCTCCTCCATCCAGGGGCTCATGGATGATCCGAAGACGGTCTGGGAGTGGTACAGGATGCGCTTCATGAGAACGGAAGAGATCGTTCCCCATGCGGGATACCTGGCCCTCACAGCGCTACAGGACAGGAAGGGGAGCCTTCCTGTTATAACACAGAATGTGGACGGACTCCACAGGGAATCCGGCCAGACCGACGTGCTGGAGATACACGGCTCCATGCGAACGGCTTCCTGCATAAGGAAGTGCGGTTTCTCCGCCGGTCTTGACCACGCCCTTCTGAAGGATCTGCCCCCGGTCTGTCCCGCCTGCGGCTCCATCATGAAACCTGACATAGTCCTGTTCGGAGAACCCCTTCCCCACCAGGTAATAGCCAGGGCCTATCAACTGGCTGAGGAGTGCGATGTGATGCTTGTCATAGGCACTTCGGTCCAGGTGTGGCCCGCGGCTGGCATCCCGTTCGCCGCGCTGGAGGCGGGAGCCCATATTATCGAAGTGAATCCGTCCCGAACGGAACTGCCCAGAAGTGAACGGGTTATAAGCATCAGGAGGAAAGCCGGGGAGATCCTTCCCCTGCTCACCGGGGCATTACAGGAGAATCAATGACACCTTTGCTTGCCATTGCGCTCATGGGGGCATGGAGCGGCACCTTCCAGTTCGACGCTCCAGTGTACCAGGCAGATGGAACACCGTACATAAGCGGAACCGTTAACATACAGGAACCAGGGGTACCCGTTTACCCGGTGAAGACCATCTTCGTCCCGGTTCCTCATGGAGTGGAACCTGTCCTGGAGTACACAGCCTCCTCGGGTTCCAGTGCGTTGACCCGCAGGGATGTCCCCAGGGCGGGAGTCCTCACAGGCCAGGGGCTGGAAGCCCGGGAGACGGATGTGCCGCCCGAGGACCGCAGCTTCAGCCCGGTGGAGCTGAGAGGCGTTTTCCCCATTGCGGGAACCAGTGTTGCGGTGGTGGATATCCATCCACTTACCCACAGGGGTTTTTCCCCCACCGTTTCCGTTTCCCTGGAATGGAACGGCGGCGGGGGTCAGCGTATCCCCGCAGGTCATCTGCTGGATGGCCTTGCACAGGGAGAGGTGTACTGGCCAGATCCTCCTGAACGATCCGAAAGCCCCTTCTGGGGTAAACCCTGGGCCCGCATCGCAATAGAGGAAACTGGGCCATATGCGGTTACCTGCCAGGAGCTTATGGATGCCGGCTGCCCTGTGGAAGGCGTTCCAGTGGGGACTTTAGCCCTCTATTCAGGTCCAGGTACGATGTTCGATGACGATCCCCAGACGGAGCATCAGCTTCAGAGCGTCGCGTCACATGTGGAAGACCTTGACGCCAACGGCCTGTTCGACGGAAACGACCGCATCCTTTTCCTTGCGGGAGGGCTGAACAGGTTCGAGTACGAAGATGGTTCACTGGAATGGCTCTGGCACAGGTACGCCACACACAGGGTCTACTGGCTCACATGGGGCGGGGAGAGCGGAACGAGGATGGCTCAGGTCCAGAGTCCCCCGGACGGCTCCACCCCCTGGGGGAGCACGGTGGTTCACAGGATTCATCTGGAGGATGGCGGACACTGGCTTCCCAGATGGGAGAACAGGACAGGCTGGTTCTGGAGGAAGATATCCTCAGGCGACCAGGAGTCCATTCCAATCGACATTCATGACGCCTCCGGTTCCGGCGAAGTAACCCTCGCCTTCGCCGTCACCGAAACCACCTCTTTCACCGTGAGCCTCCAGGGCGCCGGCGAGTATCAGGGTTCAGGATACGGCAGCCATCTGGCGGTTTTCCAGAACGTGAATCTGGCCTCGGCCTCAGATCTGGTACTGGGCTTCGACCCCCAGGATCCCGATGCCGACATGATGCTTGATTACATCGAGATAACCTACCCGGCGGAAATGACGGGTTCATCGGAAAGGCTCTTCTTCCCCGGCTACAGGGGAAGGTACGACTTCACCTTCGCCGGGGGCGGGTACGCCTTCGATTCATCGGATCTGATGAATCCCGTGATCATAACCGGTACCCAGGGTGGAGGCGGGCTTTCCTTCTCATGGGACCTTTCCGATTCCACATCCCTCATGGTTCCGGGAAGCGGAAGCTGGCAGTCCCCGGACAGCATTTCCCCCGCTGATCCCGGAAGGCTGGTGGGCACCATAACCTCCGGTGACAGGCTGCTCGTGGTGCCGGAGACTTTCACCGACGACGCCCTTGCCCTGGAAGCGCTTCTTGTATCCATGGGACTTTCGGTGGTCACGGCAACCACAGGGGAGATCTACGACGAGTTCGGCCAGGGGGTAAAGGATCCCGGGGCCATCAGGTCAGCCGTGAGGTGGGGCATGGATTCATGGACCCAACCGCTGAGTGGAGTCATCCTCTGCGGCGACGGCCACTACGATCCACTGGGTTATTCCACCACCATCCCTGATCTGGTGCCGGCTCAGATATATCTCCGCAACGACACCAGCTATCCCGCCTGGGCCTCTGAGGACTGGTTCGCCCAGGTTCACGAGAACGCGGTTTATCCGGAGATACCGGTGGCAAGGATACCCGCCGGGAGTCCTGCGGCCTTCGGCGCTGTAGTAGCCAAGACCTCCATGTACCATTCCCTTCAGGCCGGGGGCAGCTGGGCGGGCAGATTCGTCCTTTTCGCCGATGACGAGTGGGGAGGATACTCCCCTGGAGAAGAGGAGCACACCGAGTACATGGAGGAGATCTGCTACTCCCACCTTCCCGCCCATGTCAAACCGGAGAAGTTCTATCTCATAGAATACCCATGGCCCCAGGGAACCACCCCGGATGGCGTACATCCGGAAAAACCCCAGGCCAGGGAAGCATTCATCGACCTGTGGAACCGGGGTATGGGGGTAATGCTCTTCTTCGGCCACGGTTCGGCAAATCAGATGGCCCACGAAAAGGTTTTCCTTGGGGATGATCCGGGATCACTGCAGAACTCCCACAGGCTCCCGCTGGCCATGTTCTTCTCCTGCGACCTGTCCAGGTTCTTCGCCCCGGGAGTCGACTGCATAGGAGAGAAGGTGGTCTATCACCCCGGAGGAGGCGCGGTGGCCAGCATCGGAGCAACCGGCGGCACCACCGCTCCCGCCAACTTCGCCTACGCGTCCATGGTGGTGGACCAGCTCACCGGCGAAGGGAACTCCATGGGCTACTCCTTCTGGGCCGGGAAGATACAGGCCGCAAGGGCAGGCAACAGTTCTTACTACGTTTATCTGGGCGTTCCGGACATAACGCTGATGATGGCTGATCCAAGGCTTGCTGTCACCCTCCAGGGAGACACGCTGTTTTCAGGGGAGATCAATTCGGTGCAGGGCGAGGCCGTTTCCCCTGACGGGCTGGCCCTCCTGGAGATAACCGAGTCGGACATTCCGTGGCAGTACACCATGCTGGGAGGAGGCACCATCGACTACCACAGGCAGGGTGGAACCGCATGGAGGGGTCGGGCTGCCCTGAACGATTCCAGGTTCTCCGCCGAATGCATAATCCCCTACTCCTGTGCCACCGGGGATATGGCCCGCATAGATGGAGCCGCCGTGGTGGCCTCCGGGATCGAACTGGGGGCCGACGCTCCTGTAGTGCTTGTCAGAGGCACCCAGCCCGATGATTATCAGGGTCCTGAGATATCCATGTGGGTCGCCGGTCAGCAGGATGTGGCGGAACCGGTGGTAACAGGGGAAGGACTCCTCGAGGCGGAGCTCTCGGATCCCAGCGGCATCAATTTCCTTGGAAGGACCGGGAACGGGATCAGACTTTTCGTGGACAGCGAAGAGTACGACGTTTCCCACGCGTTTTCCTACAACACCGGCTCCACCACCACGGGACAGCTTCAATACACGGTGGGAGAACTTTCCCAGGGAGAGCACCGGTTCATCCTCAGGGGGATGGACGGTGCGGGCAACATCTCCACTGACACCCTTTATGTGACCTCCACCGAAGCCGGTGAAGTGGCCATACAGCAGCACATCGTCTATCCGAACCCCGGCTCCGGCACCAGGTGTTTCAGCTTCAGCCTTTCCTCAGAGGCCCATGTGACGGTTTCGATCTTCACCACCGCAGGCAGAAGGATCCAGTCCGTTTCCAGGCTCTGTTCCCAGGGCTACAACCAGATCATCTGGAACGGTCTCGACGCCGATGGTGACATTCCGGCTTCGGGCGCTTACATTTACAGGATAGATGCCCAGACCGAAAGCGGGCTGTTCAGCCGGTCCTCTTCGGTTACCGGAGTGCTCGCCACAGTGAACTGAACACCATCCCTCGGGGGGGGATCATGGGTAACGACAAGATCAGCTGGCTCTGGAAGCAGGTGGAGGAAGCCAGGGAATCCCGTGACTCGGAAAAGGCCAGGGAGAGCCTGGAGAGGCTTCTTCAGGACCGTTCTGTCAGGGGTACGCCGGATCACAACCTGGCATCCCTGGAGCTCTCCAGGCTCGATCTGGAGACGGGGAGGGTAAGCGAAGCCGCCAGAAGGCTGGCAGATTTCAGGTGGCTGGGGGTTCCCGGTCCCGCTGCGCTTCTCCTGGGAGCAGATGTGTTCCTCAAACTTGACCGTTTCGACATGTCACTGGAATCTCTGGACTCCTACCTGAAGCTGTATCCCAGGGATACCGACGCCCTTCGGAAGAAGGGTCTGGTGCTCATGATGCTTAACCGCGACGAGGAAGCAGAGCGGATACTGCTTTCGGTAGCCAGGAGGGAGAAGTACAGGATACCCTCCACACTTACATACCTCGCACTCCTTGAAGCCAAGGCTGACAGATTGGAGGAGAGCCTGCACCTGCTGCTTCAGGCAAAGGAGCTGGCCCCCTTCGACGAGAAGATAGAGCACAGTCTTCTCCGAATAGAGGCCCTCAGGGTCCAGATGCGCAGGAGCGCCGTGGAAGTGAGACCCCTTCCGCTGGAGGACGTGGTTCCCGGCATGACGGCGGGAATGCTGGGGCTACACGGATACACAGGCGAAGTGGCCAGGGCAGCTTCCCAGACATGGAAGAAGTTCTGCGCCGAGTATTCCCCCACGGGGAGGAAACCGGAGGCCTGGGCCGCCGCTCTGGAATATGCGGTAACCAGGTCCGGGCCCCATCACACCCAGGACCAGCTCGCCGCGGAATACGGTGTTTCGGTCACCCAGCTCAGGGATCATTACCACATCATCAGGGAATCCGTGACCATCCCTTCCACGGATCTGCTGGAAAGGGTCTCCGAAGAGGGATCCGATCTGCTCAGGGAGGCAAGGGGTAAGGAGATCGCCTCGGTCCTGGCGGAACTGGGCACTTCAGAGGAAGCCTTCGAAACCGCGGCAGATGCCGCTGCCTGGGTCTTCGAGAGGGTAACCCCGGCTGACGAGCTCCAGCGCAGGGAGATAGAGGAGTTCGTGGCATATATCTGGCGGAGAAAAGGTTACCGGGACTGACCACGGTCTTTTCACGAATATTGTATATTAAGCGCGGGAATCCCGGGTCTTTCTGCGGCCCGGGGCCCTGCCGGTCTGCCGGCTGAACAGTTCATCTTTCAACGATAAATTCGAATTCAAACGGAACGGGAAGACATGACATCCAGGAAGTACGTTTACTACTTCGGTTCAACGGGAACCGACGGCGATCGAACAATGAAGGAGCTTCTGGGAGGCAAGGGCGCCAATCTGGCCGAGATGACCAGAATAGGAATGCCGGTCCCCCCGGGATTCACCATCTCCACCGAAGCCTGCGAAGCTTTTTACAGGGCCGGTTCAGTCTGGCCCGAAGGCCTCGAGGAACAGGCCAGGGAGAACATTGCCAAACTCGAGAAGGAACTCGGGAAGAAGTTCGGCGATCCCGACAACCCCCTTCTCGTTTCCGTGAGGAGCGGTGCTGCTGTTTCCATGCCGGGAATGATGGACACGGTGCTTAACCTTGGAATAAACGAAACCACACTGAAGGCAGTGGCCGAGAGAAGCGGGAACGAGAGGTTCGCCTGGGACTCCTACAGAAGGTTCATGCAGATGTTCGGCGACGTTGTGATGAATATACCCCATCACGACTTCGAGCACGCACTGCAGAAAGTCAAGGACGAGAAGGGCGTGAAGCTGGACACCCAGCTTGATACCGAGGACCTCAAGGGGCTCGTGAACAGCTATAGGGAGATCTACAGGAAAGCCATAGGCGAAGACTTCCCCACCGACCCCTGGGATCAGCTGAAGCATTCCATCAATGCCGTTTTCAGCAGCTGGAACAACCCCAGGGCCATCCGCTACCGTGAGCTGAACGAGATCCGCGGGCTGATAGGCACGGCGGTTAACGTTCAGGCCATGGTCTTCGGCAACATGGGCGAGAAGTCAGGTACAGGGGTCTGCTTCACCAGGGATCCGGCAACCGGCGAGAACGTGTTCTACGGGGAGTACCTCATGAACGCCCAGGGCGAGGATGTGGTGGCGGGGATAAGAACTCCCCAGCCCATCGAGACCCTTAACGGGAAGGATCCGGATTCCTACGCCAGGCTGCTCGACCTCAGGCGGAAACTGGAAGAACACTACCGGGACATGCAGGACATCGAGTTCACCATAGAGGAGGGAAAGCTCTACATCCTCCAGACCCGTACCGGGAAGAGAACGGTCTTCGGGGCACTGAACATGGCTGTGGACATGCACGAAGAGGGGCTGATAAGCAAGGAGGAAGCCGTCAGGCGCGTTCCCGCCCAGAGCTTCAATCAGCTCTTCGCCCCTGTGCTCGGTTCCGAAAGCAAGGAGAGCGCCAGGCTTCTCACGAAGGCGCTGAACGCCTCCCCTGGAGGCGCCTGCGGAAAAGCCGTCTTCACCGCTGAAACCGCCGAGGAATGGGCGGCCAGGGGTGAGAGTGTAATACTCTGCCGCCTTGAGACCAGCCCTGAAGACATCGGCGGAATGGCGGTTGCAAAGGGCATCCTCACCGCCAGGGGTGGAATGACCAGCCACGCCGCCGTGGTGGCCAGGGGAATGGGCGTTCCTTGTGTCTCAGGCGCTGACGAGCTGCACATCGACAGTGCAGCCGGTGTGATGAAGTGCCAGGACGTAACCGTGAACCAGGGCGATGTGATCGCCATAGACGGATTCACCGGAGAAGTTTTCGCCGGTGAGGTAACCGTGAAGCCCAGCGAGATAGTGCAGGTCCTCCGGAAGGAGATGTGCGCCGAGGAAAGCGGGCTTTTCAAGGCATACGGTAAACTCGTAGGCTGGGCCGACGAGTTCAGAAGGCTCAAGATAAGGACCAATGCCGACACTCCCAGGGACACTGAGATGGCCGTCCTCTTCGGCGCCCAGGGAATAGGGCTCTGCAGGACCGAGCACATGTTCTTCGAGGGTGAGCGGATCATCCCGTTCAGGAAACTGATCCTGGTTGCCGACGACGTAAAGAGAACAAGGGAGAAGATCCAGGCAGGCGCCGGGGACATCGAGGCCCTGAAAAAGGAACTTGCCGGTCCGGAGAAAACATATAACGAAGCCCTTTCCGAGCTGCTTCCCCTTCAGAAGCAGGACTTCAAGGGGATATTCAGAGTGCTCGACGGCCGTCCCTGCAACGTGAGGCTCCTGGACCCGCCCCTCCATGAGTTCCTTCCCCAGGACGAGGAGGGTCAGAAGGAGATGGCAGAGGTCATGGAGGTCTCCCTGGAAACGGTGAAGAGCAAGGTGGAATCCCTCCACGAGTTCAACCCCATGATGGGGCACAGGGGATGCAGGCTGGGGCTTACCTATCCGGAAGTTACCGATATGCAGGTAAGGGCCATCATGGAGGCAGCCGTGGAAGTTGCCGAGGAAGGGATCGAAGTGATCCCCGAGATCATGATCCCCCTGGTTGGGAACGTGCGGGAGCTTGAAGCAGCCAGGGAGAGGGCCCAGTCTGTGATAGACAGGGTGCTTTCCGAAATGGGCAAGTCCCACGACTTCATCAGCTATACCATCGGCACCATGATAGAGATACCCAGGGCGGCGGTTACCGCCGATCTCATAGCGGAGAAGGCCGATTTCTTCAGTTTCGGCACCAATGATCTCACCCAGATGGGATGCGGCTTCTCCAGGGACGATTCCGGCAAGTTCCTTGGCGAGTACGTCCAGATGGGGATCTACGAAAGGGACCCCTTCTCCTCCCTGGACATCGACGGCATAGGAAGACTGGTCAGGACAGCGGTAGACCTGGGCCGGAGCAGCAAGCCGGGAATAAAACTGGGTGTCTGCGGAGAGCACGGAGGAGACCCCGCCTCGATCAGGTTCTTCGAGTCGGTGGGCCTGGACTATGTGTCCTGTTCCCCTTACCGTGTGCCGGTGGCCCGGCTGGCCGCCGCCCAGGCGGTCCTCGAAGACCGGTAGCGGAGCCTCAGGGAGCCCCCGGTGAAGAGGATAGACGTTCTTGCCGCCATGGGAAGTCCCGCGCTCCTGAAAGCAACTGAGGAGGCCCTCCTGCGGGAGGGCCTCTCCGTACAGACCGTCGGGAACGGAATAGACGCCGTGCTTGAGGCCCTGAAGAACCGACCCAGGTGCGTTCTCTGCGGTCAGGTACTCGCCGGTCTCGACGGCATGAAGGTATGCAGGCTGCTTAACTCCATGTTCACGCGCAGGGAAATGCCTGTGATAGTAAGCATTCCCGACAGCAGACCGGAGATGAGACAGAGAGCCCTCAGCGCCGGAGCGGCGGCGGTGGTCGACTATTCAACACCCATGGGCGAAACGGCGGGGCTTATCAGGCTCCACCTGGCGGAGTCGATTCAGCTGCCTGGAAGGTCCGAGCTTGCGGTTTCCAGGGACAGAGTGCTTCCCATGGCCGCCGACTGCCTGGAGGATTCCCTTGAATCCATCGAAACCGTGTTCAGGCTGGCGGCGGATCTGAGGACCGTTACCTCTGTTGCGGAGGCCTGCAGAAAGGTATCCGCCGCGGTTCTATGGGGGCTGGGATTCCAGAGGGTCTGGGTGGGCCTGCTGAACAGGGGCGGCACCGGTTTCGAGGCAGTATCCTACAGGGGAAGGGGCATCACAGGTGATCCCATCCCGCTGAATCCCGCAGGCAGAAAACTTCCCGGTGACTATCTCCTTTCAACCGGTACCCAGGTGTACGCATGGGAGGGGGATTTCTCCGGTAGCGGCCTTGAATGGGCCGGCAGCAGCACATATGTGGACACCCCAATCAAGTCGGGCAACTCCGTTATCGGTCTGATAAGATGTGACAACGGCCTTTCCAGGAGGAAGCCCGTTTCGGAGAGCCTCAGGAGTCTTCGGATGCTCTCGGACATCCTTTCGGCCTTCATAAGGTATCTTGATTCCAGGGACAGGCTGGAGGAGAGAAGGAGCACCCTGGACACGGTGCTGGCAGACCTCTGGAGCGCTATGGTCATACTGGATCCGAATGGCAGGATAATAGACAGCATGGGTGATTTCATGCAGATTCCCGGGGTGGAAACCCCGGAAACCGGTTCCTCTCTTCAGAGCTTCCTCTCATCATTTCCCGCCGCTCAGGTGGAGAAGATCGCCGATGCCCTGGCTTCCAGAAGGGATCATGACGCGGGGGCCATCGCAGTGGGCGATCGTGGCTGGACCCAGCTCTCCCTGCGGGCTTCAGGGGGCAGGGAAATAGTTCTCTCCATGAGCGACATGACCGGAAGGGAGAGGACCCGTGAGAGAGCCAGACTCCTTGAGACGGAGACCGATGCAGTAGCTTCACTGGCGGCGGACCTTACCTCCGAAGGGGACGTACGGGAGATATGCAGGACCATGCTCCGTACACTGGAGACCTTCTATCCCGACGAATCCATCGCCGTAATGGCCGCGGGTTCGTCAAGGTCCGGCGTGGTTCCCGACAAAATGGAGGTGCACGCGGTCTCCAGGGCAGGATACGGCACAGGAGCCCTGATACCAGGCGCCGTGATACAGGTGGACGGCGACAGGGGCAGTGGAGGAGTTGTGGGAGAGGCGGTAAGGACCGGAAGGATCACCAGCGTGCCCGACGTGCTCAACTGCGACTTCTACATTACCGGTATGGCCGAAACCCGCAGTGAGCTGGCCATCCCCATGCTGAGCAGGGGAAGGGTGGTTGGTCTCATAGATCTCCAGAGCCCGTCCGTGGGAAGGTTCCAGGGAGATGACATCAGACGGCTCAACAACATGATCGGTTTTGCGGCGGGGGTACTGGATACAGCGCTGCAGAAGACTGAACTGATAAACATGGTGAGGCGTGACAGACTCACCGGTCTCCACAACATGACCTTCTTCGAGGAACGGTATCCGGAGGAGTTCGAAAGGGCCAGACGGTACCAGTACCCGTTCTCCCTGATAATGATGGACATAGATGACTTCAAGAACTATAACGACTCCTTCGGGCACCCCATGGGCAATGTGCTCCTTCAGAAGGTTACCCGGGCCATGGTCAGCGCCCTGAGGGACGTGGACATCCTGGTGCGCTACGGAGGTGAGGAGTTCATCTGCATACTTCCCCTCACCGAGAAGCATGTGGCCGTGGAGATAGCCGAAAGGATACGGTCGAAGGTGCTGGAGGCGAACAGCACCATACCCCACTCCGAAGAGCAGCCCAGGGGAGCCGTAACCCTCAGCCTGGGCGTTGCGGCCTATCCCGTTGATTCCAGGGAAAAGGATGAACTGATCGAACTCGCGGACCAGAGGATGTACCGGGCGAAGCGCGCCGGAAAGAACCAGGTCTGCCATTCATAGGGCCGGATGAATATGTACCATGTGGTGATAAGGGACGGATTCCAGAGCTACTGCACCAGGAAGATAGAAGCCGCCCTGGATGAAATGATCGGTGAAGCCGGCGGCTGGCCCGAAGGGACATCCCGGGGCGACAGGGTCCTCCTGAAGGTGAACATGCTGGCGGCGAAGGCCCCCCACAGGGGAATAACCACACATCCCGCAGTGGTGGCGGCGGTGGCTTCCCTTTTGAGGCAGAGGGGCTGCGAGGTACACATCGGAGACAGTCCAGGCGGCGCCGTGAAGGGTGTTGAGAGGTACTGGCGGATCTGCGGTTTTCAGACGGCTGCGCGGATCACTGGAGCATCCATGGTGAACTTCGAAGCCTCAGGGTCCAGAAGGGTTTCGATCCACGGAAGGGAGTACGACATAGCTCTCCCCGTACTGGAAGGCTACAGCTGCAGGATCAACCTCTCGAAGTTCAAGACCCACTCCTACACCAGGATGACCAACTCATTGAAGAACGCTTTCGGGATAGTGCCGGGATTCGGAAAGGCTATGCTTCACATGAGAAGCCCCAGACCCCGGGACCTGGCGGTTAACATAGTGGACCTTTATGAAATAGCGGATTTCGGGCTGAACATCACCGATGGTATAACCGCGATGGACGGACGGGGCCCCAGCACCGACGGAAGGAAGAGGCACGAAGGATTCCTGGCGGTTTCCCGGGACGGGGTCTCTCTGGACATGGCGCTTTCCCAGATGGCCGGTCTTCCCTGGAACGAGCTTGATTCCAGCAGGGAGGCAAGGCGAAGGGGTCTGGGGCTTCCTTACGAAGAGATAAAGGTGAAGGGGAGCCATGAGTTCGTGGACTTTCAGATACCCGGCCCCTCATACCTGAACCACATACCTTCCTGGCTTGGGTCCCTGGCCCGGATACTCCTGAGGAGAGCGCCGGTGAGCAACTCGAAGTGCACCGGATGCGGAGTATGCAGACGGGCCTGCCCCGCCGACGCCATAGAGATAAGGGGAGGAAGGGCCTTCATGAAAAGGGGAAGATGCATCATGTGCCTGTGCTGCCACGAGATGTGCCCTGAGAACGCGGTGGAAGTGAAACTTCCCCTGGGAAGGGGCTGAAAATGGCCCGGATTACCTTTTCCCACAGGATCCAGTACATTGCGGTACGATCCTTTACCTTCCTGTTAAACCTGCTTCCGCTCAGGTCGGCCCTTGCCCTGGGCGCCTGCATGGGCCGCGCCGCCTGGCTCCTGGGCGTTCGAAGGAGGATATGCAGGATCAACATCGAAACGGCTTTTCCCGGTACCCGCCGGAGGGCCGTGGACCGGATCGGCAGGGAGTCCTACGCCAACACCGGCAGGTTCATGGTGGAGTTCGCCAGGCAGAAGCGCATGGGCATGGAATACTTCCAGAGGTACATAACCGTTGAGAAGAACCGGGCACTGGAGGAATTCCTGGCCCATGAAGGCGGAGTGATAGCCCTTGGCTACCATTTCGGCAACTGGGAGTACAACGGTGTGTGCCTCCAGTTCCTGGGCAAGGAGACCACATTCCTGGTGGGAAGGCAGCACAATCCCCTGATCGATTCATACATCAATTCCCTCCGCTCCGCCGCCGGACCGGAACTGCTCACAAGGGACGCCTCCATGAGGGGGGTCATCAGGATAGCCAGAAAGGGAGGAGCGGTCTGCTGGCTCAGCGATCAGTACGGCGGCAGGAACGGCATTGTGGTGGACTTCTTCGGTCACCCCGCATCAACCCCCAGGGGGGCCGCCGCCTTCAGCGTGAAACTGGGTATGCCCATTCTCTGCGGCGTCATGATCCGGGAGAAGGGTCCCTTCCAGCGGTTCTCTCCCAGGGCTTTCCTGCTCCCCGACCCAGACCTGCCGAAGAAGGAGGCGGAAGCGGACATCACCGCAAGGTACACGAAGGTCCTGGAGGAAGTGGTCAGGGAGTATCCGGAGCAGTACTGGTGGGCCCACAAGAGGTGGAAGAGAACAACGGATATCTACAGGCACCGCTGAACTGTCCAGCTATTGTGCGAATATTGACTCCCGGCTATACTAATACTCTACGAGCATCGAAAAGTACCGTTCTTCGGGGAGGGTTTCATGCTTTTACGGAAACCTCTTCCGGCGGAGCCGGAAAGGGCTCTGATACTGGGCGCCGGGGCATTCGGTTCCCGGGCGGCCCGTGAGATAGGCAGGGAACTCCCCGGCTGTTCCGTTCACATAGCGGATCTGAGAACGGATATCGCCCCGGACCTTCCCGGGGAGCACCATCCGGTAACCGAGGCCATGGACCTGATGCTGGACCTTCTCCGGGAGGACCGCCCTGACGACCTGGTGATACCCTGCGTTCCTGTGCATGTGGCTTTCAACTGGGTCCTCACCCATCTGGGGTTCTGCATCCCTGTGCCGGTGGCCCTGATGGAGCAGCTTCCCGGGGCGGTGGCGGGTAAGGATGGCTGCATATACTCCTCGCTGAGCGATTTCGTCTGTCCCGCGGACTGCCGGGAACCTGAGGATGAATGCCCTGTGAGCGGTGAGAGCCGCCGTTACCCCCTTTTCGACACCATCGCATCGCTTTCCCCTCCTTCGTACACGAATCTGACTGTTCGGTCTGAGCAGCTCCTTCCAGGGGTGGGGGCGATTTCAGCCGGTGTGCTTTTCGATCTCCTGAACCGGGCAAGGTCCAGGAGGGGGAGATTCCTCATTGCCACAGCCTCCAGATGCCATGGAGTCATACATGGTTTTACGCACTAGAAAGGATCCCGGATGAGAACAACTCTGATACTTCTCTGTACCTTTGCCGCCCTGACGGCGGCTGGCGATATGAGGGATCAGGCGGTGACCGTCTCCGCAGGTATTCCCGGACTCCTGCTGCCCGAACTGGGTTACGAATACGCCTTCAGTGAAAACGACAGGATCGGTCTTGCATTAGGCACCATATGGATAGTGCCCGAGGCCAGGGTAAGCTACATAAGGCTCATGCGGTCTTTCGAACTCACCGGAAGCCTGGGCACCGTGGGCTCTCTCAGCGATGACGATTTCGGAATCCTCACCACTGATGATCCCCTGATCTATGTTTCCGCCACAGGGGGCTACAGGTACTCGGCTGACGGCGGCTTCATTTTCCGCATCGCCGGCGGCGGAGCCCTCTTCATCTGGGAAGAGGGGGAGACCCCTGTGCCATTCGGCCAGATAGGTGTCGGTTACGGTTTCTGACCGTTCTACAGACCTGAGCAGTCAACTATGTGAAGCTGCTGGTACCCCAGTTCCGGGTCCATCTCCCAGGCAAGTATCCCGTTCTCGGAGATGGAGAACTGCCAGGTCCACCCTTCCCTCTCGAAGAGATAGTGCCCCAGGAGTTCCCCTGTGGAGGTGTCGAAAACATCGAAAACCGGCCTCAGGTAGGTTCCCCTCTGTACCCAGATGTTGCCGTCGGGACCTATATCCACCTTCAGCACCATGTCCCGGTAGGGCTCGGGTTCGTAGCCGTTCATCCCCTGGCCGCCCATCTGGCTGAAGAAGCCCTCCATGTAAGCCTTTTCCTCGGCTATCTCTTCCGGCGTCTTGGGAACCGGCTCCAGGTCCATGGTGATGGTGAAGGCCTCTGTTCCGTCTGGATGCCAGCAGTGCACTTCATACTGGTCTGACTCGCAGAGGGCCATCATCACGAGTTCTTCGCTGCCCCCCAGCGTAAGGCCGAAGAGGAAGTCGTTGATCATATCAGAAGCGCCGTTGTTGATAAGGTCGTTCAGGGAGACCTCCACCGACTCCGCCCAGAACACATGGCCGTAGTCCTCGGCGCCGCGCTGGAAATCGACTATCCTTCTGTAAAGGATGAAGTTCTCGCCGTCACCCTCGTCGAAATCCGGTTTGTATGCGGCGAAGGTGGAATCGGAAAGGGCAACACACTGCATGGGAAGGTTTTGGGGCCAGTTCTGTATCATTTCCCTGTAACCCAGTGTGTCGTCGAAGACAACGAAGCCCTGCTTCATCCCGTCAGATATATGGATTTCCCCACCCATCTGGAAGAATTCGAAGGAAAGCATGGAAAGTTCGCCGGGACCATCACCCTGTCTGGAGATCTGTCTGAGGTATTGACCGTCCGGGGTAAACTCCTTCAGGCACACTCTGCCTGGATCGAGTACAAGGATATTCCCCGAGGGTATGTGATAGTCTGCGTAGTTCAGTATTCCGAACGTGTT
>DAINQE010000001.1:97047-102192 GCA_036743055.1 Candidatus Sabulitectum sp. | reverse complement strand
TGATGAAAGGAGCGTTCCATGAAGGTTTCCGTACTGGGGTGCGGCAGGTGGGGAAGCTTCCATCTGTGGTACGCGGCGAAGCAGGGCCATCGTGTAACCGGCTGGGAACCGGCTTCCAGCGAGCCCTTCAGGGAACTTCAGGCGAAGCGGGGCAACGAGTATCTCAGCCTTCCGGAGGATGTGGCGCTGACAAGCGACCTGTCCAGCGCCCTGGAGGCGGATCAGATAACCGTTTCCGTTCCCGCCCAGCATTTCAGGAAGCTGGCATTCGAGCTTTCCGCCAGGGACCTGAGCCATGCCGACCTTGTCCTCTGCATGAAGGGGCTTGAGATAGAGACGGGGATGAGGCTCTCGGAGGTCTGCGCCCAGGAGGGTGTGAAGGCACGTTCCGTGAGCGTATGGGTAGGCCCCGGGCATCCACAGGACTTCGTGGCCGGTGTCCCCGGCTGCATGCTGGTGGCTTCATCCAGCGAGAAAACAACCAGAAGGGTAATCTCAGCGATGGGCTCTTCCCTTGTGAGGATGTACCGGTCCACCGACATGATCGGCTGCGAGATAGGCGCCGCAGCGAAGAACGTGGTGGGGATAGCCGCGGGCATGCTGGACGGGATGCACATGAGCGGGCTGAAGGGTGCGCTTATGGCCAGGGCCCCCCAGGAGGTGGCAAGGCTGGTGAAGGCCTGCGGGGGAGACTGGCGGAGCGTATACGGCCTCTCCCATCTGGGGGACTATGAAGCCACCCTGTTCTCCCCCTACAGCAGGAACAGGGCCTTCGGTGAAGCCCTTGTAAGGGGCGAAGAGATACACGGGCTCGCCGAAGGTGTGCCCACCTCCAGGGCCATGCTCTCCCTTGCGAAGAAGCACGGAGTGGAACTTCCCATCACCTCCATGGTACGCAGTATCATAGACGGAGCAACGGATCTCAGGTCCGCCATCGGGGAGCTTTTCCTCAGACCCCAGAAGGAAGAATTCAGTGCCCTTCTCTCTTAGACAGGTCACCGGAGCCGCAGCTATGCTTCTCGTTCTTGCGGGAGTATCCCGTGGTACCCCGGCAGAATGCAGGTACTTCTGGGTGGTCCGCGACGGCCTTTCATCACCGCAGTCGGTGGATTCACTTCTGCAGCGGGCGGCGGACGCCGGGGCCAACGGCGTGATAGTTCAGGTCGTGGGAAGGGGCGAGGCATACTACCTGTCGGATATCCTTCCCCCGGCTGAGTGGCAGGGCTTCGATGATCCCCTGGCATACACCGTGATGCGCGCAGGCCCCCTGGGCCTTGAGGTGCACGCGTGGATAAACGCCTTCCTCGTATGGTCCGCCCCGGACGACCCGGATTCTCCGGAACACATTGTCAACTCCCGCCCGGACCTGTTCACAGGCCATGAGAACGGCCGGAGCAGCCTCGCATACAGGGGGCAGGCCGCGGAAGCCGTGGGTCTCGTGGGCCCCACACTTTCGCCGGCTTATCCTGAAGTGAGGGAGCTTGTGGGGAAAATCGCCTCGGAAATAGCCTGCGGTTACATGGTGGACGGGATTCATCTGGACTACATAAGGTACCCCAACTCATCCTTCGGCTGGTCCCAGGGGGAGAGGGATATGTTCTTCTCGGAAACCGGGATGGATCCCGGGGATGACCCCGCAGCGTGGAACGACTGGAAGACCGGTAACGTAACCGAAACGGTGGCCACCGTCAGGGCGCTCCTCAGGAGCTGCGCTCCTCACGTCATCCTGTCATGCGCTGTGATGGCAAACCCGGCATCGGCGGTGTCCGAGTTCTCCTGCGACTGGGGATACTGGCTCAGTGAAGGACTGGTGGACTACGCCCTCCCCATGGCCTACACATCTGACCAGACCACCGCCAGGAACCTGGCACTGGCGGTAACCGCCGAGAACCCGGAGAAGGTGATATACGGCATAGGGGTATGGAACCAGACTGTGGAGAACGCCCTCACCGGTGCGGAGCTGGCTCTTTCCAGGGGCGCTTCCGGCGTGTGCGCCTTCAGCCTGAACTCCCTCCCCTCCGGGGGAGAGGATGTGCTCAGGGAGTTCTGGGGAAGCGGCACCATGCCGGACCACGGGGTCTCCGCGGCGGTATTCAGCAGGGTGGTGCTGCCATGAGACTTGCGGTGCTTGCCAGCGGTTCTTCGGGTAACGCCATAGTCATCGAACACCAGGGAGAGCTTCTTTTCTTCGACGCCGGGCTCAGCGGGAAGCAGCACCTTGCCAGGCTTGCGGACTCCGGTCTGCCCCCGGGAAGGCCGCTGGGTCTGTTCCTGAGCCACGAACACGGCGACCATTCCAAGTGCGCCGGGGTCATGGCCAGGAAGTGGAGTATCCCCGTTTTCGCCACCGAAGGCACCTTGAGAGGCTCCCGTCTCCACGGGCAGAAGCTCCATGGCATGGAGGCATTTGCCAACGGAGACTCAGTGAGGGTTGGCGGCTTCACCGTGGAAACATGGAGAATATCCCACGACGCAAGGGATCCCAGCGGCTTCACGGTAACCGCCGGGGGAAGGAAGCTGGGCATTGCAACGGACATGGGAGAGGCCGGTCCGCTGGCGGTGAAGATGCTGGAGGGATGCCACGGACTTGTTCTGGAATTCAATCATGATATAGATATGCTCTGGAACGGACCCTATCCATGGCCTCTGAAGCAGAGGATAGCATCCGGTGAGGGGCACCTCTCCAACGATTCCGCCGCTGGGCTTCTCAGGGCTCTGATACATCCCGGGCTGGGATTCTGCGTGGCAGCCCACCTCAGCGAAGAGAACAACACCGCCGAGAAAGCCCTTGAGTCATGCGGCGGCGCCGCCGAGGGGCGGTTTCGGGTAGTCGCCGGGAAGCAGGGCGGAGCGCTGCCCTTCATGGAAGTATAGGAGGCATTTTGACAAGGACCATGATACTTGCCGCGGTACTCGCGACGGCAGCCGCCGCGGGCGCCTTCGAGATCGAAGCCGGTGTGGCGGGGCTGACCCCTATCGGCGGCTGGGGGGAGAACCTCAGCGCTGGGCTTGCCGGGGAACTGCAGTTCAACTGGCTGGTCTCCAGGAAGTTCAGAGCGGGCGCCGGAGTGGAGGGCGCCGTGTTCGGTGACGCAAACGCCGGGGACGCATCCCTTTCACAGTTCAAGCCCATGGGCATCCTTTCGTTCTACCTGAGACCCCACGGGGCATCATTCAACCCCGGGGTGGTGGCCGCCTTCGGCTACTGCAGAACGAGGCTTTCCTCCGGTGGAGGCGTCGATCCAGTGAGCTGGGACCCCTTCTGGAGGGCGGGAATAAGGTGGAACTTCAGCCTGGGGAGCCCCTGGAGGGCCGGCCTGGGATTCGACCTGGAGAGCGTTGTTTCACAGGAGACCAGCGGAGACGCTTTCAAACTCACCTTCGGCGTATCCAGGGGGTTGGAGATATGAGGAACTTCACTGCGATAATGGCCGCCGGGATACTTCTGGCGCTGGCCGGGTGCGACAGCAATCCCCTCTATCTGAGGCTTTCATCGGACTACTTTCCCGTATCCCCCTCCGGAGCCACATGGGAGTACTCCATGGATGGCGGAGGCAGCAAGATAGTTACGGTGGTGGACCAGACGGTGGTGGGAGAGAGACCCTGCTGGAGGTTCCAGTCCGGGGCTGACTACGCGTACTGGATAAACGAGAACGGGAAGCTGGAGAAGTACGAGGACCACACGGTGCTCTTCAACGGCTTCCAGGTGCCCATATACCAGGGCTGGGTGACCATGCTCCAGTGGCCGCTTGCCGACGGAATGTCCAGGAGGGATTCCGTGGGGGCCCAGGCGGTGAGCCAGGGGGTAACCCTGAGTCACACATGGGTTCGCAGCCAGACGGTGACCGGGCCGGAAACCTCCCCGGACGGCCAGTGGGCCGACTGCTACAGGGTTCACCAGGAGGAGACCGTTATCAACTGGATACAGACCGCAGGCTTCCAGCCGGAGACCACCGTCACCGTAAGGAACATCTGGCTTGCTCCGGACGTGGGGATGGTGGCAATGGAGTCCCCCGACAGCATTCTCACCCTGGTAAGCTTCACCGGGGGAGAGGAGTAGGCCTTGACCCTTCCGGCGATATTCTCCGTTTCCTTCCTTCTGGTATACGTCTACATCGCCTTCGGCAGCAGGTTCAGGGGGGCGGTGGTATGGGCGGGTGTGGCCCTTGCGGTCGCAGTCTCTCACATGGCGGGGCTCAGGGTGGACATTCCGGAGCTTCTGGGAATGGTGAACTGGAACGTTCTTCTGATCTTCTCCGGTATCCTGTTCACCGCGGAGGTGCTGATAGACGCAGGGGTTCCCGGCCATCTGGCCGGGAGGATAATCGCCATGAGCAGGAACTACGGCTGGGCGGCACTTCTCATATGCGGGCTCTCCAGTGTTATATCCATATTCGTGGAGAACGTTGCCACGGTGATGATAGTGGCCCCCATAGCCCTGGAGGTGAGCAGGCGCCACAAGGCCAATCCGGTGGTGCTCCTGATAGGCATTGCCATAGCGTCCAACCTGCAGGGCACCGGCACCCTTGTGGGGGACCCGCCTTCCATGATACTCGCCGCGGCGGAGAACATGGGTTTCAACGACTTTTTCTTCATGGGCGGGAAGCCGGGGATATTCTGGGCCGTTCAGGCGGGAGCCGTGGCCAGTTTCTTCGTACTCTATCATTATCTGGGCCGTGACAGGGGAGCGGTGCCCAGGGTGGCGATTCCCCAGGTTGCCAGCTGGGTACCCGCGTGGATACTGGCAGCGGTGATAATCGGCCTCGCGGTGATAAGTTTCATAAGCCCGGGGGTTCACCTCACCGCCGGTCTTCTGTGCATGGGGGGCGGTCTTGTCTCCCTGGTGTGGTACGCGGTGTTCAGACGGAAGCGGGGCCACCTTTTCGATCACTGCATCGAGAGGAAGACCCGTCATGTGGTCAAGGCATTCGACATCGACACGCTCTTCCTTCTTGCGGGGATATTCTTCATGGTTGCCGCCCTTGACCGTTACGGTGTGATGGAAAGCGTGGGCAGGTTCCTGGCCGGTGCCGCCGGGGGGGATCCGCTGAAGGCCTATCTGATAATAGTAACCGGTTCCATGCTCTTCAGCGCGGTGGTGGACAACGTTCCCTTCGTCACGGCGATGATACCCGTTACCCACGC
>DAINQE010000001.1:86876-96947 GCA_036743055.1 Candidatus Sabulitectum sp. | reverse complement strand
TGGTTCGTATGGCACCCCTGAGCGCCATGAGGTTCAATTTTCAGGCGCCCTCCGCGGCAACGGAGGTGACCTTTCATGATTCCGTCGAAAGTATCGATGCTGACTGCGCCCTGGTGTTCGTGGACTCAGCCGTGGCCTCCATTTACGGAGGAAGGCTTCCCTTAAGGGGAGAGGTGGCTGAACTGCCCGGCGGCGAGGGTTCCAAGACCCCGGAAAATCTCATCTGGATATGGGAAAGAATGGCACGGGCCGGAGTCCGGAGGGATTCAACGGTAACGGTCATCGGCGGGGGAACCGTCTGCGACGTGTGCGCCTTTGCCGCTTCCACCTGGAAGAGGGGGGTCCGGCTCAACCTGGTTCCCACCACTCTGCTTTGCATGGTGGACGCTTCCCTTGGCGGCAAGACAGCGGTGAACGTGGGGGGAAAGAAGAACCAGGCCGGCACTTTCCATCCTGCGGAGAGGATAATGATCTGGCCGGGTTTCCTGCAGAGCCTTTCCCGGGGTGAGCTGCTGAACGGCATGGCTGAAGCGCTGAAGACCGCTGTTATAGGGAACCGGCGGATCGCCGAATACCTGACCCGGGAGAACTGGACGGAAGCGGTAAGGGAATGCCTTGCGGTAAAGGGCTCCATTGTTCAGGAAGACCTTATGGAGACCGGAAGAAGGAAGCTGCTGAACCTGGGCCATACCGTGGGTCACTGCATCGAATCCGCTTCTTCCTACAGGATATCCCACGGCGCCGCGGTGGCCATGGGAATACCCTTTGCCGCTGAAATGGGGGGATTCCATGGCTTTGCCGAGGACTTCCGCCGGACCGCTGAAAAGCTGGGGCTGGGAACGGAAATACCTTCATCCATAGGTCTCGATGACATTCTATCGGGGCTTTCCTCGGACAAGAAGACCACCGCTTCAGGGCGCACATGGGTGATACCGGAGGACTGGGAGCACTGCGTGCTGAAGGAACTGAACGCAGAAGAGGAAATGGATCTTCTTGAAAGGGCATGGCCCCGGTGAAAGAGGTCGAAGGCTCCTTCTGGGACCATCTGGAAGAGTTCCGCAGAAGGCTCCTGGTCATTCTTGGATGGGTTGCGGCGCTCTCCGCTGCCGCTTTCTTCTTCAGTGTTCCCATAACGGAGAGGGTAACGGCCACATCCCCGGAGCCGCTGAGTGCCCTTGCCCCGGCGGAGGCTTTCACCGCCCATCTGAAGATAGCGCTCACCGCCGGGATCATAGCCTCGTCTCCGGTGATCCTCTTTCAGGTGTGGAGGTTCGTTGCCCCTGGTCTCTACGCCAGGGAGAGGAAGGCCCTTGTCTCAGTATCCGCCGCCGGAGCGCTTCTGTTCGCGGGGGGGGCCTCTTTCGCCTGGTTCCTGATGCGGGAACCTGCGCTGTCGCTCTTCCGGAGCTTCCAAACCGGCAACATCAGGGGTTTCTGGAGCGTTACCAGCTACATAGAGTTCATCGGGACGCTCCTTCTGGTTTTCGGAGCGGCCTTTCAGCTGCCTCTGGCGGTGCTTTTCCTGGTGAAGACAGGCGTGGCCCGCCCCGCCGATCTGGCCCGATACAGGAGACATATCCTGGTGGGGCTTCTTGTGGCGGCGGCGATACTTACCCCTCCGGATCCACTCACGCAGATAATGCTTACGGTTCCCCTGTACGCCCTCTTCGAGATCAGCCTGCTTGTGGCCAGGGCAGCCTTCAGAAAGGGGGAGCGTGCAGAGGAAGCCTGACGGCCCGTGGAGGGCTTTCGAAACCATCGATCTTGTCATCCCGGTCTACAACGAGGAGGCGATACTGGAGGACCAGCTCATTCCGGTACTGGAGTCCGCCCCGGAGAACCTCTGCGTAACCGTTGTTGAGAACGGATCCACCGACCGGACGCCGGACATTCTTCGTGGGATTGAGAAGGAACACCCGTCCCTGAAGGTCATCAGCCTGGAAGAACCCAGCTACGGGAACGCGGTTCGGACGGGTCTGGAGTCGTCGAACCGGGAGATACTCATGGTTGATGATCTGGACGTGCTTGACAGGGATTTCTGGGAGGCCGGACTGGGGCTGATGGCCCCGGGGAATGTGGACATTGTCCAGGGTTCCAAGGTGCTGGCGGGCAGGAACGACAGGCGCCCTTTCATAAGGAGGGCGGCCACAAGGGTTCTCACGGCGCTTCTCAGGCTTCTGCTGGGTTTCAGAGGTACCGATACCCACGGACCCAAGATAATAAGGAGGGAATCGGTGGAGGGGATATTCCCCCTCTGCGGCAACGAACCGGACCTTTACCCTTCGGAGCTGATGATACTTGCCCAGCGCAGTGGGCTGGTGATAAAGGAGCTTCCCATAAAGCTTGAGGAAATAAGGGCTACCCCCCTTTCACTGGGACGCAGGATTCCCAGGGCCCTCAGGGACCTCGTCCTTCTGAGAAGGAAACTGGGAGGGGGGAGATGAGGGAAAACCAGGAGAGGAATCTTGCGGTACTGGGAACGCTGGCGCTGCTGCCCTTCCTGATATACGTTTACTGGAACCAGCTCGTGTCCTTTTTCGACCCCCAGGAGTTCATTACCTTCCTTAATCCCCTCAAGGCCGGCACCCCTCTGGATTCATATCTTTATGACGGGTACAGGTGGGTCAGGGATGGAAGGCTGATAGGTTTTTTCAGACCAGCCGCCAGCCTTGCCTACCTGGCCGAGTACCAGCTCTTCCATGGAGAACCGGCGGGATACAAGGCATTCAACCTGTTCTACCATCTGCTTACCTGTGCTGCTCTGGCGGCGGTCTTTCGGGCCATTGGAAGGGGGAGGGGGGTCGGAGCGCTGTTCCCGGCGCTGGTTTTCGCGTTTCATCCCGGAGCTTACGGTGCTGTGATGTGGATATGCGCCAGACCGGACATACTGGCGGCACTATTCTCTCTGCTGGCCGTTGCCTCGGTCCTGAAACTCGCAGGGGAGAGCGGGCCGTCGAGGGCCAGGCTCCTTCCCGCATTGTTCGCCCTTCTTGCCTCGTTCTCCAAGGAGGTGGGAATAGCAAACCTGGTGACCCTCCCGGTGCTGTACTTCTTCTGGGAACCGGGAAAGAGGAACCACAGTAATACGAGGTTCCTCATCGGCTCCCTGCTGGGGGTTGCCGCCATATTCGTGGTGGTCAGGCTCTTCCTTTTTCACGGCAACATCGGCGGTTACCCGGTGTATGCCCCTGTGCGGCAGCTGCATAACCGGATGCTTGGTCTCTTCGTCCAGGTCTCCGGGGGCTTCTTCATCCCATGGAGAGCCCTGAGACTGCTGCTTTACGGGGTGATACCCGCAGCACTGGCCTTCTACGGGTTCAGGTATCGGAAGGAGGGTGTAAGGCGCATTGCGGTGGCGATGCTCGTAACAGGCATGTACGGATTCCAGTCCCTTCTCGGGAATCCTGAGCTGCATTACAGCTATATAACATCCTGCTTCACGGTGGTGTTCGCCGCGTATTTCGTTTCGCGGCTTATGCTTCCCAGGCTGGTGAATGCCGGTTTGACGCTGTTGCTGGTCGTACTGCTGGGTTTCGGTTCCAGGCATCTGTCCTTTTCCCTGGCCAGACAGAGTCAGGCAGTTGAGAACATCTACTCCGGCCTGGGAAGGATCTCCCGGGAAATGGAGGCCCACCAGGGCGGGATCATCGGAGTGTTCGTATCGGATGCCTCACGCGAGGACCTGGAGATAAAGCACATACCCCTTTTCATGGATTTCCTGGCCCCTGGCGGGTACACCTTCTTGTTCTTGCCTGACAGGGAGTATTCCGGTCCGGTGATCTATCTGGAAGGTGATTCGCTGGTTCTGTCGGAATAGGACCCGTCCGTTCTCATGATGGCCGAGTGGACCTTCTTCGAGAGGAAGGATTCCCTGAGATCTGTATCGTCTATTGAACCGGCTGTTCTCATGAGGGAATCCCGGGCGGCCTTGAGATAGCCTGCGCTTTTGGCCAGCAGCTTGTTCCGGTAATCACCGGGCAGACGAAGCGACAGTTTTCCGTAGAGCCGGGAAAGGGAATGGTTGATGAGAATGAAGTCATTCACTCCCGGGTGCAGTGTCTCCTCTACGGTCCTGATCTGTTCCATGGCGGCGTCTGTGTTCCCTTCAGGACCCTCAAGAAGGACCCCGGCCAGATCGAGCCTGGCGGTCATTGCCTTCACCGGGGCGTCCATCTCCATGAAGACAGAGATGGACCTTTTGAGGTATTCAGCTGCTTCAGGCATTTCTCCGCGCCTTCGAAGGACTGCTCCGATGTAGCCCAGGTTCTCTCCTTCCCCTTCCCTGTCACCGATCTCGGAAGAGATACCCAGGGCCCCTCGGTAGAGCTTCTCCGCCTCGTCCAGTTTCCCGGAGTCCAGGTGTATGTCCGCCATGTTGGTAAGGGCGATGCCTTCGGTCATCCTGTCGCCTATCTCCACCGCCAGTTCCAGTGCTGAACGATAGTCCTTCAGGGCTCCGGTGCTGTCCCCTGTGAACCATCTTGTGTTGCCCATTCCGATGGTGCTGCGGCAGAGGCCCTGGAGATCCCCGATCCTTCTGTGGAGTTCAAGGGCCTTCCGGGTGTAGTCAAGGGATTCCCTGAACATGCCCATGCTTCTGGTCACTATTCCCAGGTTCATCATCAGGGTAGCCGTTCCGT
This sequence comes from Candidatus Sabulitectum sp., assembly GCA_036743055.1. GTDB lineage: Bacteria > Fermentibacterota > Fermentibacteria > Fermentibacterales > JCC-6 > Sabulitectum. The sequence continues at coordinate 92,307 of DAINQE010000001.1, read as the reverse complement.
CGGCGCTCTCGAGTTCCTGGAAAAGCTCCAGGGCCTTCAGGTAGTATTCGTATGCAACCTGATTATCGCCCATGTTCCAGTAGGTGAGGCCTATGTTGCAGAGCACATTGGCCTTCAGTGTTCCCATGGAGGATATGCCTGGTACTCCCATTGTCTTCCGGAGGAGTTCCAGGGCGGAATCGTACTCTCCCAGGTTGCATTCCATGAGTCCCATGTTGCAGATGGACCTGGCCTCCGCCTGGAGCTCTCCCATGGCTCTGGCCATGGTCATCGTTCGTTTGAAAGTGTGTTTGGCCGCCAGGAAATCCGACTGTCTCCACTGGTTTATGCCTATCCAGATGAGAGAGCGGAGATGCGCCGGGCCGTCTCCCATTTCCTGAGCTGTTTCATAGGCCCTGAGGAACTCCTCTTCACCCCTGGCGAAGTCTCCGTTCTCGGTGAAGGTGGTTCCCAGGAGTATTCTGGCGTCCATCATGCGCGGGTCCAGCTGAAGGGCTTTCTCCAGGAGTTCTCTCGCACTGAGGACGTCCTCGAACGAGCTTCGTCTCCAGTAGGCCTCCGACGCCCGCAGGTATAGCTCGTACTCCTCGGTTCCCTCGCCGGGGCTCATGTGACCTATGCCGCCGGTTCCCAGCACCTTCAGTATGCTGTCGGCAACCTTACGCCCTATGGTCTGAAGCTCGAACCAGTCATCGGTCCAGTCATCCGTCCATATTTCATTCCCGGTCTGCAGGTCATTGAGTTTCACCGTGAGGCTGAACCTCCTGTCCTCCCTGAGAAGGGTTCCGGTAAGGAAGAACCTGGTGTTCAGCCTGGAAGCCACCGACGATTCGGAACACACCGCCCTGCGGAGCTCCATCACATCCTCCAGGGGGGCCACCGCCACGCCCCCGGCGGAGGCCAGGTGCTCGGCTATTCCCCTGGAGAGGCCGTTGGAGTAGTAGTCGTCCTCGCCTGTTCCCAGGTTCTTCAGGGGGATGACCGTTATGGAGGGTATTTCACCGTGGAGGTTTATCAGTTTCCGCACAGGCGCTTCGCCATCCCTCAGAAAGGGAAGAGAATGCTCCCCGGAGCGCTTCACCGTGCATATCTCCATGAGCCTGCCAAGACCCCTGAGCTTCCGGAGGCCCATGGAATGTACCTCCGGCCTGGAGGGTTCGCTCACAGCCTGGAGGAACTCCCTGGATATGCATATTCCACCTGGAGGGGCCATCTTCTCCAGTCTGGAGGCCACGTTCACGGTATCGCCCATCACGTCGCCTGGCCTGAGATGGACGCCCCCCATGTGTATGCCTATCCGTATGCTGAAGCCCCTGCCCCGGAGGGTGTTCTGAAGCTCCATGGCGGTTTCCAGGGCGGAGCCGGGATCGCTGAAGACAGTGAGGGTGCCGTCGCCCATCTCCTTGATGAGGGTGCCGTCGTTGCTGGAGAGAAGGCGAAGGAGCTCCTCCCTTATAAGAGATATCATCTCCATGGCCGCCGTCTCGTTCCTCTCCATATGGGAGGTGAAGCCGGCCACATCGGTGAACATCACCGCCAGTATCTTCCTGGAGCAGGTATTGGTGTTCAACCTGATTCTCCTTCCCGCGGCTTATTATGGCTCCAACCCCCTACGGGGACAACCGGCCTTTGACGCATAAACATTTGTTTACTATTTTCCCCCGGGAGGTGAGGAGAGCTTTGCAGGAGCTTGGCGAGAAGATAGAGATGATATGCCACTTTTCCGGGGGCAGCGTTGTTCCCTGCAGGTTCCGGTGGCAGAACAGGGTCTATCATGTGGTGCGGGTGTCATCGTCCTGGGAGAGCCGCAGGGGAACGGTGAAGTACTTTCATTACGTTGTGCGAACCTCCGACGACGATGTCTACGAGATACACTTCAACACCGAGTCCATGGGCTGGGTGATAGACTGCGAGTATTCCCATGGGGCATGACGGCGGGAGGAAGGTGCTTCATGTGGACATGGACGCCTTCTTTGCTTCGGTGGAACTCCTGGGAAGGGAAGAGCTCAGGGGAAGGCCGGTGATAGTCGGGGGTGACCCCGGTTTCAGGTCGGTGGTCACCTCATGCACCTACGAGGCCAGGAAGTACGGGGTTCATGCGGGGATGTCCATGACCCGGGCCCTCAGCCTCATACCCCACGCTGTGGTCCTTTCCGGCAGTTTCGCCAGGTACCGTACCTACAGCCACAGGGTGCTGGAGGTGCTGCTCAGCTTCACCCCCAGGATGCACGCGGTGAGCATCGACGAGGCCTTCCTGGATGTCTCCGGCATCCCCGGGTCGATGGAGGATACCGGGCAGAGGATACAGAAGGCGGTCCTGGAGGCCACGTCGCTCTGGTGCACCGTGGGATGCGGCCCCAACAGGCTTCTGGCGAAAATGGCATCGAATCTCTACAAGCCCAGGGGGGTGGGAACCCTCACTCCGGAAATGATGACCGAGCTTCCCGCCTCGGCCATCTGGGGGGTGGGCCCGGGAACCGCTTCGAAGCTGGGCAATTACGGAATAGACACCATAGGTAAGCTGAGAGCGCTTTCCCGGTCCGCGCTGAGGTCAATCATGGGCGTTTACGGGGAAGAGCTTTACAGGTACGCCAGGGGGGTTGACGACAGGCCGGTCCCCTTCTTCGGCTACAGGGAACCCCCGAAGTCCATGGGCCACGAGCACACATTCACCAGGGACGTGGAGTATCCCGGGGAGTACATGCCCGCCCTTGCCATGGTCTGCCAGAGAACCGGCTGCAGGGCAAGGGAGGGGGGGTGGAAGGGGGGCGTTGTAACCCTTAAGTACCGCCTCAGGAACCTGAAGAGAATAACCAGGAGGAAAATACTCCCCTGGCCCACCGACCAGGACCAGACCATACTCAGGGCGGCGGGGGAGATGGCGGCGGCGCATATAAAAGAGCCCATCAGGCTGATAGGCGTTTCCATAAGCCATCTGGTCCCGTCGGAAACGGCACAGCTCAGCTTCTTTCCCGAGGGCACGGTGGCCCTGAACAGCGTGGCCGACAGGGTAAGGGAGCGCCACGGCGAAAGGGCAATGGTCAGCGGAAGGGCCCTGGAGTACATCCAGGGAAAAGGGTGAACATGGATCTTTTCTCCACCAGGGCAACGGAAAGGAACATGCCCGGGGGAGCAAGGCTTTTCCTGGGAACCTCGGGCTACAGCTTTCCCCACTGGAAGGGGGTTTTCTACCCCGAAAGGATAAGGGGGAAGGACTGGCTGCGTTACTACGCCCTCACCTTCAACTCCGTTGAGATAAACTCCACCTACTACGGCATCCTTTCTCCGAAGACCGCGGAAGCAATGACAGACTCCGTCCCGCCGGGATTCTCATTCTCGGTGAAGCTCCACTCCTCGATGACCCATGGCAGGAACGCCGGCCCGGGGGAATGGAGGATGTTCCTGGAAATGCTGGAGCCCTTCAGGGAAAGGGGAATGATGGGGCAGGTGCTCGCCCAGTTCCCCTGGTCCTTTCCCCTCGAGGAGAGGTCCTTCCAGTGGCTGGAGAATATCTCGGAAAGTCTGGGCGAACTGGAGAAGGCGGTGGAGTTCCGCCGGAGCGCATGGTACGGGGCAGAGCCTCTGGAAAGGGTCGGGGAAATGGGTTTTGCCCCGGTCTCGGTGGATCTGCCGGCCCTTGACGGCCTTCCGGATACAGGGCTTCTTCAGGCCCGAGGAACGGTGTATCTCAGGCTCCACGGCAGGAACGCCGGCAAGTGGTGGGGGAACACTCAGGAGCGATACGACTACCATTACGGTGAAACCGAGTTGAAACCCTGGGCGGAGAAGCTCAGGCGGCTTTCTGCGTCGGCGGCGAAGTGCTATGTTTTCTTCAACAACTGCCACATGGGCAAGGCTGCCCTTAACGCCAGGGACATGGAAAGGCTCCTTCAGGGGGCCCGGGGAGGTACCGAATGAAGACAGCTCTGCCGGCCATCGCGTCGGCCATCCTTCTGCTCTCAGCCGCCTGCGATTCAAGCGGGCCTTCGATAAACAGTGATTTCCCGGCCTTCTATCTCCAGGACGTTACCACCGCCGCACCGCCCACCTCCTGCGGATTCCTGGGCGGGAACGGAGACATAATCGCAGGGGCGGGGAACTATGTCTATTTCGTAGACGCCGACCAGGGCTACGCAAGGGCGGAGATGTCCCTGGGGGTCCCTGTGACCGATGTGGCGGGTTCCCCCGAGGGCGGGTACGGCCTGGCCCTTTCCGGGAACGTGCTCTATGTGATCTCCAACGACATATACACGGTGTATACCCAGATACTCCTTCCCCAGGCTGGGAGCTTCGTGATCCCCAGGCCGTCATCCACCTCGGTGTTCGTTCTCTGCACCGACGGCACCCTGGTGAAGATAGAAACAGTGGGGTGGACAATAACCAAGGCCGGGCCCACCGACCTCTCCAGCCCGGTTGCCGCCGCCATGGGTTCCAGCGGGGAATACCTCTTCGCGGCGGATTCCGACGGAAAGGTCTACAAGATATCCGTTTCAGACTTCTCAACTGCGGCCCAGACAACTGTGGAAGAAGGGGTTAACGGAATGTGCTCCACCCCCCTGGGAGAGGTTTTCCTGTCACCCGACGGAACCAGCGAGGTATGGGCCATAGACTGCGGCACCGGCCAGCACACAAGGACCTTCAGCGTGCCGGCCACACCCACGGCACTTGCTGTAACCGGCGAGGGGAAATACCTTTATGCCTCGGTGCCCGGGTACGGGTTCGCGGTGGTGAACACCACCGACAACACCATCGAGGCAGTGATAGACAGCTTCGGAGACCCTTCGGACATCGCGGTGAACTCCCAGTCAACCAGGGCGGTCATCTGCGGGCTTTCCCTTTACGTCCTTCAGCGCTGACGGCGCCCAGGGACTTCAGCCTGAAGGAGTATTCCGCCCGGGGGACCTGCCTGTACAGCTCCCTGTAGGTTTCCACCGCGGCCAGGCGGTGTTCCTCTTCCCCTGTGATACCATGGAGCTTCAGGTACATGTATGCCTGAAGCTCCTTCTTGTTCGAGAGATCCCGGATCAGTTCCTCCAGCCCTGCGGCGGCCCCTTCCGGATCGTCCTCTGCTTCAAGCAGGAGCTTCAGTCCCCGGTACCTGGCTTCGATATCCTCCGGCGGGTTGTCCCCCAGCAGGGTATCCGCCTCGGAGAGCAGTTCCCGGGCACGGGAAGTCCGTCGAATGTCCACAAGTATTTCGGAGGCTGTAACCAGGGTTTTCAGCAGGCTCCTGGGCTCGCCGAGCTCCCTCTTCAGTTCCACAGCTTCCTCCAGGAATGCCAGGGCCCTCTCCGGTTCACCCTCAATGACCGCCAGGCTTGCCTGGTACATCCGGCTTGATGACGATACTTCGGTATCGGCTCCTCCGCTTCCCAGTTCGAAAGCCTCCTGCAGGCTCTGGGATGCTTCCCTGGAGTTGCCCATGTCCATG
>DAINQE010000001.1:82902-86776 GCA_036743055.1 Candidatus Sabulitectum sp. | reverse complement strand
GCCTGGTCCAGCGAGTACCTGTAGAGGTGGATGTTGCCAACGTTGGATATGTTCAGCGCAAGGGTTATCCTGTCCCCGGCGGCTTCGGCGGCTTCACTGGATACCCTGAAGTTCTCCAGGGCCTCGTCATAGTTGCCCAGGACCGTGTTGATGTTGCCCAGCACGTTCAGGGCCCCCGCCAGCTCCCAGGTGTTCTCCTGGCTCCTGTATATCTCCATGGCCCTGTTCAGGAAAGCTACGGCTTCGTCGTTGTCACCCTGCCTGTGGCAGAGCTTTGCCAGGTTCCGGCAGCAGAGGGCCGTCATGTCATCGAGCCCCTGGTCCTCCGCTCTCTCCAGGCACTTGCTCAGGATGCCCCGGGCTTCTTCCCTCCGACCCGAGTCGATCAGTACATTGGCCTTGTCCACAGAGACATTTATCTCATCAGCCACGGAGCCGCACATGGGCAGAAGCCTGGTGAACAGATCAAGGGCTTCCTCGTTCCTGTAGTTGTCCCTCGCGTATTCCGCTGCCCTCTTCAGGTAGGGACGGGCCAGGTCTGGACGATGGGCACTTTCGAAGTGATAAGCCGTTTCGGATAACATCTCCGTATTCCCGGGGAAGAGTTCCTCCATGGCCCTGGCCGCCATCAGGTGGAGTTTCCGCAGCCTTCTTCCCATCTGCATTCCGTAGATGGTGTCCCTGAGTATCGAATGCCTGAAAATGTACCTGAACTCGTCCAGGGGGCTCCATATGGCCTCCGAAGCCCCCTCTTCCAGCAGTGGACGGATCCTCTCAGCCTCTCCTCCGAAGACCGAGGAGAGAACGTCCACATGGAACTCCCGTCCCAGTACGGATGCTCTCTGCACCAGATCCTTCATTTTTGCCGAGAGCCTGTCTATCCTGGCGACCATCACCGCGGTGATGCCCTCGGGGATGTTCTCCTTCCTTTCAGGAAGGGAGTTCGCCGACAGGTAACTGCAGTACTGTTCAACATAGAAGGGGTTTCCCTGTGTTCTCCGCAGGATGAAATCCATCAGTTCAGCCGTGGGGCTCTCCGGAAGAAGGCCGTTGATCATCTTGAGTTCCGCCTCCATGGGGAGGGGTTCGAGCAGGATGTTCTCATTGACCATGCCAAGGCCGGGGAACAGATCCCGGACTGTGCCGTCGTCGTTGGTCCTGCAGGAAGCGATGACCATGAAAGGAAAACCCTCGGGGTTCCTTACCAGGAACTCCGTTAGTCTTACGGATTCGGGATCGAGCCAGTGGAAATCCTCTATAACGATGATGAGAGGGGATGTGAGGCTGAGCGCCTTGAAGAATTCCTTGACTGCGAAGATGGTGTTGTCGAAGCGGGCCCTTGCATCGAGGGACTCCAGAAGGGGATCCCTCAACGGTATACCGGACAGTTCCGCCAGGAACGGTCTGGTCCTTCGAAGTTCCTCCTCCAGGGATCGGCTGCCCACGCTTTCAGCAAGGCGGTTCCAGGTTCCTTCGAACCTTTCCGCGCTGCCCGTGTCTCCGTGGAAGAAACCGGAAAGGAACCTCCTGAACGGGTGAAGTCCCCTGCGTATGACCTGGTCGGCTTGCAGAAAGACCATTGCCGACCCCTGGGGAATCCTCTGCTTCAGTTCGTGAAGAAGCCTCGACTTGCCTATTCCAGCCTGCCCGTGAATGGAGACGAACCCTCCCGGTTTCCAATGGAAAACGGGTTCACAGAGACGCAGGATCTCCGAAAGCTCCTCATCCCTGCCGGTCATAGCTCCCTGGAAAAGCCCTTTGGAAACCGCAGCGGCGTTTTCGGACACATTCAGATCCCCGGGCCGGGCTTCGTGCATCATCTTCGCCGCCTGGTTGACCCTGTTACCGAGGACGGTGTAGGTGCACCTTTCGCTGGAACCCACGATCCCGGCGTAAACCGTTCCGGCGGATACCCCGGCCTTCAGATTGCCGATATCCTCCATGACCTTCCCGGCGAACTCCAGCGCTCTGGCCCTGTTGTTCTCCCAGGATACCGGGGCTCCGAACACCACCAGGGCGTGAACTCCCTTTTCGTCGCAGAAAACCCCGTTCCAGTAGCCTCCCCATGAGAGGGCCATTGTGAGGGCTTTGCCCAGCATTCCCGGATAGTTCCCGTGGGGGAATCCAAGGAAGACCACCGCGGAGTTCCTGAACTCACCTGACCCGCCGGCGGAAACCACCCTGTCCGGGAAGAACCTGAGTGCAACGGAGGGTTTTATTCGCCTTCGCCCGGCGGGAACGGGCAGCCTCTGGTCTTCCAGGAAGCTGTGGTCAGCGGTCAGGCTTCCGGGGGGTGTACCGATGATGATACTGGAACAGCCGGTCACAGCGTCGCCATAGAACACATACCCAAGGGAACCTTCTCCGAAGATAGCCCAGTTAATCTCACCGGACGCCAGCCCCGCGCGTACCTCGATGCCAGCTCCGCCGCTGTACCTGCTGTAGGATTCCTTTCGCCGGGAGAAGTGATCCCTGATGGAGAGAGCTGCCGCCATGGCTCCCGCCCCGTTGCCATCCGGGAACACGGCGGTTATCGAATCGCCTCCGAAAACTGCGATGAAGCCTCCGTTGGCGTGTACCCTGCGGATCAGGGGACGGTAGACCCTGTTTATAAGAACGGAAAGATCCTCTGCGCCGGGCTTGCCTTTCTCCATGAGCTTGTCCGCGATGGGGGTGAAACCGGCTATGTCAACGAAGAGGCAGTGCCCGTCGAAGGTTCCCCCTGAGTTCTCCCCGGCTTCCTCCAGTTTGCTCTGTATGAAGTCCGGGATCAGGTTCAGCACCGGCTACCCCTGATATGTAACGAAACGGATGTAGGCGTTCCAGAGCTCCTCGCCCAGGAAAAGGGCCAGCACCGCCCCTGCGGCCATGAACGGCCCGAATGGTATTGGCACCTTGCCCCCCCTCTTCCTCAGGATCATCAGCGCTCCGCCGGTGACCGCTCCCAGAATGAACGCGGCAAAGAATGCCATGGCGGTGGAAGCAGGCCCCAGGAAAGCCCCTATACACGCGGCCAGCTTAACGTCGCCCCATCCCATACCGCCCTGGAACTCGTCTTCCTCTTCCTCGAACCCTTCAGGTGCTTTGGTCCTGATGCCGCTCTTTTTCAGATAGAGCGATGCCCCCGTTCTTATCAGCAGGAAGAAGAGGAACCCGCCCGCTGCGGCTGAGGCGGACTTCACGATGCCCATGCCTCCGGGAAGCAGGGAGAGGGCCATTCCCGCCGCAGCCCCCCCCAGACTCACCTCGTCCAGTATAAGGAACTCGTCGATGTCGGTCCTGAAGGCCACCACCATGAGGGAGATGAAAATACCCCAGGTGACGAACTGCAGTGAAAGCCCGGTCTCAAGGGCGGCCAGCAGGAAGAGAACCCCTGTGGCCAGCTCGGTAGCCGGGTATTTGAAGGATATGGGCATCCGGCAGCTGCGGCATTTCCCCAGGAGCAGGATGTAGCTGAGAACGGGGATGTTGTCCCTGGGCTCTATCTCCTTCCCGCAGCCCGGGCAGGCGCTGGGTGGGGAAACTATCGACTTCCCCAGGGGGACCCTCCAGCTCACAACGTTCAGGAAGCTTCCGATGCAGAGGCCCAGCAGGCCTGCGAAAATGGTGAAGATGCTGTCGGCGGTTATTTTATGATTCCTTTCAGCGTGGGGATACTTGCGTTTTTTTCTACCGGAAGAGTATAATTCCACCTGACAACGACCGGAAGGCTCGAAGAAGACCGGTCATAATCTTTGAGGGGTGGATAAATGAAAAAGGCTATAGCCATTCTTTCCGTTCTCGCCGTTGTCGCCTTCGCAGGCGAAGTTGTCACCGGCGGTTCGGAAATGCTCAAGTTCAAGGGTTACGGCACCTTCCGCTGGGACATGAACGG
>DAINQE010000001.1:54492-82802 GCA_036743055.1 Candidatus Sabulitectum sp. | reverse complement strand
GGCAACGGCATGAGCGTCATGCTGGGCTACGACATGGACCTCGAGGGCGACGTGTTCATGGGCATCATGCCCGCCGTACGCTACGACATGGTCACCCCCGTTGACGCCATGGGTGGCGCCGAGGACACAGGCATGAACAACATCGACTTCTGCCTTAACATCGACCTGTTCAGCGAGATGAACACCCTCCAGCTGGGCATGCGCAACTACGGCGCCGAGGCCGAGGGCTTCGAGGGCTACACCGACATGTACGCCAAGTGGAGAATGAACTTCTAGTATCGGAAGTTCCGTCTTCGACCATATTGCCGGCTCCCTTTCAGGGGGCCGGCTTTTTGGTGTATAATGGACTGTCTGGTACCGTAAGTGCTTCATCAAAGGGAGGGATAGTCATGCAGGAAGAATCCATGGTCCAGGGTCAGGAACAGCCGGCGGAGGATACGCCTCCCGCGGAGCCCGCGCAGCCCGTCCCGCAGTCCCACGACAGGGAGCTTTCCTGTCAGAACTGCGGCGCCCCGCTTTCCTACATGGAAGGGGAGAGTGTGATAACATGCCCATACTGCGGCACCACCACCATGCTGGCGGGGTATGACAACATCGTTAAGATCGACAGCCATTCCATGCTTCCCATGGCGGTGAACGAGAACGATGCCATAAGCACCCTGATCACCTGGCTCTCAAAGGGTTTCCACAGGTCGAAGAGCTTCGTCGACGCCGCGAAGGTGGAATCGATCAGGGGGCTCATGCTTCCGTACTGGATAGTGAAGAGTTCCGCCTCCACCTCCTGGAGAGGCAAGAAGAAGCGCACGAAGACCGTGGGCACCGGCGACAAGAAGAGGACAGAGACCTGGTGGGAGCCGGTGAGCGGCAGGTTCACCGACGAGTTCACCTGGCCTGAGTACGCCAGGGAGAATCCCGAGGAGTTCTGGGGCGTGGAGAACATCAAGCCCGGGAAGAAATCCCTGTTCCCGGACTGGGGCAAGTTCTGGCTCAGGTTCGGCGGTAGCAAGGAGAGTCCCAACAGGAACCTCCTCGACGGACAGCTGCCCTTCGACATCGAAGAGGTTAAGAAGTGCGGCATGGCGGACAACCTGGTCAACGGCCAGATCACCCAGGACAGAGCCGAGAACAACGCCAGGGGGAACATAAAGGAACACCAGGCCAAGAAGGCCGAAAGGAAGGCCGATGTGCTCTCCGATGTGGACACCACCGTTAACGTTAACAAGGTGGACCTGGTCTACGTGCCCCTCTGGGAGATGAAGTACTCGGTGGGGGGAAAGACCTACAGCGCCCTGGTCGACGGAACCCGCAAGGAAGTACTCTCCGCGGAGTACCCTGTGAGCAAGAAGGCCAAGATAACCATCTTCGACGTGTTCCTGGGCATACCGGCCCTCATTGCCGGCGTGGTGGGCTTCAGCGGAAACGGCCCCGCAGGGGCGAAGATAGCCATGTTCGCCCTGCTGGCCGTGATGCTTGCATACAGCCTTCTCAGGGGGCTCTCCGGCAGGAACTGATGGACTACGTTCCCGAAGCCTCCATATCCTGGACCTGGCTCCGGGCGGGAGGTCCGGGGGGTCAGCACCAGAACAAGACGGAGACGGCCGTTCAGCTGCGGTATTCGATACCCCTGGGCGGCCTTCCCCATAGCGCAGCGCAGAGGCTCCGCAGGATCGCGGGGAGCAGGCTCGCCGGCGACGACAGCATCGTAATAGAGGTCAGGAACCACAGGAGCCGGGAGATGAACAGGCGCGAGGCCATGGACAGGCTTCTGGAGATGATCAGGAAGGCCCTGGTGAAACCCCCTCAGCGGAGAAGGACAAGACCCCCCGCGTCATCCCGGGAAAAGAGGCTGCAGGGAAAGAAAAGGGTTTCGGAGAAGAAGGAGATGAGAAAGAAGCCCCTGGCCCCATGATAAGGCTTTCCCGGTGAAAATTTGCCAATCCGGTTGACAATTGATTAACTTTCAGTAACTGATTCAAAAATACTATCCGGAGAAGGGGGGCTGGCTTGAAACTTTCCGCCGCAGCAGTGGCAAGACCGGTTGCCGTCACCGTCATCTCCCTGGTGGCAGCCGTACTGGGAACCATTGCGGTCCTTCAGATGCCGGTTGATCTCCTGCCGTCGGTGGAGTATCCCAGGATCACCATCGAAACCCGTTATCCCTCTTCAAGCCCCTACGAGGTGGAGCGGCTGGTCACCGACCCGCTGGAAGACGCCCTTGCAGGGGTCAGGGGGCTCCGTTCGTACACATCCAGGTCCTACGGCGACATGAGCCGTATAACACTGGAGTTCGACTGGGGCGCCAACATGGACTACACCAGGCTGGAGGTCAGGGAGAAACTCGATGTGGCCAGCTGGTCCCTTCCGGACGCGGCGGAAAGACCCACGATAGTGGACTACGACCCCTCCTCCAGGCCCTTCATGGAGGTCCTTCTCACCATGGACGGCGGTTGGACCGACATAACGGATTTCTCCAGAAGGGTCATAGCAACGCGGATAGAGCAGGTGGACGGCGTCGCCGCGTGCGAGATAGACGGAGAGGCGGAGCCGGCGGTGTTCGTACGGCTGCGCGACGGCGTTGTGGAAGAGCTGGACCTGAACCCCGCCACCATCGCTGCGGCCCTTGCAGGGGCCAACGCCGTCTCCCCCGGCGGCCAGGTGCGCGACGGAGAGAAGGAGTTCTTCCTCTCCCTCCAGGGTGAGTTCGAATCCCTCGAGGACGTTCGCAGCACCGTGGTGGGCACCCTCGGCGGAACGCCGCTGCTGCTGGGCGCGGTGGCCGACGTGTACATAGCCGAGAAACCCCCCACGGAATGGGCCAGCTACAACGGCGAGAGGGCCATCATACTCCGGGTAAGGAAGATGGCGGAGGCGAACACCGTCGAGGTAGCGGGGCTTGTGGCCGAGGTCATAAACGAGCTGAACGAGTCCAACGAGGGGATGCACCTCGAGATAATCCAGAACGACGCCCGGTTCATAGAGGAGTCCATCGGCGGCGTTGTGGAAGCACTTATCCTGGGTGGACTGCTGGCTTTCGGGGTGCTGTTCTTCTTCCTCAGGGACTGGAAGAGCCCTCTGATACTGGGTCTTTCCCTTCCCCTGAGCATTTCCCTGGCCCTCTTCTTCCTCTACCTGGCCGGGGTTACCGTGAACATCATGTCCCTGGGGGGGCTTGCCCTGGGAACGGGTCTTCTCGTGGACAATGCCGTAGTTGTGCTTGAAGCCATATACCGAAGGAGGGAGCTGGGTGACTCCAGGGTGGAGTCGGCCACGAAGGGAACCTCCGAGGTGGGTCCCGCAATAGTGGCCAGTACCCTTACCACCATCGTGGTCTTCTTCCCGGTGGTTTACATGGAGGGCATCACCAGCCAGCTCTTCCGGGATCAGGCCCTGGCTGTAGGTTCCGCGCTCCTGGCAAGCCTTTTCGTGGCGGTAACGGTTATTCCGGCCCTGGCGGCAAGGATAGGGAAAACAAAGAACGCGGCGGATGTAACGGCTTCCATGAAAGCAAGGTACGCTGATTCCATGAACGGGATACTGAGAAGGCGGAAACGCGTTCTGCTGTTCACACTTATCATTACAGCGGTGGCCTTCTTCGGAGCATCCCGGCTGCCGATGCAGCTTCTTCCGGACACACCGGCTGACCAGCTGGAGATGTCGTTCAGCGCTCCGGAGGGAACCTCCATGGAGCAGCTGGTGGATCTCTCTGCAAGGGTAAGCGAACTTGCCCTGCTCTCCGGTGCCCAGTGGAGCAGCGGCAGGGCAGGTGTCCGAGCCGAGGAGGGCGTGGATGCCCTTTCCGTTGCCGCCTTCGGTGATCATCGGGCGGCATCGGCCGCCATCGAACCGATAAGGAACGCCTGGAACGAAACCCGCAGCTTCCCCCTTCAGGTTGGTCCCAGGGGAACCCTTCTGGGGGAGATCCTGGGCGGAGGGAGCGGATTCACCATTTACATAGAGGGCGAGAGCATCGACACCGACAGGCAGGCCGCGGTTCAGCTGGCGGAAACGGCTTCATCGGAGCTCGGGGAGATAGTGGGCACCGAGGTGAACTACCTGCCGGGCAAGCCTGAGATAGTGGTAAGACCACAGCGGGAGCTGCTCCACCTGCTGGGGATAGTTCCGGACGATGTTGCCGATTATCTGGAGAGCCTCTCCAGGGGCATAGTGGCCACCACCTACTACAGGCAGGACGAGAAGGTGGACGTTATGCTTCTCACCGGAAGCGGAGAAGGCATTCCGCTGGACTCGCTTCTTTCCCGTTCCGTGGGGGTGCAGGGAAGGCTTCTGCAGGTCGACAGGCTGGTGAGCACCTTCGTGAGGCAGACCCCGGGGTTCATTGAGCATTATCAGGGCAACAGGGCCGTTGGCATCACCATACAGAGCAGCGGGACCAACATGGCTGGAACCGCCCAGTCCATGGAGCGCATGGCCGATTCTCTGCTGGCTTCCCAGCCGGTCAAGCTGAGGACGGGGCCTGAGATAGAGGAGATGGACAGGACCGCCTCAAGTCTTATACTCGCGGCTATCCTCGCCGTTGCCCTTGTCTATGTGCTTCTTGCGGTGCAGTTCGAATCCTTCGTGGAACCATTCATAATCATGATAACCGTTCCACTGGGCGTTATCGGAGTGGTGCTGGGGCTGGCCCTTTTCGGGCAGAGCTGGAACGCCCTTTCCGGGATCGGCCTGGTGATACTTTCAGGGATCGTGGTTAACGACGGCATCCTTCTGGTGGAGAGGATATCCCAGCTGAGGAGGGAGGGGCTTCCGGTCCTCCAGGCTGTGATAGACGCCGGGAGGGACAGGTTCAGGCCTGTTCTCATGACAACAGTGACCACGGTACTGGGGCTTCTTCCCATGGCCATAGGCCTTGGTGAAGGCGCTTCCCTGAGACAGCCCCTTGCCATAGCGGTCATTTCCGGCATTACCGTGGCAACGGTTCTTACGCTGGTGATAGTTCCGGTTCTCTACACCCTTCTTGTAAGGGATGGCAGAGGGGTATGATATCAGCCGTCCTCAGGCGCCCGAGGGGCACCGCCATCATCTATGTGGCGCTCCTGGGCCTTGCCGCGGTGAGTTTCTTCAGGATCCCCATCGAAGGATCCCCGGATACGACCCTTCCTGAGCTGAATGTTACCACGGGATGGTACGGGGCCGATCCGGAAGCGGTCTGCGAGCAGCTCACCAGACCCATCGAGGAGGTTGCCAGGCAGCTTCCAGGCGTGAGGGAGGTTTCCTCACAGTCCAGCGAGGGCCGAAGCGTTGTTACGGTCTCCTTCGAGCAGGGCACCGACATGGATGTGGCTTCGATGGAGCTTATAGAGCGGATATCCATGATACGCGACGATCTTCCGGGGAATGCAGGCGCCAGCACGGTTACCCAGGCGGTGCCCAGAGAGATGGAGAGCGAGGGATTCCTCATTTACGCCATAACCGGCGCTGAGAAATCCGTTCTGAAGAACCTTGCGGAGGATGTGGTGGTGCCCAGGCTTGAGCGGATAGACGGCATCAGCTCGGTGATAGTTGAGGGGATAGGCACCGAAGAGATACTGATAGACCTGGACATGGAAGCCCTCCGTTCCCTCGACCTCACCATCTCCCAGGTTGCTTCCTCCATCCAGAGGGGAATAGTGGACAGGAATGTCGGGGTGGTAACCGACACCACCGGTCTTCAGGCTGTTCTGAGGGTCTCTTCGGTGCCTGTGAGTCTCTGGGAGATGGAACAGCTCATAGTAAGGAGTTCCGGAACCGATTTCGTCACCCTGGGGGATGTTTCCCACGGGATTTATCAGAGCTTCTCCGACAACACCGGAGTGATATTCAGGTACAACGGCCTCGATCAGATAACCATGGAGCTCGACAGATCCCCGGGAAGCAACGCCGTAAGGGTGGCAGCCACCGTGAAGAGAGAGGTGGAAAGGCTTCAGCAGGAACTTCCCCAGGGAATCAGCCTGAACATCATAGAGGACGGCACCGAGGCAATCACCGATGATCTGAAAGCGCTTTCCTGGAGAGCGCTGGTCTCCCTGGGGCTGATAATGCTCATCCTTCTGGTCCTCAACCCCAGCCCGATGACCACACCGCTCATTCTCAGTTCGATACTTTTTTCCACCGCCCTGGCGGTCACGGCGGTGTTCCTTGCGGGGTACAGCATAAATGTGCTCACCCTCAGCGCCCTTGCCATCGCCTTCGGTCTTCTGGTCGACGGAGCCGTGGTGGTGATGGAGGCCATTGCCTATCGCAGAAGGCAGGGAATGACGGCCCTGGAGGCGGCGGGTACCGGCGCCAGGGAAGTGGCCATGCCGGTCCTGGGCGGAATACTGACCACTCTGGTTGCCTTCGTTCCCCTTCTGGCAAGCGAGGGTGTCCTCCGGATATACTACAGACCCTTTGCCTTCACCGTTGCCGCCACACTGATGGCCTCCTACGCCGTGTGCCTCACCTTCGTTCCCTCCATAGCCGGCCACTGGAGCAGGGGGGACTGGTACAGGAAAAGGAAATGGGACCGCGCGCTGGGAAGGGTTGTCTCCATCCTTCACCACAAGCCCTGGATACCGGTGATCTTCACCTTCCTGCTGATAGCCGGTTCCGTTTATGTACTCCTTGAAAAGGTGGAGCACGGGCGTACCTGGAATTTCGGAGGGGACAGGGATTATCTCTGGATATCCTACGCCTTCCCCCCAGGAACCCCCCAGGAGATAGCCGACGACGTGGCCAGGAAGTTCGAGGAGATAGTAGCCGGCAGGGAGGGTATCCTGTCCACCAGAACCACCGTTTACGGCGAGGGCGGTGTTGTGTACAGTCAGTTCGATCAGGAGGCCCTCAGGAACGGTACGGCACTTCAGACAGAGTCCGAGGCCATAGCCCTGGCGACCACCATAGGGGGTATCAGAAGGATATACGTGGGGGGCATCAGCCCCGAGGGATACTGGAGGAACACCTCCAGCGCCGGAATGATGCAGACGGTGGAGCTGAGGGGTTTCGATTACGAAGGTCTGAAGGGCCTCGCAATGAACCTGCAGACCCTCCTGGAGAGGCACCCCAGGGTGGAAGAGGTGGACATCAACTGGAACGCCCGTTCCGTTGACCGGGAGCAGCTCGCCATAGTGTTCGACCGTATCGAGCTCGCCGATCTGGGTATCAATCCCTATCAGCTGGTCATGGCCCTGAGGTACAACATGGCCGGGGGATACGGGGCTCAAGTGCGTATCGCCGACGAGACCGCCGACCTCTCCTTCAGGCTCGAGGGCCAGAGGGACCCGGAGCTCAGCGAGATACTGGACAGCAGGATACTCACCGTGGACGGCTTCATGAGAATGCGTGACATCATCGACATAGACACCATAGGGGTCCAGGGCACCGTGATCAGGGAAGACGGCGAATATGTCCGCACCGTGGCCTATTCCTTCATGGGAGCCGAGAGGATGGCTGCCAGGTTCAGGTATTCCCTGCTGAACAGCCTGGAGCTTCCGTCGGGCTACCGGGTCTACGAGGACACCACCTTCCTCCCGGACTGGCTCGAGGAAGAGGAGGGTATAGACATGAACCTCCTGGTGATACTGGCCATTCTGGCGGTTTTCGCCGTGACCGCCATCGTTTTCGAGAGTTTCACGGCTCCGCTGTATGTCCTCGCGGTGATACCCATGGCCCTGGTGGGTGTGGTTGCAGGATTCTGGGCCTTCGAAAGGATCTTCAGTCCTGAGGCGTACGTGGGAAGCGTTTTTCTTGTTGGCATTGCGGTGAACAATTCAATTCTCTTGATAGACAGTTTCGAAAAGAAGAAGAAGGCGGGAATGGAGCTGAGGAAGGCCGTGGATCAGGTGGTGGAGGAGAGGCTCAGGCCGATCCTTCAGACCACTGCCACCACGGTCCTGGGTCTTCTGCCACTGGTTCTCTGGCCGATATCCAGCCAGGACCTCTGGGGAACGCTCTCCTTCACCGTGGTCTGCGGTATGATCATTTCCACTCCGCTGGTCCTGGTGACCCTTCCCGCCCTTATTCAGATCACTTCCCGGAGGAGGAAAAAGCATGTTCCGGAGAATTAGCGTTTTCGTTCTTGGCCTGGTATTCCTTGCCGGATGCGGGGAGGAGGAGGAACTCGAAAGGGAGACCCTGGAGCCTTCGCCCCTTCCTGTGTCAGCATCCGTGGCGGAAACCGGAACTCTCTACGAAGTGATCAGCTCCACCGGAAGGATCTCCAGCAGAAGGACCCAGAGCCTCACCGCCCAGATACAGGGTCAGGTGGTCCAGGCTCCCGAGTCCGAGGGCGAGTCCTTCGCCGCAGGCGAAGTGATCTTCAGGGTGGCCAGCGGACAGCACGCCTCCAACCTGGCAGCCGCAAACAGCGAGTACAGGAATGCCGAGGCCCTTTATCAGTTCGAGGTGGATAACTATCGCGGCGATGTCACCGATGAGGTCAGAAGGATGCTTCGCCAGACCACCGGTCTGGAAGCCGCCGCGGCGAACCTGTCCGCCGCCAGGACTCAGTACAGCAACAGCGCCGTTTCCGCGGGATTCAACGGTGTGGTGGCGGACCTTTCAGCCCGTACAGGGATGACGGTCTATCCGGGGTCGCCCCTGGGAACCCTCGTGGATCCCTGGAGCCTCCAGGTGGAGGTTGACCTCGACGAAAGGCAGCTCGCCATGTGTTCCCCGGGTCTGAAAGCCTTCGTGATAGTTCCCTCCCTGAACGATACCGTACTCGCAGGCGAGGTCCTGTCGGTATCACCGGTGATCGACCCCGGTTTCCGTTCCGGCAAGGTGGTGGTGGATGTTCCACACGTACCCAACCTCCGCCCAGGGGCCACTGCGAGAACTGAGATCGTCTTCGCCGAGCATGAGAACTCCGTGATAGTTCCGGAACAGGCGGTACTCATAAGGGACGACAGGCCCATGGTCTTCAAGGTTATCGACGGAAAGGCCTTCTGGCAGTATGTGACCCTGGGACCCTCCGGTATGGGAATGATATCCATCCTCGACGGGGTAGCCCCGGGGGAAACGGTGATAACCAGCGGCCACTACTCCCTGGCCCATGATGCTCCCGTTGCGGTGGTGAACTAGGTCTTTTCAGCAGGGCTTTCCGGAGGTATCTTGAACCGATGAGCAACGAAGAGAAAGCGGTTCCTGAAGGACGGTTCGCCCCGGAGGACTGGGAGTACATCCTTCTTCAGATGGTGAACGACAGAAGCGGTGTGGACTTCAGCATGTACCGCATGCCCACCTTCCGCCGCCGTTATCTCAAGAGGATGAACTCCGTCTGCGCCGACGATCTTCGCAGTTATGTGAAGCTTCTGGAGGAAGATACTGAGCAGCTGGACCTGCTGGTTACCGATCTGCTCATAGGGGTCACCTCCTTCTTCAGGGACAGGGCGGCCTTCAGGGTGCTCGACGAATCGGTGATCGGACCTCTGTTCTCCAGGGAGGACAATGCCAATGTAAGATGCTGGGTAGCCGGGTGTTCCACCGGCATGGAGGCATACTCGATCGCCATGCTGATGCAGAAGGCCATGGAACGCAACGGCGGCGGCTACACCATTTTTTCCACCGACATAAGCAGAACCGCCCTGTCAAAGGCATCCAAGGGTATCTACACCGCAAAACAGTTCGAGACCGTCCCGGATGAGTACAGAGAGTACTTCGCCGAAATGGACCGGGGCTGGAGGATAAGCAGGGACATACGGAGTCATATGGTCTTCAGCCATCACGATGTGCTGGCGGATCCCCCATTCGCCCACATGGATCTCGTGAGCTGCAGGAACATGATGATCTATCTGAAACCCAGGGCTCAGGACATAGTCCTGGGCAGGCTTAATTACAGCCTTTCCGTGGGCGGTTACCTCTTCCTGGGAAGCGGGGAGACCCCGGGGACCAGGCAGGAGAACCTGGAGACGGTGGACTCAAGGTGGCGGGTTTTCAAAAAGAGCTCTGAAACGGTTATCTCAGTGGACATGTTCCCCTTCGAGAAGAACACCCCCGATTCTATTCAAGGCTTCGGCAGAACAGGATACGCAATCGAGGACGAAGACGAGATATCCGCAAGGATACGAACCTTTACCTCCTGCCTGGAGGAGCGGTTCTTCCCGGACTGCGTGTTCATTGATGAGGACTACCGTATCCTGTTCATCAACGGAGACATGAACTCGTACCTCTCCATACCCTCGGGCGTTCCCGGCGGAAGCCTGCTTCCCATGCTCTCCCCGGCGATGAAGTCCGCAGTCCGCGCCGGGGTGAGGAGGGCAAGGGGCAGTTTCAGGAAGATCGAGTGCGACACTCCGGAGGATGTGACCATTTCCGTGAGCTGCGTTTCCCCTCTGGAGATGAACGGTGTTTTCCTGCTTGAGTTCAACAGGAAGGACCCGGAGGCTGAGAACACCGCCAGAATAGCCTGCAGCGAATCGGACATAACCGTTCTCGAGGAGCAGATCGCACTTCTGGAAAGCGATCTGGCAACAACTCGAAGGGAGCTGAGAAGCAGGACCGGCGAGCTTCAGGCATCCAATGAAGAGCTTCAGACCACCAATGAGGAGATACGGAGCGCCAACGAGGAGCTCACCGCATCCAATGAAGAACTCATGGCCTCCAACGAAGAGCTGCAGAGGCTCAACAGGAGGCTGACCGTGCTCACCGACGACATGCGCAACCTTCTGGAGAGCATGGATGTGGGCTCCCTGTTCCTGGACAGGGAACTCCGGATCAGGAGGTTCAATCCCAGGGTATCCCGTTTCTTCAAGATAACCGAAGCTGATACCGGAAGGAGCATAACCGACTTCACCACCTCCATCGAACAAGCTTCATTCGATGCGCTTGCATCCGTGGCCAGGAAAGTCTCCGATTCAGGGGAGGCCGTTGAACTGTCCCTTGATGCTGATGTATCAGGCGACTGGCTTGCGAAGATATCTCCCTACAGGACCTCATCCGGCACGGTGGAGGGATCGGTGATAACATTCGTGGACGTTACCGCCCTCAGGGACAGGGAGCGCTCACTTGCCGACAGCGAGAGGAAATTCAGGGGGCTTTTCAACGGGCTTCCAATAGGGGCTCTGCTTATCTATCATTCCAGGGGAAGCGATGAGTTTTCGGTGCTTGACATGAATCCCGCTTTCCAGGGGATCAAGGAACGTGTTCCGGATATCCTCACCCTTGCTCCTTTCAGGGAAGGGGTGCTGGGGGAGGAACCAGCCTTCGATTTTGCTACGGCTGGAATGGACTGTCACTGCAGGGTGTTCAGGCCGGTGGATTTCGCCGAGACCCTCTGTGTCACGGTAAGGGACGTTACGGAGACCAGCCGGGCTGAAGAACGGCGGAGGGGGCTGGAGAAAAGGCTTCACGATGCGCAGATACTTGCCGGTATGGGGATATGGGAGTATGACGGCACTGACAGCACCGTAACACTCTCCCCTGAAGCCGCTTCCCTCTTCGGGATGTCCACTGGTACCCCCATTCCATTGGAGGAGTTCAGCGAAGGTATAGAGGAGTTCCAGGTATTCCACACGGCTGTCAGGGCGGCGATGGAAGCCGGCGATACCTATGCCGGCACGATTTCATCGCGGCCTCAGAACGGGGAGTCCAGAAGGTTTTTTCGTGTGAGCTGCTACCCCTCGGACCACCGCGGCGGAAGAGGCCTTTACGGTTATGCCCTGGAGATAACGGGCGAAGTGGAGGGTAAAAGGACACTGATAGCCGCCCACGACAGGCTGGAGGAGACGCAGGGAATGGCCCGCATCGGGGTGATCGAACAGCACTGGAGTACGGATTTCTCCTCCCACCGGGAAACATTCCACGATTCGGCGGTAAGGGTCCTCAAGCTATCTGAATGCCACCAGGAGGACTTCTTCTCAAGGCATCTGGATGAGGACCTCTCCCAGTCCCTTCTCAGAAGGCTTCGGAACTGCGCACGGACCGGTGAGGAGTTCGTGCTGGATATGCCCGCACGCAACGGGATGGGCGAGAATGTTTTCATTCAGCTCACCGCCAGGAGGAAAGAGTTCGGGAATGGCGACTGCACCGTGAACATAGTGATAATGGACGTGACCAGGCGTCACCAGCTTGAAACCGAGCTGAAGCATTCGGAAAAGCTCAGATCGGTGGGGGAGCTGGCCGGGGGGATAGCCCACGATTTCAACAACCAGCTGATGGGTATAGTCGGATTTGCCGAGTGCCTCAGAAGCGAGAGGAACACCCCGGAGGAGGTTGAGTTCATAAGGGGCATTCTCAGCTCTTCCGAGAGGGCCGGCGCCCTTGTGCGTCAGCTCCTTGCTTTCAGCAGGAAGGGCCTCTCCCACATCGCCCCCTTCGACCTTCATCACCTGATAGACGAAGTGATAGCCCTCCTCGAGCGCAGCATAGACAGAAGGATAGAGATCAGAAGGGACTACAGGGCCCTGGACCCGGTCATCCTCGGGGACGCTTCGGAGATGAACAATGCCGTCCTGAACCTGGCGCTGAACGCCAGGGACGCCATGGACGGCGAGGGTACCATGACCTTCTCCACCTCGGACGAGCAGCCGGGATCGGTGGTGTTCCGCCTTTCGGATACGGGAAAGGGAATGCCTCCAGAGGTGGCCGCGAAGGCCTTCGAACCCTTCTTCACCACGAAGTCACTGGGCAACGGCACCGGAATGGGGCTTCCCGCTGTTTACGGAACCGTAAGCGCTCACAATGGAACTGTTTCCATTCAGTCCGCTCCCGGGGATGGAACCACCGTCACCGTAATACTGCCTCTGTCCGACGCCCCGGCGGATAATGGCCTGAAATCGGCTCCCTCGGCGGATTCCCCCATGGAAGGCACCATCCTCGTGGTGGACGATGAAGAAGTGGTGCGCACGGTGCTTTCCAAGCTGGTCCGTTCACTGGGTTTCGAGGTCCTGAAGGCCTCCGACGGAATTGAAGCGGTGGAGATGTTCCAGAACCATGCGGATGAGATCAGACTGGTCCTCATGGATATGACCATGCCAAGGATGAACGGTATGGACGCATTCATGAGAATGCGGGAGGTTGACCCTGCGGTGAGCGTGATCATCATCTCCGGTCACAGCGCCGAAAGCACTTCAGGAGAAATGCTCAGACTTGGGATAAGCAGGGTGCTTCAGAAGCCGGTTAGCCTCTCCGCGCTTTCCGATGCCATCAGGGAGTGCATACCCGTATCGGGCTCCGCTGACTAGACTATCGTCTTCTCCGTGTACTTGTTGTTCATCAGCCTTATAAGTGCCGAGTAGCTCACCCGGAACCTGATGAAGTCTCCCACGTTCAGGCTGGAATCGGCTGTTCCTACGTTCAGAACGGTGAGGTCGCTGCTGGCGCCGGCTATCTCGTACTCGTTGTTCACAGGCGTGAGGCCCGCGATGTCGGTATCCAGCTCGCCTATGGTGACCACCGCCCTGAAACCCCTCTCGCCTGGCGCGTACTGCTTGGATTCCCCGGGGGAGTTGAACGGGTGAAGGTCATCATGTATCTCACCTGTGGGGGCAAGGTTCTTTTTCTTGATCTCCACCACTCCCGCCTCCAGTATGAAACCGTCGTCCCTGAGCCCGGCAAGGGTGCCGCCGCCGATGAGGTCCGTTCCGAGAAGGATGGACTCACCCACCCTGAAGTGATTCACCTGTTTGGGGATCAGCCCCTGAAGGAGGAAAGGCAGGCTGGCGCTGGAACCGGCGGAGACCAGCCTTATCTTCCTGTTGAACTTCAGTTCCAGCAGTTCCTTGTAGAGCACAAGCTGCATTAGCTGGTCCATGCCTGGAACCGTTCCTGAAAGGCAGCCCAGATTGGTCCCTATGCCTATTATCTCGATGTTCTTCAGGTTGAATATATCGTTGTAGAGCTCGACCAGGGTGCCTGGTAAGATACCCTCCCTCAGGTCGCCCAGTTCGATCATCAGCAGCACTCCGTGCTTTACTCCGGCCTTCTCCGCGACCTTGTTGAGTTCCTTCACTATGCTCAACTCGGTGTTCAGGGATATGTGGGAGTACTTCACCACCTCATCGAGTTCGCTGGGATGGGGCGGTTTCAAGTACCATCTCTCGGCCTTCGTTCCGATGTTCGTAAGGGCTTTGAGGTTCTCCAGCCTTGAATCCGCGATGGAGCTTATCCCGCCCTTGACCATGGCCCCCACCGCTTCAGTGTGGCCGCAGAGCGCCTTCGTTACCACGGTGAGAGAGCTGTCGTGCATGCCCACGAGCCTTCTCACATAATCATGGTTGTGCACCACGGCTTCGGTGTTTATGAGAAGCCGGTTCATCCGGTGTACCTCATGTCGGCGTACTTGGAAACGAAACCTATGCGCTCATAGAGCCTTTTCGCCGGGTTGTCGTATTCAACATGCAGCTTTACGTTTCCTTCGGACCGTTGGATGGCCTTTTTGATGAGCTTCGTCCCTATACCCCTGCCTCGAAGGCTGCTGTCCACTGCCACATAGAGGAGAAGGTTCTCCGGAACGTAGCCTGACATGTTCGTGTTGAGCATCACAAGCGCTCCCGCCAGACGGTCATCCTCCATGGCGGCAAGGATGAATCCCCCGCGGGACCCTCCGGTGTCCAGTGCATAGTCCAGGCCGTTCTTTATCTCAGGCACCGTGTCCTCGAAGGGCACCAGCATGTCGTGGAGCTTACCGGCGAATTCATCCACGGGCATGATATCGTCAAGTTCCTTCAGGTTGTTCACGGTTCTAATGGAAAGCATCTGATCACCTTTCTGTTCTGCACTATTAAGTATAACCGTAATATAATTATTCATTGGAATAAGTCAATGGCCATAATTGATCTGGATTTTATATAATATGTATTGCTAAACAGGGCATTTCAACATGATATGATGCCATGCTTTCGTTCCTGGCGCTCTGCGCTCCGGAAAGGTGCTATCTGCCGGGAAATCTGGAAGATGTGAGGATATCGGCGATCCTGCCGATGTGCCTGGAGGGGGTGACCACATAGACCGTGTCTCCGTCCTCGAGCTGGGTATCTCCCCTGGGTACAACGAAGGCCTCGGAAGCCACGCGGTATATCCCTGCCAGTATGGCCTCCCTGGGAAAGTCCTTGTGCCCAGCCAGTTTGGTAACTGTCTTGCCGGAAGCCCATGAGCCCTTCTCCAGAACCACCGCGTACATTTCCGCGGCTCCCCCTGCAATGGGTATGATCCTTTTCACCCTTGGCTGCTCAATCTCGGACATCAGCTGGTTGATCAGGAGGTCGGCTACCCTGAGCACCGTGTTCACTCCGCTGAGCTTGTAGGCGTCGGCATAGCCCGTATCACGCATCCGCGCAAGTATCTTTTCCACGCCCAGGCTTCTGGCCAGTATGGCCGCGGATATGTTGTCCGCGTCGCTGCGCATAAGGCACACCAGAACATCCGCTTTCTCGACGCCTGCGTCGGATAGCACGCTCAGTCTTGTTGCGTTCCCCTCCACGGTCTCTATTCCGGTTTCCGAGTAGAGGGTCCTGCAGACCTCGTGGTCCATGTCGATAACCACCACATCATGGTTGTTGCCCATGAGCTGGGCGGCAACTTTCCTCCCTATGGTCCCGGCTCCTGCGACTACGACGAACATCTTTACCTCCAGGCCTTTCCGCTGAAAAGGAGCAGCACGGGCAGGATCTCGAGCCTGCCCGCCAGCATCCCCGCAATGTAAACTGTCTTCACCGCCCAGTGGAGCTCCACCACCTGCTGCTGGGACATGAGACTGGGGCCTATGTTGCCCAGGGCGCTGAACATGCCGCTGAATGCAGTGTATCCGTGCATACCCGGCGTAAGAAGGGCCGTGGCCAGGCCGCCGACCCCCAGAAGCAGGAACCAGAGGAATACGATCCCCGTGATCCTGCTCAGCTCGTTCCTTCCTATGAGCCTTCCCTGAAACCTTATTCCGGAAACGGCCCTTTCCGCCCTGAACAGCTTGGAGATCTCCTCCCTGGCCCCGCTGAGAAGGATGGACACACGAAGCACCTTGATGCCTCCGCTGGTGGATCCCACGCATCCGCCAATCACCATCATCATAAGGAACAGCTGTCTTGCTGCGGCCCCGAAGAAAGGTGATGTGAGTTCCTCGGTGGCGTAACCTGTGGTGGTGAGCATCGAAATGGTCTGAAAGAGGTTCTTCCTCAGCGCCGGCTCGGGATCCTCCCAGAAGCCGGAAGCAATCACCTGTTCAGCACCGATAAAAAGGAAGCTTACCAATATGATGCCCCAGAAAAGCCTCATTTCGGAACCCCGGAAAAGCGCCAGGGGGCCGTCGCCGGCGAAGACCCTGTAGTGAACCAGGAAACTCACCCCGCCGGCCAGCATGCCGATGACGGCGATGTACTCGATCAGGACATGATTCCCAGTGGATGCTCCGGCGAACCAGCCCATGGAGGCGTCGTGTGTGCTGAAACCTCCCGTTGCGATGGTGGTGAGTGCGTGGTTCACCGCATCGAAAATGCTCATACCAGCAAGCAGGTATGCGATGGCCACGGCCACAGTGAAGGAGCCGTATATGGTCCAGAGTATCCTCACGGTATGCATCAGCCCGGGAACGGGCCTTCCCGCGAAGATCTTGTGGCTTTCCGCTTCGATCAGCCTGTGGGCGCCTGGTGTTTTCGAAGCTACCGCCATGAAGAAGGTCAGAATCCCCAGTCCGCCAACCCACTGGCTGATGCTTCTCCAGAGCAGGATCGAGCGAGGGAGTTCCTCGAGACCGGTGAAAACGGTGATCCCGGTTGTGGTAAAACCGCTCACCGACTCGAAGAGGGCATTCATGGGAGATGTGTTCAGGGCGAGGATGAAGGGAAGTGAACCAAAAGCGGACAGGACCGCCCATGAAAGGGAGCAGATCACCATTCCCTGGGCCGTGGAAGGTGACCTGCGATCCCTGGTGATGAACAGCACCGTTCCGGCAAGAAGGGAAAGAACCGCCGTTACCGTAAAGGCGAATGTTGTTGTTCCATCCTCATGGGAAAGAACAGAATACAGCACTGGTACCGAAAGCATCGCCCCCAGCAGAAGCAGCATTTGCCCCAGATATCCTGTTATCACCCGCATGCCATGTTATGTTCACAAAGTGACCGAAGCGGTAGTGTAACGGAATTGCCGCGGGAACCGTCCTTTGATTGAAACCGCTCTAACGAAAGGATGGAAATGGGAGCTTTAGTACCGCTGGTCGCCATCGTGACCTCCATAGGCGTGCCTGCGCTGGTGGTGGTGATGATAGTCGCCCTGAATCACAGGAAGCAGATAGCAAGGTACGACCTTATCGAAAAGGCCATCCAGGGAGATTCGTCCCCGGAGGTGGTGGACCAGCTGGTGAAAGCCCTGGGGAACGAGGAGCAGAAGAGGACCGTTCCACCCAGGGAAAGACATCTTACCCATGCCACCATTCTTCTTGCCCTTGGTATAAGCTTCTTCCTTCTGAGACTGATCATCGGGGGAACCGACGTTACAGGCCTCACCGCCACGGGAACGGTCCTTGCCATGCTGGGGCTCGCCAAGCTTGTAATAGCCTTCCTGATAGCGGGTAAGAGCCCCGAGCCCCGGTGAACGACAGGGGGCTGGAACTGGTAAGGTCCGCCATGGCCGGCAGCCGTGATTCCTACGGGCTGCTGGTCATGGACTTCACAGGCTTCGTTTACACCATGGCCCTGAGGTTCACCGGCGATCATCACATGGCTGAGGATCTTTGCCAGGACATATTCCTCAAGGGCTGGATGAAGATAGGGGATCTGAAAGACCCTGGGGCCTTTCCAGGATGGATAGCAACCCTGGCCAGAAGGGCATGCCTCACCGCCCTGGAGAAACGGAGAAGGAGAATGGAGCTCCACGAGGGGGAAGCCGACCTTGAGAACCTTAATCCCTCCTTCCCGGAATCCTTCGACCCCGCCAGGCGAATACTTGAAGAGGCAATGATGCGCCTTACCCTGCAGGAGCGGGAGCTTCTGACCATGTGCTATTTCGAGGAAATGGACTCGGTGGAAGCAGGGGAGATCGCGGGATTACCCCCCGGAACGGTAAGGGTTTATCTTCACCGTGCAAGGAAGAAACTCCATGACATACTGAAGGGAAGGGAAAATGAACTCCTGGGGTAGCGACAGGCTGGAAGGGCGGATAGATGCCCTCCTGCGCCTGAGCGTAGAAAAAGGAAGCGAACCGAGCGATATCATCGTGAAACTGCCTCCTGAAAGGCCGGCGTTCCCATGGGCCCGAATTGCATCCGTCATTGCGGCGGCTGTTCTCCTGGGTTTCTTTGCGGTGCAGCTGATCCAGGGCTACGAGCTCCCTGTTACCTCTTTCAGTCTCTCATCCCTGTTCTGTGGGATATCCCCGGGTGAGGCCCTCTCCGCAGCGGCCATAGCGGTGGGCGTGATAGGTTCAGTTACCGCCTTCATCCCGGACTGGAACGAAACCTTGCGCCGCATGCTATAATCACGCCGGACAACATCCTCGCATTTTCATAAGGGAGAGAGAATGAGAAGACTCGTTATGATCCCGGCCCTTCTTCTGATGGCCTGCGGCCAGGGGGAGGAGCCGGCTGCTGAACAGCCCTTCGTGGAGCCGGAACATGTGAGTTCCGAGAACGCCGAGAGACTTATTCCAAGGGAGGTGCTCTTCGGCAACCCCGAGAAGGTGGGGCCTCAGCTGTCCCCCGACGGGTCCATGATCGCCTACATCGCCCCTGCTGAGAACGTTCTGAACCTGTGGGTCATGAACCGTGACATGACAGGGGAGAGGCAGCTGACCTTTGATACCAACAGGGGAGTAACGAACTACTTCTGGGCCGAGAACGGCATTCACATCCTCTACATGCAGGACCAGGCCGGTGAGGAGAACGATCACGTGTACCGGCTTGACGTGGAAACCGGCGAAGTGGTGGACCTAACGCCCTTCGATGGTGTAAAGGCCTATGTGAGCTCCACCGATGAGGACCAGCCCAACACGGTGCTGGTGGAGACCAACCAGCAGAACCCCATGTTCTTCGACGTTTACAGCTGCGACCTGGAAACCGGCGAGCTTACCATGATAGCGGATAATCCGGGGACTGACGAGAACGGGGACATGGTCCTGGGCTTCGTTCCCGATGAGGACCTGAACATAAGGATGTACTACTCCATCGATCCCGAGGACGGCTGGATAAAGGTTTATCACCGCTGGGACGAGAACTCCCCCTGGGAGGAGATCAGAGCATTCTCTTCCAACGAGGAATGGGGCCCCAGGCGGTTCACAGAGGACGGAAGGGGCATTTACCTCGTGTCCAACCTGGAGTCCGATCTCTCCGGTCTATACCACATGGACCTGGAAACGGGCCAGGAGACATTCATCGTTTCCGATTCCCTTGCCGATGTCAGCGGAGTGGGTTTCGATCCCCACACCGGTGAGCCAAGGCTGGTAACCTTCAACTACCTCAGATCCAGAAGGGAAGTGCTGGACGATTCAATCGCCGGTGATGTGGAGTTCCTGAACGGCTTCCATGACGGGGACTGGGGCGTGGTATCCAGGGACAATGCCGACTCCACCTGGATAGTGGTTTACTACACTGTGGACAACCCCGCTGTTTACTTCCTCTACGACAGGGCACAGGGGAGCATGACCGAGATGTTCACCGCCATCCCCGCCCTGGAGGGCTACGACCTTGCGGACGTTGAACCTGTGGAGATAACCTCCAGGGACGGCCTCACCCTGCCCAGCTACCTCACCAGGCCGGATCCCGCCTTCTATGGCGAAGGGCCCTGGCCTCTGATCATGTACGTTCACGGAGGACCATGGGCCAGGGATTACTACGGGTACGAGCCCTTCGCCCAGCTCTTCGCCAACAGGGGTTTCGCGGTGCTCCAGGTCAACTTCCGGGGAAGCACCGGATTCGGTAAATCCTTCGTGACCGCCGGCAACAGGCAGTGGGGCCAGGCGATGCAGAACGACATCACCGACGGCGTCAACTGGGCCGTTGAGAACGGAATAGCCGATCCGGAGAGAGTGGTCATACTTGGCGGATCCTACGGCGGGTACGCAACCCTGGCGGGGGCGGCGTTCACCCCGGAACTCTACTGCGCAGCGGTTGACTTCTTCGGGCCATCCAACCTGATAACCTTCATGGAAACCGTGCCCCCTTACTGGCGCCCCATGATGGCAATGATGAACGTAAGGGTGGGAAACCCCGACGACGAGGCCGACAGGGCCATGCTGGAGGAGTTCTCTCCGCTGAACTATCCCGAGAACATCACAATGCCCATCTTCATCGTTCAGGGCGAGAACGACCCCAGGGTGGTGAAGGCCGAAAGCGACCAGATGGTGGAAGCCCTGAGGGCCATAGGCACCGAGGTGCTCTATGTGGTGTACGGCGATGAGGGCCACGGCTTCGCCCACGAGGAGAACCGTCTGGACTTCTCCGGAAGGGTGGAGGAGTTCCTCTACCTGAATGTTCCCGGTGTGGAATGCGAGCTGTTCGAGCCGGTTGAGGGATCAACCGCCAGGATAGAATGATCGACTGATCAGAATTTGGGCCGGCTGCCTGAGCCGGCCCTTTTTTTTACAGCTTGAAGAAAGCCCTTACCCGGGCCAGGAGGTCCTCCTTCTGTGTATGCCCGGTCTTAACCTCAACATGCTTTTTGCCGCTTGCGGCCTTTTGCTTGGTGGTCTCCAGCTCTTCCCTGCGCTTGTCCAGCATTGCGGTGAGGGGTTCCACCAGGGAAGGATTGCTGTCAAGGACTATTTTGAGCCCCTCCTTCCTGACCACCACTACCTGGGTTTCCTCCAGGGCGGAAACGGTGGCCGACCTGGGTTCGCCGGTGAGCAGGCTCATCTCCCCGAAGAACCCCCCCGGCCCCATGGTGGCCACGGGGACCGGTTCGGTCTTGCCGGTGGAAACCGTAACCTCCACGGAACCGTTCCTTACTATGTAAAGGCTGTCCCCGGTGTCCCCCTGGCGCACTATGGGTTCGCCCCTGGTGTACCTGAAGATGGAGCTTCTCTCAGCCAGCAGGTTGATCTCGTTATCCCCCAGGGGGGCGAAGAGGTCCACCTTCTTCAGTTCCCTGAGGATGTCGTCGCGAAGCTCCGCCCTGAGACGGGCCTCATGATCCGGTGTCACCGTGTGAAGGTACACGTCCCTGATGGGGAACGGAATGCCCATCTCGGCCCGCTGGAGGCAGTACCAGATCCTGGAGCGGACTGCGTCGCAGATATGGGGCTTCCTGGCGAAATCGGTTATCCAGAAACGCACGTCGTACTGTATGGAACTGTTTCCGAACCCTGTAAGGAACACCGTGGGAGATGGCTTTGCGCTGACACCGCTTGTGTCGGCAACCGCCCCCAGGAGAACCTGTTTTACCCTTTCTGGAGGGTGGGCGTATGCCACGCCCACATCCACATGGGCGAGGTGCAGCTTGGAAGGCTTGCTGTAGTTGGTAACCACCGTCTTGGATACGGTGGCGTTGGGTATGGCCATTATGTCGTTGTTCCTGGTGCGAACGGTGAGAACGCGCCAGTTCATCTCCTCCACGGCGCCCTCTATGCCGTCGATCTCCACCCAGTCCTCCATTTCGTAGGGCCTCTCAAGCTGCAGGGCCAGACCGGCGAACACATTTCCCAGTATATCCTGGAGCGAGAGACCGATAACGGCTGAGAGGACTGTGGAGGTCACAAGGAACGCCGTGAGCTGCACATCGAAGATGGTGTTCAGCAGCACCACCGCCAGGGTGGCCATGATGATGAAGTGGAGAACGTCTATGACCAGCCGGGGTATGGGAAGCTCCATCTGCCTTCTTGCTAGATGTTCCCAGAGGAGAAGTGTCAGGAACTGAAGGACGGTGTTGGCGGCTATCATTATGGAGAGGGCAAGGAGCACCTTCACTCCCATGACCTCCGATGAGACCCCCACCATCTTCAGAACCAGGTAGAGTCCCATGGACGCCCCGGCGGAGATGACCCAGATCCTCAGCCGGTGCTGGTCCTCGTGCCGCTTGAGGACCCACAGCATGAGGCCCACGGAAAGTCCCAGGAAAACCGCCTCAGGAACATTGGACCAGCTCAAATGACGCTACTCCCTTCAGTGAACCAGGGTAAACCTGGTGGTTTCCTGGAAGCCCTCCAGCATCAGTGAATATATCCCCGACGGAAGCCGGGAGCAGTCCACCGTAAGGACCCCACCGGGGTTCAGGAAGGCTTCGGTGGAGAGAACCGTCCTTCCTGAAAGGTCAAGGAGCCTGAGTGTGCCGCTGTAGGCGGATGTCTGACCAGACAGGTACAGGCTAAGGCGGCCCCTTGCGGGATTCGATGCAAGGGATACCGCGGTGGAGGGTGCTGTGCCCTCTTCTATCCCGGTGGACACTCCGGAGTAGATGTTCCAGTCGCCGCCCTGGCTGCCGGCCCAGAGATACATGCCCCCGGACGCAACTGGATTCCATGAGCTGCCCCCGGGATCGAAAGGCTGGAACGGAGCCGACCACTGACCACCCTGAAGCACCGAACCCCCCGGGGAGCCCGGGGAACGCCCATCCTGCCAGAGTACGAGAGGCTCACCGGCGTCAGGGGTCTCGCAGACGAAGGGGTTCATCAGGTGTCCGGGGCCCTGGGTAACCACGTCTGCCGCTTCCCATTGTGTTCCGTTCCATACCCTGGCCTCAATGGAGGAAACCTCACCTCCGCTCTGCCAGGCCGCGATCAGTTCGCCCCCGGCCATGGCGATGTGCGGCGCGTGGCAGAATTCCCCTGAGGATATCTCCTGGGGAGGAAGGAAGCCGTCCGTCTCGTTGCCCCTTGTCCACATGATGGAGTTCCCTGACGGTGTGCTCCTGACCCATACCGCGTGGAGATCGCCGTCGGGGCCCGGGGATATGTCCGGAGACGATGCCC
Organism: Candidatus Sabulitectum sp.; assembly: GCA_036743055.1. Classification (GTDB taxonomy): domain Bacteria; phylum Fermentibacterota; class Fermentibacteria; order Fermentibacterales; family JCC-6; genus Sabulitectum. The sequence continues at coordinate 60,002 of DAINQE010000001.1, read as the reverse complement.
AGCCTCCAGGCTGGCTCAGCTGTGTCTCGTATGCCGTTCCCTGAAGCCTCTTGACCATCACCCTGCCCCCTTCTGCCTCCCAGTCCTGCCACGCCAGCCATACCCCGCCGGCGCAGGCCAGGTCCGGGGCGACCTGGTAGCCGTCCTGGGGCACCGCGGTGGAGATGCTCCCGAAGGGGATCCCGCTGGCGGTCCTTATCCTGTAGGAGTAGGTTGAGTACTCGAAGTCGCTCCAGGCAAGCCATGGGACGCCGGAGTCGTCGAAGCACACCGTTACATGACTGTCCCAGTACTCGTCGGCATCGACGGTGTACACCTGGCTCCAGCTGTCGCCATCGTCGTCGTGGAAACGGGCGGCCACATCGAGCCTCCCGTTCTCCCCGGTGACCCATGCCACCGCGGTAAGTCCATCGTGGGAGGCCGCGTCGGGGAAGCAGTCGGAACGGATGCTGGTGGATACCTGATAGCCTGACGAAACCGGCTCACCGGAGTTCAAGCCGCCGTTCAGAGTGGAGGAGGATACAGGGCGGAGGGTAGGATCCCCAAGGAGCGCGTTCCCGTAGAACCATGCCCTCTCGTCCGGGGAGAATCCTCCGGAAGCCTGGTACTCCCACCAGTCCCTGAAGGCCTCGCCGAAGCAGGAACCGCTGCCCACCGGCTGGTAGAAGTACTCGAAGTCGAGCATGGAACCGGTCTTCGCCGCCCCTGAGACAAGCAGCCCGGTATCCGTTCCGAAAAGGTACCAGTTACCCAGACAGCCTGACTCTATCCACCTTGCGTTGGAGCACGAGAAAAGCTGAAGGAAGGCGGTCTGGGGATTGACCTGGGCTATTTCCGGGGCTATGACGGTTCCCGACATTCCAGAGGGGACCTTGAATGTGTGGCCCCAGGGGCAGGAGTGCGCCATCAGGTGAACGAACTCGTAGCCCTCCCCGAGCCTCTGCAGGTAGTTCTCTGCAGTTGTCTGGGACTGGGAGTTCACAACGGTCACCCCCGAGGGTCCATATATGTAATTCAACCCGCAGTCGTCGTAATAGTACCAGTCGTCGTCGATGTACGAAAGTGCCCTGGAAGGAGGGGACATCGCCCCTGTTCTGTACAGGTGGTTCTTCTGAAGGTATTGCGACAGCATCTGGAGTTCATTGCCGAAATCCACCGCGTGGGCATCTATCCTTCCAAGCCATATCTCCGGGGCAACGTCCCCTGTATGGGAGTCGTAGAGCCCGTCGCCGTCGGCGTCGTTCCATACGCCGTCGAGGTCCATCAGGAACAGCTCGCAGGGGAACTCCTCGGAGGCCCAGTAGTCCTCCTCGAACCAGGCGCAGGGCAGGAAGCCCACCAGTATGGCGCCGTCGAGGTCGGGAGTGCCCTGGAAAAGGGCTCTCAGATCCTCCGCGGTTCCTCCGGACATGCTCTGCACCGTTGCGTTCCAGCCCTCCTGGGCAAGGTCCGACTGCAGCTGCAGAAGCTGGGATGACAGGGCTTCGGCCACATAGTCCGCGGCTACTATGAGTACCGTGCTCCCCGTCGGGGAACAAACAGGCTGCTCAATTGCCGAGAAGGACGCCTGCAGACCCTCCAGGGGCGAAGCGTCGAAGGCTGTCCTGGGAAGGGGATCAAGGCCCGAAGGCACTATCGAGCCGGCGGCCAGAAGAATGAGCTGAAGAAGGATCATGCTAACCTCCCGGGGGCATGTTCAGGCAGGGAAAACATCAATATACAAAGAAAGGGGCTACCTTGTCTGGAACGCTTCCACGACCCCTGATCCGGAGAGGAAGCGGGCATCCGGATGAACCCCTGCCAGTTCCCTTCCTTCGACTACGATGCAGTCCACCCCCAGATCCTCCACCGCTTTCACCGCATCCTCCGAAGGCCATGTGTTGAGGAGCCGCGCAGTGGCTCCATAGTTTTCAGGCAGTGTGGTGCCGTAGCCGTTCACCGACGGCGTGAAGTGGGAAGTGGAGCCCATGAGTCTCAGCGTTTCCGTTTCCGGCCTGTCCATGTCACAGGACATGGGAAGGTAGAGGACCGTCCCGAAGTCCTTCTCCGCAAGCCACCCGTGCCAGGGCATGGGTGCAAGGGGAAAAACCTCCACTGGCCGGTGAATGGCTCCCAGTGCCGTTACTGCCATGCCTGCAAAAAACAGCGTTTTTTTCCCGGAAAGGGCCTTTCCCGCCAGCACCGCCATCGGGACCAGGGCGAAGAAGGCTCCCCGCGCGGGAAGCCTGATGGATGAAGCCCCTGGAAGCCCCTCCAGGAGCCTGAACGGTGCGGGGGAGACCTCCCTCCCGAACACCACCAGAGTGGGTCCAAGGCTCAGGATGGAGAAGAGGACAGCGCAGGAAAGGAGGTAGATGTCCATCCTCGTTCTCCCGCCTCTGAACAGGAACAGCACGAGACCGGCGGTCACCGCCAGCCCCGGCCATAGCGCAGCTTCAGGATGGATGTTCCCTGAACGCATCCAACCCAGCAGGATGCTGTTCTCCCACGGGGCCAGGAAGGCCGCAGCGTCGGTGCTGGCAACGGAGTCCATTGACCAGGTGCCGGCGTTGGACAGGTGATCCAGAAGGAAGGGCAGACAAAGAGCGTTCCCTGCTGCGAACCATGCCGCAGTCATCAGGGCTCCCTTCCTTCCGCCGCGTTTGAAAAGGAAGGGAAGAAGCAGCGCCAGGGCGATGTTCATGAAATACCAGAGATAGAGGGAAGCAAGGCACTGAAGCAGTACGAAGAGGGATATCTGCCAGCCGGAAGCCCGGCCTTTGGCGGTCCTTACGGCGAAAACCAGAGCAAGAAGCCCCAGCCCGCCGCTGAAGAGCTGAAGGTGCCAGAGATGCGACTGGAACCAGGGCAGAAGGATAACCGCCGTACCTGCAAAGAGACCTCCCTTTTCCACGGCCCCGCACTGGAGAGCCAGCATGTATGCCGCATAACCCGCCAGGAAGAGGAAGAACACCATCAGCAGGTTGTGAACCCTGACCGGATCCGCCCCGAAAATGAAAAGTGGAAGGGCCGCGGCTCCCTGGGTCAGCATCAGGTCGCTCCTGCCGCCGCCGTCGGGAAAACCCTGAAAAACAGGCTGATCGAGGGGGTTCTCCCCGCTTAACGCCGCATGGGCGTTCCAGCTCACCAGCCAGGTATTGAAGAGACTGTCCGCGTGGTCATGGGGATGTGGGGAGGTTCCCAGGGGCCACAGGGCGTAGAGGGATACAAGGAGGAAAAGGGCGGGAGCGAGAAGCCTCGAGGGCATCCCGGGTCTCCCGCCCGTTTCAGCCAAAGGTCAGTAGGCCCTTGCGATGATGGCGGTGGTGGAGGTTTCCCTGCCGGTGAGGAAGCATCTGCCTGTGCCGTCCCTCTGCTCCAGGGGAAGGCATCTCACCGTGGCCTTGGTCTCCTCCTGTATCATCGCCTCGTCCTCGGCGGAGCCGTCCCACCATACCCTGTAGAACCCCGGCCGTTCCACGATCTGCTCCTTGAACTCGTCGTAGCTTTCCACGTCGAAAGTATGGGAGTTCCTGAACTCCAGGGCCGCCTGGAGCATTTCCTCCTGGATGGTATCAAGGACCCCAGAGCAGCTTTCCGCTATCCCCTCCAGGGGAAGGGTGAACTTGCCTTCCCTTCCTGGCCTGTTCCTGGGGCTTGCCATCACATGGCCTTCCGCCAGGTCCCTGGGGCCGAGTTCGAGACGGAGGGGAACACCGCGGACCTCCCAGTGGTTGAACTTGAATCCCGGGCTTATTGATTCACGGTCATCCACATGCACCCGGATGCCTGCTGCGCCGAGCTCCGCGGAGATGTCCCCGGCGGCCTTCATCACCGCGGCCTTTTCATCCTCTTCCCTGGCGATGGGAACAACCACCACCTGGATCGGGGCCATCCTGGGGGGAAGCTTCAGGCCGTTCTCGTCTCCGTGAACCATGATAACGGCACCAACGAGTCTCGTGGTGACGCCCCAGCTGGTCTGATGCACCGGTCTCCTCTCGTTCTCGGAGTCCAGGTACATGGTATCGAAGGCCCTGGCGAAGTTGGTACCCAGATAGTGGCTGGTTCCGCCCTGGAGTGCCCAGCCGTTGGACATCATGGCCTCGATGGTGTAGGTGTTCACCGCCCCGGCGAACTTCTCCCTGTCGGTCTTCCTGCCGGGAACCACGGGAATGGCTGCGACTTCCGTCATGAAGTCGGTGTACACCCCCAGCATCCGCATCGTTTCCTCCCTGGCCTCTTCCTCGTCTGCGTGGGCGGTGTGCCCCTCCTGCCAGAGGAACTCCGTGGTCCTGAGGAACGGTCTTGGACGAAGCTCCCACCTGACCACGTTGGCCCACTGGTTGAGAAGCATGGGAAGGTCCCGGTAGCTGTTTATCCACTTGCTGAACATGTGGTTGATGATCGTCTCCGAAGTGGGGCGGACCACCAGGGGCTCTTCCAGTTCCTTGCCCCCGGCGTGGGTCACCACCGCCAGCTCGGGGCTGAAGCCCTCAACGTGCTCAGCTTCCTTCGTGATGAAGCTCTGGGGTATGAAGAGGGGGAAATAGGCGTTGGAATGGCCGGTTTCCTTGAACCTTCTGTCCAGGTCGTCCCTCATAAGCTCCCAGATGGCGAAACCGTAAGGTCGTATAACCATGCAGCCCCTGACGGGAGCCGGATCGGACAGTTCGGCTTCCCGTATTACATCCAGATACCACCTGGAGAAATCCTCTGCTGGATTAGCGATGTTCTTTGCCATAAGCGTACCTTTCTGTGACTGCATGGATCGGGTCAGTTCGTAAGTCCGAAGCACCGGGCATCTTGCGCCGAGGGGTTTGACGGAGGCCCGGAGAGTGCGTAATATAATCAGTGTTGGGGACCAAATGATCTGAGAGTGGGATAAGTTACGCATGAAGGCGGCCCCCGCCGGTTCCGAAGGCGCCCTGAGCGGGAAGCCTCACAGGCTCCGGTGGCAGTAGTAAGTCCTTTAACCCTGTAATAAGAGCATTCTTCAGGGGTTGGTCCCCTTCATCCATATAAGAGGGGAATAACTTGAAAGAGGCCGGTGTGAAGCCCCGATCCGGGGGCTGTATTGTGGTCTATCTCTATGTAACCGGTATCTTTACCGTGATCATGTCCCTTATCCCTTTCCACAGGGGTGAACCGGTCATACCCTACATGATCCCGCTGTGGCTTCTCCTCTACTCCGCGATCAGGTTCCGGCTGGTGCCGGAGAAGTACCTGTTCCTGCTCAACTGGCTTTTCCTGGGCGGCTGCTATGTGGGGCTGGGCACCATAGCGTCCACATTCGGCGGAGAGTACAACGGGGAGAACGTACTGGCCTTCGAGAAGGCCGTATTCGGGGTGCTTCCCTCGAGGTGGCTCCAGCAGAGGCTGCTGCCGCCCTCCGGTTGCCCGAACTGGTACGACTACCCCCTGGCCCTTGTTCACAGCCTGTTCTTTTCCTTCCCCCTGATCACCCCCTGGCTTGTGTACAGGGCAAAGGGCGCCGAGGCCATGAAAAGGTCCGTTCTGGCCTTCGCCGTTAT
>DAINQE010000001.1:7104-54392 GCA_036743055.1 Candidatus Sabulitectum sp. | reverse complement strand
ACCGACATAGCGGTGGGCTATCTTTTTGCCGCCGCGGCGTACTGGTTCTCCAGGTTCCCCGGATTTGGGAAATAGCACAGGCCGGGTTATCTTAGCACCGTTCCGGTGGTTTTCATGAAATGACGGACGGAGTTCCCATGGCCAGAGGCAGAGTTACCGTAAGATCCATCCAGGCAATGAAGGACAGGGGCGAGAAGATCGTGGCTCTCACGGCATACGATCATCTCACCGCGGCCCTGGAGGAGCGGGCAGGAGTTCACCTGATACTCGTTGGCGATTCCTTTCAGATGGCGGTCCTGGGAGAGGAAACCACTCTTGGGGCCGACATGAATGTCCTTGTGGCTCACTGCAGGGCGGTGAGGAAGGGGGCCCCAGACGCCATGGTGGTGGGGGACATGCCCTTCGGAAGCTATCAGCCATCCGACGAGACCGCGGTGAGGAACGCTGTCAGGTTCGTTGCCGAGGCCGGAGCCGATGCTGTGAAGCTGGAGGGCGGGAACGATGCCGCCGTGAGCAGGATAAGGGCCATAGTGGACGCCGGGATCCCGGTGATGGGCCACATTGGCCTGCTGCCCCAGTCCATAAAGGCCGAGGGTTCCTACAGGATAGTTCGCCGTGATGCGCTCGAAGAACTGCGAAGGCAGCTCTCGGCGCTTGAGAAAGCTGGCGCGTTCTCCGTTGTCTTCGAGATGATGGAGGAGGAACTGGCGGCCATCCTTACCGGAGAATCCTCCATACCCACCATAGGGATCGGTGCCGGAAGGCATACCCACGGGCAGATACTGGTGGTGAACGACATGCTGGGGATGAACGGCGAGTTCAACCCCAGGTTCCTGAAGAAGTACGCCGACCTTCACACCGTAATGGCCCGGGCGATAGAGGAGTACGCTGAAGAGGTACGGACCGGGGCCTTCCCCGGAGAAGAGAATGTATTCAGGGAGAGGGGAACCGGCAGGTGAAGATACAGGTACTTGGCGGAGGAGGTCGTGAGCATGCCCTTGCATGGGCTCTTTACCGCAATGGAGAGAACGAAGTCATAGTGGTTCCGGGTAATCCGGGCACCGCAACCTTCGCCAGGAACATCCCCGGCGATCCCGTCAGTATAGCTGTGGATGAGAAGGTGGACCTTGCCGTGGTGGGTCCTGAAGCGCCTCTGGTTGACGGTATTGCAGGAAGGTTCGCAGAGGCCGGCATACCCTGTTTCGGACCATCGGCGGAGTGCGCCATGCTCGAGGGCAGCAAGTGGTTCGCCAAGGAGGTAATGACCGCCGCCGGCGTTCCCACGGCAGGAGGAAACGTATTCAGCGATCCGGAGGAGGCCATAAGTTACATCGGTGATTCACCGGAGAGTTTCGTGATAAAGGCAGACGGTCTTGCGGCGGGAAAGGGAGTGTTCCTCCCTTCCACGGCGGAGGAATCCAGCGCCGTTCTCAGGGAACTGTTCCAGGGGGCTCCAGGAGCTTCGGTGGTGGTGGAGAAAAGACTCGCCGGCAGGGAAGTGAGCGTGCTTGCGGTCTGCAACGGCCACGACGCGGTGATGCTTCCCCCCAGCAGGGACCACAAGAGGGCGTATGACGGCGACCGGGGGCCCAACACAGGCGGAATGGGAGCCGTGTGCCCCCCGGAGGACATTCCCCCGGGATTCACCGAAATGGTGAGGAAGACCGTTATCCTGCCTGTTCTGAAGGAACTCAACCGCAGGGGTCTGGAGTTCCGGGGAGTTCTCTACGCAGGGCTCATGCTTACATCCCAGGGACCCATGGTCCTGGAGTTCAACGTGCGCTTCGGGGACCCGGAGACCCAGGCGGTGCTTCCCCTGATCGAGTCCAGCCTGGCGGACCTTTTCCTGGCCGCGGCAAGGGGAGAGGCGATGGATCCCCCAAGGGTCAGGGACGGGGCTTCCGCCTGCGTGATACTGGCATCCGGCGGGTACCCGGGGAACTATCCGAAGGGTCTGGAGATAAGGGGCACTCAGGATGCCGACTGTCTGGTCTTCCACGCGGGAACTTCCATGAAGGACGGCAGGCTGGTGACCTCCGGGGGAAGGGTCCTGGGGGTAACCGCCGTTGCCTCCTGCCTGGATGAAGCGCTGACCAGGGCCTACGAGAACTCTGAAAAGATAGAGTTCCAGGGAAAACACATGCGAACTGACATAGGGAGGACGATATGAAGCCGCTTGTTGGGATACTCATGGGAAGCGAGAGCGACAGGGACACCATGAAGAGGACAGAAGAGGTCCTCAACGATCTGGGGGTTCCCTACGAGATAAATGTAATGAGCGCCCACAGGACCCCTGAGAAGGTGAAGGTCTATGCCCAGACCGCCGAAGGCAGGGGTCTCAGGGTAATCATAGCCGGAGCGGGGCTGGCCGCGCATCTGGCGGGAGCCGTTTCCGCCAACACCCTTCTCCCGGTAATAGGCGTTCCCCTGGAGGGTGGACCCCTGAACGGGTTCGACGCTCTCCTCTCCACGGTGATGATGCCCAAGGGTATTCCCGTGGCTACGGTTGCCATTGGGAGCCACGGAGCCAGGAACGCCGCCTATCTCGCATGCCAGATAATCGGTCTGGAGAACCCGGAAGTTAAGGAAGCCCTTAAGAAAGCCCGTGGCTGGTAGCCTGCTGATCCATGCCGGGGGGACGGCTGAAGCTGTCTCCTCGGTGATTCTCCAGGGCGGAGTCGCCCTCTACCCGTCGGACACCGTTTACGGCCTTCTTGCCGACGGTTTCTCGGAGGCCGCCTGCGGGAAGCTTTATGAACTCAAGGGCTATACGGCCCCCCGGCCCTTCATCCTTCTCGTGCCTTCGGTGGAGGACGCCCTCGTGCTCACCTCCGACAAGACTCTGGAAAAGGAGATGGAGCGCCACTGGCCCGGTCCCGTCACCCTGGTGGTCCCCGCTTCCGATGAAGTCCCCGACATTATGGTGGGCGGCACCGGCGGCGTTGCCCTGAGGCTTCCCGACCATGCATTCAGCAGGGAGATACTCCAGAGGACGGGGCTCTTTCTGGCATCGACCAGCGCCAACCTGATGGGGGAGCCTTTTCCCCTGTCACTGGAGGATGTGCCGCCGGGCATCATCGATGGAGTGGACATCGCCGTGGACGGGGGCACCCTTGAGAACCGACGGCCCTCGAGGATCCTGGATCTCACCGGGGGGTCACCCGTCTTTCTGAGGTAGCCCGGTCAGTAGTAAAGGTCCCTCTCGCCGGCGTTCACCTTTCGTATCCTCTCCAGGAGGGCGTTCTTCTCACTGCCCTCGGGCAAGGAGTCCAGTTCCGCCTGGAGCTGGGCAAGGCCCTTTTCCCTGGTCTCAGGTGAAGCGTAGTCATTCAGGTACTCCAGCAGGGTCAGGGCGGCGTTGGGCGTGCAGTAACGCTTGACGAACCCTGGAACGGCGAACTCCATGAAGTGCTCCCCTGTCCTTCCCGCCCTGTAGCAGGCGGTGCAGAAACTGGGAAGGTACCCCGCTTCGGCGAGTTCCCCTATGACCTGGTCAAGGCTTCTGCCGTCGGCAAGCACGAACTGGCTCTTCTTCGCGTTCTCCGGATCCTGGGTGGCGTAGGCGCCCACCCCTATGTCCGATCCGGCGTCGATCTGGCTCACCCCGAAGGCCAGCACCTCGTTCCTGAGTTCGACCGGCTCCCTGCAGGTGAGAATGAGGCCGGTGTACGGCACAGAGAGCCTGAGTATGGCCACCAGTTTCTTGAAATCCTCGTCGCTTACCTGATGGGGCACATGCCTGGTCAGCTCGCTTCCCAGGGCGGGTTCTATCCTGGGAAAGGAGATGGTGTGGGGTCCGACTCCGAAGGTCTCCTCGAAGTGGATGGTGTGGTAGAGAAGACCCATGACCTCGAACTGCCACTTGTAGAGGCCCAGCAGGGCTCCTATTCCCACATCGTCGATACCGGCCCTGAAAGCCCTGTCCAGCCCGTGGAGCCTCCAGAGGAAGCTGCTTTTCGGCCCCGACGGGTGCACCCTGGCATAGGTGGGTTCGTGGTATGTCTCCATGAATATCTGATATGTCCCGATGCCGGCGCTCTTCACCAGCCTGTAACCCTCTTCGTCCAGGGGCGCGGCGTTGATGTTCACCCTTCTGATCTCACCGTGACCCCGCTTGACCGAGTAGACCTTCCTCACTGTATCGTGTATGAAACGCGCGTCATAACGGGAGTGCTCCCCGTAAACCAGGATGAGCCTTTTGTGGCCCCTGTCCTCCAGCACCTCCACCTCTCTCTGAAGCTCCTCCAGTGAGAGGGTCTTCCTCAGGGTCTCCCTGTTGGAGCACCGGAAGCCGCAGTAGGTGCAGTCGTTTACACAGTCGTTTCCTATGTAGAGCGGGGCGAAGAGCACTATCCTGTTGCCGTAGACCTTCGTCTTCAGGTCCCTGGCCCCCTGTTTTATCTCCTCCACCAGCTCCGGATCGGAGGTATTTATCAGAACCGCCGTTTCCTCAGGCTCGAGCCTCTGCTTGTCAAGGGATTTTGCGATGATGTCGCGAACCCTGACCCTGTCAGGGTCGGCGGTCTTACTGAGAATGCTCTCGATCTCGTCAGCTGGAATGAAACTGTTTAGACCCGTGGTGTCCATCTTGGGAAGCGGCATTTTCTCCTCCAGTCAGATCCTTCCTTCTGGACAGCATGGACCTCACCGACACACCCGGTATGGAACCGAGCCTGCCTGTGAGTTCACCGATCTCGTCGGTGGTGGCGTTGACCACCAGGCTTATCACCGAGCATCCGCCGGGTCGGTATGGAACTCCGGTCCTGGCCACTATCAGATGACCGTGTTCGGTGAGGAGTTCGTTCACCCTGCAGGCGTCGCGGTCCCTGTGCTCCAGTATTATGCCTATGAATCCAAGCCGTCTGTCCAGGAAAGCACCTTCCGTCAGAAATGTAAACCCGTACCTGGGGCACGGGCAATCAAATCGATTACTGTGAGCCCCGGATCAGGCGCGATGGCGCCCTTACCTCAGCGGCGTAATACTGTGAAAACAGTCACGAATCGTCAAGCTCTGGACATGCCGCGGCCGGTAAAGAATGTTCTTCCTTCGTATGGAGGTGTTATGGCCGGAAGAATCATGGTGCTTTCAGTTCTGTTCGCGGCAGTGGCAGCTCCGTTCTTTCTTTCGGTGAAAATGAACGACGGCGTCTTCGTATACACCCTGGACGACCCCTACATACACCTCGCCCTGGCGGAGAACATCCGTGCCGGTCACTACGGCATAAACCCCGGAGAGCCCACCTCGCCGTCATCCTCGGTGATCTGGCCCTTCATGCTGGTTCCCTTCGCCGGCACTTCTTTCTTCAACATCATTCCCCTTGCAATGAACCTTTTCTTCGCGGGAGCAACCGCTCTGGTCCTGCTTCGATTCTACGGCAGGGAGTGCTTGCTCTGCGCCCTTGTCTCGGTGTTTGCCTTCAGCCTTCCCGGGCTGGTCCTCACCGGAATGGAGCACAGCCTTCAGGTCTTCCTGGCGGTGGTCCTGGCTGCGGGAGCATGCCGCCTCTCGGAGGGCAGGGGCTTTTCCCGATACCTTCTCTGGGCTGCTGCAGCGGCGCCCCTGGTCAGATACGAATGCCTGGCGGTATCACTTCCCGTGATCGGAATGGCTTTCATGCTGGGGGAACGGAAAAGGGCCCTGATCGCCGCAGGAGTTCTCCTGGTGGCAATCGGGGGTTTCTCGGTGTTCCTTCTTTCCCTGGGTCTGAGTCCCCTTCCCGCTTCGGTCCTGGCCAAGTCTTCGGTGGCTGCAGGTGGCGGGATCGCCGGGAACCTGCTCACATCACTGTCTGGTTTCAGGGGGATCGTTCAGGGCCTTCTGCTGGTTCCTCTTATGTTTGCGGCGCTGAGGAGCGAAAAAAGAGAACACAGACTGCTGGCGGTATCAGCCGTAGTTTCCGTGATCCTGCACCTTTCCGTGGGACGGTTCGGATGGTTCCACAGGTACGGCGTGTACATGTGGGCTTATTCGGCGATGGTGGTGTTTCACCTCTACAGACCCATTCTGGAGAAGAGGAAGGTTCTTTTCGCTGCGGTCCTGCTGGCGACCTCAGGCAACTACCTTACCGGATACCTTAAGATCCCCTACGCTTCAGGGAACATCTACCGTCAGCAGTACCAGACGGCAAGACTGGTGAGGGACTGGGCGCCGGGGCCCGTGGCGGTTAACGACCTTGGTCTCGTGGCGCTTTTCAGCGATCACTACGTGCTGGATCTCTGGGGGCTTGCGGTTCCGGAGGCCCTGGATGGGGCGGGGGACCCCGAATGGGTTGATTCCGCCGCTGCGGCGTCGGGGGTGAACCTCGCGGTGGTATACCCCGGCAGGTTCCAGGGGCTTTTTCACTGGGAGAGGATAGCGGTGATGGAGCTTCAGCCTCCCCTGGTGGTATGCGCCGACGGGAGGATCGAGGTCCTCGCGGCCCCCTGGGCCGACGCAGACAGTTTATATAAGATCGTTCAGGAGTTCTCGGTTACGCTGCCTGACGGAGTGGAGTTCACCGGTTACCGTCAGTGATCAACAAGGAGGGAAAGAAGTGAAAAAAGTACTGATGCCGCTGCTTTGCGCAGCAGCGCTCATGACCCTTGCAGCCTGCGGAGATGGTCCCGGGGACCCGGGGCTCATGGGAAGGCTGCCCGGGGGGTACGACGCATACATCACCATCGACCCGGAAAGGGCGAACTTCCCTGAGATACTGGAAATTGTCGAGGACAACCTTCCCGAATACGAACTGAACGACATCGAAGAGATGGACCTCGGTCTCGACCTCTTCGACTGGAACGACTGGGTGGACGAGCTGGGCATAGAGCCCGGCGAGATAGGCTTCGTCGGCATGGGCGAGGACATGGAGTTCCTGGCTGTGTTCCTCCCCTGCGACGGCGAGAAGCTCATGGATTTCGTGGAGAGCGCCGGCGGCGGTGATGAAACGGAGTTCCTGGAGATGGACGGCTATACGGTAATGGTCATAGCCTGGGAGGACGATGCCCAGATAGACGAGCTCGAGGAAGCCCTCCGGAACCCGCTTTCGGAAGACGAAGACTTCCAGGCCATGGCTGCCAGGGCCGTAATGGATGATCCCGCTGTGGCGTTCCTCTTCTACGAGGAAATTACGGAGTTTCCGGTGATGTGCTTCGTGTCGGACGACGGCGACGCAACGGAGATAAGCATGGCCATGATCTTCGACGACGAAGAGATGGAGATGTACGCCGACATATTCGCCGAAGGCCTCCAGAGCCGTTCCATAATGCTTCCAGGGAACACCATGGCGGCGGTGCGAACCTCCTTCGATGCAGAAACGCTCATTGACAGATACGACGAGATGGCCCGGGAAGCGGGTACCGATGCCGGTGAGATGGAAGCCGGCCTGGCCTTCATAGGTTTCAGCTCGATGGAGGAGTTCATCGGGGTGTTCAAGGGCGATTTCTGCATCGCCGTTACCGAGATAGAGCTCGACCAGTGGGGAGAGCCCAGCGGAGGAGCCGGTATCATGGCTCTCTCACTGCAGGATCCGGAGAAGCTCGAAGCTTCGCTGAACATGATCTCCACCCTGGCTGAATCCACAAGGGAGTCATTCCAGGGAACCACCGCCTTCAGGATGGACATCGGAGTGGAGAGCATCTGGTACTTCATTTACGATGATGTGTTCTATGTTTCCTACGCAATAGAACCGGAAGAGATAGCCGAAGGAATGAAGGCTGAGGACTTCTTCTCCGGAGCATCCTCAGAGGGTTTCATGGGTGGCGCCGCCAACCCGGAGATGATAGTGGATGGCCTGTCGCTGGACAGGGATACGGAAAGGCTCATCGAGGAGGTCTTTGCCGGAGAGGCGGCTTTCTCGGTCTCCTTCCAGGACGGTCTCGCCTTCTCGAAGGTAACCATAGGACCGGGAGCGATAACCTCCATCGTTGAGATAGCAATGGAAATGGGTCAGTAAAGAGAAGCCGCATTTGACATCGGCGGAAAAACCGCATAGTATGTGATGCGCGTCAAGCACAGAAGAGATTTGGAGGGTTTCTAATGAGATTAATCGCATGCGCCATGCTGGTACTCGCCGGGCTTGCCTTTGCCACGGTCAGAACCGGCGGAACCGGTCAGGGCTACCCCTACTCCGCCAGGGGAAGCTACACAGTTGAAGACGTTCTGGCGGGCGGTCTCGAGGCTTCCTACGGCCTCGCCATCAAGGACAACGCGTCCAACAGCGCCTGGATCCTCAACTGGAGCGATGTTGTGAACTACGAGTTCGACATGGTGAGCGGAAGCGCCACAGGGAACTCCTGGGCCATTACAGGCGGAGTCGACGCCGACGATCAGGCCTACGCCCAGTTCGCCAGCGGCTACCAGTGGTTCATGACCGACTACGGCACCAGCATGTTCGGGGTTTACCAGGAGGACGGCACCCACCTTCGGAACATCGACGGCCCCGCCGGATACACCAATCTCTTCGGTATCGGCGCCACCGACGGCTTCATCTACGTGGGTTCCCCCAACGAGTCCAAGCTCGCATGGGGTCCCTACACGGGAACCGAGACCAGCATCACCTGGAGCGAGATCGACTACGGCGATGTCTACGGCCTTGCCGTATGGGGAGATTATCTGTTCGTGGCCCTGGGCGTTGAAGGCGCCGACAACATCTTCATCCACCATCTGAACCCCGACGGCTCCCCCAACCCCACGCCGGAATGGTCCTGCAGCTTCACTGAAGAATTGGAAGTCAACGGCGGGATCGACTACGACGGGGAGTACCTCTGGATCTACCCCCAGAACACATTCCTCTACAAGCTCAGCATCGACTGGGATCCCCAGAGCCTGGAATCCGACACCTGGGCCGGGATCAAGGCATCCTTCTAGAACGTTATCCTGTTAATGTGCGGGGTCCCGGATGGGGCCCCGCTTTCATTTTCCCCTGGCGGCTATCCAGAGTGCTTTGAAGAAGCTGGGCGGGTGAAGCAGCATGTTGGAGTAAGCCTGGTTCGCCAGGGGGCAGGCGCAGCGCCCTTCCCTTATGCCCCTGCGGACCTCCCGGGCCCTCTTCGAGTTCCATATGTCCAGGAAACCCACCGAGTCCGACAACCTGCCCATCTCACCTTTGTAAGCCAGAACGGCGCAGGGCCAGACCCCTCCGTCGGAGTTAATGTGCACATTGAGTATCCCGGCGTAGCAGGGTATTACCTGGCGGTTCTCCCTGAGTATGTCCGCCGCCAGATCGTAATAGATGATCCTCATGGCGGTGGTCAGCCTGGAGAGAAGGTTCATGTTCTTCAGACGGCCGCGCACGTTCCTCTTGAAAAGCTCCATGATGTGGCCGTAGCTTGCCCCGTCGGGGGTTATCCCGCTTCCCAGGTTGAAGAACTCTTCCCTCTCCTCGGCCACCTCGTTTATGTATGTGTCCACACCCAGTTTTCCGGCGAAGCTGATGATCTCCTGCAGCCTGTCCTGATTGAACCTGGACACCACCGTTCCCACTCCCACATGCAGATATCTGTGATCCTTCCTGAGTTCCTTGAGCCTTGAGAGAGTGTCAAGAAGTTTCTCGAAGTTCCCTGGAACGCCCCTTATGCTGTCGTGCAGTTCGCCGACCCCGTCGAAGGAAGGTTTTATGGTAAGGACTGTACCGGGGGCCTCCCTTTCGATGATCTCCAGTATTCTCTCTGTGGAGGCTGCGATCCTTTCGGGCATCAGGGCATTGGTGGGAATGTGAACCACCGCCGGTCTCAGGTGCCTGCAGGCAAGGCGGATTATCTCGGGAAGGTCCTTTCTGAGAAAGGGCTCTCCGCCGGACACGTTGAAGAAGTAGGTCCAGCCGATGGCCCTGAAGAGCCTTTCTATCGTCTCCAGGTCCAGATCATCCTCCTGCTCCTGGGATTGACAGTCCTTCCAGATGAAGCAGGTCCTGCAACGGGACTGGCACCTTCTGGTTACCGAAAAGGTGACATTGATCGGCAGCGGGGGCCGTGAAAGACCATGCATGCACAGCCAGCCCTTCATAACGCTCCAGAGCAGGTGGGAGAGCTGGGCCAGGTGATTCATCCTTATGGGCCAGTGCTTCCTGAGGAACTGGTGAAGGACGGCCTGGGCTGCGAAAACAAGCTCCACTCCTATCACGGAAGCACGCTGGGCAAGGGCGATGGTGGTGGCCACCGCCATTCCCCCGGCCACGAAGGGAGCCAGGAAGATACCCCTGAGAGACTCCCTGACTCCGATGCCCCCGGGGATGAAGACCATGACCAGGGCGATGAGCCAGGAAGCCGGCGCTGCCAGGAGGCATACCGCCACCAGGGCGTAAGATGGCGTGGAGGAGGGTACCCCGAATCCCCTGAACCAAACGTACAGCGCCAGACCCCTCAGGGTCCAGGAGAGCATGTGGGAACCAATGAAAACGGCCTGATGGTAATGGCTGATATGGGGGAGTTCCTGAATGTCCACGTCGAGATTCCTGGCTATCCTCCTGGCGAAGGCCTTCTGAAGGCCCGGGGCCAGGAGCACCATGAAGGCCAGCACCGCGGATATCCACAAGGGTATGATAAGGGCCTGGGGTATGTCCTCCCCCATGAAAGGCATCGCAAGAAGCGCCATCAGGCCCAGGGCCACAAGCATGTATACATTCTCCAGCACGAAGGCGGTAACGGCCTTTACTGCGCTTGTGCCGTTCATCTTCAGGAAGGTGATCCTTCCCAGAGCCATCCAGAGCTTTCCCGGAACGTAGCTGCCCATCTGTGTGATGAACCAGTTCCTTCTCAGTTCCCCTCTGTCGATCCTGGGGATGTTCAGGGACTCCAGTATCTTCTGCCATGCCAGGGGAGCGAAATAGTATCCTGCCATCATCAGAAGTATGGAAAGCAGCATCAAAGGCCTGCTGGCGTTCTTTCCCTGGGTGCTCCAGAACTCCTCCAGCTGGGGTCTCCACTGGGGCAGAAGCTCGATGTAGAAGTAGAAACCCGCTGCCACCAGCAGTATGAGGCCGGCCCATGTCTGTATCCTCTGGAACCTGGAGTTCCTATGCATCGAAGGCCTTTCTTCCAGGAAGGAACACCAGCAGAGTCGCGACAAGAACGCCGGCCAGGGATGCAAGCCCACCGGTCCTCACGTGACTTGTGTCATAGGTGAACTCCACCGTGTGCTCGCCGGGAGGCACCTTCACCGCCCTCATCCAGCCGTTCGCCCTGTAGACCGGGGTCTCCTCTCCGTCAATTGTGGCTCTCCACATGGGATACCAGGTGTCGGCGAGAACGAGGAAGGACTCCATCCCGGCGGAAGTGGAGACACTGACCAGCTCCGGGAGGTCAATGGTGATCTCAGCCTGCCCGAAGGCTCCATCGTATACCATCGGGGTGTTCTCCACGATCGTTCTCAATTGCGGCTGGAGTCCGCTGAAGCCCTCCTCCTGATCTCCCGCCACCACTGATCTTGCCAGGAACGCCCTGGGCATGGGATCAGCGGGGAAGCCCTGGACCTCCTCTGCAAGAAGGGGCTGGACCTGATCCCACGAAGCGGCCCCCTGTTCCGAGGCGAATGCTGTCATCGCAGTGTTCCTCAGGACCCAGGGAGAGCCCTGGGCGACCATGTCGAGCAGTGTCTCGTTCTCCGCGGTCTTTGCAGCGTGATAACCTGTTACGGATCGTATTTCCAGGGGGATGAGATGGTTGCCCCCGGGGAATACTCTTCCCTCT
This sequence comes from Candidatus Sabulitectum sp., assembly GCA_036743055.1. Taxonomy (GTDB): domain Bacteria; phylum Fermentibacterota; class Fermentibacteria; order Fermentibacterales; family JCC-6; genus Sabulitectum. Next base: position 42,728 of record DAINQE010000001.1, on the reverse strand, counting down.
CCGGCCATTTCCTCAAGAAGTGGGGAGTCCGGGAACATGGCTTCAATGGAGGTAGAGGGCAGATAGACCTGGAACCGGCCGTTGAAGGGGATCAGCTCCAGGGCGGAGATCAGAAGTACCGCAGATCCATAGTAAAATGATTTCCCGGTATTCCGCCATCGCATGAACAGAAGCAGGGAAAGCGTTCCTGAGACCAGGAAAGCCCTGAGGAAGTCGGAGGAGAGAAGGGCTGCCCTGGCGGATACTATCGCTCCGTAGGGAGATGTGTCCTGCACGCCGCTGCGGGCCCACCAGGCTGACTGAAGGGCTTCCGAGACGGGCCTGGCTCCCAGCAGCAGGATGAGGAATGCTACGGAAATGATGGCGAATGTCTTCCAGGCTCTGCCCTGTTTAAGGAAGAGAGCGTCGAATCCCGGCCCCGCCGACAGGGCGATGGCCGATGTGGTAAGGAAGGCCGCCATGTGCGGAGCCCTCAGCTTCCTGAATACGGGAAGAAGCCTGTAGAGCCACTGAAAGACCGGCGTGTACCCTCCCCAGGAGACGATCATCCCGCATAACGCAATTGCGGCAAGCGAGAAGCGGCTGCGCCTGGTTCCGCCCTTGAGCAGCCCTGCCATTCCCAGCAGGAAGAAGGCCACACCCATGAACTCGCTGGAAAGCCGAAGGCCGAGTCTTCCGAAGTAAACCGGTACTCCGTTCACGGTGCTGTCAGAAAAGCCATGCCTGAGGCCGAACATTCCCGGGAGTACCATCGTGAGCGTCTCTTCAGGCGGCAGTGAATAGCTGGCCGCTCTGTCCAGGGAAAGGTCCGCACCCCTTGAGGAGTATCCGCTGAACACATATCCCGGATAGAGCTGAACCGCGGCGACCAGACCTCCCAGGGCGAGTATCGCGAAGGTTCCTCCCAGGTTTCGTCCCAGGGACCTGATGGCTGGTTTATCGGTTCTGAATAAAGCCATTATCAATGCGGCCCCGGCGGAATAAAGCATTATCTGGGGATGGCTGGACAAGCCCTGCATACCCACCGCAAGACCGCCAATACCTATATAACGGGCCCTGCGGGTGGAACTGAACCCCAGAACAGCCCAGAGTATGAGGGGAAACCAGGCCCAGCAGATGATCTTGCTTCCATGACCCGCGTAAAAGAGGGTGTTGGCCCAGGCACCCGCGGCATACGCCCAGGCTCCCGCCAGGGAGCCCCAGCGGCTGGTGCCCATTGCCTTGAGCAGCAGCCAGGCGAACACGCCGCCCAGGACCATATGGAGAGGGAAGAGGAACCTTATGGCCGTTTCCGGCCCGAAGAGCACCATGGGTATCCCCCTCAGAGGGTAGAACACAGGAGCGCTGAAGGATTCGTAAAACGGCGTTCCGCAGAGGATGTACGGATTCCAGAGGGGCAGTTCCCACTGTGACAGCCTTTGGGCGGTGTGGTAGAAGAAGGGATATCCCTGGGCCACCGTATCGCTCATTTCGCCGCCGGGCAGGCGGCCGGTGGAGAAGACGGGCCAGTAGGTCACAATGGCCAGGACCACCAGCGAAACCCACAGTACGGTGCGTTCATCCTTCAGCAGTGTCATTGCCCTCCTTCTTAATGATCTTCTTTGCGGTGAATGCCGCAAGCGCCAGTTCAACTGCGGCCATGAACAGCCTGTGCCCGGCAAGGGCGGCCGCCGCGGGAGCTTCCGAACCAGGGGCGGCTATGGCCGCTGCTGCGGCTTCCCTGATGCCTATACCCCCCGGCACGATTACCACAATATACCCCGCAAGCCAGGAAAGGGGCGCGGCGGCGAGGCTCCGGAAGAGTTTCACTGGCTCGATCCCCGTGCCGGAAAGAAGAAGATAGATGGACATACCCCTGAGAAGCCAGAGCATCGTATAGAGGGAAACCGCCTTTAAAGCCGTAGAGAGGCAGGGCAGGGAGTCGGGAGAGATGCCTTTTCTCCTGCATACCGCCCTCTGAACCGGATGCAGCAGAGGAATCACCAGAAGCGCGGCCCCGGCGGCAGCCGCAACAGTTCCCATCCCTCCCCCGGACATCAGGTCCGGAGATGCCCCGAAGGCCGCCAGGGCGATCAGGCCAACGGAGGCGAATGAGAAGAGAAGCTCGTACAGAGTTGTCGCCGCGGCCCTTCCGCCGCTCATTCCCCTGGACTTGAGGAAACCCGCCCTGCCTGCGAAGAGCCATACCTTTCCCGGTACGTAGCGACCCAGCTGGCTTGCGAACCATGCACTCCTGAGGGTTCCGTTGCCCAGGGTGGATCCCATGGACCTGCAAATTATCACCCAGCCCTGGGGAGTGAGGAAGAGGGCCACAGCCAGAAGCGCCGCCGAACCGGCCAGCTTCAGCCAGTCCAGCGTCCAGGTGTGCGCCTTCAGCGACTCCATGAGGGAGCTTCCGTTCCTGAGCAGCGCCAGGACGGCGGCAGCCGTCAGCATTCCCAGCAGGACGGCGGAAACCTTCCTCACGTGCTGAAACTTCACAGAAGACCCCTTTCCCGATACCAGGAGACGGCTTCGGATGCGGTTTGAGAAAAGCTGAAGGAGGGGGAGAACCCGGCCCTCTGAGCCTTCTCGGTGTTCACGAACCTGTGGGAGCCGAAGAGTCTGTATCTGCTCCTGGAAAGGGCTCCAGGACAGAAAGGACCAAGCATCAGCGCCGCTCTGAAAAGCAGCCGTGGAACGGGTATCTTCAAGACCCTTCCTCCGAGTTTCCCTGCGATGACGGAGGCCGTTTCAGAAACGGTAATGACATCAGGACCGCCTATGTTGAAAATCCCGCCATGCAGCTTTCCCCCGGGCATTGCATGGAGTACCGCGGCGGCCACATCACGCACATCCGTGGGCCTGGTCTTCGACTCACCCGTCCCGACCAGGGGAAACCAGCCCCTGGAAACCTGCCGGAACAACGGGTACTTGTGCATGTCACCCCTTCCGAAAACGAAATCCGGACGGAGGATGGTAACTCCGGGTACGGATCCCAGCAGTTCCCTCTCCGCCAGGGCCTTCGTTTCCTCATACGGACCCTCCGGCGCGTATTCATCGGTTTCCAGCCCCCCCGCCCTGAGACCGCAGACCCCTGGAGTGCTCAGGTGCACCAGCGGGATGCCCCGCTGAACGGAGAGCTTCCCCAGCCTAAGAGGAAGGCGGAGGTTCGATTCCCGGAGTTCTTCTTCGGTTACCCCCGGTCCTCCAAGTCTGCCTGCACAGTTCACCACCGCATCGGCGCCCTCGTCAGGTGAGCCGTAACGGATCGTATGGTGTCCCGCATTCAGCAGGGCTTCTTCGGTGTGGGAGCCTATGAATCCGGTGGCTCCAGCCAGGAGGACCTTCATTCCAGGGCCTCCGCCAGTTCCTTCGCATAGGTCTGCCAGGAAAACTCCCGAGCCTTGTTCTCGATGGCCCCGGCGGTACCCTTATCGAAGGCGAATCCGGCGCATTTCTCCACGGCACCGGCCAGGGCTTCGGCGGTGACATCCTCCGCCACGGTTCCGGTAACGCCGTGTTCCACCACCTCGGGAAGCCCTCCCACAGGTGTTACCACCAGGGGCTTGCGAAATGAAAGGGCGATCTGTGCGATGCCGCTCTGGGAGGCGGATTTGTAGGGAAGTACGACCATGTCAGCCGCGTTGAACCATGTACCAACTTCCCGGTCGGGTATGAACTCGTTCCTCCAGAGCAGACGGGGTGAGGTGAAGGACCTCCCGGTGTAGTTCTCACCCGCCGCTATGACCCTGAAGCGTTCCGGCAGCAGGCTGCAGGCGTCCAGCAGAAGGTCGAATCCCTTGTAATCCCTCACCAGTCCGAAGAAAAGAAGGGCGGTCTGCCCCGGTTCAAGACCCAGCTGCTCCCTGGCCCTTTCCCTGGGCAGGCCGGTGGACAGGTACTGGTCGTATACCGGATGGAACAGCTTCAGGACCCTGGGGCCCATCCTCTCAGCCTCCGCGGCTGAAGGGGCAGAGTGCACTGCGAGAAGATCCTGTCTTCGCAGGAAGAATCTGCTCAAGGGGCCCGCCAGCGGCATCGACTCGTGGGGGATCACATTGTGGCACACGGCTGCAGACTTCGCGCCCCCGGGGGAGGAGAAGGCCAGGCACGGGGCGAAGAAGGGATGCCACCACTGGGTGACCACCGCGTCGGGTTCCAAGGCGGAGAGAGCCTTCCTGGCCCGGGGCCATGCGAAGGGGGCGTAGCCGTGGAGGGGTCCGCGGGCTTTCTGCGCCCCACTTTCAAGCTGACTCTTTCCCGGGAAGAGAAACCCGGGATAGAGTTTTGAGAAGCCTGCTGCGAAAACCGAATGACCAAGCTTTTCAAGCTCACTGGAAAGCCTGGAGCCGAACTGGGCGATGCCTCCCCTGTGGGGGGGAAGGGGACCGAGAAGGAGGAGTCTCATTCCGTTCTGCTGGTAATCGAGTAGGGCCTGCCCGGGTTGAAACGGAGGATCATCTCCCCCAGAAGACCCATGGAGATGAACTGGAAACCAGCAAGCATGAGGAAGACCCCCAGAAGGAGAAGGGGTCTTCTTCCTATGGGTTCCCCTCCGAACCACAGTATGGAGAGGTAGAGGGTAACGGCGAACCCGGTGAGGCTCAGCGCCGTCCCTATGCCCCCGAAGAAATGCAGGGGGCGAAAGGAGTATCTGCCAAGGAACAGAACTGTGATGAGATCGCTGTAGCCCCTGAAGAACCTGGCCATGCCGTACTTGCTGTTGCCATGCTTCCTGGGCCTGTGGTTCACAGGTTTCTCTCCAACCCGGAAACCCTTCCTGGCGGCAAGCACCGGGGTGTATCTGTGCATTTCCCCGTAAAGCTCCAGAGACTTGGCCGTCTGCTTCCTGTAGACCTTCAGGCCGCAGTTGAAGTCATGAAGCCTGATCCCGGTGGATATGCCCACCACTGCGTTGAAGAGTTTTGAGGGGATCCTCTTGCCCGCAGGATCGTGGCGCACCTTTTTCCAGCCGCTGATAAGGTCGAGTCCCCGGCTGCGCATCTCCTGGATGAGAAGAGGGATCTCCGCGGGATCGTCCTGCAGGTCGCCGTCCATTGTTGCGATATAGTCTCCCCGGGCCTCGGCGAAGCCGGCGGAGAGCGCCGCCGCCTTGCCGCAGTTGGCTCCGAACCTTATTCCGGTGACGGGATACTTCCGGGCCAGTTCGACTATTTTTTTCCAGGTACCGTCGGTGCTGCCGTCATCCACCAGAATGGCGTTCCACGACTCCTCCCGGAGCGCTCCGGCTGTTTCACCGATAAGTTCATCGAGGCTTTCGGCCTCGTTCCAGACCGGTATCACAACCGTAATCGATCCATTATCCCCGGAATTCATCAAGGCTGATCTCCCCTCCCCGTATGACCAAGTATGTGAAGTGGGAAATCCAGTCGCCAAGGGAAACGTGAATTATGTCGCCAAGTCTTCGGACCGCCGGGCAGTGGGTATGACCGGTTACAGCCAGGTCGAAACCATTCAGACCCTGTTCCCGTACCCACGCTGAAAGGTACTCCGGAACCGTGTCCACCTGTTTTCTGAGTATCCTTCTGCTGGTTCCTGAGAACATCCTTGCGAAGCCAGTGGCCAGAACGGGATGAACCGTGGAGAACAGTGTCTCGCTCACACGGGATCTCAGGACCGGTTTCATCAGGCGGTATCCTGTATCCCCTTTCCCAAGGCCGTCACCATGGGAAAGCAGGCACTTCAAACCCTGAATGTCCACCTGGACCACCGACTCCTTCATTATGCTCATTCCGGTGGCTTCCTGGAGACCTTTTCCGCACCACCAGTCATGGTTGCCGGGGATGAACGCAACCTTCCACCCGGCGGAGATCAGACCCCTGATAGTGCACAGGGTTCCTGAGTATCCGGAAGGTATAAGCCCCCTGTATTCGAACCAGTAGTCGAAAAGGTCCCCCAGTATCCAGAGGCGGCCAGGTTCCTCATTCGAGAGCCCTTTCAGGAAGGACTGAAGGGGAAGGGTTCCAGGATGTTGCTTACCTTCGGGATAGAGATGGGCGTCGCTTATGAAGTAATCGGTCACCTCAGGCTCCTGACGAGCCTTTCCGCGCAGCCGAACCCCCGGGCCCTCAGAACATCCCCGGAGGCGGTTACAAGCACCGCGGATGGAAGGGCCGTGATGTCCATGAAAGCCTTCAGTGAGTCGTCGCCCATGGCCACGGGCATTGCTATGCCCATCTGGTTCAGCAGGTTCTGCGAAGCGTTCCTGACCTGGGAGGTGAACTGGACTGGAACGGGTGTTATCTCTCCGGGATCGAGGGAGGCCAGGAACACCAGGTCAGCCTCTCCTTCCGGGTACTGACCCATGGGTATCCAGCAGTAGAGAAGAATCGCTTCGCAGCTTTCCTCCACAAGTTCGACATAGCCCTGCTCGCCGGGAATGCTTATCACCCCCGGCACCGAAAGCACCGGTTCGGGGATGGTTCCCGCCTCAGGTTCAGGAGGGGTTTCCGAACAGGCGGAGAGCAGCAGCGCTGAAGAGATGAGGCAGGTAGTTTTGAATGACATTCTAGGGCTCCATCGGGAACACCACCGTTATGGTTTCCCCGGTCTGACGGTAGCTGGACGGGAATGGAACATGCTCCGGAAGCCGCTGGTCAGGTGGAACGGTGGTGATGGATGATGTTATCACGGCTGAAACGGCGCCGTCTTCCATCCGCACGGTGAAGACAAGGGGGAAAAGGGAACAGGTTCCAGGCCCGTATTCCCCGGCAAGTGCCCACGCAAGGGCGGTGATCTCGTTGCCGGATCTTATCACCGAAGGGGGTTCGCGAAAAGCCGCCCCCGCGGTCGCCACGGAGAGCAATGAGCAGAGAAGAACCACGGCCCTTCCCGGCTTCAAGCCTTTTCCATCATCCGGGCTATGGAGTCCTTGAGGGAAGTCGGAGCCGGTATCCTCAGAAGCTGCACCGTTTTCCCGTGGAGAGCCATGTATCGCCCCAGGAAGGTCTCGCAGTTGGGGCAGACGCTGATGTGCCGCTCCACCCTTGCACTGCTGTCCCGGTCGAGTTCACCGGAGACATAGTCGTTGTAATTGTCAAGAACAAAAAGACATTCAGGACCCATTAACCCCCCAGTCCCTCGCTGTACCACTGACTCAGCATGCTCTGCAGGGAAGCCCTTGCCCTGTGGAGCCGGGATCTCACCGTTCCCACAGGTATCTGAAGCAGTTCAGCGGTTTCTGCATAAGAAAACCCTTCAACGTCGCACAACACGAATACACTCCTGAAATCATCGCTCAGTTCGTTCATGGCCCTTTCTATGTCTTCCCTCATAAGGTCTTTGAGAAAGATCTCGAAAGGCTGGGGCCATATACTTCCCGAAAACCTCTGGTCACCTGTTTCCACGTCCTCCGTCCAGTCGCTGGGGATCTCTCCGGTACTCTTGGCCCTGCGCTGGTTGAGGAACACGTTCTTCATGATGGCAAACAACCACGCCCTGGCATTGGTTCCCGTGCGGAAACGGTTCGCCGCCTTCAAAGCTCTGGCGCAGGTTTCCTGGACAAGGTCAGAAGCGTCCTCGGGGTTTCTGGTCAGATGGAGGGCATACCTGTACATGCTGTCCAGACTGGACAGTATCTCATTTTCGAAGTGCAGTCTTTTTTCCGTTTTTTCCAAGCGCCTGTTCCCTCCTCAAAAACAAACATTGCGAATCCAGGGTGAATCTGCAACCCCGAGCTCCGTGCTCCTTGCGGAAGGCTGCGTTTTGTAATACAATTGCAATTGCACAATCTGTTGTGCTTCGTTAGCAGTCATGGCACAAAATGTTGTTATCTATACAGTTTCAAGGGGGGCCTCGGTTTGGGCGACAACGGCTTGTTCAGCGAGTTTTTCCAGGAGGTGGAGAGCAGGGAGGAGAGGGAGCAGCCGCTGGTGGAGAACCTCGTTAATCCCTCGTTTACCCCTAACGCGGAAACCGTTCTGGCTAAGCGATACCTGAGGAGGGACGAAGAGGGCCGGATCCTGGAAACCCCCTCCGAGATGCTCTGGCGCGTGGCCAGCTCGGTGGCGGAGGCGGAAACCAGGTGGGATGGCGACAGGGGCCAGTGGGCGGCTCTGTTCTACAACATGATGGCAAGGAAGGAGTTCTTTCCCAACTCCCCAACCCTTATGAACGCCGGGAGAGAACTGGGCCAGCTCTCAGCCTGTTTCGTGCTGCCTGTGGAGGACAGCATGGACAGCATCTTCAACGCCGTCAGGAACACGGCGCTGATCCACAAGAGCGGGGGAGGAACGGGTTTCTCCTTTTCCAGGATAAGGCCCGTCAACGACTGCGTTCACTCCACAAGGGGCATATCCAGCGGTCCCATATCCTTCATGACCGTTTTTGACCATGCCACGGAAACCGTCAAGCAGGGAGGGGTCCGCAGGGGGGCCAATATGGCCGTACTTCGGATCGACCACCCGGACATACAGGAGTTCATTTCCGTTAAGCAGGACATGAGCCTGCTCAACAACTTCAACCTGTCCATTGCCGTAACTGACACATTCATGAACGCCCTGGAAATGGGAACGGACTATCCGTTGATCAACCCCAGGAACGGCGAGGTCACCGAAAACCTGCCGGCGGGGCAGGTGTTCGACAGGATAGTGGACTGCGCCTGGTCCAGCGGCGAACCGGGACTGATCTTCATAGACAGGATGAACGACGCAAACCCAACGCCCAATGTGGGTTCCATAGAGGCCACGAATCCATGCGGGGAGCAGCCTCTTCTTCCATACGAGGCCTGCAACCTGGGCTCCATAAACCTTTCACTGATGGTCCGAAGGGGCAGCAGGGGGCATCTGGAGATAGCATGGAGCAGGCTGGAGAAGACGGTCAGGAATGCGGTGAGGTTCCTTGACGATGTAATAGAGATCAACCGGTATCCCCTCCCTGAGATAACGGAAATGGTGGAGGGGAACAGGAAGATAGGGCTAGGGGTCATGGGCTTTGCCGACCTTCTTTTCCGGCTGGAGGTACCCTACGACAGCGAAAGGGCCCTCGCTCTGGCGGAGGAGCTGATGAGCTTCATCGCTGACAAGGGCAGGCAGGCCAGCGTGGACCTGGCCAGGGAAAGGGGGGTCTTCCCCAACTTCAAGGGAAGCCTCTATGACACCAGGAACCTCCCGGGTATGAGGAACGCCACGGTGACCACCATCGCTCCCACAGGTTCAATAAGCATCCTTGCCGGATGCTCCAGCGGAATAGAGCCCGTTTTCGCCCTGGCCTACACCAGGAAGAACCTTCTGGATCAGGGCGACGAACTTCACGAGGTGGTTCCCGAGTTCTCCAGGGTTGCAATGGAACGGGGCTTCCACTCCCGGGAGCTCATCTCAAGGCTTGCGGAGAAGGGCTCGTGCAGGAGCATCGAGGGTATTCCCCAGGAAGTTAAGAGGGTGTTCGTAACCTCCCACGACATAAGTCCCTCGTTCCATGTAAGGATGCAGGCGGCCTTCCAGAAGTTCACCGACAACGCCGTTTCCAAAACAGTGAACCTTCCCTCCGGAGCCACCAGGGAAGATGTGTCCCAGGTGTTCAGGCTGGCCAGGCAGCTGGGCTGCAAGGGGGTTACCGTTTACAGGGACGGCAGCCGGGACAGGCAGGTTCTCAACCTGAAATCCAGCGCCGGGGAGACCCCGGAAGGAGCGTCAGATCACCCGAGGACGGGACCCCGCCCCAGACCGGAGATAACCATGGGGGTAACAAGAAGGGTCAGGACCGGCTGCGGAAACCTGTACGTAACCATAAACGAGGACGAACAGGGTCCAGTGGAGGTGTTCTGCCAGATGGGCAAGGCCGGGGGCTGCGCCGCGAGTCAGAGCGAAGCCATCAGCCGGATGGTATCCCTGGCACTCCGGAGCCATGTGCCCGTGGAGGAGATCGTCAGCGAGCTGAAGGGGATAAGCTGCCACAGGCTTGCATGGCAGAACGGCCACAGGATACTCTCCTGCGCCGACGCCATGGGGAAGGCCCTGGAATGGCACAGGAACCCGTCCGCCGACGGGGCGGAAAAGGATCCGGACCTGGTGATCACGGAAACGGAAACCCGGAGCGAGGAACCCGGGGCGGACAGGCTTGCCGGGGCGTGCCCCTTCTGCGGAGGCCCCCTCAAGTATGAATCAGGATGTGTTTCCTGTGCTCTGGAATGCGGCTATTCCGAGTGCGGATGACAGGATCATTCCTCTGAATCAAGTTCTTCGAAGGCTTTTCCCAGGGCAGCGTAAACCTCCCTCATGAGTTCCGGACTGAGGGTAATACCCTTTTTGGTGGGCTTCCAGTCTCCATCGTCCGCCATGTAGTAGGTTCTGATCTCCATGTACTGCCGGTTACGGAACTCCGTAAGGGCAACCCTTACGACATCCTCACCTTTTTCGAACTGGGCGATCTGCTTTTCCATGTGCTCTCCCTGCGTCTGGCTCATTGAAGAACCGGGTTTGTTTCGTGTGGAACGGTACAGTACAGGGATTCCCACGGCGCTGTCAAGGGTTTCGTGCCCGGAAGATGCCGGGGTATATTAATCCGGACGGAAGGAACCGATTGGAAAAGGACATCCACGGGCTGGAGCGGAGATTCAGGCGGACCATTGGTGCCCTGCCTTGCGGATACCTCCACGGCGAGGTCTTCGTGGACGGGAAGGGTGAGCCTTCGGACTATGCCGTTAAAGAGGTTAACCACTCCTTCCTGGAGATCACCGGAATGACAAGGGAGAAGGTCATCGGATGCAGGGTGGCCGGTCTCTTCTCCATGAACTCCGTTGAGGAAGACATAGAGGTGTTCTCCAGGGTGGCCATAAGCGGGGACCCTGTGGAGAAGGAGTTTCTTTCCCCTTTCTTCGGTGTTTACTTCAGGCTTTTCTGTTTCTCCCCTGAACAGGGGAGTTTCGTGGCCCTTTTCACGGACATTACCCAGGAGAAGAAATATCGCGGAAGGGTGGAGTTCCTCAGGGATTTCGCCAACTCCACCGCCGACGAGTTCTTCATTCTGGACTCCAGGGGAGTTTTCGTCCTGGGGAACAGGTCGGTTTCCATGAGGCTGGGTGTCTCCCAGGATGAGGTACCGGGACAAAGCATAGCCGATCTGAACCCCATCGCCGACGGAAAATGGTGGTCGACCCTGTGGAACTCCCTGCTTCAGAAAGGCTCCATACAGTTCGAGACCGAGCACCGGAGCGCATGCGGTGAGGTTTATCCCGTGGAGCTTTCCGTGGATCTCATGCTGAATGGCGGCAGGAAGTACGCCGCGGTGGTGGCCAAGAACATTTCCGCTAAAAGAACCCTGGGAGCGGCTCTTCTCAATGACCGGAGGTACGCGGAACAGGCCGCCGCAACAGCCGGCTACGTGATATGGATAATAGACCCTTCCGGCGGTTTCAGGCCGATAATGGGAGGCGAGGGCGCTTTCATGCAGGGGCCTGCTGATTCGGTTTTCTTCCCTATGATTCACCTGGATGAAAGGGATGCCTTCGTGGGCAGGATCTCTTCCCTGAACGAGGGATTCTTCGATTTCAGGATGAAGACCGGTCGGGGAATGGTCTGCCACAGGGCTATATGGTCCCGTCTTGCCGATGGCTGCACCGCCGGTATCTGCTATCCCCTTTCCGGGACCGGTCTCTCCGGACAGGGCAGCGGCTCCGATGTCATGGATGCCTATTTCAGGATGAACCAGGCTGTCCTGGGCAAACTGACCAGGATCAGGGAACTCATGGAATCCATGAACCACAGGGCGGCACTGGGGGTCATGGAGTCCACCATGGCCGAACTGAGTTCCGCGGAGGGCCGTTGCTCCTTACCGGAGAGGATACGTTTCGACGGATTCCTTCAGAACAACTCTGGAATGCTCCGGCAGCTTCTCGACGAGGGGATGAACCTCACCCTGGATACCTCCGAGGGTTCGCTAGGCTATATGGATCCCGCTGTTCTGGAGAATGTTCTGGTGAGGCTTCTACTCACCGTTCAGAAGACCGGAAGCGCAAGCGGAGTAACGCTCAGATCGATGAATTCTCCCATGGCCGCCGGGATCAGGGTAACCGTTCAGGGTACGGACAACATCCAGAACGAGCTGGAAAGGTTCTTCATACCGGTTCGTGACCAGGTCCCGGGCATTGCTTCGGTGTATGCCATGGTGCGCTCAGCCGGTGGAAGGGTGGTCTATGAGGCCTCCGATTCCAGCGTGGATTTTTTGCTGCTGTTCCCCAGGGCCAGCATGACGGACGAGTTCGCAACGGTGCTGATCGCCCTGGGCGACAGCGTAGACGCGGCAAGGTCATACGCCGCCCTTCGGGACGCCGGGTTCTCCGTAGCCATCGAAACCGACCCTGATCAGATCGTCAGAAGGGTGACGGAAGAAGGAGCGTCCGTTCTGGTGGCGTCATCGTCGCTGCCCGAATTCGATCCGGTGGAGCTTGCAGCGGGTCTGAAGGATCTTGCACTGATCCAGATAGGCGGCGTTCCTCCGGACCCTCCGCTGAGATATCTTCCCGACGGATTCAGGACCGTGGAACTCACTGGAATGGTGAAAGAACTCACCTCTACAGCTGAAAGGCCTCCGGCAGAAGATCACCAAGGCGATACTCCCTTGGTCCGACACCATCCGTCGCCACCGTTATTCTGAAACTTTCGTCGCAGAACTCCCAGAGCACCTGCCTGCAGGCACCGCATGGAACCGGTGGTCCGTCCGGGGAGTAGATGACCATCTTTCTGAATCTCCTGCTTCCCGATGCCACCGCGGCGAACACAGCGGCTCGTTCGGCGCACATTGTCATTCCGTAGGAGGAATTCTCCACGTTCACCCCTCCGTGAAGATGGCCGTCGGAATCCTCGAGTACGGCGGTGACCCTGAATCCCGAATAGGGGGCGTAGCAGTTGTCCACAAGGCACCTTGCCTCCTGGAGCATTTCCGAAACGGTCATAGTTCGCCTCCCAGGAAAGACACGCCGGGGAAGGGGCATTCAAGATCGAAGAAGTCACACAGGGTCCGGGAGATGTCGCTGAAAGTGCCTCGGATCCCAAGGTTCCGTCCCGGTATGCCTGGAGAATAGCAAAGAAGGGGCGCGTATTCCCTGGAATGGTCGGTGCTGGGTGTGGTTGGATCGTTCCCGTGGTCGGCGGTGATGATCAGAAGATCGCCCGGTGAAAGGATGGACATGAAGGAGGGAAGCCAGCTGTCGAAGGCCTTGAGCCCTGCGGCGAAGTCGACGAAGTTGTTCCTGTGTCCCCATTGCGTGTCGAAGTCGCAGAAGTTGGCGAAGACGAACCCGCCTTCGCACCGGCAGGTCATGTCCAGGAGTATGGCCATCTCTTCATCGTTGGAGGCGGCATGAACCGTTTCTATGTTCCTGTGGGCGAAGAGGTCGTCTATCTTTCCCACACCGCATACGGGAACACCGTTCTCCGCGAAGAGGTCGAGGAGGGTGGGATTCGGGGGGGGAAGCGAGAAATCCTTCCTTCTTGCCGTTCTCACATAGTTCCCCTCTTCACCGGTGAAGGGCCGTGCTATTACCCTTCCAACTCCCAGCTCCGGGGGGGAAAGCATATCCCTGGCCATGCGGCAGTATTCGTAGAGTTCCGCCACGGGAACCACCCCTTCATGGGCAGCCACCTGAAATACGCTGTCGGCGGAGGTGTAGACTATCAGACCTTCGGTTTCCACCTGTTCCCTGCCGAGTCTGGCCACTATCTCGGTGCCCGACGCCACTTCGTTGCCCAGCACCGGCCTCCCTGTGAGTTCCTGGAATCTTTCGATGACCCCCGGCGGGAATCCCCCGGGGAAGGTTGGCATGGGCGAGGTGGAAATGATGCCCATCATCTCCCAGTGACCGGTGGTTGAATCCTTCCCCCTTGAGGCCTCGGCCATCCTGCCCCATGAGGCGATGGGGGAGGGAACGGGCTCCACACCCTTTATACGGTGAAGATTGCCCAGGCCCATGGCCTGGAGGCCGGGCAGGTTGAGCCCCCCCACCGCACGGGCCACGTTACCCAGTGTGTCGCTTCCCCGGTCGCCGTACTCGCCGGCGTCGGGAAGCTCCCCCGCACCGACTCCGTCGAGCACCATTACTATGGCTTTTTTCACTTTTCCTCCTTGTTTTTGGTAACATAAGTAACCGCGGAAGACTGTGCGAGCCGGAGGCGGACGCCTATAATCCTCCGAAAGGGAGGCTGACATGAAACTTCTGCTGTGCGCTGGGATCCTTGCCTCGGTGATGTTGGGCTACAACGGATCCCTGGAGTCCATAGGGGAGATAGAGGTGGTGAACCTCTGGGGAACATGGAGTGAAATGGGCTACGCCCACGGCAGGCTTCTGGGCCCTGACCTGTTGCAGCTTTACGAGGGTTACTTCCTGGAGCTTGCCGGCGGAACCGGCAACGTGGATATGCTCAGGTCGATCTATGGTTCATACTTCACTGTTCCCGACGAGTTCCGAACCTATGCCGCCGGAATCATCGCCGGTGCCGCCGACACGGTTTCACTTTATTCAGGTGTATACGGCAGGGATCTGGATACCCTGGACATCTACATCACCAGCTCCGTTCCGGATCTCTCTGCAATGGTGGACATGCCGGGCCTCGGGTGCTCCAGCGTTTCCGCCTGGGGCGGAGCCACCGCGGCGGATCCGCTGCTCCAGGGGGAGCCGGCGTTATCCAGGAACCTTGATTATTTCGTGGACAGCGGCGAGACCATCCTCGGCATGAGCAGGCTTTTCGTCTTCGATCCGGATCAGGGCCTCAGCTGGGTTTCAGTTTCTTTCCCGGGTTTCATGGGGTCTCTTTCCGGGATGAACGAGGAAGGGGTCAATGCCACTCTGAACATGGGTAACCACCAGGGCACCTCCCAGTTCAGTCCCTCCTTCGTTCCCATATGCATGGCCATGACCCTGGGGCTCACCAGGGAGGACTTCGACGGCAGCGGCAGCCACGACATACAGGACCTGAAGTCCGCAACTACCCTCTGGAACAGGGCGAACTCATATGACATTCACATAACCGTTCCCGCCGGGCTTGCGGCTGGTATGGATCCCGCGGTAATAACCGAGGTGAACAATCACGCGGGTCATGCATTCCGGGATGCCTCCCACGAGCCGTCCCTGGACTCCTGCAGCATTATCCTGACCAACCATCACAGGGTGCTGTATTCACCGGTTCCCTGCTACAGGTACCAGATGCTCCTGGATTCACTGGTGTCGGAACCTGCCGTTACCGCCGAAAGGCTGTGGGGTTTCATGGAGGCTGTGGGATATACGCCGGTTCCCGGGAATGGAGGAACACTCCAGACCATGACATTCCTGCCCCAGCAGAGGGCGGTTGGGCTTGCCTTTGCCTCCAGCGGGGTTTCCGCAGCGGGGAAGGACCCGCAATGGATCCAGTGGAACGACCTTTACCCCAACCATGATCCCCAGGGGATCCAGCCGGAACCTCTCCTTCCAGGGTTCAGGATTCTTCAGAATCCCGCGGGTCCTCATGTGAGTATAACCGGGACAGGCATAGTCTCGGTGAAGATCCACGATCTCTCCGGCAGGAGGCTTGACGCGGAATTCCACGAGGTGTCCCCGGGCATTTTCTCCGCGGACATCTCCGAACTGCCCGGGGGGATCTACGTCATCTCGGTCACCGGAACCGGGAGCGGTACCAGGCAGGCCCTTTTCGTGCGCCTTTAGGGGTCAGGATTCGGCGAAGACGGTCTTCTCCCTGGAATAGGTCACCTGACCGGGGCCCCCGCCCTTCATTCTCCGGACGTACCTTGCCAGCGTCCAGTCCACCGGAATGATGCCGTTGGAGGAACTGTGCCTGGCGGCTATCGCCGCCGCTTCTTCCAGCGCGGCGTCCCCCGGATTGTCCGGCCTTCCATCTCGCCTGATTATCACATGGGCTCCCGGGACACCTCTGGCATGGAGCCATATGTCATCCCTTGCGGCAACTCGGAAGGTGAGCCTGTCGTTCTGGACCGCGTTCCTTCCAGCAAGGCACCTCCAGCCCCCGGGCAGAACGAATTCAAGCGGCCCTGCCTCGGGAGCATTACGGTCCTTTGACAGTGTCTGAAGCCTGCGGACCGCCTCCTCTTCACTGATCTCCTCCATACTGGAGAGTTCCCTGAGAAGCTCTTCCGTTCTCTTCATGGAGTTTGTTAGCTTGCCCTGCAGTCTTTCACTCTCCATGTGGATCCTTCCGGCCTTCCTGAAGTACCTTTCGGCGTTCTCAGCGGGATTCAGCGATGGTTTCAGTGAGACGGTGATCTCATCCCCGTCCCAGTGCGGGAGGGTCGCTTCCGTCATTCCCTTCCTGAGCTTCGACTTCCAAGTGAGGATCAATCCCCCGGCGGTCCTGAGATCATCAGGACCCTGAAGCTTCGCCAATGACAGCCTGATGCTGGCTTCCCTTTTCCTTTCCCGGGCCAGGGCCCTGGAAAGGAGAGTTCTCAGTTCGACCGCCGCCGGCCTGAACGGTTTCTCCTCGCCGCCTCCGGTATCCCGGGGAGCAAGGGGATCCTCCACCGGTCTCCCCGGACCCAGCCTGCACGGGAGTTTTCCCCAGGGTGTTTCCCATGGGATCAGATCTCCAAGCGCTATTCTTGAGCCCAGCTCCACAAGGTTGTCCAAGGTGCTTCCAGGCAGGGAAAGGATCGTTCCCGCCGTCACAGGCCCCACACCCTCGAGGTTCCGGTAAAGACTGGCGGGACCGGGGTCTGCGCCCAGGATCGCCTCGATGCGGCTCCTCTCCCAGTCTTTCGGAGGAAATCCCGATGGAGGAGGCGGCTTGTAAACCGTGCCCGGGGAGATGGTCCTGTACCTGCTTACCGAAGAGAGGACCTTCCTGAGGCAGGCGAGTATCCTGCCGTCATTCCTCCTGACGAGGACGATGTTGGCGTTCCTGCCTGTCATCTCGAAGACGAGCCTTGCCCCTCCGCCGTCGTATGCCGTTCTCTCCGAGAAGGACAGCTCCAGCACCCTGTCGGCGCCCTGCTGGATGACTTCCTCGACCCTGGCTCCCACCAGATGATGCTCCCATGAGGGGGAATCCGGAGAAGCCGGAGAGGATGGACCGGCCCAGGCCAGACCGGGGCTGTCCGGGCTTGCGTCAAGGCTGAGCCTTCCATCGGCAAAGACCAATGTCATCACCGATGGGGCGGACATGCCAAGCCCGGTGCATGTCCTGCCCTTCAATCTGCTTCGCAGCAGCGGTATCAGGCCGCAGAGATACAGTCCTTCCAGGGCGGTCACCTCCGAATTGTGGACAATGGACAACGCTCTATAGATAATAACATTTGTGCCATGGCAACATCACGGAAGGATTTTTTTCACGATGGAATCGATGACAGGGTTCTCCAGTTCAGCTGAAACTGTTGATTCCCATGAAATTACAGTGCTATGCAAGTCTGTGAACAACAAGGGGCTCACCGTTTCCTTCAAAATGCCCAGACAGGTCGCTCATCTCGAGCCCGAGCTTACCGCGATTGCCAGGGGGCTGTTCCTTCGGGGAAGGATCGATGTATCGGTTTCAGTGGATGCCGTGGGTGAAGGCGGTCTTCCCGTTCCCGACCTTGACCTCGCCAGGGCCTACATAAGAGGTGCGGAAGCCCTCTCGGGGGAGTTCTTCCTCACCTCCACCCCCGATGCCTTCAACCTGGTTACCCTGCCCGGGGTGATGCGTCTTTCCGATCCGGTGACCGGCGATGGTTTCGATTCCGTGATACTTTCTCTGTGCCGGCGGGTCCTGGAGTCCCTGAGAGAAAGCAGAAGGGCCGAAGGGGAGTCTCTCTCCAGGGTTTTTCGGGAATCACTGGAGAAGATACGTGAAAAGGCGCTGCCCGTTCATGAAAACCATTCGAGGCGGGTGGGGGAGATATTTCAGAACCGAAGGAAAAGGATTCACGAGCTCATTGGAGAACCGGTGGTCGACGAGGCCAGGCTCGTCCAGGAACTGGCCCTGCTTTCCGACAGGATGGACATCTCCGAAGAGTATGAAAGGCTGGTCTCCCACGTAAACGCCGCCCTTGGGGTCCTCAATGGCAACGACTGCGGAAGGAAGCTGGGTTTTCTCCTCCAGGAGATGCATAGAGAACTGAACACGATGGGTTCCAAAGCAGACCAGACCGACGCTGTCCATTCGGTGATTGAGATGAAGGACATACTCGGCGGGCTGAGGGAACAGGCGGCCAATGTTCAGTAGCGGAATTCTCGTGGTTATCGCCGGGCCCTCCGGCGCAGGAAAGACCACCCTGGCCCATCATCTGGTGAAGACCTTCCCGAATACCCGATTCTCGATTTCCACCACCACCAGGAAGCCCAGGGGAGGGGAAGAGCAGGGGCGGGACTACGATTTCGTAACCACCGCCGAGTTCTCCAGAAGAAGGGAACAGGGTTTCTTCCTTGAGTGGGCCGAGGTTCACGGTAATTTCTACGGGACCGATGGTAACTGGGTAAGGAGCCAGCTGGCCCGGGGAAGTTCCGTGGTGCTGGATATCGACGTTCAGGGAGCCATGCAGGTCAAGAGATGCGTCCCTTCTGCGGTTCTGGTGTTCGTGCTTCCCGGCAGCAGGGAGGAACTGCTGGACCGCCTCACCGGCAGAAGCACCGACTCGGCGGAAACAGTAGACAGACGGATGAAGGCGGCAGCGGGTGAGGTCTCAGCCCTTGGCTCATTCGACTACTTCATCGAGAACCGCCGTCTGGAGGATACCGTGAAGATGCTGGAAGCGGTGTTCGCCTCCGAGTTGAGGAAACTCAGCAACATCGGCTGGCCCGTCGCTGCCGGGGAGTACCATCCCGAACACATCAACGGGCTCTCATGGTGGAAGGGCCGAAGGGTGGTGGTCTCCTCCGGGCCCACCAGAGAGATGATAGACGATGTCCGTTTCGTTTCCAACCGGTCCAGCGGCCTCATGGGGGTATCCCTTTCGGAGGCCTTCCTCGCAGGGGGTGCCGAGGTTACACTGGTCAGCGGACCGGCAATGCGTACGGATCCTCCAGGGGCGGTGAAGCTGCTCAGGGTGAACAGCGCAGAGGAGATGCTGGAAGCCCTTCGCAGGGAAACATTGGGCGCCGATCTGCTGGCCATGGCCGCCGCGGTGTCGGACTTCAGACCGGAGACGGCCGTTCCTGGAAAGATAAGGAGACGGGGAAAGGTCCTCTCCCTGAACCTTGTCCCCACCGTTGACATTACAGCCTCCCTGGGTTCGCCCTGTCCTGTACTGGCATTTGCCCTGGAGTACGGAGACAGGTCCGAGGAGGAAGCCCTGGAAAAGATGAAGCGCAAGGGAGCGTTTGCGATCTTCCTGAACAGGGGGGACATGCCCGGCATTGCCATGGAATCCCCGGATAACTCCGGAAGGCTGTTCTTCTCTTCAGGCTCGCCGCCCGTCTCCATAGCCCGGGGTTCGAAGAAGTTCGCGGCAATGGGAATCGCAGCCGCTCTGGGAAGGGAAATGGAGAGAAGATCATGACCGGGAAAGCTGATCCCTTCTGGGAGGTGGTTGGAGGATACGGAGTTGACGAGGTGCTGGTCCTTCCGGAATGGCTGAAGGTGAAGGATCGCCCACGGCCCGCCCAGCCTGCTTCCGACACAGGCTCATCCATGGCGAAACTCATGGAGGAGACAAGCGGCTGCATGCTCTGCGACCTGGGCAGAACAAGGAAGAATATCGTATTCGGGGAAGGGAATCCCGGTTCAGGCATACTGGTGATCGGGGAGGGCCCGGGAGCAACCGAGGACGAGACCGGGCGTCCCTTCGTGGGGAGGTCCGGCCAGCTTCTGGACAGGATCCTCGCCGCGGTGGACCTTGACAGGAACAGCCTCTACATAGCGAACATCGTGAAGTGCCGGCCTCCCGGGAACCGTGCACCAACCGCCGTGGAGGCTGAAACATGCGGCAGGATACTGCAGAGACAGATAGACGCCATGGACCCGGGGGTCATCCTCGTCCTGGGAGCAAGCGCCGCCAGGTACATACTGGACACAGGCAGGGGCATTGGGGTGCTCAGGGGGGAATTCCACCGCTGGAGGGACATTCCGGTTCTGGTTACATATCATCCCGCTGCGCTCCTCAGGTCCCCGGCACTGAAGAGGCCTGTCTGGGAGGACATGAAGATGTTCAGGAGCTTTCTGAACGCTGCGGGGCTCCCAAGAGTCCCGGATGGAGGGGAACGACTTGTCTGAAGAGAGGAAGCAGCCCTGGAACGATGAAGCCGAAAGGGGGGTCCTTGCTGGGATACTCCTGGCTCCGGACATAGCGGTGGAGGCGTTCGCCAGGCTGACCTCCAGGGACTTCTACGATCCCAGGCACGGGAAGATATTCGAAACCGCCAGGGCCATCGACTCAAGGGGTGAACCGGTGGACCTTATCATGGTGAGGAACGAACTTGAGAGGCTCGGGGAGACCGGAGCCGCCGGGGGAAACGATTACGTTACCTCCCTGGTCCTTGAAGACATACCCCTGCTTTCCAACGTGATGAGCTACGCGGGAATAGTAAGGGACTGCTCGCTCCTAAGGCAGTTCCTCAGGGTGGCCGGAGACGGCATGGACAGGGTATACACCACCAATGTGAAGGCGGCTGAGCTTCTGGATCAGGTGAGCCAGAAAATCTTCGACATAGGGACCAGGGCTTCCGAGAGGGACTTCGTAAGGGTTTCCGACCTAAGCGCTAATGTAATGGACGTTTTCGAGACAATGCGGAACTCCCCGGACGGCGTTACCGGCCTTTCCACCGGTCTGCAGCCCCTGGACAGGCTGACCACGGGTTTTCATGGCGGCGAGATGAACGTGATAGCAGCGAGACCCGGAGTGGGGAAGACCAGCCTGGCGCTGAACATCGCCAGGCACATTGCCTCGCTGGGCCGGGGAACGGTGGCTTTCTTCAGCCTGGAGATGAGCTGCCTTCAGCTTACCCAGAGACTGGTCTGCTCCATGGCCGGTGTGGGCACGGGACCCATAATAGACGGCACCCTTTCCGAAAGGCATCTCAAGGATCTTTACACGGCCTCGGAAAAGCTGAAGGAGCTGCCCATCTGCATAAACGACGTTCCGGCCATCTCATCTGCCGAGATAAGGGCGAAGACAAGAAGGCTTGCCCAGAGGGAAAAGAACGGTATCGCCGCAGTATTCGTGGACTATCTTCAGCTCATGGCGGGTGCCGACGACATCGAGAGCCATCAGCTCAAGGTGGCGAAGAACTCCTCGGACCTGAAGGCGCTTGCCAAGGACATGGACGTTCCGGTGATAGTCCTCTCCCAGCTGAGCAGGGGAGCCGCCAAGAGGGAGGGGCCTCCCAGGCTCAGCGATCTGAGGGATTCAGGGGCCATAGAGCAGGACGCCGATGTGGTGATGTTCCTCCACGATGAACATGCCGACAGCGGCGACGACGCACAGGATACACGGGGAGACCTGCGGCGCATCCTGCTGAAGATAGCGAAGCAGAGAAAGGGGCAGAGGGGTCAGATCAATCTTGTCTTCCACTGTTCCACCACCACCTTCGATCCGGAGGAATCTCCCAGGGACTGGGTTTAATTGGCAAAGAGGAAAACTGTCTTCTTCTGCAGCGAATGCGGTGGCGAGTCCCCTGTATGGGCGGGCAGGTGTCCTCACTGCGGCACATGGAACACCATGGTGGAGGAACCCTCCCCATCCGGAAAGAGGGTCGAAGCTGGTCCGCCTGTGCGCGCCATGAACCTCAGGGAGGTGAAGATCTCTCCTGGTGTCAGGTTCTCAACCGGTCTCGGCGAGTTCGACAGGGTGCTTGGCGGAGGAGCCTTCAAGGGTTCCATGATCCTTGTGGGCGGTGAGCCCGGCATAGGTAAAAGCACCCTCATGCTGCAGTCGGCGATGAACATGGCCTCGGCGGGCATCAGCGTGCTCTATGCCGCCGGGGAGGAATCCCCGGAGCAGGTGGCCCACAGGGCAAGGCGGATCGGCGACCCTCCCGATGGCCTTGTACTTCTTCCGGCCACCGAGATGGAGCGGATCACCGGAGAACTCAGCACCGGAGCATACCAGGTGCTGGTGGTGGATTCCATACAGACAATGCATTCCAGCAGCGTGACCAGCGCTCCGGGCTCCGTCTCCCAGGTAAGACAGTCCGCAGCGGAACTCAGTGCCGCGTCCAGGCCGGGAGGGGTCACGGTCTTCGTAATAGGCCATGTGACCAAGGAGGGTGCAATAGCAGGACCCAAGGTCCTGGAACACCTGGTTGATGCGGTGATAAGCTTTGAGGGTGATTCATTCCACCAGTACAGGCTTCTCAGGGCTTCGAAGAATCGTTTCGGCTCCACCAGCGAGCTGGGGGTGTTCGAGATGGATTCCAGCGGCCTTTCGGAAGTGCCCGATGCCTCGGGGTATTTCCTGGGCAACCAGGGCGAACCTGTCCCGGGTTCCGCGGTTGCCGCGGTCATGGAGGGAACCAGGCCTTTCCTGGTGGAGATACAGGCCCTGACCAGCGCAACCAGCTACGGGTTTCCCCAGAGGAGGGCCACTGGCATAGAGCCGGGAAGGCTGGCAATGCTCCTTGCGGTACTGGAGCGCAGGTGCGGTCTGGAACTGGGGAATCAGGACGTTTACGTTAACGCCACAGGGGGTTTCACCGTTTCCGACCCCGGAGCCGATCTTGCTGTATGCATGGCGGTGGCGTCCAGCAGGCTTGGAAGACCTGTGGTTCCAGGAACGGCATTCAGCGGAGAAGTAGGACTTGCCGGGGAGATAAGACCGGTACCCGGCATGGAGAGAAGGTCCTCGGAGGCGGTGAACCTTGGTTTTACCAGGATCGCCCGTGCCCGGGGAAAGAGGAACAGCGCCGGAGGCGAAATTGAAGATGAATTCGCTACCCTTTCCGCCGCGATGGCGGGGCTTCTGGCGGACAAAGGAGGAAAATGGCTAAGCTGACAAAGGGCTGGGAAGTGCGCATTATTTTCATTCTCGCACTGGGCCTGGCGGGAACACTGGCATCAGGCAGTCTCGTGATGGGGTTCATAGGGCTCGGGATAGGGATAATAGCCGCGATTCTCGAGAGACTCATCGTGAACATAGCCGCGGACAAGCTGATCTACATCACCACCGGTTCAACCATCGGACTCGTCGTGGGTATCCTTTTCATACTCGTTCTGAACATCGGCATCCACAGGGATGAAAGGGAGGGCTGGTCGAACCTCCTGGTGCTGGTGCCCATTGCCCTGGCCTATGTATTCGCCGTTGTGGCGGTGAACAAGGGTCGGAAGCTGGAACTCCTCAGCATTCAGGAAAAAGAGGAGCAGTACTGGAGCATGCCCGTGCTGATCGATCTTTCAGCGGCTGTTGACGGGAGGGCCGCCGATCTTGCACTGGCAGGCCTTCTCCCCGGACCGTTCATCATTCCCGAATCGGTGAAGGACAGCATCGAGGAGATGCAGAAGGGTAAGGACATAGTAAAGCGGGGTCGCGCCAGAAGGGCAACCGAGACAATACAGCGTCTGGAGGAGGCCGCAGGCAAGGCCGGCGGTCTTGTCGAGTACAGGGACTTCGGAGGCGGCGGCGACAGGGAGAAGCACCGGCTTCTGGAATGGCTCAGGAAGGACAGGATCTGCCTGCTTTCCGCCGAGACGGAACTCTGCGACACCGCAGAGAGGGAAGGAATAAGGGTCATAAGACTCGCGGACGTTGGCCCCGCCGCCAGAGAGGTGGTCCTTCCAGGGGACAACGTTACGGTGAGGATACAGAAGAAGGGAAGATCGTCCTCCCAGGGGGTGGGCTTCCTTTCCGACGGCACCATGGTGGTGGTGGACGACGCCTCCGATCAGATGGGACAGGATGTGGCGGTAACCGCCCATACCACCTTCAGGGCCAGCGGAGGAACCATGGTCTTCGCACGGATTACACAGGAAGAGGGGAACGGCGGCAATGACTGACCGTTCCCCGGTCTGGGCGGCGGTGGTGGTTGCCGCGGGAACGGGCTCCAGATACGGAGGCGATGTCCCCAAGCAGTTCACTGAGGTCGCCGGGGCCATGGTGATAGATCACTCGGTGGGTTTTTTCCGCAGGATGGTGCCCGTTACCGTAGTTGTGCTGCCCCGGGAAAGCCCCTGGTCGCCGCCGGAGGGGGTTCACACCGCTCCAGGCGGAACCCGCAGGCAGGATTCAGTGAGGTCCGGGGTTCTCAGGGCCCTTGAGCTGGGGGCTACCCATGTGCTGGTTCACGATGGAGCAAGGCCCTTCATGGAAGAGTCCGCCGTCCGCCTCGTCATCCGGGAGGCGGAACGCACCGGAGCGGCGCTGCCCTGCATACCGGTCAGGGACACTGTCAAAAGGGTATCGGACGGTACGGTTGGAGGAACGGTGGACAGGACCGGTCTCCATCTGGCACAGACACCCCAGGGCTATGAAGCCGGTCTTCTGCTCAGGGCGCTGGCTGAAGCCCCTGAAGTAACCGACGAATCAATGGCCGTCGAACTCATGGGAGTTCCGGTATCCGCGGTGGCGGGTTCGCCCATGAACGTTAAGCTGACCGAGGCGACAGACAGGGTGATCCTGGAGAGGTTCATGACGCCATCCCGAGCGGCGATAGGCACCGGGCTGGATTT
Organism: Candidatus Sabulitectum sp.; assembly: GCA_036743055.1. GTDB lineage: Bacteria > Fermentibacterota > Fermentibacteria > Fermentibacterales > JCC-6 > Sabulitectum. Next base: position 18,213 of record DAINQE010000001.1, on the reverse strand, counting down.
TCATCCCTTTGATCCCGGCAGACCTCTTCTCCTCTGCGGGTGCAGGCTCTCATCCAGCGACGGGCTGGCAGGGCATTCCGATGGGGACGCGGTTCTCCACGCGGTTTCTGACGCGGTACTCGCAGCCTCGCGGCTGGGGGACGTGGGGACACTGTTCCCTCCGGGTGATCCCCTGTGGAAGGGCGCTGACAGCGGAAAACTCCTCTGCATGTGCATGGATAAGGTCCGCGCTCAGGGCTGGGAGCTGCGATCCCTGGATGTTACCGTGATTGGGGAGAAACCGAGGATCTCACCCATCAGAGACCGCTTGAGGGGACGGTTGTCGGAGCTGCTTGGAGTTGATGTTTCGGCTGTCTGGATAAAGGGTACCACCACTAATTCCATAGGGGACCTGGGAAGGGGAAAAGGAGTCGGGTGCCATGCCATCGCGGAGCTGGTGAAGCGCTGATGCTGGAATCCCTGTGGAACCTGATAACCGGTTTCGGAGAGGGTTGGTTTCCGATCCTGCTGGGTGCCACCGCACTGGTTGAGACGCTTTTCCCGCCGTTCCCCGGGGATGTGATCTACATCGCCCTGGCGGGTCTCGCCCTGAGGAGCGGAGTCCCGGTCTTCCTTCTCTGGGTTCCCGGTTTCGCAGGATGTTTCATTTCCACGGTGATCCTGGACTCCATGGGAAGGAGTTCCAGGCTCGAGAAACTGGAAAGGATGATAACCGGCGCCAGGGGCGGCAGAAGCATGGCCAGAGCAAGGAAGCTGCTGGCTGGAAGGGGACCCTGGATCATATCCATGAGCCGGTTCATTCCCGGCATCAGGTCCATACTGGTGGTTGCCGCCGCCTCTTCTGGGATGTCCAGAAGCTCCGTCCTTGGCTATGCAGGGGCAAGCGCAGCCCTCTGGTACGGCGTTATGGCGGCCGCGGGCAGTATCGCAGGAGCGGGGATAGAGAGTGCCGAGGCATTCATGGCTGAGTTCTCGTCCTGGCTTTGGGGTCTGCTTGCCGCTGCTGTGGTTATCGGAGGGGCAGTGCTTCTGGTGAAGGTGAAGGGAGAGGGGAAATGAGGGTTCTGCACGGTTCTTCGGAGCTTTACCCCCTGGCGAGCACAGGGGGGCTTGCATCGGTGGCTTCCGCCCTTCCCGCAGCGCAGGAAAAATACGGGAAGGCCTGCGCCGCCGTGGTGATCCCCTTTTATCAGGATGTGGCGGACAAGTGCCGTAACATACAGTGGCACGGTTCCATGTTCACGTTCCTCGGCGAGGAGTTCGGGGTGGGCTCCACCACGGTTAACGGGCTGAGAACGATTCTTGTGGCCAAGGACGAGTTCTTCATGCGGAAGGGCATCTACGGAGCCGGTTCCGGAGAGTCCTGGCCAGACAATCCCCTCCGCTTCGCCTTCTTCTCCAGGGCATTAGCCGCGGTTGCCGCTTCACCCATTCACTCCCCGGACATCGTTCACTGCCACGACTGGCAGACGGCCCTGACCCCTGTTTACCTTCGGGAAGGCGACATCCCCACAGTACTGACCATCCACAACCTCCACTTCCAGGGGAGGTTCGGCCGGGAATCCTGGGATGCCGCGGGCCTTCCCGATACCCTTTACACAATGGACGCACTGGAGTTCTGGGGGGACTGGAACTGCCTTAAGGGGGGGATCGTCTATTCCGACGCCGTAACGACGGTGAGCCCGGGTTATGCCCGGGAGATCCTTACACCGGAGTTCGGCTGCGGTCTCGAAGGGCTTCTTTCAGAGAGTTCCGGCAAACTCACGGGAATAATCAACGGCATAGACACAAAACTCTGGGATCCTGCCACGGACAGGAAGATCCCGGCCCGCTTCAGTTCCGGGAACATGAGCGGCAGGAAGGTCTGCAGACAGCATCTGGAGAGGGAGGCAGGTTTCAGTCCCCACGGCGGGATGATCCTGGGAATGGTGAGCCGCCTCACCACCCAGAAGGGAATAGATATGATACTGGATTCCCTGGGTCATATGCGGGACCTGGGGATACGCCTCGTGGTGCTGGGAACCGGAGAACCCTGGGCTGAGACAGCCCTTATGGAAGCCGCGGGGGAGAACCCGGGGTCGGTCTTCGTACGAATCGCCTTCGACGATCCCATGGCAAGAAGGATCTTTGCCGGTTCCGACGGTTTTCTGATGCCTTCGAGGTTCGAGCCCTGCGGTCTCGGTCAGATGATGGCCATGCGGTACGGCTCGGTCCCCCTTGTAAGGGCGGTTGGAGGTCTGGCTGATACGGTGTCTTCCGGTCAGGGATTCAGCTTTGCCGGGGAAGCGGACGGTTTCCGCAGGGCCCTCTCACTGATGGCCGGGACCTGGGGGAACTCCAGGAAATGGTCCTGGTACAGAAGAAGGTGCATGACCGGGGACTTCTCATGGAAGAACAGCGTGGAAGAGTACGAACGCGTTTACCGAAAAGCAATGGAGAGCAGAAAATGAGTTTGCCCGACACAGCGGCGGCGCTGGTTCAGTTCCTCCGGCCGGAGGGCGCGTACCGCACCCTGGTCACAGGAAGCCAGAGCGCCGCGATAGGTGGAGCCGCCCTGTTGATAACAGCAATAGGGTTTCTCCCTTTCCTTTTCCTGGGAGGTATGGGACCCGGGGATGGCCAGATCCCGTTCCTGATCCTTCTGGAAAGGGGAATCCTCGCTGGGGCAGGCGGACTTGCGGCATACGCCCTGGCCTACGCGCTGGGTGAAAGAAAGCCTCTCTGGCCGGCGGTTTCCAGCTGCTTCCTCTCCATGGGCGCCTTTATGATCCTGGTGGGTGTGCTTACATCCATATCCTACATGATCTCACTTCCTCCTGGATTTACCTGGAGCCCGGCGGAGCTTCTGGGAGGCGTTTCCGCCACCAGGCTGGGGGTCTTTCTGTTCCTCTTTTCCGCCAGGCTGGATCTTGCGTCCCTGACCACGGTGTATCTCTGGGGCAGGGGCCTGTCGGTGGTATGGAATACTGACCGCTCAACCGGCCAGAGGATGGCCTGGGCGGTTTATCTTTTTGGAATCCTGCTTGTCACACTGCCCGTTTTCATAGCGGAACCCGGAGTGGAGGGAGCATCATGATATTCGGTTTCTTTCTGGTTTGTCTGTTCACCGATATGGGGGCCATAAGCGATACGCCAAGGTCCATGGATCTTTCGGAGTGGGTCTCTGCAGCCCTTTCGAGTTCCCCGGAGATAAGGTCATCGGAGGCTTCGGTGATATCGGCCAGGGCTTCCCTGACAGGCGATCAGGCTTTCCTGTATCCGAGCCTTACTGCATCGGCGGGGGTAACCAGGGCCTGGTCCAACTCCCCTCTCCCGGACGAGGGAAGCGTGCGAAGCGAGACCGATTCCTGGTCCGCCGGTCTTTCCCTCTCCCAGGAGATACTCCGCAGCGGCGGGCAGAACTGGCTTTACAGGAACGCTTCCAGGCTTGAGTTCGCCGCCGCCGAGGCGGACCACGAGGGTGCCGTCCTTCAGGTTACTCTGGATGTGGTCTACGCCTATTACGATGTAATAGAGGCCATCAAGCTCAGGCAGGCCGCAGAGAACTCCCTGGAAAGGACCCGGGGGCAGCTGGCCCGAACCCAGGCCCTTTACGACATGGGGGCGGTCACAACACTGGAGCTTCTTCAGGTGCAGGTGCAGGAGAGTGAGGACAGGCTCCTCGCTGGAAGGAGGGAACAGGCCCTTCAGACCGCATACGGAAACCTGTACATAGCCGCAGGGGCGGACCTGTCGGGACCTGTTATGCTGGTTGACACCAACGCGGTGCTGGAACCGCTGCCCATGGAGTCCGTGGCGCTGATCCCCGGAGATCATTCACAGAACCAGTCCCTGAGGGCTGCCCGGTTCAGACAGGAGGCTTCGGGCATAAGGGCAGACGCAGCCGGGAGGTCATACTGGCCCACATTAAGGGCATCCGCCGGCTGGAACTGGAATGACGACACCCTGGACGACATCGACCGGATGTTCGACAGCCACGGTTACAATGTGGGACTTTCCCTTTCCTGGACCGTTTTCGACGGATTTCTCAGGGAGTCCCAGATCAAGTCCTCCAGGGCCGCCGAGATATCCTCCCAGGCTTCGCTGGAGTCCCTGGAGGACCAGCTTGCATCCACCGAGCGGACGCTGAGGACTACCCTGGAACTGGATGTGAGGTACTATCGTGACTCCATGCTTGCCCTGGAGAGGGCACAGGAGCAGTACCGGCTTTCATCGATGTCCTACGATATGGGGGCCATTTCCCTTCTTGACCTTCTCGACGCCCAGTCGGACCTGGCCTCCGCAGAGGCTAACCTTGCAGGCGCCAGGGTAGCAGCGCTTAAGACCGAGGCTTCCCTGATGGTGCTCCTGGGTAACCCGCCGAGACTCGGAGAGTGACTGCTTGAGAAGGACAGCCGCAGGTCTGATCATAGTTCTGTGCGGCCTGGCTTCCGGTGCGAACCGGTACTCCGTTCACGGCCACGACTACGGCTATGTGCCCTGGGGCTCAACCCAGGAGCGCGTCTATTTTCCTGTGATATGGGACCTGAGAACGGCGAACACCCTTCTTTCCGAATGGCACAGGCTTTACGGCCACGGTCACCTCAACCCGGTGTTCGCCATGATCGACGAGGCGGCCCAGAGCGGTGTCAACACCTTCATAGTAAGATCCGAACTCGGTGACCGATGGTTCCCTGAGATGCCGGGGACATACGGTGACAAGTTCTTTCCCCTGGCGGGATACATAAGGGAAGCCGGACTCCACATCATGCCAGGGGGCATCGGCACCGCCCTGGACTGCGACAGCGCCAACCATGCGGTCATGGATTACCTGAAGCTCTACCTGCCAATGACCGCCGGGGATTATCCAGGGGATGTGACTGGAATGTTCGCCTTCGACGAACCCGATGTGAAGTATCTGGAGAATCCCGGCCAGGAACAGGCCTGGATGGACTACATAGAGACATGGACGGAGGCCTGCAGGGGGGAGCTTGGGCTCTCGGTTCTCTCCTATCACTCAAAATTCGGCACATCAGGTCCATCGGGAAGCATGGAATACTATTCCGACACCACCTGCGTGCTGAACAGGATCGCAAGGTACACGGACATGTTCGGGATGGGCATGTACCCGGCGAAGAACAACTTCCGCAGAACGGACCTTCTCCACAGTGACCTTCCGGAAGCACTGTTCACCTTCGCCACCGACATGGTTCAGGACGATCCGCTGCACATCGAGGCAATGAACTGCAGGGACGAACTGGTAAGGGTTTTCCCCCAGGGGGATTCGGCGGCTGTTCTGGTGGAAGCTCTTGCCTGGGACGGGGAGGACCTCCATCTGGAAACGGTCTGCTCCCTGCCCCTGAGTTATCTTCCCGACGGATTCGCGGCTTCCGACTACAGGGCGGGATACGCGGTTCATGAACTGGACGGATACGTTAACTCAGGCGCGGTCTTCTGGAAGAGCGGTGATCCGGTTCACGAAGCGGTTGTAATGACCCCCTCTCCCCAGGGCCCCATTATCCGTCGCCTGCCCGATTTCCCCGGGTCGCAGGAACTTTCCCCGGTGTTCATGGCAGTGGGGCAGACCGACTACTGGTCAGACGTCACTGACGTGGCCGGTATCATCGGCAGGGGAAGGCTTGCGGTTCTCTCCTGTTTGCAGGACCCGGCGGGAAACCTGTTCCTGATGCTTTTCGTGCCTGCACGCCTGGAAGTGACGCCATCCCTCCAGCCGGCATTCAGTGAGCCCAGACGGCTGCATTTCCAGGCGATCGGGGCTGTCTGGGGCACCTTCTGGGGGAAATGGTACGAGTTCGGGACAATTCAGCCGGTTGCAAGGAACGGTTTCGTCATCTACGGCGAAAACGGTGACTACATCACCCTGAATCAGCTCAGCAGGAACTACTGGCAGCTTTTCCCAGCATATGGGATCTCCCAGTATCCCCAGCTGTTCGGCAGGGATGGACTCCCTGACAGGATCGTACCCTCCAGGGACGACGGTTATTATCCCCCCTTCTTCGCCGGACGGGACTACCTGGTAGGTCTCTTCGAGGATGACAGGGAGATGTCAGCCGTTTTCTCCACCTACAACGGCGGCCCCCTGAGCGAGCATGCGCAGATCTCCGTGGAAGGCGTTTCAGGGGACATTACCGGTTTCGACTTCCTGAGGGACGACTACAGGTACAGCGACAAACCGGTCTTTACCACCGGTGCGGGGGAGATCCTTCTGGGAACTTCCCTGGAAACAGGGATATCCGGGGGAACCATAACCGTCTCCCCCGTGAACTACTGTCAGGGTGACACCATCTTCTGCGGAGTAAGGGCCATGCATACCAGGGACGCCGTAAGGAGCGTGCTGGCGGGGACCGAGGGGGGCTTTTACGCTCCCAACTGCGAGCTCTACGACGACGTTATGGACCACACCCGCTTCCAGTGGTATCCCAGCGCCCATGCCACGGCCATGGAGCTGGGGGTGGAGGCCACCCAGAGGGACAATGTCCTCTTCGGGGTGATTCAGGCATACGGGAGAAGGGGATTCGCCCTGCCCACATACTGCCCATCTCCGGATACGCTGCTCTACATGGCCACCGCTCCGGTGGTGGAGGGAGCCAGGGGGCTGGTCTTCTACGCCATGGACATTTCGATGATGTCCGGGAACGGAGGGGATGACGGCATTTCCAGAGCGCCATTCCTGCTGCAGAACTGGGGTCCCAGCAGGGACATTCATAACGTCGACATGGTGGGAAGGGTGAATGAAGCCGTTTCGAAACTCACCGGTCACGGACCCAATTCAGTTGACTACCTCTCGAAACTGGTTGACGATTCCTGGACGGTTATGGACGACCTGCGGGCCTACAACCACAGCCCCTCGGATTCTCTTCTGAACTTCATCGCCCTTACCAACGGACCCGGTGATTCCATAATAGTGATCACGGTGAATGCAGCCACTTCAGCTTCACCGTTCCAGCCGGGAATAACCATTGAGAACGTGCCCGTGGGAATAACCCTCGCCGACTGCCAGGGCTATCCCCCCGACCGCTTCCCCCTTGAGATCCGGCCAGACGGTACGGCTTCAGTGGAGCTGGACTACTCATCCATGCCTCCACTGTCCGCCAGCCTTATCACCCTGACCATGGATACCCCTGGCCAGTGCCAGGGCACGTTCCTGGGCACGGCGACCAGGTCCGGGGGAACCACGTACATAAACTTCTCCCTGTGCGATCAGGAGGAGGGTGAACTGGCCCTCTACGATATGGCCGGAAGAAGGCTTGCCACCCTCTGGCGAGGCGCTGGAACAGGGAGGAGGATGGAGGCTGAGGTGAGCAGGGGCGACTACCCTGCCGGGCTCTACTTCGCCGTTCTCAAAGGAGATAACTCCGTGCTATCGGGGAAATGCATTCTCTTCTAGCATCCAGGAAAGGATAACATGAGCCTCTCCCTTTTCGCCCTTTTTTCCGGAACCGGGGTCCTCCTTGCCCAGGTTGCCTGGAACCGTCAGCTCCTTCTGATAACGGGAGGAAGCCTCGACGCCACCGCGGTGGTACTCACCGCCTTCATGACCGGCCTCGGTCTTGGAGGAGGCTTCTTCGGCAGGCTGGCGGAAAGGTCATCCAGACCTGTGGCCGTTCTAAGGACCGCCGCGGGTGGAATGGTGGCTTTCTCTTTCCTGCCCCTGGGCGCAGCCCCCATTGCCGCCTCGGTCTACCCTTTTCTCTATTCCGCAGGGTTCGAGATTCCCGCCAGGCTTCTTATTGCCCTTCTGCTGGTCGCCCCAGCCACCTTTTTCGCCGGAGGCATCGTCCCGGCAATGGCCAGGCTTGCAGAGGGAAGGGGTGGTGCGTCAAGGACCGCTGGTCTCTACGGTCTGAACTCACTGGGTTCCGCCGCCGGGGGCTTCCTTTCAGGATTCATACTCCTTGAGGCCATCGGGGTAGCCCTTACCCTCGCCGTTGGCGCGGCCCTTACACTGTTGTCCCTGATCGCGGTCAGACCGGAAGCTGCACCTGTGCGGCTTCCAGCCCGGGGCGAAAGGAAACGGCCCAGGGGTTTCTTTCTCTGGATATACTTTGCCGGCGGGGTACTGGCACTGAGCTGGGAGATGGTCTGGGCAAGGCAACTCACATTCGTACTGGGAAACAGCACCTACGCCTTCGCAACCATGGGGATAATGGTACTGCTGGGTATCGGCGCAGGTAGTATTGCCGGCAGGCGCGTCGCGGCCTCCACGGGGAGCCCTCTGGCTGCATTCGGACTTGCGGAGGTTGCCCTGGGCATTGCCAGTGTGCTTCCACTGACCCTTTTGAGAAGTTTTGCATCCCTTTCCAGCGCCCTTTCCCCGTTCCCCGGATGGGCGGGGGGAATGACGGGAGACATACTGGCTGCGTTCTTCTACATGATGCCCTCCACGATGCTTATGGGGGCCACCTTCCCCCTTATGGTGAAAGCCGCCGCCAGGGAGGACCGGCTGGGACAGGACGTGGGCATGCTGAGCCTCGCCAACTGCCTTGGAGCGGCGGCGGGTCCGATCCTTGCTTCCCAGGTTCTCTTCAGGTTCCTGGGAGTTACACCCTCCGTCCTGGTCCTTGCCTGCCTGAACGCGGCTCTGGGTCTGTGGGCTTTCCTACGCGCAGAAAAGCTTTCCATTGCATTCGCGGCTCCTGTTGGGGCTGCGGTCTCAGCGGTTCTCGTTCTCACCGCGGCAAAGCCCGGTTCCCTTCCTCCTGATACCATGGAGACCCTTTTCTTTCAGGAGGGCAGGACCGCCACGGTTTCGGTGTTCGGCAGGGAATGGGACAGGCACAGGAGCCTGAGGATCAACGGCGTGGAAGAGGTGCCGGTGGACCAGGCATCCCTGGAGGCATTCTACCTTCTGGGACATCTCCCCTGGGGGTACAACCCCGAGGCACGCAGTGCCATGGCAGTGGCGATGGGGGGCGGAATAACCAGCGGAGCGATACTGACCCATCCGGTGGACACCCTGGTGTGCGCCGAGATATGCCCTGAAGTGGCCGATGCGGCGGTCTGGTTCCAGGAACAGAACCGCAGGCCCGACCTTGACCCCAGATTCGGTCTGGTGGGTGATGACGGCAGGAACTACCTTCTGGGAACGGACAGGGAGTTCGATCTTATCATCTGCGATGCCACCCACCCGGGTTCCAGTGAGAGCTGGCTGCTCTACACGGAGGAGTTCTATTCCATCGTATTGTCCAGACTCACACCGAGCGGAGTGGCTGCCCAATGGGTTCCGCTGCACCGTCTGCCCGTGGAGGAGTTTCATAGGATACTTGCAACATGGAGCAGGGGTTTCCCCCATGCCGCGGTGCATGCAGCCGGGGGAAGGCACGCTATCCTCGTGGGATCCCCGGCCCCCCTTCACCTTGACCTGGAAGCGATCTTCAGGGACTCATCGGCGGCCATGCAGCTTCAGGGAACAGGATACAGGCTTGAGGATCAGAAATGGCTCCATCCCCTTCTCAGCGAAGAAGAGCTCAGTCAGGTGGTGGATTCACCCGTCAGATCCAACACCGACGACCTTGCCTACTGTCAGTTCCTTATAAGGAAGTCCACCGGGGATCCACAGCTGACCATAGGAGAGAACATGTCGCTCCTTCTTTCCCTGGATCAGCATGGGGAAGCGAGTTCCCTCCATCAGGCGCAGATACTCTACTGGAGCATGCGGCTTCCCCAGGCAGCGGAGATACTCAGGAGCAACGGGCTGGGAACCGCCCTCGAAAGACGCTGGTACTCCGCCGCTCTATCCACCGGAGCGGAACTCTTGTATAATGAGGGCCGTTACCGGGAATCCCTGGAACTGGCGGATGCGGCCTGGCAGGCGGATCCCGGCTGGAGACGGAACATTGACCTGGTAATTGAAATAAACAGAGCCGATTCAGATTCACAGGAGGAAAATTAATGGGACGAATTGCCTTTCTGTTCCCAGGACAGGCATCACAGGCCGTGGGGATGCACCAGCATCTCATGGATTATTCCGAAGCTTCGGAGTTCCTCGACAGACACTACGAGTTCAGCGGCATCTACGACCTGATGAAGACCATAGCCGAAGGCCCCGCGGAGAAGCTCACCAGGACAAACTATGCCCAGCCTGCGATCACCATGGTGAGCATCGCCACCATGAGGATACTTCAGGTGGCGGGCATCAATCCGGAGGGAACCGCCGGCCACAGTCTCGGCGAGTACTCAGCCCTGGTGGCGTCGGGGATACTCATGCCTGAAACAGCCGTAAGGCTCACCAGGATAAGGGGCGAACTGATGCAGAAGTGCGCGGACATGTACCCCGGTGGAATGCAGGCGGTCCTGGGAATGGACCTGGAGAAGGTCACTGAACTGGTGAACAAGGCCAAGGCAAAGGGTCCCGTGGGGGTTGCCAACATGAATTCTCCTGGCCAGGTGGTAATCAGTGGAGCCAGGGTTCCCCTTGAATATGCCGCGGAACTCTGCAGCAAGGCCGGAGCGAAGAGGGTGGTCCCCCTTCAGGTCTCAGGCGCCTGGCACAGCCCGCTGATGGAGGATGCCGCAAGGGGACTGGAACGCCCGGTGAGGGAAGCGGCCTTTTTCGACCCTGGGATACCGGTGGTGGCAAATGTCACCGCCAGCTACATAACAGGCGTCGAGGAGAGCAGGAAGCTTCTGATAAGGCAGGTCACTTCTCCGGTCCTCTGGGCCGATTCCATGAGTCTGATGATCGAGAACGGGTTCGATACCTTCGTGGAGGTCGGTCCCGGTCAGGTGCTCCAGGGGCTCCTCAAGAGGAACCGGGATGTAAGGGTGTACGGCACCCATGACTCCGACGCGCTTAAGAAGACCCTGGACGAACTGGCGAAGTAGCTCCCTACCTTGACCAGCCGGTACCCCCGCACCCTCCGCAGGTGCCGTACTCTTCCAGGATATCATTGTAGATAAGCCCTTTCCCGCCGCACCTTACACATGGTGTGGCGGGATCGGGAACCTCCACCCTGCCGTCGCCACCGCAGATGTCGCAGGGCGAATCCCCCGGGCCGTCTATCCCGGTTCCCTTGCATCTGGCGCATTTTACCAGTGCCATCACATTACTCCCTTTCTGATCTGTGCCACAACCCTGTCATGGGCCCTGAAGGCCAGGGGAGGGATGTC
>DAINQE010000001.1:0-7004 GCA_036743055.1 Candidatus Sabulitectum sp. | reverse complement strand
TTCTGATCTGTGCCACAACCCTGTCATGGGCCCTGAAGGCCAGGGGAGGGATGTCCTCCACATTCATCCACTCAAGTTCAGAAACATCGTCGGATGGATGCGGTTCCCCTTCCCATGATTCCACCTCGTATATGTAAAGGACAACGCTTCCGTAGTCGGTTGCGTCCCTTTCCGCTCCCAGGAGCCGTATGCTTTCGGCCTTCAGCCCCGTTTCCTCCAGCAGCTCCCTGGCGGCTGCTTCCTCCGGGGATTCGCCGAGATCGATGAAGCCTCCAGGAAGGCAATGTTCCCCCACCGCCGGAGGAAGTGCCCTTCTGGCGACAAGGAGGTTCTTCCCTTTCCGCAGCACCAGGATCACCGCGGGCAGAGGATTCCGGTAGAATACCAGGCCGCATCTGGAACAGGAGGGATGGGGTATCGATGCCGCCAGGGTTCCCCCGCAGGATGGGCAGAACCTGGGTGTCCTGTAGAAGCTGGTGCCGTTCTTCGCCGGGGGTTCAGGTCCCCTGAACGGAAAGTGTCCGGGAAGGATGCCCAGTTTTCTGGAGAAACTGGAGGCGATGGCCCCGCGGAGATACTGCAGCGCCAGCACCACCGAATCCTCGATGGAGTAGCCCCAGGCCAGGAGGGAGGCGCAGGATGAGGCAAGGGTACACCCGGTTCCGTGGACCTTACCGGGGATGATCCTTTCTCCCGGGAACCACCTCCGGCCCCCCTCGGTCACAAGTATGTCCCAGGGTCGGCCGTGGAGGTGACCTCCCTTCAGGAGGACCCCCTGGGCTCCAAGGTCAAGAATGGCGGTGGCCGCCTTCTCCATCTGTTTCCGGTCGCGGACCTCCATTCCGGTGAGGGCCTCGGCTTCATCCAGGTTGGGGGTCACCAGTTTCGCGGAGGGTATCAGCAGTTCCCTGATGGAGTCCTCGAGGCTTTCCTCCGCCAGACCGTCGCCTGAACCGGCCACCATCACCGGATCCACAACCACCGGGATCCCTGAGAGCCTGTCTTCCAGCACCCGGGCAACCGCTTGCACGGCATCCCTGCTTCCCAGCATTCCCGTCTTCACCGCGGAAGGCAGTCCGTCGTCACAGGTCGCCATCATCTGGGCGGCGATCTCAGCCGGGTCCACTGGGGTCCAGCCCGTTACCCCTCCGCTGTTCTGAACGGTTATCGCGGTGACTGCGATGCAGCCATGGGTTCCCAGAGCCGCGGCGCTCTTCAGGTCGGCGGCGAGACCCGCCCCCCCGCTGGGGTCGGTACCCCCCACAAGAAGCACCACGGGCGCCCCCGGGACTATGGGCTTCCCGCTGTTTTGTGTGTTAGGTTTCCTGTGACTATGCATAGACCTACTCTGCTTTTACTGGCCACCGCGGCAGTCTTTCTGCAGGCGGGTACAGCTCTGGCGCTGTCGGAACCTACTATAGACCGTATCACCTTCACGGGCAATCTTCCAGCCTCGGAGAGCGCTCTTCTCAGGGGAAGCGGTCTTCACGAAGGGGTTTCCATATTCATGGTCACTTCCCTTCAGGTAAGGGAGGCAGTCAGGGCCAACCTGAAATCCATCGGTTTCCTTGACGGTGCCGTCGAAGTGGTATGGCCCAGGTGGGGTTCCGAGACATACGAAGTGGTGATCGGGGTTGAAGCGGGGTCCAGGACCACCAGGGGTGCCATTTCCATCCAGGGGGACAGCCTGTTCTCCCGGGAAGAGATAGAGAACCTCTTCCCGGTGGATCAGGGGGAACCTGTGAGTCCCGCCGATACCGCTTATTTCAGAAGGGCCGTTCTGGGGAGGTACTCTGCCAGGGGCTATCTCCGAGCGACGGCCACTGTGGCGCTTGCGGACTTTCCCCCGGACACTTCCGATCACGACCGAGGGATTGCCATTTCCATACAGAGGGGAGACCTGTGCTATTTTGGAGGCATCACCGTCCAGGGTAACCAGAAGGTTCGGGACGAAGTGGTGATCAGGGAGTTCGACCTCACGGTGGGTGAACCCATGAACCTGGACAAGATGCGGGAGGGCCTGACTTCCCTTTACGGACTGGGTCTTTTCAGCGGAGTGCAGATAGACTATCCCGGGCTGGAGGAGGGCAGGGACACCATACAGGCCGTTGTATCGGTGACGGAACAGGACTATGTGGTGGTTGATCTGGCAAGCGGCTACATCTCCCCGGAAGCGGTTTTCGGCTCCGTGTTCTGGACACAGCCCAACATAATGGGCAACAACCAGAAACTTCAGATCGGCGGCATGTACACCAGGTACATATCAGGAGACAACTCAGGCAACGAGTTCGAACCCCAGGCCGTGTATGAGGAGCCCTGGTTCCTCTCCACCAGATGGCATTCCCAGCTCAAGCTGGACTACTATTACCTGCAGCGGGACTATCAGCAGGAACGAAGCTACGGCGGTGAGATCGGATTCAGCAGACAATTCGCCGATGTCTGGCGTTACAACTGCGGTTACAGGATCGAGCGGCTCAGGTTCCGTTCCACCCAGGCGGACTCATCGGAAATAGTACAGGACTGGGTCACCTCGGCGAGGATAAGCAGCGGCTTCACCAGGGACACCAGAACTCCCCTGCTGAACCCCGCCGGCGGTTCATGGTTCAAGATCGCGGGAAGCGTCTCCGGTGAACTGGCCGGTGGCAGCATAGACTTCTACACCGTGGACGGGGAGTACAGGCTCTTCTTCCCGGTGAACCGCAGGCTCGTTCTCGCCGGAAGGGCCGCGGGAAGCGTTGCCCTGGGCTATTCGGGGAACACCGCCATACCCCCCAACGACAGGCTTTACCTCGGTGGAGGAACCACTGTAAGGGGATACGATTTCCAGACGCTGGGGCCTGAGGACGACGAAGGCAATCCCCTGGGAGGGAATGTAATGGCCCTGGGAAACATCGAGGCTCGCCTCAGGGTATGGGGCGGTCTTGGCGCGGTTCTCTTTGCCGACGGAGGCGGCATCTGGACGGAGCTTCAGCAGATATCCTCGGGCACAGCCGGTTTCGGAGCGGGTATCGGGATCAGGTACGACACGCCAATCGGACCCGTCAGGCTCGATTACGGCTTCGCTCCCACATGGTCGAACTCGCTGAAGAGGGGAAAGGTGTATTTTGCCATCGGGCAGGCCTTCTAGAAAGCCCGTTAAGGGATGTGCCCTTCTCCTGGGAGGGATTTCAACCGCATTCCTCCTCCTATGGATCCTTCTGCTTACGGGAGCGCTGAAGGGCACTATCCTGAACATCGTCAGACACATCACCAGGGATGCTGATTCCCAGGTTTCCGTATACGGAGGAAGGTCGGACCTTTTCTCCTTCACCTCGGTGGATTCAGTTGTTGTCACCAACGACAGAGGCCTGATGGTGGGCGTATACGGCGCCAGTGTTCATGGTTCCGTCCCGGACTTCCTTTTCAGAAGTTCTGTTGAGTCCATCTCGGTGGACAGCCTTGTGATAATAACCCCTGAACCATCAACCGAGCCCCCCGATTCTTCACTCTCACCCATATTCACAGGCACCATGGCGGGAATTGTAACAAGGACCGGAAGCATTACTCTTGATTACGGCAGGATTGAGGACCTGACCGGACTCGTTCTGGTCGACTCGATGCATCTCCGGGGAAGCATTCCCGACATTGAGTCCGTTACCATAAGCGTTGAGGAAGCAGGTTCCCTTCTCCCCGGCCTGGGCGCAGTTGAGGGTTCGGGCATTCTCAGGGTCGATTCCACGATGGCCGCACTTGAGGATTTCACTGTAACAAGCCCCCCGGGATCACTTGATGTGGCCGGTGTGCTCCACAGCGACAGCACTGTCGACTTTTCCTTCTCCGGTGTGCTTTCCACGGCCTTTGCCGCCGATCTGCCCTTCGCCTCGCTCAATTGTTCCGGTGGCATCACCGGCTCGATACCCAGCCCTCTGGTCACGCTTTCGATCCCCGAGGGTTGTGCAAACTATGACGGGCTGATGGTGGGATTCTCCGTAGACTCGATATGGGCCGACAGGGAGCGCTGTGCGGTGGCGGGCTTTGCAGCAAGGACAGGAAGCGTCTCAGCGGGAATATCCGGAGACCTGGCCTTCGCGGATCTGTCATGGAACGGTACCGTCCTTGTCGAACTTGAGGGAACCGATGTTTCTTCGTACTTCCCTGAGCTTCCAGGATCTGACATTACAGGTTCGGTTAACCTGAGCGCTTCGGGTGAAGGTGGAAGTCTCGCATGGATGGAGATGAACGGAGTTTTCTCCAACACCAGGGTCCTGGAGTACTCAGTTCCTTTCCTCAGTCTTTCATGCTCCGGGAACACCGCGGGGATACAGGGAGCACTAGACCTCTCAACCGATGGTGGGAACATATCCTCGGACTTCTCGCTCTCCCTGGGGAGGAACTATTCGCCTGTTGCCTGGAGCGCTGATCTGAGCGGTTTCATAGCAGACTGCGGCATATTCACACCGGGCAGGGCATCGCCCCTTGACGGCGCCAGGGGACTCGCGGCGGACATCACCGGAAGCGGCAGCATGTCCTCATTCACCGTTTCCGGAGTTCTTGAGCTGGCAAGCTACCGGCTGGACAGCCTTACCGCTTCCGAAGTGAAGTTCAGCGGCGGCTTTTCACTGGGGGATAGAGGACTCAGGTCGGCCGGTGACCTGGATATAGGGGAGCTGGCCCTGTCCGGAAGCTCCGAGGCGGGTTTTCAGGGCCTTGCCGCAAGTGTCGACTTTGGCGGTATGAATCCCGGGACTCCGGGGCTCTACACCGTTTCCGGAAGGCTTGGTATCGACTCATGCTGGGCAGACAGCGCAGGGGGTTCCGGGCTGGAGATAGTCGGGGATTTCGCCAGGAGGAATGACGGATTCCAGGCAGAATGCTCCCTTTTGGTGGCTGAAGCCTACTACGGATCCATTCTGGCGGATACGCTTTCCTTCAATGGCGGAGTGGAACAGAACGGTGGGATCAGCGGAAGGGGGACCCTGGGGGTCATCTCCATCCTTCTCGGGGAGAACAGGTACTCAGCGAGGGCCGATTTCGACGCCGTTCCAGGAAGCGTCAGCCTTGATTCTCTGATAGTCGTTGCGCCCGGTGACCTTGCCCTTGAGCTGTCCGGTATTTTTTCCTACGGACCCTCATCAATGGACTTTTCCCTGGGAGGGATCGCTCTGACACGGGGAGGAAAGCTTCGCCTGATCTCATCCGGTGACCTGGAACTCACATCGGACTCTTCAGGGGTCCTTATCGACACACTGTGGCTCGATTTGCCCAGCGGCGAGATAACCGCCGAGGGAAGGTTCACCGCGGATTCCATGGATGTTTCGGCGAGGCTGCAGAACGTTGACATAGCCTCGTTCGCCACCATGTTGGGATTCTCGGTGCCCTTTTCCGGAGTCCTTGAGGCAGACGCTGATCTTGCAGGCCTGATGGGAGACCTGCAGTCCAGCCTGAACATAAGGGTCGATCATCCCACATATGACCAGTGGGACAGCTCCGACAGCCTCACTGTAAGCCTCATCACCAGCGGAGACTCCCTTCTGATCGACGGAATATGGTCGTGGACCGACGGTATCCGCTCCGGGGCAAGGATGGGTTTCGACGGGATATGGGACAGGAGCGACAACATAGACCTGGTGCTGCCTGACCTGATGTGGCTGGAAGCAGAACTCACAGGTGTTGGGGACGAGCTTTTCTACCTTCTTCCCATTCCCCTGAAGACGTACGGAGCAAGCGTCAGCGCTCGGATAGAGTACCAGCGGGATTCCGAGGATTTCTCCGCCGGGATCGCGTCACACTTCGACAGACTGTATCTCACCAACCCGGGAATCGAGTTCCCGGGGCTCTCCCTTTACATGACCTACCCCGACTCCAGGGAAGAAGGCGCCTACAACGGCAGCCTGACCTTCAGTTCCGTGGAGAACGGAGAAACGACCCTGGAGGGTTCCCTGCTGCTCAATGTGCGGGAGGACCTGTCCTTTGCCAGGGGATCGGTCCCCATGGAACTCAGGGGCTACAGGTTCAATGCCGATCTCAACGGCTGGGAAACCCTCGTGGCGGGGGTCGGCTGGCTGAAGCTCTCAGGGGCACTGCTTTCCCAGAGCAGGGACATGGCGGAAAAACCGAAGCTCACAGGAAAGATAAATATCGACGCGGCCACAATTTCAATGGGCGGCGGCGGAGCCATCGAAGGATCCGGCGGAGGGTCCTCCACCGCCCCTGCGGAGCTACCCCTGGACCTGAGCATAAGGGTCTCCGGAGAACGGGGAATCTGGTTCAGGAACAGTTATGCAAACGTGGAGCTTTCTACTCAGGTCGACCTGAGCACGGTACGGGGGATGCTCACCGTGGGCGGAGATGTGCGGGCGGTCAGGGGAGGCGTGTACCTGCTTGCAAGGGAGTTCCGTATAACCCAGGGAGAGGTGCGTATCCTCCAGTCGCTGCCCCTTGAGATCGAACTGGACATCGAAGCTGAGACCAGGATAAGAAGCTCGGTCAGCGGAGCGGAATACATCATCACCGTTTCGGTCACAGGAGATCCTGAGAACCCGGAGATCGCCCTCTTCGGAACAGGACCCGCCGGAACGATAAGTGAACAGGACATGGTAACCCTCCTGACAGCCGGGATGACCTACGGCGAACTCCAGCAGTTCGACAGCACCGCTCTGGGAAGTGTGGCGGGCAACTACCTGGGTCAGTGGCTGGCCAGGAGCATCAGGGACGATGTGGGCCTTGACGCCCTTCAGTTCACCCCGGACTTCTCATCAGACACCACCTCCCTGGTGGTGAATGCCGGAAAGTACGTTCTTCCGGACCTCTTCGTAAGCTATTCAAGCGATGTGTTCTCCTCGGATGCCGGGACCATCAGCGCTCAGTACTTCTTCAACAGGGACTTCTTCCTGGAGGGAAGCACAAAGAGTACCCTGACAGGGAGTCACGACCCTTCCCTGGAACTCCACTACACCTACAGGTACTGAAAAGGGGGCGCCGAAGCGCCCCCCGTTCCTTCAGAAAGCATCGATCAGCGGGTGATG